>CAZCTH010000038.1:0-40281 GCA_964501435.1 uncultured Spirochaetales bacterium | reverse complement strand
CGCGGCCGTTCCCGTTCACGTCGCCGCACTGGCAGGCGTCGCCGATGCCGTCCGGGCTCGAGGCCGCGCCCACCCCGCCGACGTCGGACTGGCTCGCGTTCGCGAAGTTCGGGCAGTTGTCGACCAGGTCGGCGACGCCATCGGCATCCACGTCGCCGGCGAAGGCCGGAAGCGCGCACAGGATCCAGAGCGCGAGTGCAGTCCGAAGCATGGAACCCCCTAATTCGTCGGCGTCGACTCGACCATGACCCAGGTGCGCGCGTTCGCCGGCGTGTTGGCAAACCCGGCCGTCGTGCGAAAGCCCAGCACGTCCCCGAGCGCAAAGGACGTGTTTTGGTTCATCGTGACCCACGCCGGCACCGTGTCGTAGGTGCAGGAGAGGTTGGCCGTCACCGTCGAGGTCGGCGTCCACGAGATCGTCGTCGCGCCCGAGGCTTTCGTGCAGCTCGTGATGTTCGTCTTGTTGCGGCACTCGCCCGTCGGAGAGATCTGAAAACTCGTCGCCGGCGTCGTGCTCGAGCAGATGATTGACCCGTCGTCGGGCACGCTGGTCAGCGTCGCGGTCTGCCCGGCGCCGCCCGTGCACGTCGGGCAGGTCGTCGCCGCGGCGTCGGTCTTGCGAAACCCGCAGGCTTGGTTCGCGCTGTGGAGCAGCGTCGCGCTCGTGCCGCGGTAGAGGTTGAAGGTGGCCGAGCCGGTCGTGTCCTCGGTCCAGCACGCCGCGCGCTTGATCGTCGAGGGCATCGTCGCCGTCATGAGCGCGGTGTCGACGGTGCCCGAGAGCGCGGTCTGCGAGCGCACGATCATCGGGCCCCACGCCATCGAGCCGATCTTCCCCGCCATGATCGGAACCCGCGCGCCGTTGAACGAGATGCTTCCGTTCGCGGTCCCGTCGCTGTAGAGCTTCGACCAGAACGTGCGATCGAACGGGTTCGGGTTCGTCGTCCCGCCCGGGATGCCGCCGCGCTGCACGCGCAGGTCGAGCGACTTGAGGTAGAGCGTCGCATCGGTGTCCGCGAACGCGAGCTTGAACACGTCGCCGGGGTAGCTGTCCGTCGACTGAATCACGACGTCGAGGTCGATCGACTCGAAGCCGAACCCGCCGTCCGTCGCGCAGACGACGCCGCCGAAGTCGGACGATGTGTTTGCTCCGCCCAGCACTACGCGACCGCTGAGCACGCCGCCGCCGGCGTTCACGCCGTCGATGCTCACGATGCACGGAATCTGCCGGTTGCTGCCGAGCGCGAACTGGTCGTCGAGGTCGACGCGCGGCAGCGAGATTGCGCCGCCCAGCATGTACCACGCGCCCATGATCGAGTTGCCGGAGATGACGGCGCCGCCGGACCAGACGTTGCCCCGTGAGATCAGGTGAAGCTGCACCGCGGACTGCGCAAGCCGAAGGTCGAGCATCCCGTAGAAGTTCACGGCGGGTGTGGCGATGTTGTCCGTCAGCCAGATGCGCGAGCCCTGACCGGCCGACCCTCCGAACCCGCCGTCAAAGACGAACTGGTGCCCGATCGTGCCCGCCAGCGCGTCGAACATGTTCTTGTCGATCCACATGCCCGAGAGGCCGATGAGCGAGTCGAAGTGAACCCTCGTCGAAGCGGTGCCACGGTCGGAAAAGTGATTGCGCAGCCAGTAGACGCGGAGCAGGTTCGCGATCGCCGAGCCGCGAATGTCGATGCCGTAGGTGTCCCCGTCCGTTGGCGCTCCGTCGATGCCGCAGCCCTCGATGCGCAGCTCGGCGTCGTGCGCGAGTTGCCCCCAGTCCCAAATGAAAGATGCCGTGTCGACGACGGCATCATCGGTGCCGAGCCAGCCGCCCTCGGCGCACCGGATGGCCTTCGCCTGTGCGCCATTGGCCGTCTCGCCGGTGCGCCAAGTGACGACGTTGTTTGCGCCCGGCGGAAGAACGATCCAGCGGTCGACCACGCACTCGGCGATGCGGGGCGACTCGAGGCAGGCCTTGAGCGCGCCGTACGAGCGGGCCACAACGCCCGCGCCGCCGCCCGAACCGCGCTGCGCAAACCCGGTGCAGCGCACCGTCACGGATCCGCCGGCAGCCCCCGCCGTGTCGACGTCCGGGTCGAGGAAGTACGGGCCCCAGTCGAGCGTGGTCGGCAGGCGCGCCGTCGCGGTCGCGGTGTACGTCGCCGAGTTGCTCGTCGCCGGCGCCGCGGCGTTCTGACTGACGGGGTAGAACGCGACCGACGGCGTCCCGCTCGGAACCTCGACCGTGAACCCGAGCGTCGCGCAGAGGCGCGCGTCGAGCGCCGGCTGCGCATCGCCGGCGTCGCTCGCCGTCCAGTCGAAGGTCGCCGCGCCGCCGGGCCCGATCGACGTCATGTTCCAGCGGCCCGCGGCCCATGCCGGGCTCGAGCCGAGCAACAGAAGAAGAAGAATCGCTCGCAGCTTCATTCGATCACCTCCCCCGCCACGGGGGCGGGCGCTTTCACAGGCTCCGGCGCCGCGAGGACTCGCTCCGTCGGAGCTCCGGGCGTCGGAACGTAGGTCACGGGCTCCGGCGCCGTCACGCGGCGCGCGCGGTTCGCCCAGTTGATGAGCCAGACGAGCAGCCGGTCGGCTCGCGCGCGCAGCGCCTCGCGCACGCGCGAGCGCGCGGCCTCGGGCTCCTGCCAGCGCGGGAAGTCGCCGAGCGGTTCCCACTCCTCGAGAAATTGCGACTCGGAGAGCTCGCGGCCGGCCGCCGTCCAGCGCCCGAGCTCGTCGCGCTCGGCGTAGATGTACTCAGCCGGGAGGGGAGGCTTCTCGCGGCGCTTGGCCTTGAGGCGCATCGGCTCAGCTCCCCCGAATCGCCGCGAACCAGAGGCCCGCGAAGTCGATGTCCGCGTTCCGCTGCGTGGTGCCGGCTTCCTTCACGATCACGAGGGGCACCCAGTTGGTCGCTTCCCCGGTGTCGGGGATGTTTGAATCCGTCGTCTCGGCGGTGCCGATGGTCCACGACACGCCGTCGGTCGAATAGAGGTAGTCCGTGCGCGACCAATCGCCGTTCATGAAGACGCCGAGGTAGATGTAGTTCGTGTCAACCGTCGATCCAGTCGTCGCGCAGTTCTTGGTGCCGGTGTCCTCCGAGCACCCCTGCCACGACGCCGAGGCGTCCACGTCGTAGAGCCAGTAGGCCCCGTCCGTCGTGTTGAGCGGCTGCGTGGCGATGCCATCCGAGAAGCCCGAGAGCACCTCGAAGTCGTCGCCCGCGGCGACCGCGAGCGCCTCCACCGCAATGCGCGTCAGCGAGAAGGCCGCGCCCTCTTCGGGGTTGATGCCGACCGCGGCGCCGCCCATCGCGAAGCCCGCGCGGCCAGTCGCCACCGTGCCGGTGTCCGCCTGCGTGGCCGCGCCCGGGTTCTGCGTGGCGCTCGTCGCGAGGTAGGTGCCGACCTGCGTCGAGGCGCCGGTGCCGCTCGCCACGCTCGTGATCTCGCCGCCCACCGCGCCGTTGAACTCGTAGACCGCATCGAAAAGCTGCGCGTACGTCGCGCGGTCGAGCGGGCGCCAGCGGCTCGCCGTGCCGTCGTAGATGAACTGCATGGAGTCGCCCGGCAACAGGAACCACGCTTGCCGGTTCGAGAACGTGAAGCGATTCGCCGCGCTCGA
Source organism: uncultured Spirochaetales bacterium (assembly GCA_964501435.1). Classification (GTDB taxonomy): domain Bacteria; phylum Myxococcota_A; class UBA9160; order UBA9160; family UBA6930; genus VGRF01. Next base: position 36,666 of record CAZCTH010000038.1, on the reverse strand, counting down.
GCTGGCGCTCTGATTCGGGAGGACGATGAGGCGCGCGCCCGAACCGGCGGGGTCGGTCGCGTTGATGAGCGTCAGCATCCGCCCGGCCGCGCCGCCGGCGACGCCGGTGATTTGCAGAGTCACCGTCGGCGTGAGCAGAAGCACCGTCGCTTGGCTCGGCTGCGTCCCGTTCCAGCCCGTCGGGCTGTAGTCGTTTTGCGAGGCACTCGGCGAGTCGGAAACCACGGCGTAGGTCGTGTCGCTCGCGTAGACGTGGCCCGATACGTTCGCCGGGCCGCTCCCGCTGGCCTGCCAGTGAACCGCCTTCGTGTTCGTCGGCGCCGCCGGCGTCGCGTCGTCGAGGTCGACGTCGGTCTGCGCGGAGCCGTTCACCGTGACCGAATCGCCCGAGCCCGCGCCGCCGTCGTCCGTGCCGCACACGACTCCGCCCGCGCCGTTGCCCTCGAGCGTCTCGCCGCTCGCGCACGAGCTCGCGAGCGCCTCGGCGCTTAGCGCGTCCGCCCCGCCTTCGTTGTGCTCGCTCGCGTGCGTCTCTTCCTCGAGGTCGTTCGCGAGCGCGGTCCCCGCGTTGACCGCGAGGTCGCACTCGACGAGCGAGCTGGTGGACTCCCACGAGCAGAGCGCCTCGTCGGTTTCCGTCCCGACTACTTCGCCCGCCTCGGCGGCCCCGTCGACGAATCCATCGGCGAGCGCGCCGCCCGCGCCCGCCTGCGGGATGACGTTCGCGCCCGGCGTCGCCGTCGCGACGGGATCCGCGCCGCCGTTCTGATGCTCGGCCGCGTGCGTCTCCTCCTCGAGGTCGGCTGTGACGTCGGTCCCGGCGTTCTGCACCTTCGCGGCCGCGTCTTCGACGCCGCCCGTCACGAACCGGAAGCCCGTCCCGGTGGGGGTCGATCCGCCCCCGCCGCCCGGCACCGTGACCACGGTCTTGCCGGCGCCGGCGGTGCAGGTGATCCCCGCGCCCTGGCAGTCGAGCACGGTTTCCTGCGCGACCGGCGTGCCTTCGTCCTGCACGGTCGCGTAACCGCTGCCGGCCGCGCTCGCGCGCGCGACGTTGGCGCCGCAGGTGATCGAGAGGACGCTCGTCCCGGCGCCGACCGCCACCCGGTCGACGCGCAGCGAGCGGAAGCGGGGCACGAAGACGAGCTCGCCATCGGCCGTGAAGGACGCCTCGAGCTTCGACTCCGTGCAGGCTTCGTCGCTGCACGAATACACGTCGGCATCGCCGCCGGCGCCGTCCGCGAACCCGACCGCGACCGTCCGGCACTCGCCCCCGAGCGCCCGGATGCTCGAGAGCCCGGTCCCGTCGGCGGCCGCGAAGCGGTACTGCGACGGGTTCCCGCCGGCGCCAATGTAGGGGTCGACGTTCACCCAGGAGGCCGCGGCCGCGGGAGTCGCGGCGAGGAGCGCGAGCGCGAGGGCGACGCGCTTCACGGGGCTTCGGCCTTCGCGGGCGCCGGCTCGGCCTTCGGGGCGGCCTCGGCCTCGAGGTCCTTCTCGAGCTCGGGGCAGCGCACGAGCGGCGCGTAGCGCTCCACGAGCTGCGACGCCGTGAGCAAGTCGGGGGCCAGTTCGCTGGCGTCGCTGACGAGCCAGCCGTCGGGCGTGCGCTCGGCATAGGCGTACTCGGGCGGGGGTTCGGGCATCCGGCGGCGCCGGACCTTGATGCGCATGGGCAGGGCCTCCTTAGTCGTAGAAGTTGGCGTCGGCCGTCGCGTGGACGTGCCAGTCGGTTTCCTTGTTCCCCGAGGCGTCGAAGCGGATGTATGAGTGCTGATCGCTCGGCGTGACCGTCGTAATGGTCCCGTTGTCGCTGTTGAAGTTGCGCGGCGTCGTCGCCAGGGCGCCCGGGTTGTAGGTGACGAAGGTCGTCGGGGATGTGGGCACGAAGCGAAGCGGCGGGCTGTGCTGCCAGCCGAACGCGCAGTTGTAAGTGTCGTCGCCCGTCGCGACGAGCGAGCCCGTGAACCCGGCGTTCTGCGCGGGGGCGACCGCGTAGGGGAAGGTCTTCTGGTAGCCGACCTTGCAGCGCATGAGCGTCTCGTCGAAGTCGTCCGGCAGGAGCGAGGCCGAAATGTCCCCGGGCGCGAGCCAGAAGTCCGTCACCGTGAACTTAATGGTCGCCGCGTTCATCGCGCCGAGGTCGACATAGATCTCGATGCCGTTCTGGCCGTCGGTCATCGCCCCGAGGTCGAAAGTGTGGGTGAAGGCCACCTCGTTGCCCGCGGCGAGCGCGCCCGGGAAAGCCTGCGTGACGCGCGTCGTCATGTTGGCCGAGGCGAACTTCGTCGAAACGGAATCGTCGCCCGTGTTCGAGGTCGAGCGCACGAGCAGGCTCGGCGTCAGCGACCCCGTCGTGCCAGAGTGCCGCACCTTCACGCCGAACGTGACGTTCTTGTTCGCGAGGAGCGCGCCGAGCTTGCGCACGAGCCGGCGCCCGAGCCGGAAGCCGATGCGCGCGTTCGTGATGCCGGCCGCGCCCGTGAGCTCGAGCCCCATCGGCGAGCGCGCCCCCGAGTGGAGCCCGGCCGAAACCCGCGTCCACGTCAGCGTGCCGCCCGTCGGGAACACGAAGCACTCGTCGCAGATGTAGGCGTCGACGCCCGACGCGATCGTGCCCGTCGCCGTCTCGCTCGGGAAGCGCTGGGAGACGAGCAGCGAGCCGTTGATGAGCTCGTTCTGTCCGGTGAATGCGGCCGCGACCGAGGCGGCCACCACCGCCGGCAAGTTCGACGCCGGGACCGCCTCGAACGCATGCGCACGCGCGCCCGCGTCCAGCCAGTTCAGAATCGCGAGCAGCTGGTACTGCAGCTTTTGGTGCGCGACGAGGTGCGAGGCGTCGAGCGCCAGCGGGAGCGGATTCGTTTCGACCTGCTGCTCGGCCGTCGTGAGGCCGTCGATCTTCGCGAGCGAAATCGGATCGGCCGCGTCGATCTCGGTATCGCCAATGCTGCTCGCCGGCGGGATGGCCGAGGGGCCCGAGGCGGTCGCGAAGTTGGAGAGCGCCCAGCCGCGGGTCACGGCCTCGTCGTTGGTCGTCGGGTCGGCGAGGTTGCCGATGCGGTTCCCGTCCGCGTCGTACGCGCCCGAGCCGCTCGTCTCCGTGTCCCCGAGGCGCAGGGCGCGGTCGACGAGCTCGCGCGTGCGCTGCTGCTGATGGGTTGCGAGGTCGAGCGCGCGCTCGAGGAGCTCGACCGGAAGCACCGCCGCGGGCGCGAGGTCGAGCTCCTGCAGGAGCTCGGGGTCGTGGATGATGAAGAGCGTCTCGCCCGTCTCCGGCGCCGCGACCATCGTCAGCGTGCCGCCGAGCGGATCCCCGGCCCCGGTCACGCTGTAGTGGGTCGCCAGCGTCTTCGTGACGACGGCGCCGGTCGCGTCCGTGCGGACCAGTACGAGGAGCGCCGCGTCCTCGAGGAAGCGCCACGGCACCGAGAACGCGACGGTCGCCCCGTTGCCGGCGTAGCTGACGCGGGTCTGCGTGCTCGAAACGGTCATTCGCCGCGCTCCCTCTGAGCCCGATTACCACGCCCGCGCCGACCTCGCGAGGGCTCCTCGTCAAGGCGCCGCTCGAGCGCCGTCGCGGGCCAGTCGACGGGCGCCCCGAGTACGAGGCCGAACCACCGCACCGTGTCGAAGAGCGACTCCTCGAGGCCCTTCGAACTCCCGAGGTCGGCGAGGCTGTTCAAGTAGAGCCCGAGCGCCCCGGGCGCGCGCGCGGCGCCGTCGCGTAGCGCCTGGTAGGCGTCGGCCCCGAACGGCAGGAGTCCCACTGCTTCGCCCACGACGAGCCGCCCGGCGGCGTCCTCTTCCCAGTCGTCGGGCGGCTCGCGCCCCTCGGCGGCCGCGACGAGGAGCCCGATCCCGACCGACGCGACGGCGCCGCTCGAGAGGTAGAAGGTGTGCGCCGCGAGGAAGGCCGGGAAGTTGCGCCGCGCCCGGAGGTTCGCCCGGAGCAGGTTGTACACGACGTTGCGGAACGAGTAGAAGAGGTTCAGCGACTTCCAGAACTCGGAGCCGTTGACGACGTTCGAGGTCGCGATGCGCGAGCCGCCGCCCTGCGCGAGCCGGACGCGCGAGTCCGCGAAGGCGACCGCCTCGGCCTCGGTCATGCCCATGCGCTCGCGGGCGATCGCGCGTGCCGCGAGCCAGGTCGGGACGTCGGCCGCGAAGTACTGCACCGACGAGATCAGGTGCGCCGCGAAGGCCTGCGCGCGCAGGTCGAGCCGGTGCTTCTCGCCCGCCTCGCGGATCAGGTCGCGCAGGTCCTGGTCGAGCGTCGACGGGCGGTCGCGCATGAACGGCGACGCCGCGGCGACGTCGCGCTGCACCGCGGCCGCACGCGCGGGATCGAGCCCGCCAAGCGCCGTCCAGAGGCCGCGAATCAGGTGTTGCGCCGCGGCCTTGGCGCCGACCTTCTGGCCCCCGTGCGAGAGCCCGGCGAGGACGCCCACCGAGAGCGCGAGGCCCGACGGCTGCACGAGGAGGGTCGAGAGCCGGAGCCCGAGCTTGAAGCTGGTCGCGTGAAGCCGCATGACCCGCGCCGTCCGCTCGAGGATGCCGATCGCCCCAACGTCGGCCGTGTCTCCGGCGATCCACTGGAGCCAGGGCTTCCAAAAGCGCGCGTAATCGAACTCCGGCCCGAGCTTCTCGCGGATCGAGCGGTTGAGGCGCTCGTCGCGCAGGAGCTTCGACGTGCGGAGCAGCGCCGGGCGGAACGCCAGGTCGAGCAGCACCTCGTCAAGATGGCGCTCGAGCACGAGGCGCCCGTCGAGCTGCACGGCGCGGTCGGCGACCGCCGTCCGGCGCTCCGTGAAGCCGTGATCCGTCTCGACGTAGGCCGAGCCGTTGGCGCGCTTTTCGAACACCTCGGCCTCGGCGTAGACCGAGGCTTTCACGCTGCGCGCCGGGTCGTAGACGACGGGCCAGTAGCCCCCGCGGAGCTCCTGCCCGAACTTGGTCTGGATCGGGGTCGCCTCGACCTTCTCGGGAACGATGCCCGTCACCGCGCGCTGCTGCGCGACGATGGCCGGCCAGAGCGTCTCGACGAGGTCGAAGAGGTCCTGCACGAGCGCCCACTCGCGTTCGGTGAGGTGATCGTCGAGCACCTGCCGGACGTTGTCCGGGTTCCACTCGTAGCCCCCGACGAGCTTCTCGAAGTTGCCGGCGTTGCCCGTGTTCAGCGCGATCGAGAGCAGGTCCCAGCGGGTCAGGATGAACGGCCGGCCCGTGCGCGGGTCGCGCAGCCGCTTCTCGTCGATCTCCGCGGAGAGCCCGCTCGCATCGCCGAAGCGCTCGAGCACGGCGCGCAGCTTGTCCCGGTAGTCGTCGCGGCTCGTGCGATAGGCGTCGTCGGCGTCGAGCAGCGGCTTGACCACGGCCTGGTGCCAGATGCCGCGCGTGTCGCCGCGCGCGAGCACGTCGACGAGGTGCTCCTTCGAGGTGAGCATGGCGTCGCCCGCGCGCGCCCCAGCGAAGAAGCGGTCGAGGCGCCCGGTCACTTCGCGGAGCTCGCCCACCTTCGGCGGCACGAGGCGATCGGACCGCGTGACGGATCCCGCCAGCACGCCGAGCCCGGCGACGAGCTCGTCGACCACGGCCTCGCGCTCGCGGAGCTCGCCCTCGATGCGGATCTCCGTCGCCTCGGTGGCGTTGTGGATGATCGTCTCGACGGCTGCCGCGAGCCCGCGCAGTTCGTTCATGGTGAGCGTCCGCCAGTTGCGCCGGCGGTACTCGAGCAGCCACTCGGGGACGACGAGGTCGTCGCCCTGCTTTCGGTGCTCGGCGACCCAGGTCGCGAAGACCTGCGCGCGGCGCGCCGTCTCGCGGAGTGGGACGATGCGCAACTCGACCTGCTCGAGAATGCCGTCGAGCGCCTCGAGATAGCCGCCCATCGCCTTCCCGATGCGCTTGCGCAGTTTTCCGTCGCGGTCGGCGCGGCGCAGGTTCCCGAGGATCTTCGCGGACTCCTCGCGCGCGCGGCGCGTCTCCTGCTCGAGCATCGTGTGCAGGAGCTCGCGGCGCAGGTGCGCAGCGGCGGCCGTGAAGTCGTCGGCGCGCGCGGCGATGAGCGCCTCGCGGCGCGCGCGGCGGGCGGTGGCGCGGTGAACGTCCGGCCGCAGGTCGCGAATCTGCTTCTCGGCGAGGATGCGCCGCACCTGCTCCTCGGCGACGGCGCGCGGGGTGGGCGCGCTCCCTGCGCGCGCGGCGAGGATGCGCTCCTCTTCGAGCAGGAAGTCGATCCGCTTCTCGCCCGCGAGCGCGCGGAGTGCGACTTCCTCGATTTCCCCCGGCGAGAGCGCCCCCTGCGAGCGCAGCCGCTCGCGCGCGATCGCCTCGGCGACGCGAGCGCGGCTCCCGGCTTCCTTCGATCCGGCGGCGAGAAGGCCGCGCACGAGGTCGGCGCCGACGTCGAACCCGAACTGCTCGGCGTACTCGTCGGGATGGACGCCATCGGTTGCCGAGAGCCACGAGCGCGCGCCGGTCGGCACCTCGCGGACCGCGCGGCCGGCGTCCGTGTCGGCGCCGAACATTTCGAGCAGGACGCCGCGCGAGAGTTTCTGCTCGCCCGGGATCTCGCGCAGGTAGGCGTCGGCCTGCCAGACGGGGTCGCGGTCGAGCTCGGCGTTGACCGTGACGAGGATGCGCTCGAGCTCGGCGCGCCGGCCCTCCTCGCGCTCGCGCTGGATCTTCGAGAAGAGGTCCCGGCGCTTCGCCTCGGCGCGGAACTGCTCGCGGTCGACCGCGTTGCGCACCTCGCCGTCGAACGCCGCCACCGAGCGCGAGAGGCGCGCCTTCTCCTCGTCGGTGAGTTGCTCGGCCGCGAAGATCGAGCCGATGACGTCCTCCTCCCGAGCCCGCGCGATCGCCTCGTCGGTGGCGAACATGCGGTCGAAGACGGCCCGGACGTCGTCGGGGAGGACGTCGTCGCCGAGGAGCTCGCGCAGCGACCGAATGAACGCAGACAGCCACTCGCGGAAGCGCGCGAACGCAGACCGGAGCTCGGGGCTCGGCGCGCGCCCGTCACGCAGGTACGCGAGCCCGGCGTCCGCGAGCCGCTCTTTGGCGGCGGTGTCGAGCGGACCCTCGAGCGGGCCCTCGGGCTGCCGGCGCGCGAAGCGCACGAGCGTTTCGGCGTCGCGCTGCATCCACTCCGGCGCGTCGGGATCCTGCGCCTCGCGCTCGAGCCGAAGCGTGTAGTAGTGCATCAGCTCGTGGAGCCCGGTCGTCAGGTCCGCGGCCTCGGTGAAGCGGATCAGCGCGTCGCGCATGTCGGGCGAGAGCGAGATCGAGCCTTTCACCTCTCCGGCCGGGCCCTCTTGGCGCCGGCGCTCGCGCGAGCCGAGGAGCGCATCGCGCCGATCCTCCTCGGTGAGAACTTGCCAGCGCCGCTCAGCCTCTTCGCGCGAAATGAAACGCGCCGTCTGTGGATCAAGGAAGCCGGCGTTTTCGGTCGAGCGGTCCCACTCGAAAAAGAGGCGGGCCCACGTCTCGCCGTCCCGCGAAGCCTTATCGATCGCCGCCCGATGGGAACTCCCGTCGTAGACTGTGCCAGTAGCGGGATCGCGAACGGCGGGCCGAAGTCGCTCTAGGACGTCGCGTTCATCAGGGGGTAGGCGCCGCTGGTAGTACGTCTCGAGCGGCTCGATCGCGGCGTCGTCGTAGATCACGAAATTTCGGTTACCGCTGTTGCTGACGTAGGAGTGCCCTGGGACGCCGGCCGCTGCGAGCGCGCGGCTTGCGAGCTCGGGCCCGAACGCCCGGCGCTCTTTCCATGCCCGCACAACAGGCGCCGCCGCCTCGGGCCCGAGCGCCGCCTCGAGGCGGTCGATGGCGCGCGCGCCCTCATGGGAGAACGTCTTCGCGAGGTCGAGGTAGAATCGCCGGCCGAGCGGACTGCCTTTCGTCTCCCAGCCGCGCGAATAGCCTTCCCCGTAGAGGAACTCCGCGAGGCGTGCGAGACGGCTGCGCACGGGCTCCGGGTGCTCGTGAAGCGCGAGCGTCCAGTCGAGCAGGTGCTCGTCTTCGGGCAGCTCGACGCGGTGCGGTTGGCCGCCGCTCGTCGCGCGAACGTCGGAGGGCTGCGTCCTCACGAGCAGGTCGCGAACCTCGCGCGTCGCGTCGCGCTTGGCCGTGAACGCTTGGAGGTGGACGTCGGCGGTCTGCTCCTCCGCGATGTAGAGGTCGTCGTCCTGCGCCAGCAGGCGGAAGCGGTCGCGCTTCTCGCGCTGCGCGGCGACCACGCCCTCGATCCGGGCCACTTCCCGGCGCAAGAAGTCCAAGGCGGCCAGCTTTCTTCGCTCGAACGTCTGCGCCGATAGCGGCGGGAGCATCGTTCCGACGTCGTCCGTTTGCGCGCCGGCGAGCAGGTGGACGGCCGCCTCCTCGGCCAATCGCGCGCGGTCCGTGTCGGTGAGGGCCTCCTCGCGGATCTCGGCGTCTTCGGCCGCGCCCTGAAAGTCCGCCAGCGTGCCGATCGTTCCGTCGACCGCGAAGTCGTTGCCGTGGAACGTGACGACGGCGACGCGCCCGCCTTCGGCGAGCTCCTGGCGATACCACTCCCCAACGGCGCGCTTCGATGAGAAGTAGAGCCCCCAGCCTTGACCGAGCGTGTTCTCACCCGAGCCAATGAACTCCGTCGAGAATTTCCCGCCCTCGAGGCGCTTGGTGGGCGATCCCTGCCAGGCGGTCTGGAAGAGCTCCTCGTCCATGCGCTGGCCCTCGTAGGCGAGCAGCGCGCGCGCCGCGTCCTCGTCGGCCATTGCTTGAATGTCGACGCCTGCCTCGCCGAGCGCGACCTGGAGCTCGCCGCGCGCGGCCTCGAGCTCGGCGAAGCGCGCGGCCTCGTCTTCGGGGAGGAGCGGATTCCCGCGGAGCTCGGAGCGAATCGCCTCGAGCACGGCCTCGCGGTCGATGTAGTCGGTGCCTTCCTGCCGCGGCAGGGTCGCGAGGATCGGGTGCTCGCTTCCGATGAGGGTATCGACCTCGGCCACCTTGCCGCGCTTCGAGAAGAGCCCGGGGAACCGCTTCGGCGTGACGTCCATCGCCGCGAGCTCCGACGCGAGCGCGGTCCCGGTCTGCACCCGCCCGAGCGCGCGCAGCAGCGACAAGACCGGCTGCTTCTGCTTCGGCTCCGGAGTCTTCGACTCGCGCAGGTCCGCGATCGCGCGCTGGAGCTCGCCCAGCCGGCGCGCCGCCGTGACGTCCTGGACGGGCGCCCCGAGCAAGTCGGGTCGCGCGCGCGCGGGCGCCGGCACCGGGCGGGTCAGGAAGCGAAGTCCCTGCTCCTGCGCGATCGCCTCCTCGACCGGGATCCCGAGCCGAGCCGCGCGCGTCGTCACGGCCTCGCGCACGAGGGTCGCGACGACGGCCGCCTGCCGGCGGTCGTAGGGGGTCGAGGCGGCTTCTGCGAGCGCGTCGCGCATGCGCTCGAAGTAGGACTGCGCCGCCGGCGACACTTCGGGCTGCGCCGTCGCGCCGACGCGAGGCGCCGCCGCCACCTCCGCGCTCGCCGTCTCGAGCAGCGAGGCGAGCTCCTCCTCGGACAGTTGCCCCGGGTCGAGCCGCACCTCGGGCGGCGGCTTCGCGGGCGCTTCCGCTTTTCCGACCGGCCCCGCGGCCGCAGGCTTCGCGCCCTCGAGGTGCGTCAGGTACTCGCCCGTCGGGATGGCCGCGACCCGGCCCGTCTCGGCCGCTTCGGCGATTTCGGCCTGCGTCTCCGGGGAGAGCACGCGCCAGCGGTCGGGGTCGGCCTGGAAGAGCTCGGCGAGGTCCTGCGGCTCGGCGTACGTCACCGGGACGCCCTGCTCGTCGGCGAGCTTCTGCACGAGCTCGGCGAGGTCGCCCGGCATGGTGCCGCGCAGGTCCTCGAGCTTCCCGGCCGCGGCCGCGACTTCGGCGTACGCCTTTCGGCGCTCGGTGTCCTGGCGCGCGCGGCGCGCAGCGCCGACGACGCCCGTCAAGGCCGCGGCGCCGGCGCCGAACGTGGCCGTCGCGAGCGCCGCCTCGCGCGCGCTCGCCGCGATCTCCGCGCGGCCACTCGGCGAGGCGATCGCCTCGCCCACCGCGCCCGCGACGGAGGGCTGCGCCTTCCCGTCCGGGCCGGGGACCGGGACGCCGCCTGGCGCCATCGGGGGCACGAGGGGGCGGCCCTGCGCGAGCTCGGGGAGCGCCGCGCGCGCGGCAATGTCGACCGCGGTCTGGACGGCTTCGGTCGAGGACTCCGCGCCGATCGCGGCGACGTAGGAGGCGCCGAACTTCGCGAGCGCCTGCACGAGCTCGGGGCGGCTCGCGAGCGCCTGCTCGACGCGCGCGCGGAGGCCTTCGACCGGGCCGCGCAGGAAGGCGCCGCCGCCCGGGAGCATGCCGACGAGCGCCTCGAGGCCGACGAGGTCGAGCCCGGTCTTGACCGAGGCCGCGAGCACGGCCGCGCCGTTCACCGCCGCGCGCGGCACCGGCGCCGGCTTCCCGCTCGCGTCTTGGAACGTGAGCCCCTCGAGATTCGCGTACGATTCGCCGAGGTTGATCGGGAAGAACGCCGCGCCCGCGCCGACGCGCGCGCCGACCGGAATCAGCGCCGCGGCCGGCCCGGCGACTTCGGGCTGCCCGAGCGCGACGCCGCCGACGGCGACGAGCGCCGGGATGGCGGCCCCGACCACGCCGCCGGCGCCGCCGCGCGCCAGCATCGGCAGCTGCTCGGCCGCTGCGCCGAGCGCCTCGCGCTGCAGGTTGCCCGGCTGCGAGCGGCCGATCGTGTCCGCGAGCGCGGCGCGCGCCTGGTCCTGCTCGGGCGTGAGGAAGCTCGGCGCGCCGTGCGTCAGGAGCGCCTGCGCCTCGCGGTTGCCGCGCGCCGCGAGCGCGGCCGCGGCCTCGAGCGGCATGCGGTCTTCGGCGATGCGCCCGCCCTGCACGAGCTGGCCCCACTCGGCGTCCTCTTCGGCAGTCAGCGTCCCTCGCATGCGGCCGAGCACGAGGTCGCCGAGGCGGACATTCCCGCGGCCGCGCTCGACGCGGCCCTCGAGGATCTCGCCGAGCGGCCGCTGCGCGTTCCCGAGCGCGCGGCGCAGCGCCACGAGCTCGGCCGCGCGCTCCTGCGCCGCCGCGGCGCGCACCGGGTCGGAGAAGAACGCCGCGAGCGCGGGGGACTGCGCGATCTCGTCGAGCGGCATGCCGCGGCGCCGAAGGTCCGCACCCACCTCCTCGGAGCGGCGCAGCGCGACGTCAGCCGGCACGCCCGCGCGACGCGCCGCGTCGAGCGCGCCGCGCGCCGCCGCGGCCGGGATCTTCTGCGCGGCGAGCGCGCTCCCCGCGAGCGCGGCGCCCTGCTCGGCGATCGGGTCGAGGTCGCCGAACGGCGCGTCCGCGGCCGTGGCGCGCGGCGCCGGCTCGAGGTCGCCGAAGGGCGCGCTCACGGGACGAGGAACCCGGCCCGAATCGCCGCGTCGCGCATCTGCGCGCGGGTCTGCGCGTTGACGGGATGCCCGCGGGCGCGGAGCTGCGCGTCGATCTTCGCGAGGTCCGCCGTCGAAACGCCGAGGCTGGCAGCCGCCGCCTGCGGGGTTTCGGCCGGGGCACTCTCGGGCGTCGCACCGCCCGATGAAGCCCGAGGCTCCGTGCCGCCCGCGGGCGCTGCGGCGCGGGAGGTCGCCGCGGCATTCCCGCCGTTCGTGCGCGTCCAGTCGAGCACGACGCGATCGAGCACCTCCTCGGCTTCGACGCCGTTCGGCTCGCGATTGTGCTCGCGCACGAACGCGACGCGCGCCTCCTCGCTCGCAAGCCGAAACTGTCCCTCGAGCGAGTCCGAGAGGTCGAAGCCCCAGGGCACGTCGGCCACCTGGTCCCAGCGCGTCGCGACGCGCATCCAGAAGGGCTCGGAGCTCGGGCTCTTGCCGGCGAGAATCTCGCCTTGGGAGCGCACGAGCTCCTCGAACTGGTTGCCGGCGAGCTTCGGGTCGATCGCGCGCGTCGCGAACGCCTGCGGCGCGAGCGCGCGCTCGCGCACGACGAGCGCGTAATACGACGGGTCCGCCGCGCCCGGGGGTTTGCGACCGCCTGCCGCGAGCGCCTCGGAGTAGTGACGGTGGAGCGTGACACCGGCCGACGTCTGCACGAGGAGGCCCTCGGCGTCGCGCAGCATGGCGGGCGTGAGCGTGCCCGTGCGCGCGGCGTTCTCGAGCTCGAGCGCCTTCGCGTTGACCGCCTGGTCGCGGGCGCGGTCGGCCGCGGCCTGCTGGAAGCGCGCCTCGGCGCGGCTCGCGCGCTCGGCCGCGGCGATGCGCTTCTCGGCCGCGAGGATGCCGGCTTGGCGGTCCTTCTCGTCCATCCGTCCGAACGGCCCGACGCCCGCCTCGAGGCGCGCGCGCGTCCCGGCCGGGTCGTCGGCGAGCCCGCGCGCAAGCGCCGCCTCGGCGACGGACTTCTCGTAGGCCTTCGCTCGCTTGTCGACTTCGGCCTGGTCCCACTGGCCGCGCGCCTTCGCGACGCCGAGCACCTTCGCCGCGCGCTGGTCGACGAGCGCGCGCGTCGCGTCGTCGGGCGCCCGGGCTGCTTCGTTTGCGAGCTCGCCGAGCGTGTAGTCGTCATTCGCCGAGGCGTCCGAGAGCAGCTGCTTGCGGGCTGCGCTGCGCACCTCGAGCCCGACCGCTGCCTCTGCGTCGCGCACGGCCTGGTCGTAGAGCTCGGAATACCCGGGAGAGAGGTCCTCGGCGTGCTCCTGGCGGGCGGTCTGCGTCGCCTCGCCGAACTCCGTTTCCCAGGTGCGCGCGTCCGGTCCCGCAAGGATCTCGGCGGCGCGCTCGCGCATCGCGCGCACCGTCTCGGCAGCGGACCGCTGCGCGCGGCTGCGCTCGTAGTTGTCGACGATGGCGGCGCCGATGCCGGCGACTGCACGCGCCGCCTCGCCGGCCGCCGCCACGCCCGCGCCCGAGCCGAAGTCACTCGCCCGCGCGCGCGGCGCCGCGGGCGCGGTGCGACGCGAAAGGAGGGGAATGCGCTCGGGCATGCCTACGTCTTCCGCTTCGGCGGCGCGCCGCTCGGGTAGCGGAGTTGGTAGTAGGTGCCGCCCGCGCGCGCGGCGCCGCCGAGGATCGTCGCGCCCGCGGCGAGCCGCGCGCTCGAGCGCGCCACGCGCCCGCCGGCGCGCTCGAGTTGCGCGGCCTGACGGCCCTGCAGACGCGCCTGCAGCGCCTCGCGCTCGATCGTCTCGGCATCGGCGACGAGCGCGTCGAGCGCCGTCCCCTCGAGCGCGAGGCCCGCCTTGTTCGCGGCGACCGCGCGCGAGGCGAGGTAACGCGCGCCCTCGCCGCGCAGCCGGGCCTGCTCGCGCAGCCCTTCCTCCTCGGACAGCCGCGCGTTGAAGCGCGCCGCGGCCGCGGCGGATTCACCCTCGGCGCGGATTCCCTGCGCCTCGAGGAGCGACCCAAAGAACTGCGCGCCGGCGAAGACTTTCGGCGCCATCTGCGCGAACTGGCCCATGCGGAGCACGCATAGCGCACCTGCAGAAGTCCGAAAGGAAACGGCCCGCGGAACTTCCGCGGGCCGTCCTGTGGCAAGAAGAAACGTCGTCAGGTTCAACTTCCCGGCGTCCGCCCGCGAGGAACCCCCTCCCGAGCTTCGGCCGGCAGGTGGACCGTGCCACGCCCGACAGAAACCCGCCAGACCTTGCGAGTCCTTGCGTTCTGTGTGCCCTCGGCGTAGCGTGCGCGGCATGCCCGCTCCCGACCCGAACGAGATCGCCGCCGGCGTCGCTACGCGCGCGCCGGTGGAGGCGGCACCGCTCTACGAGTCCGGCCGCGAGCCGCCGCGCGTGCGCGCGAGCTCGTGGGACGAGTGGCTCGCGCGCAGCGCGCAGGTGCTCGACGAAGCCCGCGTGCGCGGCGAGGAGCGCGCGCAGGAGGCCGAGGCGCCGCCGGCGGTGCGGTATGCGCACCGGGAGCGCGAGGGCGATCACGTCCTCGACGCGGCGCGTTATGCGTTCTTCCCGCGTTCGCGTGGGCGCACCTTGCTGCAGGACGCGTCGGAGCTATTCGCCCGCGCCGTCGAGAGCGTGCCGCGAGCCGAAGGCGTCGTCTTCGACCTGTGGGTCGAGAGGTTCGACTACCGCGAGGCGTTCGAGTTTCGGCTTCACGAAGGCGGCCCGCGCGGATCGGGAGCCTGGGCCGCGTATCAGGTCACCGCGCTCGACCTTACCACCGAGCGCGATCTTCCCGCGCGGGTCCGCGGCATCGCACGGCTCCTGCTCGAGCACCTCGAGCACCAGCGGGCGGGCAGGCGGATCGCGCGGGTCTTCGTCACGCCTCTCGACCCCATTCGCGCCTTGCAGCGCGCTCGCGAACTGTCCGGGCGTGGTGGCGGCAATGGTTGACGCGACCGTTCGACGATTTCGCGCAGCGCGACCCGGTGCGCCGGTAAGGACCATTATGTCAAATCGCATCCGTCGCCTCTGGCTTCACCTCGGCTCGTTTTTCCGCGCGGCGCTCTCTCGCGCGCGCTGGCGCGGGGCGATCGATCCGCCGCAGTGGACAAAGGCGCTCGGCGAGCCTGGCACGCGCGAGGGGTTGCTCGATCAGTTCGCGACCATCCAGACGCAAATCAACGAGGCGGGCATCGCGGGGCGGTGTCTCGGCGTCGGCTTGATCGTCGTCTACCAGCGCACCGACAGCCCCGACGGGCTCGCCGTGTTGCCCTCGGTCGCCGGGGCCCGCGGCATCTCGCCCGTCGAGCTCTCCGAGTGCATGGGGCAGGCGTACCTGCGCGTCGCCATCGAGGCCAAGGCTACCGCGAAGCGCTCGTAACGCGCGGCATCATCGCGACGAGCGTGCAGGGCGTCGGCCCGCGGTGCTCGACCGCGACGAGCCCGTCGAGGTCGTAGCCCGCCGGCACCGGCAGCGGGCGCGTATCGCCCGAGGCGAGCGGCAGCGGCGAGTCGGCCACGTCGAAGGCGTTGCGCAGCACGAGCTCGTCGAGCACGGCGCCGCTGGCCCCGCTCCCGTAGTAGGTGCCCTCGCCCGTGCGGAAGAAGCGCAGCGCGAGGTGCGTCGGGCGCTTCGTCTTGCCCTGCGTCGTGCCGTCCTCGCCCCCGGCCTCGGGCCGCATCGGGACGACGCGTGAGACGTAGCCGAGGCCGATTGCGACCTTCGAGGCCGCAGCCGCCAGCGTCACCTGCCCGCCCGCGACCACCTGGTCCGCGACGCGCGCGCCGTCCGCGAAGATCTGCACCGTCTGGCCCTCGAGGTGCGAGAGGTCGCCGAAGACGGTCTGCGGGGCGCCGTCGTAGGAAACTCCCGCGTCGACGAAGAAGGCGTCCTCGATGGCGGCATTCTCCGCGAAGGGCTTCTCGAGGTAGCCGATCGAGCGCACGACGACGCTCCCGAAGGTGCGCTTCACGGCCAGCCAGACCTGGTCGACGTCGCCGTCGGGGTGCGGGATGACGGCGACGCTCTCGACTTCGGCCGTCCCAGTGCCGGCGCCCAGCGGGATCTGGAACCAGCCGAGGCCCTCCTGCGGGCGGTCGTAGAGGCAGCCGGCGAGCGTGCCGTCCTCCATCCACGCGAGGAGCATGCGGTAGGGGTCGGGCGCGTAGGCGATGCCGGCGACGCCGGATTTCAGGAGGTGCGACGCCAGCATCGAGAGGTCCGGTGCCGCGAAGGTGTCCTGGTCGAAGTCGAAGAGCACCTCGCGGATCGCGCGGCCCGAGCGCTGCACGAAGAGGGCGACATTGTCGACGACGAGCGCCGGCACGCCTTCCTTCACGCCGTAGGCGATTTGCCGCTGACGCGCGGGGAGGTTGTCAATCGAGATCGCCGCCGTCGGGTCGGAGCCGACGACGGGGAAGATCCCGCCCGAGGTGAACGTGTTCAGAACCTTGGTTGCGCCGAGCGTCTGGATCGGGTTCGGCTTGCCCGAGAGCATGCGCCACGAGAGCGCGCCCTCGGCGGTGCGGTCGGCCCGGAACGAGTCGAAGGATCCGCCCGGGCGCGTCGCCCAGGTGAACTCGGGGTCGCCGCGCGTGCCGGAGAAGACGAGCCGCTCCTCGAAGAACTCGACCGCATGCGGATAACCGCTCACGGCGTCCCACGCGCCCCACGCCCAGCGGAAGGTCGCCGCCGTGATGCACGAGTTTGGCAGCCGCTTGAAGACCTGCGCCGTCGCCGTCGCGCCGCCCGCGGCGACCGAGGTAATGCGCGCGTAGCCCTCGCCGGCGTGCAGGTACTCCCAGGTCCACTTCCCGTCGGACTCCTGCCCGCCTTCGTTCGTGTGGATCGGCGGGCGGGTGCCCGAGGTCGCCCGGCCGTTCAGGTTGGCGAGCCGGTAGACGTTGCCCTCCCAATGGACCTGGTCGCCGACGGCCGAGCCGGTGCCGGTGTCGACGTTGTGAATGTCGACGCCCGCGGCCCACTCCGGCGCCTCGGCGCCGATGAGCTCGCGCAGCTTGACCAGGCGGTTCACGTCCTCGGGCTGGAAGGTGAAGCCGGTCGCGGTCAGCGTCACCGGGCCCGTGGTGGCGCTCGCCTGAATGGTCTGCGTCTCGTCTTCGTTCTCGCGCCGGAACGGCTCCCAGGTCGGGCTGTAGGGGCCGAGCGTGAAGGTGTCCGCCGCGGTGCGCCGGAGCTCCTGCACCGGCACGTCGGGATGGACGAGCCACATCACGTCGGCGCTCTGGCGGTACTGGATCGCGCGCGCCTGCTCGGCCGTCCACGGGGTCACGAGCTCGACCGGGAGCCCCGTCGTGCTCGAGAGGAGGAGCCCCCCGAGCGTGAAGAAGCGCAGCACGTTCTCGCCGAACTCGAGGACGTAGGCTTGCTCTGCGTTGAACTCGAAGGCGCCGAGCGTGACGCGGTGCGCCGGCGTCTTCGCCTCGAGCACATAGCGCTCGCCCGAGCGGCGCTCGGCCGGGCCCATGATGAGCGGAACGAAGTTGACGAGCTCGCGGCAAGCGGCGTAGTAGCGATCGCGGTCGACGCGGCCGTCGAGCGTTCGGCTCCACTCGCCGGAGTTGAAGGCGACCTGGATCGGCGAGGCGCGCGCCACGGGCTCCCCCTCAGCGCAGCCGCGCGTTGACCCAGGTGTCGTCGAAGTCGTCCTCGACCACCTCTTCCTCGAGCCCGTCGGTGATCGCGGCGCGGACCTTCATGCGCTCATAGCCTTGCGTGAGGCGCGCGGCTTTCGCCTCGTCGTGGGTGATCGGCTCGCAGATCTCGGCCGCGAGCCGCAGCACGATCGCCGAGCGGAGCATCGGGTCCCAGACGTTCGGGTCCGTCTCCTTGCGGACATACTCGACGTCGATCGGCGCCAGCCAGTCGGTGAGGATGTTCCGGCCCTCGACTTCCCAGCCGGTCGCCCCGTCCCAAAGCTCGTCATTGACGCGGAGAATGCGCAGCGCGTCGGCCGGCCAGGCATAGGCGAGGTCCCAGCCGAAGAGAGGCGCCGTCGCGAGCGCCGCGAGCTGCGCGCGCGCCTTGGCGCTGTTCCACGGGTGATCGCGCAGCACCTCGTCGCGAATGTCCTCGTAGCAGGCATTCACGGTGCGCGCGGCCTTCGAAGCGTCCGCGAACGAGACGATCGGCGCCTCGCCGACGAGCGCGAGCGCGCGATTGGCGACGCTCACTTCGCTCGGCATCGGGTCAGCTCAGAATGTCCGTGATGCGGAGCTTGGCGCGCTCGAGCGCGACGAGGACCTGCGCGGGCGTCGCGGTGTCGTCGAAGAGCACGCGAACGCCCGTCGTGTTCGTGAGCGTCAGCGCCGAGCCGTCTTGGTTGGTGATGCTGCCGAGCTCGGTCACTTCCGAGCAATCGACGAAGCGCTTCGCCATCGGCCGTCCTTTCGCGGTGCCGGCCCCGCCGGCAGCCCGTCCACCATGACGAGCCGCCGGCGGGCGTCCTGGCTCAGGAGTTGGCGGCGAAGAAGCCCACCGTGATGATCGTGCCCGCGCCCGTGCCGACCGTGTTCGCGGTCCAGGCGAGGTCGTAGGTCGTCCCGGGGACCGGCGCCGCCGAGAGCGCGGCATCCTGCCAGATCGCCCGGAAGCGCTGGATTCCCGTCAGGGCGCCGCCGCCGGAGATCGTGCCGAGCATGTTTTTCGCCGAGCCGAGCGAGGCGACCGCGTCGCTGTTCGAGCGCGCCGCGAGCGAGGGGTCGACGGAGACGCCGAAGACCCGGGCAGTCGCGAACGAAGCGCCGTCGACGTAGATGTCCTTGTCGACGACGGCCTGGTCGGCGCTGTTCCAGTCGCCCGACTGGTAGATGCCGAAGTCGTAGTCCGTACCGCCCGTGATCGCGTCGTTGAAGGTCCAGAGGTCGACCAGGCGCCAGTCGCTCGGGACGCGGAAGCACGGGTAAACGTGCGCGTCGGCGTCCGCCGCGAGGACCGAGGTCGTCGCGACCATCATCTTGAGGCTGGCGAAGCCGGCGTTGACCGGGTTCATCACCTTGGGAACGGCGAGGATGTTGGACAGGAGGTCGGAAAGCCGATTCGCCACGGGTGAGCTCCTTTGCGAGCGGGTGAGGTGCGGGAGAGCGAGGAGATAGCAGCCCGCCCACGCGGGCGGGCTGCCGGATCAGGCCGCGAGGATCTCGACGACCTTCTTTTCCTGCGTGCGCGCCGCGTTGAACGTGGCGCAGGTGTAGACCTGCATCGTCTTGCCCTTGGTCGGGATCCGGTCGACCGAGGTGTACACGTCGGCCCAGACCGCGAGGTGCATGCCCGACTTGCACCACGCCGGGACGCGGCGATTCGCGCCCGAGAGCGTGAGCCGCTCGCTGTGGATGAAGTTGAAGCCGAGCATCTTCTGCACCTTGCCGTCGCGCAGCACCGGGGCGCCGTCGGGGCCCCAGTTGTAGTCGGCGCTCACCACCTGGATCTCGTTGAGGAGGTCGTCCTCTTCCTCGGCGGTGACGAGGCAGAACATGGGGTCGTCTTCGTCGTTCTCGGCGGCGCGCAGCGCCTTCCGGGCCGCCCGCAGCTTCGCGATCGTGAGGCCCGACGTGCCGGCCGCGATCTGGTGGCCCGGATTCGCCGAGACGAACGTCGCCCAGGCGACGCTGGTCGTGCCGTTCTCGCCCGTCTGCGCGGTGCCGAAGAAGGCGTTGATGATCGCGTCGTCCTTGGCCCGGTTCGCCGAGAACTTGAAGTTCTGCGCGTAGTAGCTGGTCGGGTCGATCAGCATGCGCAGCTTGTCCTGGTCGTCGACGTACTCCGCGAGCTCGTAGTCGTCGGGCGCCACCCAGCGCGCGTCGTGCGGCGTGTTCACCGGCGACACGTCGCCGTGCCGGGTCGTCTTCTTTTGCATGGCGACCTGGCCGAGCTGCTCGATGAACTTCACGTTCTTGCCGACGTAGTCCGACCGGACGCTGACGGCCTGCTGGAGGCGCGAGTCCTTCTGCTGGAGCAGAAACTCGACGTTGTCCTTGTACTGCTGGACGTGCGCGGTCGTGACGTTGAACGACATTGGAAGGGCTCCCCGAGGTTGGCGGTGAAGACACGACGAAGCGGCGACGGCCGGTCTTGCGTGTCCGCCAGGGGCGGGGGCCTGAGCTCGAGGGCTTCGGGGTCCGGCGGGGGATCCTCGGGGGTGTGCGGGGTGTCGCTCGCGCGGGCCCGCGCCCAAGGTGCCGCCCGGAGTGTCCGGTGCGCTCGTGCTCTCCTTCCGTGAACGAGGGATTCAGTACGACGAGCGAAACGGCCCGTCAAGCGGTAGATTTTCAAGGACTCGCCGGGAGGTCGGCGACGCCACGAACCCCAAACAAGGGGAGTTTGGGAGCATTACAGGGGAGAGGGGGCGGCACCCGTCGAAGGCGCCGCCCCCTCAATGGCCTGCCCAAACTGGCGCTTCGCTTCCTTCGCGAAGGTGTCGACCGTGACCGGGGTCAGGAAGCCGAGCCGCTCGGCCCAGTCGAGGTCGTTACCGTCGGGATCCTTTGCGCCGCGCAGCGTCGCGACCGCCCACCAGGAGCCGTTCCGGCCCGTGACGAAGTGGACGCGCACGCCGGGCCCGAGCACCTTCGCCGCGGCCGCGCGCGCCGCCTCGAGCGTCACCGGGCCGCGGCGACGATCTGCCGAACGCGCTCGGCGGTGAGGTCGTACTTGGCGGCAATGTCCGCGAGCAGCGCGCCCGCGCGGCGCTCGGCGACGATGGCGGCGTTCCGCGCGCTCGTCGACGGTCGGTAGTTCGGACCCTTGCGTTCGGCCCACGAACGGCCGAGCGCGGCCTGCGCGCGCGGCGCCGCCTCGGCGCTCACAGCGCGACGCTCTGGCCCGAGGCCGCGACCGGCGTGTCGCCGTGGACGATCGAGGAGAGCTTCGCGTACTCCTCGACGAGCGCCTTCCGCGCCGGGTTGTTCGCGTCCCAGTAGACCGGGTTCGCGCGGATCTCGCCCATGCGCGCCACCGCGGCCGCGCGCGTCGTGCCGCCGCTGCCCGGCTTCTCGGGCTCGACGACCTTGTACTCGCGCAGCTTCTCGCCGAGCTCGGCCATGCGCTGCAGGAACTTCTCGCCGCCCATCGCGACCGTGAGCGCGTCCACCTCTTCGTCGGCGAGGCCGAGCGCTTTCGCCGCGTGATTCGCGGCCTGGAGGTTCGCGTCGTACGCGGTGCCCCACTCGCCGCGCACCTTCTCGTGCGCGGCGTTTTTCTGCTCCTCGAACTGCGCCGCCGCCTGCTCGGCCGCGGCCGTGTTCTGGCCGATGAACCAGCCGACGAGCTCCTTCGCATCGGCGGGCGTGAGGCCGATCTTGCGCGCCACGTCCTTCGTGAAGGCCTGCACCACCGGCGCGAGCGCCTCGGGGATCTCGACGTCGTCGAAGGCGTAGCCCTTCTCATCCTCGGGGACGCCGAGGCGCTTGTGCAGCGCCGCGCGATCCTCCGGCGAGAGCCCCGACTTCGGGATGCGCACGAGCTCGTCGGCGGGCGCGCCCTTGAGCTTCATCAGCGCATCGTGCGCGTTGACCGCGTCGAGCGGGCCCTTCCAGCCGCGCGACTCCGCGAAGGCGAGCTGCTCCGGGGTCAGGCCCTCCGTCCAGGGCTTCGCGCTCGAGCTCGTCTTCCGGTAGGCCGCGACGACGGCTGCCGGTGAGTCCCACTTCTGCGCGGCGACGACGGCCGCATCCTCGGGCGGAAGTTCCTTCGCCCAGTCGGGAAGCGCGGGGGTGTTCTCGGTTGGGGGCTGGTCACGTCGCATCGCGTTGGATCTCCTCGAGGTCTTCCTTGAACGCGGCGACAATGCGCGCCTCTTCCTCGGCAGTCAAGGTCACGCGGCCGCGAATCCGCATGTACACCTGGCGGCGCCCCTCGAGCTCGGCCGAGTCGCGCCCGTGCGGGTCCTCGGCTGAGTAGACGTGCGTCGTCTGATTCGATCCCGCGTGGCAGAAGCGCTCGAGGTCGTGAAGGACCACGCCGAGCCAGAAGCCGTCGGAAAGGAAGAAGCGCGCGGCGGGCGCGAGCCCGAGGCGCACGGCGAGGCGCACGGCGCGCGTCGGCGGCGCGGCCCCCTCGAAGGCTTTCCGGTAGGCGTAGACGTAGGCCCGGAACCGCTCGGCCGGCGTCACGCAGTCGCCCCTGCCGCCGCGGCCGCGTCGCGCGCGGCCTTCGCCGCGGGGCCGGCGTCCTCGAGCACCTGCTGCTCGCGCGCGGCCTCGAGGCGCGCGGCGACCGCACGCTCGACGGCGCGCGGCGACTTCGTGAGCTCGGTCGGGAAGCCGCGGAGCTCGGCAATGCGGCGCGTCGTCTTCGGCCAGTCGGGGAGCTCCACCGCCTCGGGGATGGTCTGCCCGAGCTCGAGGAGGCGCGCGAGCGTCTGCTCGATGGCCTGCACCTCGCCGGCGCGCTGCAGCTGCTGCGCGGGCGTCTCGTACTCGGCCGCGTAGAAGCCGCCGGCTTCGGCCAGCTGCGGCGGCATCTCGGGCAGTCGCCCCTGGCGCCCGAGGATGCCGATCTCGCGCTCGATCATCGGCGCGAGCTTCTGCTCCTGATGGGTGCCGACGATGGGCCCGACGAACATGCCTTTCTCGCTCGAGCGCTCGAGGATCTCGGCCGCGGTCATCTGCGGGCGCTCGACTAGGAGCGTGAAGAGGTCGACGAGCGCGCGCCGGTCGAGCTTGCGCTCGAAGTACTCGAGGAGGTCGATCGCGATTTGCGCCTGCTGGCCCGTGTAGAGGGTGTCGACCATCTTGCGGCCGTTCTCGTCGATGCCGCCGCGCGTGATGCCGCCCGGGCGAAGGCGCACGGCGCGCGTCACGCCGAGCACGCCATCGTCGCGCACGATGATCGGCGGGTCGGCCTGCTTGTGCGCGACACGCACGATCGAGCGAACCATCTCGTTGAGCGTCTTGATCGTCGGTAGGAGGTCCATCGCCCAGCCGCGACCGTACGATTCCCAGGGCGCGCGCTCCGCGGACGTGAAGATCAGCGGGAGTTCGTCGTAGCCGTTCTCGCGCTCGTCGAGGACCGCCTTCTCCGTCGGCATGATCTCGGCGACGCTCCACGCCTTCGAGAGGACGCTCTCGGGGTCGTGGCGGGGGTTCGGGTAGATCACCGTCAGGAGCTCGACTTCCTCGAGCGGCTTCGTCTTTGCCTTCTCGAGCCACTTCGCCGGGATGCGCTCCATCG
Organism: uncultured Spirochaetales bacterium; assembly: GCA_964501435.1. GTDB lineage: Bacteria > Myxococcota_A > UBA9160 > UBA9160 > UBA6930 > VGRF01. The sequence goes on along the minus strand of CAZCTH010000038.1, from coordinate 14,068 downwards.
GGAAGCGCTTCACGAGCTCGCCGGCGTCGAGGGGGTAGCGGCGGAACGCGCGGTTCGGCTGCTCCTGAAAGTCTCGCGTGACCCAGACGTCGCGCAGCGCGAGCGCCTTGTACCGGATGCCCGCGCGCATCCCGGTGCGCGTGTCGACGAGCTCGTCGACCCAGAGCGCATCATTCCCGAGGACGCCCTCGCTCCGGTAGCAGGTCGCGAGCGCGGAGTAGCAGCCGGCGCCGCGCGCCTGGCGCGCCGCGAAGAGCTCGTCGGCGACGCCCTCGAAGTAGGTCTGCACCTCGGGGTCACGGCGCAGCGCGCGCTCGTCGGCCGTGAGCTTGTGCCAGCGCGTAGACCGGCGCGTCATCAGCGCTTCAAGAACGGCGGCGTACTTGAGCGAGTGGCCCGACGGCGTGTCGGAAAAGAGCTCGAGATTGCGCTGCGTGCCCGGCGTGCTGTCGCCGATGACTGAGCCCTGCGAGGCCCAGACGTACTTGATCGTATCTTCCCAGTAGGTGTCGAATTGCGCGCGCAGCGTCTTGGCCGTCTCCCACAGCCGCAGAAGCTCGTGCGCGTCGGCGGCCACGGTCAGCCGCCGCCCGAGAGCACGGTGCGCTGCACGAGCGGCTTATCGACGGCGCCGAGCGGGCCCGTGAGGATGGTCCCGCGCGAGCCGGAGGCGGCGCGGCGCCGGCGCTCGCGGTCGGCCGCCTCGGCGGCTTCGCGCGCGTCCTTCCCGGTGTCGAGCGGACGGATCTTCGGCGTCTTCGGCTTGAGCACTCGCGACGCGGCGACGACGGCTGCGGTCTTGGCGCCTTCCTTCGCGAGCTGCGACCAGAAACTCGGGTTGAATTGCCCGTTACCCACGCCGCCCTCCTGTTCCGGGGACGCCGAGGGGTCCACCGAGCACCGTCGCGCGCGGGCCGGTCGCGCGCGGGCCGCCCGGGCGCCGCGTGTCGGCGGGGTTCGGATTGATGCCGGCGAGAATGGTCTGTTTCGCCTGCTTGCGGCGAATCTCAGCCTTGCTCGGCTTGTTCCCCCAGCTGTTGCTGTTCCAGTCGCCCATCGGCAGCCGCCCCCGCGAGAGAGAAGTACCACCGCTTGCCGCGCTTCGTCCACCCGTACCGCTCCGCGAGCGCTTCCATCTTCGGGCCCATCATCTCGACCGCGATCGCGTCGAGCCCGAGCAGGTCGCCCACGAGCGCGAGCACGCGCAGCCACTCGTCGCGGTCGATCGCACGCCGCGCGTCGGGCGGGCTCGCGATATGGACGCCCGCCTCACCGGGCCCGTGCTCGGCGTCGGCCACGATCCAGAAGAGCGCCGGCCCGTACCGGAACCAGTGCCCCTCGAGCAGTTCGAGTTGATGGATCGAACGCGGGAAGCCCCACGCGAGCGCGTCGGCGCGCGCCTCGAGGATTTCCCGGCCGCGGAGCTCGCGGAGCCTATGACGAGTGCTCAAGCGATCGCCTCCCAAGCGAGCTTGCGCTGCGTTGGGTGCAGGTCAACACGAGGCCGCGAGCCCCGGCTCCACGAGCCGCCGCCAGCCTCACCGAGGAGCCTCCACCCGGCCGCCCGCAGGCTCGCGCCGTTCTCGCTCGCCAGGGTGTAGGTGACCATTCGGACATAGCCGAGGGCGCGCGCCGCGCGCCACGCGCGGCCGTACAGAAACGAACAAGCATTGCGGGTGCCGTCGCTCGCGAGTCTTGTCAGTTCGCAGGTGCGACCGTCTTGATTCAAGCGCGCAACGGGCCGCCCAACGATGGCGACGGCTCGCACGTCGCCGCCGATGCACGCCGCGAGCGCGAACAACCCGCCGCGCGGCGGGCGATGATGGCGATGGACGCGGCCGACGAACGCCGACGCCTCCCGTAGTGAGATCGGCTCGAGGGTGAGCGTCATTGCTTCATCCTCTGCCGGACCGCCTGCACGATCTCCGACACCCGCGCATCGGCCGGGAACCGCTCAGCGAACGCGCAGGTTTCGTGCGCCTTCACCCAGTAGGCCTCGACGTAGATCTCCCCGTTCTGCGTCTCCGTCGCGATGCGCACGTCGACGCGCGGGCCGAGCCGCGCCTCGAGCGCTCGCAGAAGGTTCGGGGTCTTCATGCCGGGATTCCTCTTCGAGCGACCAGCCGAGAATGCAAATCGAGCAGTCGCAGTGCGTCGGGTCGTGTTCCATGCTCCCGCATCGGCAGGGCGGCGCGAGGCCTTGAGCCCGAGAGCAGGAGCGCGTCGATCGAGCGCCCGCTCTTCCCCCAGGCGATCAGGAACGCGGCGCCCGGGGAGCGGCCCGCGAGGACGCGCCGAAGCGACTGCTGCGTTGTCCCGAGAGCGCGCGCGAAGGCGCGCTCCGAGAGCCCGCTCGCCTCGAGCTCACGCCGGACGTGCGCCGTGATGCGGTCCCAGCGCGTCACATCTCCGCGACCTCCTGCTCGCGCAGGCCCGCGCCGAGCTCGCGCACGCGCCGCTGCTCGGGCGTCTCGATCGCGGCCGCCGCCTCGCCCCCGCCCGCGAGCGCGTACTCGAGCGCCTCGCACGGATGACTCCAGCGATTCTTGGCCGGCTCTTCCCGGTACTCTTCGACGCCGACCTTGTTCACCCGCTCGAAGCACCACTTCCCGGCGAGCCCGGCGACCGTGACCGGGCACGCCGTCGACGAGATCAGGAACGCGCGGCGCCCGTCCATCGTGCCGCGCCGCAGCGGGTTCGCGAGCGCCGCGCGCCGCAGCGCCGCGACGTTCGTCGGCGCCGGCTCGCAGGGGATTCCGTTCGCGCGCAGGATCTTGATCGGCGTCTCTTCGACCGTCTGGCCGGCCCGGTCGCCCGCCGGGTCGCCGAACCCGCGCATCGCGAAGCCCGGGAACGTGCGGTTCAGCCACGCGCGGCACTCCGGCGCGAACGCGCTCGCGCTCATATCCGAGGTGACGAACTCGCCGAGCACGAGCCAGCGCCCGATGCCCGGCGACCACTGCAGCACGACGCACGCGGGCGTGCGCCCGAAGTCGAAGCCGAGCACGAGCGGGAGGCGCCGGTCGGCCTCGAGCGCCTCGGGGACGGCGTGGATGCTCTCGACGAAGTCCGGGTGGACCGGCTTCCCCTCCTGCACCATGCCGAACTCGTTGCAGAGGTAGACGAGGATCCAGTCGTCGCGCTTGCCGGCCATGCCCGCGAGGTAGTAGTCCGAGCCCCCGCGCAGGTTCTTGAGGTTCTCGGCCGCCGGATTCGCCTCGAAGATCCGGCGGCCATCGGGGCGCGTACCGACGACGCGCAGCCCGCCCGGCTGATGGAAGAACGCCCAGCCCTTCGGCTTCTCTTCCTGCGACGCCCGGTAATACCAGTGCTCGCGGTCGGGGCGGTTGGTGTCGCCGAAGAGCCCCGAGTGCGTCGCCGCGACGGCGCCGCGGCCCTCCGACGGATAGCGCCCGTGGCGCAGGTCGAGCATATCGATGATCGACTTCTCGAGCTCCTTGAACTCCGAGAGATATATCCAGGTGTACTCGGAGCCGAGAATGCGCTTCACGTCCTTGGGGCGGTCGAGCGCCATGAAGACGACCGTCGACTTGACGCGCGTGCCGTCCTCGAGGTTGAAGTCGAAGACGGCCTGCGGCGGCTCCTCGCCGCCCCCGTACCACCGGCCGAGCGGAAGGCGCGGCGGCTGCGGCGTCCCGTCCGCGTCGACCGGAGGCTCGCCGTCGTCGGGGAAGAAGAAGTCGCGGAACGTCTCGGCCGTCGTCTCGAGGAGCTCGGGGTAGTTGTTGCGCACGACCAAGAAGCGGGTCGGCCGGATGCCCTGCGCGTTCGGCTCCTGCTCGGCCATGTGCATCACGAAGCGTTGGCACGACGCCGTGGTTTTCCCCGAGCCGAGCGGCCCGTCGATCAGCGAGACGCGCTCGCGCGAGGCGAGGTAGGCGTCGAGTACAGGGTACGCGCCCGCACTTCCGAGCCCGTAGTAGTAGGCCGCGGCGCTCACAGGGGCGTGTGCCACTCGACGGTGCCGACGCTCGGGCTCTCGTGATGCCTCAATTCGTCTTCCGCCGCTCGAACGTCTTTGGGTGCTCCGTGCTCGCCTGCGCCAGCGCGCAGCCGAGCACGAGGCGCAGCTGGTCCAGGTCGCGCGCGCCGCTCGCGAGAAGTTGGATCGCGACGTCGTCCGGGGGCACGCCCCGGAACACGATCAGCACGACCCCGAGCTCCTCGCCGACCATGGCGCGCGCCTGCGACACCGCGAGCTCGGAGGTGGCGGTGTCGCAGAGGAGATCGGCTGCGGCCATGCCTACTCCCCGGGCGGCGCGGGCGGAAGCGCGCTCGCCGGCACGACGACGAGGTTCGAGCGCGGCGCGCGTTTCAGCGCCGCCGCCAACTGCTCGAGCGAGCGCGCCACGAACGGCGCCGCCACGTCGGGCACGAACGAGAGCGGCTGCGCCTTGAGCTCGTCTCCCTCGACGAAGAACTGGACATACACCGACGCCACGAGGCGACGCGGCGGCGGGGTCGGAAGGCCCGGCAGCGGGTCGCTCATTTGCGCGCCTCGAGGACGGCCCGGACGAAGCAATCCTTCGCCTCGAGCAGCTTGCGCATGCCGGCCGTCTCCTCGGGCCCGGCCGGGATCGTCTCGGCCATCTCCTGCGCGACGTGGCAGAACGGCGCCGAGGCCGCGGCCAGGTCGGGCGCCAGGTGTGCGAACTGGAAGAAGCGCAGGAATCGCGCGCTCTGGGGATCGATTGCGTTCGTGAACGTCTCGGCGTCGCTCATGGGGCGAGCCTCCTTGGGGTTCGGGTTACTCGTTGGCCGTGCGCTGCGCGAACTGTGCGCAGCCCGGCATATCGCCGTGGACCATCGCGAAGCCGCCGGCCGGGACCGGGGGCGCGCCGTGGCAGCGGCCGGTGAAGTGCGTCGACTTGCCCGCCTTCACCCAGAAGGCGCACGACCCACACGGGCCGAAAACCTTCTTGCCGACCATGATCGGCTTCGGCTTCTCGTAGTTCTCGATCGGTTCGCTCACTTCGTCGTCTCCTTTTCGATGCGGGCGAGGATCGTCGGCCCGAGCCGTGCGAGCCGCAGCCCTGTGAAATCGCGATACACCAGCGTCGGCCGGCGGTCCTGCACGTCGACCTTCACCTCGCGCTCGACGCCCTTGCCGAAGACCGCCAGGAACGCCTTCGGCTGGGCGAGCGCCTGCGCGGTCAGGTAGCCGAGCTCGCCGCCCATCGGGCGCACCTTCTTGCCCTTCTTGAGCGCGGCCTCGATCGCGCGGCGCGCGAGCTCGTCCCCGGCCGCGGCCGCCGCGAGGCGCAACACCTCGCGGACGGCCTTCGGGAACTTCCCTTTCGAGCCCGGCTTGCGCCCGCGACTCGCGCGGTTGCCGGGCGTGAACGAGGTCGAGCTCCGCGCCATCGCTCAGTTTCCCAAGACCTTGACGCGATCGACGAGGTGCAGGCGCGCCTCGCCGCAGTAGACCGACACCTCCGGCGGCGCGGCCGCGAGAAGCGCGCCAAACACAGCCTGCTGCGCGAGCGGCGCGACTTCGACGTGCGTCGAGAGCGAGAGCCCCTCGCGCTCGACGAACGGGAACATGCGCACGGACACAGAGGTCATCACGGGCGCGAGGATCCCGAGGCGCAGCCAGCACTCACTCGGAAGGGTCAGGTCGAGCGTGACGCCATTTTTCGTCGACTCGACGGTCGCGGCGCCCGTCTGCGAGATCCCGAACTCGGCGTTGCGCGTCGCCACCTCGACCCGCCGCGACGCGAACGCGCGCAGCATCATTGCGTCGGTTTCCGAGAGGCAGTTGCCCGCGCGGTTGAGAAGCTCGTGCAGCTGCCGCTGCGTGAGCGCCCCTCCCTTGAGTGCCGCGAGCCATAAGCGCGCGTCGTCGTCGAAGCGAATCGACGCCAGCACGGGGCGCTGGCTCGACGCCGCTACGCGCCCGATCTCGTCGATCGCGGTGCGCGCGGCGCCGCCCCTTGACGCCGGGTTGCTCGGCGCGACGAGCTGGCAGTAGCCCTCGCGCACGAACACCTCGCACTCCGGCCCGCGGTTCGCCTTGTGCCAGCGATAGGCAGAATCCCAGTCGTCGAAGACGTGGACCGGCTCCCACTGCGGGTCGGCGTCCACCAGGCGCAGCTTGGGCTGCACCGCGACCACCCCCTCCTTGATGCGCGTCACCGGCTCGAGTGCAGTCCCTACCGCGTCGAGAATTTCTCCGAACTCCATCGGCTCAGCCCTCCTTGCGGCCTGGGAACAGGTCCGCCTGCGTGGTCTTCTCGACGAGGACCGCCCCCGCCGACACGAAGGCCTGCACGCCGCGCCGCTTCCGCGCCGGGCGCTTGATCTTCGTCAGGCCGCCCGAGACGACCGTCGTCCCCGAGTCGACCTGGTGATTCAGCACGACCGAGAAGTGCAGCTCGACGGTGAGCTCCTTGTCCTTGCTCGGCTGATAGATCCCGTCGTGTGCCCGCCCGAACACCTCGAGCGCCTCGGCGAGCCCCTCCTGAAAGTGCCCCTCGAGCTCGCCCCGCGACACGTTCGCGAGCGTCAGCCCCTCGAAGTTGGTTCCTGCCGCCACCTCTCACCCCCCATCGACCGGCGCCCCCGCGCCGGCAGTGTTGACGTGCTCGGCCACGGCCACGAGCCGCAGCACGAGCGAGACGTCGAGAAGAATCGTCGCCGCGCCGACCACTTCCGCCGAGGCGCGCTCGAGCGCGCGGGCGCGGAGCTCGATGCGCTTCGCGCACGAGTCGCGGATCTCGGCGATCTCGGACGGCGAGACGTTCATCGCGTGCCCGCCCCGCGCAGCGACGCGACGAGCGCCTCCTCGGCCGGGCCGAGGACGTGGCGCGTGATGCGCTGCTCGCGCTCGAGCAGGTTGCAGCCCCGGCATGAGGCCCTGAACTTCCGCAGGTCGACCTGCCCGTCGGCGTCGAGCCCCTCGAGCCCCGCCTCGTAGTCGACGTGATGCACTTCGGTCGCGCGCCCCGTGCAGCCCCAGAGCCGCATCTCGCACAGGCCGCGCGCGCGGTCCATCACGCGGCGCCGGATGCGCGCCCACGCCGGCGAGTGCAGGAACTTCTGGTAATCGCGCTTGCGACTGTTCGGCTGCGCCTTCTTGCGGCGCTCGAAGCGCGGGAGGTCGAGCGGGTTGACGTCGTGCCCGAGGACGGGCGCGGACGCGAGCCGCTTCCCGCAGCGCCCGACGCACTGCCAGACGACGCGCACGCGCCGGCCCATCGTGTCCTGCCGGCGCAACTCGGCGCGGCCGCCGCATCGGCAAACCGGGGTCCTCATAGGTACTTCTCCGCGACCACGAGCTCGACGCCGCGGCGCGCGGCCTCGTCGGCCTTGTCGGGCCGGTCGTAGTCGAACACCTGGTCCCACTGCTCGGCGACGACGGGCGAGGCGCCCATCACGCCGAACTTCTGCACGCGCCCGAGCGCCGCGGCGATCTCCTCCGAGGCCTCCCAGTCGGCCCCGAAGATCTCGAGCACCTGCCGCGCACCCGCGCGCCGCCGAGGGGAGCGGCTTCGCAGCGGGGCCCCTTGCTTGCGAGTGCGGGTGCGCGGCATGGCACTTGATTTAGCACCGTGCTAATTAGCGCGTCAAGGGGGTTCCTGATGCGTTGTGGACTTTGTTTCCGAGGCTTCGCTTTCGGCGGGCGCCACGCCCGCACGCTGCGGCCGATCTGCTGGGAGTGCGCGCAGTCTCCGCGGCTTCTGTTCGGATGGCGCGCCGTCGTCGCGATTGTGCTCGTAGTCGCATTCTTCGCGTTCAACGTCGGGCGGGTGATGCCGTGACCGACCAGCCGAACGCGCGGCCTGCTGCGCAGTCGCCCGCCCCCGAGATCGAGCGCATCGAGGCGCTGGCGACGGCCATCGGTCGCCTGATTTCGCGCGCTCGTCAGTTCACGCTGGATGCCGCGCTCGCCCCAATGCGAAACGATCATCAGGGCACTTGGGCAGCCTTCGAGCGAGAGATCGCCGAGGCGGCCGTTGCGCTCCCCTCCCTCCTCGCCGAGCGCAAGGAGTTGCTGCGGCGGGTTGAGGAGGCGGAGGCACGCGAGGGTGTCGCGAGGCAGCAGCAGGCCGACACGTTCTCGATCTGGCGCTCCACCTTCGACGTTCTTCTAGACCTGCTGGAGCGGGTCGCCGAGATCGTGGAGGAGCGCGACACCCTGCGCACCCAACTGGCCGAGGCCACCGAAGTCACCGCGCGTCAAGCGATTGCGCTAGAGGCCGAGAACGCACGCGCAGTAACCGCCGAGATCGCCCAGGAGCGCGCGGTGGCGGAGGCGTGGGAGGCGGGACGAGAGGCGGCGGCGAAGGCGTGCGAGGCGCACAAGCCGGGCCACACGCTCGACCTCGACGGGCGGCTCGTTGACGATCTCGACGGACCGTGGGGGCTCGGAAGCGATTTCGCCGCCGCCATCCGCGCGCTCGCGCCGAAGGCTGCGACCGCGACCGAGGCCGCAGAATGAACCTCCGAGAAGCACTTCGCGCGCACCTCGAGACGGCCGGCGAGAGCGCCTTCGCATTCTGCCGCCGGCTCGGCCTGAGCGATTCCCAGTACACGGCCGTAAATCGCTGGGTGAAGTCGCAGCGCGACCCGCGCACCAAGCGGAGGTTTCCGCTTGCGCTCTACCTGCGCGTGCGGGTCGCACGCGAGATCGGCTTCGAGGGGCGACTGCTGACCGATGCCGAGGTCGGGCACTGGATCGACCCGGCCGCGCGCCGCGCCCCTCCCTTCTCTCCGGTCCTCTCTTCCCTCCGAAGAGAAGAACAAGAAGAAGAGTAGAAGAGGGCTTTGGAAGGGGACAGAAGGCGGATAACCCCGCGAGTTTGCAGGAGAACTCGCCCGACAAAGAGAGGACAAGATCCGATGGAAGAGAGGAACGCCGCGACTCCGTACCCGCTCGCGTGGCCCGCCGGATGGGCCCGGACTGCGGAGCCCACGGACAGCGCCTTCGCGCGCGGGCGCCGGCGCCGCGAGCGGTACAACGCGCGCACCGGCCAACATGAGGTGTACTGGGAGCGAGACTCGCTCACGATCTACTCGGCGACGCAGGAGGTCCTGCTCGAGCTCGACCGCCTCGGCGCCGCGAACGCGATCATCTCGACCAACCTCCGGCTGAATCGCGACGGGACGCCGACGAGCAACCAGCGGCAGCCGCTCGACCAGGGCGCCGCGGTGTACTTCCATCTCCCGAACGACGTCGGCGCGCTCGAGCCGCGCGTGCTCGCGTGCGACCGCTGGCGCGGCGTCGAGCACAACCTCCACGCGATCGCCCTGCACATCGAGGCGCTTCGGGGCATGGATCGGTGGGGCGTCGGCTCGATCGCGCGCGCCTTCTCGGGCTTCGTCGCGCTGCCCGAGCACGCCGGCGGCCGCTCGCCGCGCGAGGTGTTCGGCTTCGCGCAGCACGAGTCGATCAACGCCGCGCGCATCGCTGCGAAATTCCGCGAGCTCGCCCGGAAGCACCACCCGGACGCCGGCGGGGACGTCGAGGCGTGGCACGAGATCAGCGAGGCGCGCGCGGCGCTCGAGGGGGAGGTGTCGCGATGAGCGAGAAGCGGCAGCCCGAGAATGCGCAGCCCGAGCCCGCGCCGGCCGCGAGCGATAGGGAGAAGTGGAAGGAGTGCGCGCGCATCTGCCTGTTGCCTGAGACGCCGAACGGAATGCACGCCTCGGCAGAGGAAGCCGTCCGCGACTACTTCTATCCGCCAGACGGTGCGAGGGCGGCGCGCGACCGCATCCTCGCCCTCGCCGCCTCCGAGAAGGCGCTGCGGGAGGAGCGCGATGCTGCTCTTCGCAGTCAAGAAGCGTACAGCATCGGGCTGAACGATGTCGCGCTGGAACTGGAATCCGCCCAGCGCACCATCGACACCCTGCGCCGCGAACTCGCGGAGGCGCGTGAGAAGGGTGCCCAGGAGTGCGACGCGATCGCCGCGCGCATCCGCGAGGACGAGCAGCGAGCGCACTCGCGCATCGTCAACAACCCGGGCGCAGTTGAGCGACGCGGCCAGAGCATCGAGCTGCCGCTCATCAGACGCGCAGCCGAAATCGCCGCGCAGCGCATGGTGGCCGAGCAGTGCGCCGCCGCCATCCGCGCCCTCTCCACCCCCACGGCGAAAGAAGGGGGCGAGTCGTGACGGTTCCGGTGCGCTCCTACGAACGCCGCGCGCCGCGCACGAAGCCCCGCGAGCTCGTGCGCCAACAGCTCGCGCTCTTCGCCCCGAAGTCGGAAGTCGACGCGCTGCGCGCGCGCCTGGCCGAGCTCGAGGCCGAGCTCGCGCTCGCGCGCCGCGCGGATCCCCGCGACCACGAAGAGGCCGAGCGCGCCCGGGCGCGCTCCCTGCGCGCGACGGTCGCCGGCCCCGCAGGCGAGCCGTTCGTGCGGCGCGCGCAGCGCTTCGTGCTCGAGTACCTCGAGGCGAACGGGGCGAAGTCGGCCGAGTGGCTGACGCTCGCCTGCCGCGAGGCCGGGATCCTGCCGCCCACCGATGACCGCGCCTTCGGGGCCGTCTACCACGGGCTCGCGCGGCGCGGGTTGATCGTGAAGGTCGGCACCGCGAAGCGGACGCGCGGGAACGGCACGACGGGCGGGAACGTCTGGCAGCGCGCCGCCCGCTAGAGCGCGAGCGCGAAGAGCCCGAACGCCGAGAGCGCCCCCATGCCCCAGGCGACCGCCTCGAGGAGTCGATGGTCGTTCCAGCGCTTCCCAGGCGGATCGTCCCGGTGCTGCCACCACTCGCGGGCGAAGCCGAAGCCCCCGACCACGGGCAGCGCGAGAACGCCGAGGATGCCCCAGGCTGCGAGCGCGAGCGCCTCGAGTCCGAACCCACCCGCGAAGTGCAGGACGGCGCCCCAGTCCTGGCGCAGCTTGCTCACGGGGCCTTCTGTGCGGGCGCCTCGGTGTCGTACAGGCTGCGGCGCCAGTACCGGATGCCGTAGTTCGCGAAGAAGATCGTCGTCGCGAGCAGGACGAACCAGTTCGGCATGCGCGCGATCGCCTCGAAGCCGCGCGCCACGATGGCCGCGCCGTCGAAGTCGCCCCAGGTGACGAAGCACAGCCAGAACGGCGTCAGCACGGCGAGGAAGGTGATCTCGTCTTTCCAGCCCGTGCCCGCCTGCTCGACCATGGCCTGCTCCCACTGCATATCGGCAGCGAGGCCCTCGCGGATCAGCTGCGCCTGGCGCTCGGCCTGCGCGCGGACGAGCTCGAGCGCCGCCTTGTGCTCCTCGAGCGAGAGCTCGCGCTTGCGGGTGTAGTAGTCGGCGATCGGCTTCGTCAGGCCGCCGAGCACGTTCGCGATCGCCGCCCACACGGTCAGCGGCTCCCGGCGACCGCGCCGAGCACGAAGCCCGCGAAGCCGGCGCCGAGGACGGCGACGAACGGCCGGTCGGCGATGCGCGCCGCAAGGCGCGCGCGGAGGGAAAGAGCCGCCGTCCGCAGGAAGAATCGCACCCGGCCGAACATGGACACCCCCTTCAAGACGTGATGAGCGCCTCGTGGGTCAGGTTGCCATCGGCCCGCAGGAGCGCCAGTAGGCGCGCCGTGCCGCGCGCGGACTCGATCAGCCGCGGCACGGGCGAGAACGACGCCCCGAGCCCGATCAACGGGCATCCCTCGGTGTCCGCCACGGTGTTGCCCGGATGAAGGACGCACGCCGCCCGCTTGCCCGGGGCGGGCCAGTGGACGACGCCGAGCTCGGGATTCACGAGCGCGAAGGTGTCCTGCCAGCGCCGGCCCGAGTGCGGCACGAGCTCATACAAGCCTTCCGGCACGCAGCGGCCCGTCTGTGTCGCAGGCTCCATCGGCAGCCGCGGCGGATCCTCGAGCACGAAGAAGGCCTCCTCGCCGGCGCGCAGGATCGAGAGCGTCGCGTCGGGCAGGTAGACGCGCGACCACTGGATTCTCACGATTCGCCCCGGCCGCCGCGCGCGCGATCGCGCGCCTCGCGCAGGCGCTTTTTCTGGAGGAGGTCCCTGCAGTAGTCGCGCGGCATATCGCTCTGCGGGTCCTCGCACTTCATCTCGAGCGCGATCTGCTCGCGGAGCTCCTCGTCGACCTTCGAGGCGAGCGTGTCGGCCAGGCGCGCGAGCGCGGCGTCGCGCTTCTCGTCGGCCTCGAGGTTCGCGGCCTCGAGCTGGACGTGTACCGGGTACTCGCCGAACACCGTGCGATCGACGCCCGCGAACCAGGACACCAGCGGCCAGACGCCCGCGAGGACCGCGATCACGGCCCCAGCGGTCAGGAAGTCGACCGAGAGAGTCCCGTCGTCATTCTTTTTGAGGACCCGGCTCACGCTCCTCCCCTCCGTCGCTTCTGCGCGCACCGGCGCCACTGCTCGCGGCGGCGCTCGCGGTGGCGCGCGTTGTACCGGCGGCAGACCGCGCGCCGGCGGTCGACGTTGTGGCGGGCCCAGTCGGCCCGGTTCTGGTGGCGGGTGGGGTCGAGCTCGTCGCGAACGCGATCCCACGCGCGCGTGCGAGCGCGGCCGCGGCAGCGCTCGAGCGTGCGCACGGCGCGCTGCGCGCGGTGACTCAGGACGCGCACAGGCGGCGGGATGGCAAAGTCGCGCAGCGCGTCGCGCGCGCGGTCTGCGCTCACGACGGCCGGCGCCATCAGCGGAAGTCCTGCGACGTGCCGGGGTGGCAGTAGGGCAGCACGAGCGCCGCGAAGGCGGGGCCCGCGGTCGCGCGCGGCGAGCTCCACGTCCCGGCGCGCTCGCATTTCAGGTGCAGCGCCGAGCGCGCGGTGTAGCCGTCGATCCGCGCGCAGCTGGCGGGCGCCACCGGGCCGAGTCGCGCGCGCTTCGTGTAGGCGTAGAGCACGGGGTACTCGAGGAGCGCGCCCTGCGCGTCCGGGCACCACGTCTCGGGCGGGATGTAGACGAACCGATCGGGCGGCACGGCGCCGCCGTTCGCGAGTGCCGGTGCCGCAAGGAGAAGCGCCAGAAAGGCGCCGCGCGCTACGGGACCCAGCACGTCGGCGGCTCGAAGGCGTGCTCGACGCCGGTAACCTGATTGAAGTCGGAGATGCACCAGCGCCCGCTTGGCGCGCTGTAGGTGAGCCACGTCATCGCCCCCCAGTTGTAGCCCCCGTTGGGCGGGGCTTTGCGCTGGTAGTTGGTGAGCAGCGCGCGCTGCCCGGAAGGTGTCGTCCACGTCTGGACGTGATCGGCCGGGGTGAAGTGCCCGCCGATGACCAAGGGCACCTTCGAGACGCCGTGCGTCTGCGCGAGCCTCCCTGCTGCCCGGGAGGTCGGAATCGTACCCGGATATGCTGGATCCACCGCGTCGTGCTGGATCACGAAGAAGCGCTCGCCGGCGTTGGCGCCTGCGATATGCGCATTCGCCCATGACTCGTCGGCGGCGCTCGCGTTGAACGGCAGCACGAGCAGCCAGAAGTTTCCCGTGAGGAGCTCGGCCCACGCGAGGCCACTCGGACTCTGAAACGGCGGCGCGTGCAGCGGGCGGGTCGCAAGAAACGCCGAGTACTCGGCCCAGCCGACGGTTGGCGACCAATCATGGTTTCCAGAAGGAAGCGCCGCCGGGAGAGCGCACGCGTCGGTGATGTCGTAGGCGTAGTCCGCCGAAGCCCATTCCTCGGGGTGGCCGGCGGGCTGGTCGGGCGTGTTCACGACGTCGCCGGTCCCGATGATGCCGCGAAGCTGTAGCGCTGCCTTGTTCGCGCAGAGCCAGGTGTGCGAGTTGTCGAACTGCGACGGCGACGGGAAGTAGTACTGAAAGACGCCGGTCGAGACGATCACGACGCCGGCAGCGGTGTACGACACCCAGTCCTGCGTGTCTCCCTCGAGCAGCCAGCGGTCGGTCACCGCGGAGCCCGGCGAGCACGACTGCGAGATCGTGGCGGTCGGCGGCACGAGCAGCGCGCGGGTGACGATCGTCGCGTCGGCCGTCGTGCATGCCGAGCTCCCGCCCACGTTGCAGAGGTCGGGGCGCGTGATCGAGGCAGTCGGGGGAACCAGTAAGGCCTGCGAGATGATCGCGGCGTCCGCGGTCGTGACGCGGCCGTTCCCGTTCACGTCGCCGCACTGGCAGGCGTCGCCGATGCCGTCCG
>CAZCTH010000037.1:0-40536 GCA_964501435.1 uncultured Spirochaetales bacterium | reverse complement strand
CTCTCGAGCGCGAGCCGCGCGGCGGCGGCGGCGGCCTCGTCGCGCGGGTCGGCCATCAGGTAGGCGCTCACCTGGCGCGCGGGCTCGAGCGAGCGCTCGGGCTTGCGCACCATGAGCAGGCCCGTGCGCGCGAAGGTCTTCCAGAGCACGTCGCGCGCCGAGTCGCCGGGCGCGTAGCGGCGGATGTCGGCGCGGTCGCCGTCGGGCGAGCCGGAGGGATGCGGCTGGCCGTCGCCGCCCGCGCGCGTGACGACGACCTGCGCGTTCGCGAGGCGGTGCGGGTTCGGCAGGATCCACGCGCGGGCGGGCCGCTCGTCGCGCACGCGCACCCGCGTCAGCCCGAACACGTCGCGCACCTCGATCACCCGTTCGACCCGCTCGAGCTCGGCGCGCCGCGTCGCGCGGATCTCCTCGAGCCACGCGCCGCCGCCCACGCGCGGGAGCAGACGGCACGCGACGCCCGCCGGTTCCTCCCAGCGCAGCGCGAACGCGACCCAGGGGAGCGGCCAGTCCGGCAACGCGAAGCCGGTGCGCAGCCAGACGTCCGTCTCGATGCGCTCGGGCAGCGCCGCCGGGGGCGCGGCGCGCAGCCAACGGCGCAGCGCGAGGCCGGTCGCGACCACGGCGAGCGCGGAGAGGGCGAGCACCGCGAGGCAGGCGATCGCGGCCACGAGCAGCAGGAGGTCGAGCTCGCGGAAGCCGTAGTACCAGAGCACGAGGCCGGCGACCGCTGCGAGAAGCGCCCCCGGCGCCGCGAGCGGCGCCCAGTCGAAGCCGCGCGCGAGGCGCCGGATCCAGCGAGGTGCGGGCATTGTCGCGGTGGGTTTAGCAGCGCCCGCTCCGCAGGTGCCGCACGGGGGCCAGTCCGCGATGCGGAGCGCCCAGCGGCGCGCAGGTGGCGCGCCCGACTGCGCCGCTCAGCGCGCCGCGCACACCCCGAGCGCGCGCAGCTGCGCCTCGGCTTGCGCCGCCCAGCCGCGGTTCGCGGCAGGGCTCGCGGGGCTCGGGTGCAGAATCTCGCCGATGCGCGGGCCGCTCGCGGGCAAGGCGGCGCGGGCGCGGTCGCGGGCGAAGCGCCCGATCCCCACCACCCAGGCGGGCTCGAGCAGCGCGACCAGCCGGGCGAGCGCGGCGTCGCAGCGCGCGAACAGCGCCTCGCGCTCGCCGCGCGCGAGCTGGTCGGGCGTGCGGTTCTTGCCGCTCGCCTCCATGAACACGAGCGGGCAGTAGTTCAGCACGAACGCGCTCGCGAAGAAGCGCTCGGGCTTCTCGAAGTGCGCCGCGACCGCACCCCACACGCGCGCTCCGCTCACCTCGCTGCGCGCGCAGGCGAAGCCCTCGACGCGCCGCTTCGGGTGCTCGCGCGGCGGCTTCGCGACCGGCCCGGCGATGCCGAGGAAGTCGCGCACCGCGGCGACCTCGCCGAACGGAACGCCCGTCTGCGCCATCCCGAACGGACCCGGGTTCATGCCCAGGAACACCGTCCGCACGGGGCCGCGCAGGTAGCGCCGCACGAACGCCGCGTGCGGCCGCCAGGCGTAGCCGAGGGGATCGTAGACGTGCGTGACCGGCGCGGCGAACGCGAGGCCTGCGAGATCCCGCGACAGCGCGCGCTCGATGCGCAGCAAGCGCTCGGCGGTGGGCGACGGCGTCGGAGCGGGCATGGCGGCGCACGGTAACGGCGCCGCTGCCGGGAACGAACGGCCCCGGGGCTACGCGGAACCCCGCGGATCGTCTACGGTGCTCGGCGATCGCAGGGCCCTGGCTTCGCCGTGGGTCCGTGAACCCCGTCAGGTCCGGAAGGAAGCAGCGGTAGCGGCGCTCCGGCGGTTGTCGGCAAGCCCTGCGATCACCCGACCCCCTCTTTTCTCGGCAGCGGGCGCGAGGACTCCCCCCAGTGGCGCACATGGTGCTCGCGCGGAAGTGGCGTCCGCGCACCTTCGACGAAGTGACCGGGCAGGCCCACGTCACGACGCCGCTGCGCAACGCGGTCCGCACGGGTCGCCTGCCTCACGCCCTGCTCTTCACGGGGCCGCGCGGCACCGGCAAGACCACGCTCGCGCGCATCTTCGCGTGCTGCCTCAACAACGCGAAGGGGCCGAGCGACTCGTTCGATCCCGACGATCCCGATTGCGTCGCGATCCAGTCCGGCCACTCGACCGACGTGCAGGAGGTCGACGCCGCGAGCCGCACCAGCGTCGACGACGTGCGCGACATCATCGACTCGATCCGATACGCGCCGTCGCCGGGCAAGTACCGCGTATACATCGTCGACGAAGTGCACATGCTCTCGACGGCCGCGTTCAACGCGCTGCTGAAGACGCTCGAGGAGCCGCCGCCGCGCAGCCTGTTCGTGTTCTGCACGACGAACCCCGAGAAGATCCCGTTCACCGTGCTCTCGCGCTGCCAGCGCTACGACCTGCGCCGCATCCCGACGAGCGAGGTGGCCGCCAACCTGCGCCGCATCGCGAAGGCGGAGGGCATCCAGGTCTCCGACGCGAGCCTCGCCGCGATCGCGCGGGCCGGCGAAGGCTCGATGCGCGACTCGCAGACGCTGCTCGACCAGTTGCTCGTTTACGGCGGCGAGCAGGTGGACGACGCTCAGGTGGCCGAGGTGCTCGACCTCGTCGATCGCAAGCTGCTGCTCGCGATCGCGGGCGCGTGCCTCGCCGGCGACGCCGCGGGCGCGCTCGCAGCCTGCCGCAAGGCGTGGGACCGCGGCATCGACGCGAAGCGCCTCGGCGGCGAGCTGCTCGGGACGATGCGCGATCTCGTGGTGCTGCGCGTCGCGCCGCAGGCCGGGCTCGTCGAGGGCGGCGAAGGCGACGTCGCCGCGCTGGCCGAGCTCGCCGCGAAGGCCGAGGAGCCGCGCCTGCGCCGCATGTTCCGCGCGCTGCTCAAGGAGCAGGAAGATCTCGCGTGGGCGCCCGACCCGTTCGCGGTGCTCGAGGTGGCGCTCGTGCGCCTCGCGGCGATGCCCGCGGGCGACGAGGTCGAGGCGCTGCTCACGCGCATCGACGCGCTCGAGAAACGCCTGCGCGGAGAGACGCCCGAGCCCGGCGGCGCACCGAGCGGCGGCGGCGGCGGAATGCGCCGCCCCGCTCCGCCCGCCGCCCCGCCCCCGCGCGGGAACGGCTCGCTGCGCAGCGAGGCGCACGACGAGGCTCCGGCCCCGCTCTCCGCCGCGCCCGTGACCGCGTCCACCGAGCCGCGCACGCCGGCTGCGCCCGCGAAGCCCGCTCGCCCCGCGGCCGCAGCACCCGCCACGCTCGCGGCGCCCGCGCCAGCGACTCCCGCCGTGCGCGCCTCGGCGCCCCCCGACGTCGAGGAGCCGCCGCTCCCCGACGAGGCTCCGCCCGAAGCGTTCGGCGCCAGCGGGTCCATCGCGCCCGCGCGCCCGAGCGGGCCCGCACCGCTCTCGCAGGTGTTCGACCGGCTGCGCGCGTTCGCCCAGGAGGAGAACCGCGGCCTCTTCGCGGCGCTCGAAGGCGGCCGTCTGCTCGCGAAGAGCGACGACGCGCTGCGCATCGCCCTGCCCTCCGCGATCGCGACGCGCCGCCTCGAGTCGCGCAAGCCCGATCTCGAGGGCGTATTCGCGCGCTTCTTCGGCAAGCCGATGCGCGTCGAGCTGGTGGTGGACAGCGGCGCGCCGGCGAGCTCCCCGAGCAACGCGAAGGCGGCGGGCGGCGGCGAGCACGCGCGCAAGCGCCGCCAGGAGGCGCTCTCGCATCCCGCGGTGAACGCCGCGCTCGAGATCCTCGGCGCCGAGATCGACGAGATCCGCCCGCTCGGCGCTGCGAGCTGAGATGCGCGCGCGCAGGACCCATTAGGTGCGCACGCCCGTTCCGATCGAACGCCTCGTCGCGTCGCTGCGCCGCCTGCCGGGCATCGGCGAAAAATCCGCCACGCGCCTCGCCTTCTTCCTGCTGACCGCGCCCGACGGCCTCGTCTCCGAGCTGGCCGACGCCATCACGCGCGTGAAGCGCGAGATCGTCCTGTGCGCCGACTGCTTCGACCTCACCGACGTCTCGCCCTGCGCCGTGTGCCGCGACCCCAAGCGCGACCCCGGCGTGCTGTGCGTCGTCGAAGAGCCCGCCGACCGCGCCGCCATCGAGCGCAGCGGCGGCTTCGACGGCCGCTACCACGTCCTCGGCGGCGCCCTCTCCCCCCTCGACGGCATCGGCCCCGACTCCCTGCGCATCGCCGAGCTCGAAGCCCGCGTCCGCGGCGGCGGCGTCCGCGAGGTCATTCTCGCCACCAACCCCAACGCCGAAGGCGACGCCACCGCCCACCTCGTCGCCGAGCGCCTCGCCGGCACCGGCGCCCGCGTCACCCGCATCGCCTACGGCATGCCCCTCGGCGGCGACCTCGAATACGCCGACCACGTCACCGTCGGCCGCTCACTCGCCAATCGCAAAGAGCTCTGACCGCTCCCCGGCGCCGCGCCGCCCGAGCACCCCGCCCGCGGTCGCGCGAGTCTTCGAAGCGCGACACGCATACCTCGCGGCTCCCCTCCGACGCCCCCTCGAGCACCCCACCCGCGGTCGCGCGAGTCCTCGAAGCGCGACACGCACGCCTCGCTACTCCCCTCCTCCGCCCCCCAAGCTCCCTGCCCGCGGTCGCGCGAGTCCTCGACGCGCGACGCGCGCACCTCGCCAGCCCGAATCGAGGCGAAGCCCGCGGGAGGCGCGGCCGAAGGCCGCGCCGATCCGCGCCCCACCCCCGCAAAGCCCGACTGTCTGCCGAAGCGCCACCGCCGCACGCCCCCCCGGCGCCCGGACCGAGCACGAGCGGCCGCGGCGGGGCCGGGGGCGCGCGGAGGCGGCGTAAAGCGCAGCTCGGCCCCGCACCCAGGCCACGTCACGCCCCGCCGCAGCGCGTTCGCCCCCCATGCGCGGGACGCCCGCAGAGCGGGGCCGATAGCGAGCCAGCCGCCGGAGCGCGCCCCCGGCCCCGCCGCGGCCGCGCTGCCCGCCCCAACTCCTCACCCCCCGAGAAACGCCTCGATCTCCGGGGCCCGCATCTCCGCATCCGCCTCCCCGAGCTCGATCAACCGCGACAGATAGTTGGGCTGGAACATCACCATGGAGAGCACGTCGTTCGAGCGCGTCTGCTTCGTGCCGAGGCCGCGCGTGAAGAATCGAAACGCGCTCGGCAGCTCCGCCTCGTACTCGCTCGCGAGCTTGCCGAGGTCGCGGGAGGGCCGCAGCTGCAGCAGCTCGACGCGCCGCAGCGTCGTGCGCTGCTCGGGCGGCATGCGGTCGATCATCTCGTTGATGCGCTGCAGCGCCAGCGCGTCGGCGTCGACGAGATCGAGGAACACCGCGTTGAAGAGCACGCCCAGCATCTGCGCGATCGGCGGGTAGCCGTCGGTGACCGCCTGGCTCGCCTCCTCGGCGCTGCGCGCGTAGCGCGTCGAGATCGCGATCACGCGCGTCGCGCCGAGATGGACCGCCGGCGAGAGCGGCGCCGTGAGCCGGATGCCGCCGTCGCCGTAATAGTGACCGTCCACCGGGATCGCCGGAAAGAAGAGCGGCAGCGCCGACGACGCCATCACGTGGTCGACGCGCATCGCCGTCGCGACGCTCTTGCGGTCGGCGCGCTCCCAGGTCTCGGCCGACTTGCCCTGCACGAACGTCACGGACTGGCCCGTCGTGTAGCTCGACGCGGTGATCGCGAGCGCGCGCAGCCGGCCGAGCGCGAGGTTGTGCGCGACGCCAGGCAGCACGCCGTCGTCGGCGTGCAGCGCGACGTTGAGGAAGTTGCGCAGCGGGGTGGTGTCGACCAGCGAGTAGGGCCGGTGCACGTCGATCGCGCCGCCGCTGGTGAGCTTCGCGCCGGTGCGCAGCACGCGGCCCGCGAGGCGCAGCGCGTCCACGTAGAACACCTGGTCGACGGTGAGCGTGCTCCAGAGCTTCGTCAGCGCCTCGACGCTCGCCGCGAAGGAGCTCGTCTGGCCGGCGAGGAAGGCGGCGTTGATCGCGCCCGCGGAGACGCCCGTCAGGATCGGCGGCGCGAAGTCCGGCAGGCGCCGCGCGAGCGCGCGCAGGAATCCGACCTGATAAGCGGCGCGCGCACCGCCGCCGCTCATCACCAGCGCGACCTCGCCGCTCGCCATGCGCACCTCGCTTGCGCGAACGATTAGCGCCTTCGGCCCCGCGGCGTCTGGCGCGAACTACGCAACGCCGGCGCGGAGCACGCGGCCGGCGAGCGCGCCCGTGTGTGCGCCGCCCTCCAGGAACGGCACCCCGTTCACGAACGTGGCGACGTAGCCCGAGGCGCGCTGCGCGAAGCGGCCCGCGCCGTTCGGGAAGTCGTGCAGGAATGCGGGCACGGGCAGCGCGAGGCGTGCCGGGTCGATCACGTTCAGGTCGGCGAACGCGCCCTCACGCAGCTCGCCGCGCCCCGCGATGCCGAAGGCACGGGCGGTGTCGCTCGTGAGGCGCTGGATCGCACGCTCGGGGGTCAGCGCCCCGCGCTCGCGCACCCAGTGGGTGAGCAGGTAGGTCGGTGCGCTCGCGTCCATGGTGAGGCCGACGTGGGCGCCGGCGTCAGCGAGCCCCATCAGCACGACGTCGTCGGCGAGCATCTCGCCGACGGCGCGCTCCTCCTGGTTGAGGAACGGGAGGCAGAGCAGCAGCCGTCCCTCGGTCTCGAGCGCGAGATCGATGAACGCCTCGACCGGGAGCACGCCGCGGCGTTCTGCCACCGCGAGCAGCGCGTTCTCGGGCCGGCAGTCGTAGCGGGCTTCGCCGCTCGGGCCGTTCAGCACGAACCACGGCGCGAGGCTCGCGCGCTCGCCCTTCGCCTCGGCGACGAGGCGCGCGCGGTGCGCGGGGTCGCGCAGCGCAGCGAGCCGCGCCGCGAGGTCGAGGGGGCGCAGCGCCGCCCAGCTCGGATGGAAGTCGAAGGGCGTGCGGTGCGCGATGCCCGTCAGCACGCCGATGAAGCGCGGCGCGGTCTGCGGGCGGATGCGCGCGCCGCGCGCGTTCGCCTGCTTCGCGCGCGCGAGCGCGAGCCGCCAGTGCTCGCCCTGGGCGCGCGTCTGCGACAGGTTGAACGTGAGGACGCCGCCGGAGCGTCGCGAGACGGCTTCCATCCAGGCGAGCTCGCTCTCGACGCGGGGCTCCGCGGGGCCGTCGCCGTCGAAGCGCGGCGCCACCTCGAACACGCGGCCGCCGCGGCGCGCGAGCACGTCCGCCACGGCGAGCAGCTCGCCCTCGGCCGCGAACGTCCCGGGGACGTAGCGGCCATCGGGCACCTTGTGCCGCAGCGTGCGCGAGGACGAGAAGCCGAGGGCGCCGGCCGCGAGGGCGTCGTCCACGCTGCGCGTCAGGGTCGCGAGCTCCTCCGCGCTCGGCGCCGCGTCCGGGTCGAGGCTGCGCTCGCCCATCGCGTAGTACCGCGCCGCACAGTGGCCGACCATGCCGCCCACGTTGAGGCCCTTCGGCACGCGCTCCAGCCAGTCGAGGAAGCCGCCGTAGCCCTCCCAGTCGAAGGGCAGGCCCGAGAGGATGCTCTCCGCGGGGATGTCCTCCACGGACTCCATCATGCGCGCGAGGGTCTCGCGGTCCCGCGGTCGCACGGGGGCGAACGTCACGCCGCAGTTCCCGATCACGACCGAGGTGACACCGTGCCAGCACGAGGACGTGCCGAGGGGGTCCCAAGCGAGCTGGGCGTCGAGGTGGGTGTGGATGTCCACGAAGCCGGGCGTCACCCAGCAGCCCGAAGCATCGATCTCCCGGGCGCCCCGCTCCGGGACGCGCCCGATCGCGACGATGCGGTCGCCCGCGATCGCCACGTCGCCCGAGCGCGCGGGCGCCCCCGTCCCATCGATCAGCGAGCCGCCGCGAAGCACGAAGTCGAGCGCCATGACGCGAATCTATTCCTTCCCGGGCGCGAAATCGCCGGTCGGACGCCTCAAGGCGGCCCGCGTCCCGGCCGAAACGAACGACAACGCGGGATGCGGGGCCGGTGCACGGGCGCTAACTACGCCCGCGGGCCGGAGCGCCTGCGACCCCGAAGACTTGGCAACGCTCTTGCCGGCCGACGAAAGCTGCGGGTGAGCGCATGATGGACACGCAGATGGTGATGTACGAAGAGGATCACAAGAAGATCCTCGTCGTGATCGGTCGCCTGGTGCGGGAAGCGAACGCCAAGGGCGTGTTCGTGGTCGACCGCAACGGGCAGCTGATCGCCGAGGCCGGCGAAGTGCGCGGCATCGACACCACGAGCCTCGCGTCGCTCGTCGCGGGCTCGATCGCCGCGACCGGCGGCCTCGCCAAGATCATCGGCGAGCAGGACTTCCCGGTGCACTTCCATCAGGGCGTGAAGGACAACCTTCACATCACGATGGTCGCGAACAAGTGGATCCTCGTGGTCGTGTTCGACGAGCGCAGCTCGCTCGGGCTCGTGCGCCTGCGCGTGAAGAAGGCCACCGCGGACATGAACCGTGTGTTCGAGGACCTCCAGAAGAAGGCCGAAGCCGAGGCGGCCAGCGGCTCGTCGCCGTTCGCCGAGATCACGGACGACGACATCGACAACCTCTTCAGCGATTAGGCCCGACCCACCCCATGTCCTTCATCAACTACTCGTCCCGCGAGATCAACTGCAAGATCGTCTATTACGGTCCGGGCCTGTGCGGCAAGACCACGAACCTGCAGTGGATCTACACCAAGACGAACCCCGACCTGAAGGGGAAGATGATCTCGCTCGCGACCGAGACCGAGCGGACGCTGTTCTTCGACTTCCTGCCTCTCGCGCTCGGCCAGATCCGCGGCTTCAAGACGCGCTTCCACCTTTACACCGTCCCGGGGCAGGTGTTCTACGACGCGAGCCGCAAGCTGATCCTGAAGGGCGTGGACGGCGTCGTGTTCGTGGCCGACAGCCAGATCGAGCGCATGGAAGCCAACCTCGAGAGCATGGACAACCTGCGCATCAATCTGAAGGACCAGGGCTACGAGCTCGACAAGATCCCGTTCGTGATCCAGTACAACAAGCGCGATCTGCCGAACGCGGCGCCCCTCGAAGAGATGCGGCGCGTGCTCAATCCGATGGGCGTGCCCGATTTCGAGGCGTGTGCGCAGAGCGGCACGGGCGTGTTCGAGACGCTGAAACACGTGGCGAAGCTGGTGCTGTCGGATCTGAAGAAGCTCGGGCGGTAAAGCGGCGCCGCGCCTTGGGCCGGCCGGGCCGCGGCGGCTCATGGCTCGCTGTCGGCCCCGCTCTGCGGGCGTCCCGACCGGTTGGGCGAACGCGTCGACGCGGAGCGTGGCGCTGCTTGGATGCGGGGCCGAGCTGCGCTCGACTTCGCCGCCGCGGCCCGGCCGACCCAAGGCGCTCCTCGGCGGTGCGGTCCGAGCAGCACCAGCGATTCTCTTTGGCGGGAGCGAAACCACGGCGGCATCGGGCTGCCGTGGTTTCGCTCTCGGAATGGCGCGGCGAGACGTAGAATCGCGGCATGCCGGTGATCGCGGTCCGCGGGCGGAAGGTTTACTACGAGTCGCATGGGCCTGCGTCGGGGACGCCGCTCGTGCTCGTGATGGGGATGGGCGGGTCGTGCAAGGGCTGGCTGCCGCTGCAGGTGCCGGACTTCGCGCAGCGGCATCGCACGCTGATCTTCGACAACCGCGGCGTCGGCGAGTCGGAGGATCCGGGCGGGCCGTTCAGCACTGCGGACCTCGCGGACGATCTCGCGGCGCTGCTGCGCGCGCTCGGTCTCACGCAGGCGCACGTGCTCGGGGCGTTCCTCGGCGGCATGGCGGCGCAGCAGTTCGCATTGCGTCACGGCGACCTGCTCGGCCGCTTGATCCTCGTCGGCACGTGGGCGCGGCCCGACGCGAAGCGGCGCCTCTTGCTCGAGAAGTGGCGCGAGATGGCGCGCACCGGCGTGTCGCGCGAGATCTTCGTGCGCGAGCGGCTGCTCTGGACGCTGCAGGACGAGACGCTCGAGCAGCGCGACCTGATCGAGGCGATGTCGGCGAGCTTCCCGGGCGACGGCGCGACCGCGTCGGGCGACCTGCTCGTCCGCCAGTGCGACGCGTGCCTCGGCCACGACGTGCTCGACCAGCTGCGGCGCGTTCCGCACCGCACGCTCGTACTGTGCGGCCGGAACGATCAACTCACCCCGCCGAAGCTGCACCGCGAGCTCGCCGACGAGCTGCCGAACGCACGCCTCGCGACGCTCTACGGCGCGCACCTCGTGATGGCCGAAGCGGCCCAGCAGCTGAACGCCGCGGTGCTGCATTTCCTCGCGGAGCGCTGAGCCCGTTCGTGAACCAACGTCCCTGGGCTCGGGCGAACGCCGTCGCACCCCGCCCCACCCCCGTATTTTCCACGACGCGACCCGGTAGTCCCCCGACTCCGCGCCCTTCCGCACGTCTCCGAAGAGCCTCGCAACGCCGGTGCAGATCGGCGGCAACTGCTCGGAGGGGAGCCATGGACGAGTTCGGAAGCAACGAGGCGTCGCACGCGAACCTGGTGCGATCGCTCCGCGAAGAGCGCCTGATGAGCCGCGAAGAGCTCGCGAAGCGGGCGCGCGTCTCGCTGCGCACGATCTGGAGCGTCGAGTCCGGCCACGAGTGCCGGCTCGAGACCAAGCGCGCGATCCTTCGCGCGCTGCGCATCTCGCGCAAGCAGTACCGCGTCGTGTTCCCGGCGCGCGCGAAGGAAGCGTTGCCCGAGACGGTCACTCCCGCCCGCTACGGCGACGCGAACGACTCCGGGAGCCGTCGCTTCGAGACGGCCTGAGCGCCGACGCCCTCGCCAGCGCTCGCACGCCTCTCGCTCGTTCCCGGGAGTTCCTCGATGTTCATTCTGATCGGGTACGTGATCGCCATGGGCGCCGTCTTCGGCGGCTTCGTGCTGGCCGGCGGTCACCTCGGCGCGCTGATGCAGCCGCTCGAGTTGCTGATGATCGGCGGCGCCGCGCTCGGCGCGTTCATCGCGGCGAACCCACTCAAGACGCTGAAGTCCGTCGGCGCCGCGATGCCCACGCTGTTCAAGCCTTCGAAGTACACGAAGGAGTTGTACATGGAGCTGATGGCGCTCCTGTACGAGATCCTGATGAAGGTGCGCAAGGAGGGCTTCCTCTCGATCGAGCGCGACATCGAGCAGCCCGAGTCGAGCGCGCTGTTCAGCAAGTTTCCCCGCGTGATGGCGGACCATCACGCCGTCCACTTCATCACCGACTACCTGCGCCTGATGGCGAGCGGCAACCTGAACGCGATCGAGATCGAAGCGCTGATGGACAGCGAGATCGAAACCCACCACCACGAGGCGGAGGGCCCCGCGCACGCGGTGCAGAAGATCGCCGACGGCCTGCCGGCCTTCGGCATCGTGGCGGCCGTCATGGGCGTGGTGCACACGATGGAATCGCTGCACCTGCCGCCCGAAGAGCTCGGCCTGCTGATCGCCCACGCCCTCGTCGGAACGTTCCTCGGCATCTTGCTCTCGTACGGCATCGTGGCGCCGCTCGCCTCCATGCTCGAGGTCGGCGCCGCCGAAGCGACCAAGATGCTGCAGACGATCAAGGTGACGCTGCTCGCGAGCCTCCAAGGCTACGCGCCCGCGCTGGCCGTCGAGTTCGGCCGCAAGGTGCTCTACTCGACCGAGCGCCCCGGGTTCGCCGAGCTCGAAGCGCACGTCAAGCAGAAGAAAGCCGCGTAGGAGCCTGCGTGGCCGACGGCAGCCCGACGATCGTCATCAAGCGCATCAAGAAGGTGGCCGGCGGCCACCACGGCGGTGCGTGGAAGATCGCCTACGCCGACTTCGTGACCGCCATGATGGCGTTCTTCCTGCTGATGTGGCTGCTCTCGTCGAAGCCGAAGGAAGAGCGCGAGGAGATCGCGCGCTACTTCCAGCAGCCGCTCATCGAAGCGATCATGGGCACGAACGGCCTCGACGGGGGATCGGACCAGACGCCCTCGGTCCTGCCGGCCGCAGGCATGGACCTGATCGTGGTCGAGGGCCACGACATGAAGGGCTCCGACCAGGCGCAGGCGCGCACCGAGATCGAGCGCCGCGAGGCCGCGGGGCTCGAGAGCCTGATGCGCGACATCGAGGACACGATCGACGCGGACTCCCTGCTGAGCCAGTACCGCGACCAGCTCCTGCTCGACCTCACGAGCGAGGGCCTGCGCATCCAGCTCGTCGACTCGCAGAACCGGCCGATGTTCGAGTCCGGGTCGAGCAAGCTCCAGCCGTACGCCACGGAGCTGTTGCGCGCGGTGGGCAAGGGGCTCAACGAGACCGCCCACAAGGTGAGCATCTCGGGTCACACCGACGCGCTGCCGTACCCGGGCGGCGGCACGAGCTTCGGCAACTGGGAGCTCTCCGCCGACCGCGCCAACGCGGCGCGCCGCGAGCTCGTGAGCGGCGGGATGCGCGAGGACAAGGTGCTGCGCGTCGTCGGAGTCGGCTCGGCCCTGCCGCTGCGCCCCGAGGCGCCGAACGATCCCAGCAACCGCCGCATCGCGATCGTCGTGCTGAACAAGGCCACCGAGGCGACGATCAAGCGCGAGGGCGGCATCTCGTCGGCGCGCATCTCGACCAACGGCGAGCTGTTCGCGGCGCCTCCGCCCGCGCCTGCGCCCGCGCCGTCCCCCGCGCCGCTGCCCTCGTCCGAGATCACGACGGATGCGCCGTTGCCCGTGGCCGAGCCACTGCCGGGCCCCGCGGCGCCCGCCGGCGAGTGAGCGCCGCGCGACGCGAGCGCTGCCTACTGCTCCGCGGCCTTCTTCGCGAGGTACGCGTTCAGCTCTTCCTCGAGCACGTCCGCGGCCACCAGGCCGAGTGACGCGATCACCTGCCCGAGCGGGAGCCGCGCGCGCTGCTGACGCTCGAGCAACGCGTCGCGCTGCTCCGGGGTCATCAGGCCCATCTCGACGGCGAGCGCGCAGAAGCGCAGCGAGCTCCCAGCCTGACGGTCGATCACCGAGACCACCTGGTCGAGCGTCAGCACCCGCTCCTCGAAGGCGAGGCGCCCGATCGACGGGCGCATCGACTCCTGGTGCTCGAGCGCCTGCAGCAGCTGGCGCTCGGTGAGCAGCCCCCGCTCGACGAGATGTTTTCCGAACATGGCCGCGCTCCGGTTCGAAAGATCGGTGGCCCGTTCGTTCGAATCGGCCGTCGGCGGCGGCGATTGAGGAGATTCCTCGAAACATTTCGAGATGTTATGGCGAAAGTCGCATCTCCGTGTTTCTGCGGATGTGGAGGAATCGCGACGCAGCCGATGAGACTCGCGCCAGCGGAGTCACCCCACCTCTTGAAAGCGAACTACGTCGCGCGCCAGGCGATCTTCGACCGCGACCAGAAAGTCGTCGCCTACGAGCTCTTGTTCCGAGACGGGCCCGAGAACGTCTTCCGTTGCGATTCGGTCACCCGCGCCACCACGA
This sequence comes from uncultured Spirochaetales bacterium, assembly GCA_964501435.1. Classification (GTDB taxonomy): domain Bacteria; phylum Myxococcota_A; class UBA9160; order UBA9160; family UBA6930; genus VGRF01. The sequence goes on along the minus strand of CAZCTH010000037.1, from coordinate 27,142 downwards.
GCGTGATCGCCGACTCGTTCCTGATGATCGGGCTCGACACCCTCACGGACGGCTTGCCCGCGTTCGTGAACTTCTCCCAGGAGCCGCTGCTGGACCGCGTGCCGCTGATGCTCCCGCCGGGCTCGCTGGTGGTGGAGATCCTCGAGACGGTCGAGCCGAACGCCGAGGTCGTGCGCGCCTGCCGCGAGCTCAAGGCCGCCGGCTACACGATCGCCCTCGACGACTTTGCCTGGAGCGAGCCGTGGCGCCCGCTCGTCGAGATCGCGGACATCGTGAAGCTCGACTTCCTCGCGACGCGCGGGCGCGATCGCGTGGACGCCACCAAACGCCTGCGCCCGTACGGCGCGAAGCTGCTCGCGGAGAAGGTCGAGAGCGTCGCCGACTTCCACGATGGCCTGCTCGCCGGCTACGACCTGTTCCAGGGCTTCTTCTTCAGCCGGCCAACGCTCACCGCCACGCGCGAGCTGCGCGGCTTCGAGCCCTCGCATCTGCGCATCCTCGAATCCGTCGGGTCGCCCTCGTGCGACCTGCGCACGATCGAGGACCTCGTGCGCCGCGACCTCGCCCTCACCTACAAGATCCTGCGGCGCGCGAACTCGGCCGTGTTCGGCAAGAAGGTGCCGCTCACGTCGCTGCGCCACGCGCTCACGATGCTCGGGCTCGACGAGGTGCGGAAGTGGGTCGCCCTGCTCGTGCTCGCGGGCCTCTCGAAGGACCGCCCCGCGGAGCTGGTGCGCGCCGCGCTGCTGCGCGCGCGCTTCTGCGAGGAGGCCGCGCCGACCTTCGGCCTGCGCGGGCGGGAGACGGACCTGTTCCTGATCGGCCTGTTCTCCGAGCTCGACGCGCTGCTCGGCCGTCCGATGGAGGAGATCCTCCAACAATTCTCGTTCGCCCCCGATCTCGAGGGCGCGCTGCGCCGCCAGGCCTCCGCGCTCACCGCGCCGCTGCTCTGCGCCGTCGCCTGGGAGCGCGGCGACTGGAGCGCGATCGAGGAGATCTCCGAGACGCTCGACGCGCGCGGCGACGGCTTGCCCGAGGCCTACGTCGGCGCAGTCGAGTGGCTGCGCGAGTTCGACGACTTCTCCGAGTAGCGCGCTCAGCTCGCCGCGAGGCGCGCGGCGCGAATCGCCTCGCTCGCCGCGCGCTCGACCCGCGCGCTCTCGCTCTCGCCGGCTCGGGGCAACGGGAACAGCGCGTCGGCGCCGAGCACCCGGCCGAGCGCGTCGCGGTAGACCGCGTGGCGCCGCTCGAAGAGCGTCGGCGAGGCGAGCCCCGCGGCCGCGGCGAGCGACGTGAGGCCAGCGCGCATCGTGATCACGAAGTTCATCGCGCGCCAGCGCTTCTCCTCGACCGCGAGCGCGCGCATGCGCTTCGGGTCGGTGGTCGCGACGCCGGCCGGGCATTGATTGGTGTGGCACTTCTGGGCCTGGATGCAGCCCACCGAGATCATGAACGCGCGCGCCACCTGCACGAGGTCGGCGCCGAGCGCGATCGCGAGGGCCGCGCGGTCCGCGGAGAAGAGCTTGCCCGAGGCGATCACGCGCACCCGCGAGCGCACGCCGTGCGCGCGCAGCGCGTCGTCGAGCAGCACGATCGCCGAGCGCACGGGCAGGCCGACGCTGTCCGCCATCTCCTGATACGTCGCGCCCGAGCCGCCTTCGCCGCCGTCCACGGTGATCCAGTCGGGGCCGTCGCCGCGGCGCGCCATCGCCGCCGCGAGCGCGTCCGCGTCGCCGGGACCGCCGACGACGACCTTCACGCCGACCGGTTTGCCGCCCGTCTCGCGCATGCGGGCGACGTGGTCGAGCAGCGCGTCGAGGCTGTCGAGGAACGGGAAGCGGTTCGGCGAATCCACCGACTTCCAGGCCTCGACGCCGCGCATCGCCGCGATCTCCGGGGTCACCTTGCTGCCTTCGAGGTGGCCACCGCGGATCTTCGCGCCCTGGTGCAGCTTCAGCTCGAAGCCGCGCAGTTGCGGCAGCGCGGCCTTCTCGCGCAACAGGTCCCAGTCGAAGCGACCGTCGGGCGAGCGCACCCCGAAGCAACCCGGCCCGATTTGGAAGATCAGATCGCCGCCGCCGGCGAGGTGGTGCTCCGAGAGCCCGCCCTCCCCGCTGTTCATCCAGCTCCCGGTCGCCATCGCGACGCCCTCGGAGATCGCGCGGATCGCGTGGCTGCCGAGCGCACCGTACGACATGCCCGACACGCCGATCTGCCCGCGCACGTCCCACGGGCTCGCGAGACCGTCGCCGATGCGGATGGCGTGGGCGTCCGAGAGCGTCCACGGCGCCACCGTGAGGTCCTGCAGCCGCTCGGCGCGATGAAAGAGCCCCTCGCTGTCGACGACGTAGCGGCGCGTCGCGAGGCGCGCGCGCTGATCGACCTCGAGCTGCGCAGCGAGCGTCGGGAACAGCGCGTTGCGCAGGTACCAGCCCGGCTGGTCGAAGTCGCGCTTCGAGCCGAACGAGATCAGCGTGTTGAGATACTTCGAGGCGAAGACGACGGAGAGGAAGTCGTTGCGCGAGAACGGCTTGCCCGCGAGGTCGCCGTCGAAGAGGTACTGGCGCAGCTCGGGGCCGACGTGCTCGAGCAGGTAGCGGATGCGTCCGAGCAGCGGGAACGCGCGCAGCACGGCGTGCTGCGTCTGGCGGCGGTCCTTCCACCACCACCAGGCGATCAGCGCCGGCGGCGCCGCGAACATGATCAGCGTGAGCGCGAAGGACGCGACGCCGAGCCAGTGCGTCGTCACTCGCCACCTCGGCGCTGGCTCGAGTAGCCGAACAATCCGCGCGCGCGGATCACGCGGGCGGCCTTCGTCGGCACCGCCTCTTCCCACCCGCCGTCGCCCTTGCGAATCGCGTCGAGCACGTCGGGCGAGTAGTGGCGCAGCAGCGACGGGTCGTAGCCGGTGAGGGGAACCAGCGAGCCGCGCTCGCACAAGAAGCGGTGGAGCTGCCGGATCGCGGCCGGCAGCTCGAGCGTCGTCGCATCGACCACCACCCCGCGCTCGGGCTCCAGGTACGGGTGCACGAAGATGCGCAGGTCGTTGCGGAAGAGGCGCCCGAACGCCTCGAGGATCCCTCCCTCGAGCCCGTCGTAGAAGCGCTCGTCGAACAGCTCCCGCAGCGCATTCGCGCCCATCACGACGCCGATCTGGCGATTCGTGTGGCGCGAGAGATAGGCGGCGAGGCGCCAATACTCGAAGTAGTCGGAGACGAGCACGCGGTAGCCCATCGCCGCGAGCGCGTCGGCGCGGTCGAGGAAGTCGCGCAGGTCGATGTCGCCCTCGGAGAGCAGGTTGCGCATCGTGATCTCGGCGAGCGCGATCGGCTCGTCGCCGCCCGTCGCCTCGCGGAAGCGCGCACTGGCGCAGCGCAGCATGTCGAGGTGCACCCGCATCACGGGCCGGAAGCGCCCGCGCTCCACGAGCACGGGCTTGCCGCGCAGCAGCTCCGAGGGCAAGAGCACCTCGCCGTCCGGCCCGAACGCCGCGACCCCCGTCAAGCCGAGCTGCACGAGGCGCAAGCTCATCACGCGGTTGTCGAGGTTGCGGAAGCGGTGGCCCGAGAACTCGATCAGGTCGACCTCGATGCGCTGCACCGAGAGGTCGTCGAGCAGCGACTCGAGCAGCGCGTCGGGATCGTGGTGCAGGAACGCGGCGCCGTAGACGAGGTTCACGCCGACGATGCCGAGCGCCTCCTGCTGCTGCTGGACCTCGGCGTCGAGCAGGCGCACGTGCAGCACGATCTGGCTCTCGGGCTCCTGCGGCTCGGCCTGGAATGCGATGCCCATCCACCCGTGACACTCGCCGGCGCCCCGAAAGCTCTTCGCCTTCACCGTGTCCGCGAACGCAAAAAACGCCGTCTCGGCGCCGCGACGCTCGGCGAGGCGAGATCGCAGCAACTCCTGCTCGTGGTCGAGCATCGACTGCAGGCGCTCGCGGCAGACGTAGCGCGGGCACGGTCCGTAGATCGCGTCGCTCACGGTCATGTCGTAGGCGGAGATGCTCTTCGCGACGGTGCCGGCGGCGCCGCCCACGCGGAAGAACCAGCGCACGACCTCCTGGCCGGCACCGATCTCCGCGAACGCCCCATAACGCCTCGCGTCGAGGTTCACGGCGAGCGCCTTCTCGCGGACGGATCTCGGCGCTTGTGTCGGCGCTGCGGACGACATGCCACCCCCCGTCCGTCCGTTCGGCGCGGCGGGCGGGTGAATCCATTCGTACTTCTACGGGTTCGCGCAGGGCGTGGCTTGCAATTCCCTCGAACGCGACCAAGCTCCGCGGGCGCAAGGATGCTTGCTTCTTTCCCCCGTGGAATGCGGCACTCTCTCGCGCGGGCCGCGATCTCCTTCGAACCTAGGAGCTAGTTTGGATCTCGCGAAGCTCGCGGCGGGGGTCCTCGCCAGCACGGCGAACCGACCGATCCTCGTGTTCGACGAGGCCGGGATCTGCGTCGCCGCGTTCGGCGAGGTGACGGACGAGCTCGCCGCGCAGTTCGGGAGGCCGCGCGAAGCGGTCGGCCGGAGTTGCCTCGAGTTGATGGGCACCCAGTCTGCGGACTACCTCGCCCTGGCAAAGCAGCTCCTCGAAGGCGCGAGCGAGTTCGTGCGCAGCGGTGTGGTCGAGCATCCCCACGGGCGCCTGGCGTTCGAAGCGCGCTTCTGGAAAGTCGCCGGGCAGCCGCTCATCGCCTGCCAATCCCAACACCTCGGCCGCGTCGACGCCGCGCGCGACACGCTCGCCGACACCCAATCGCGCTTCGAAGCGTTCGCGCGTCACTCGGCGCGCTTCGTCTGCGAGATCGATCCCGAGGGCGTCATCACGTACATCGGCGAGAAGTCGCTCGAGCTCGGGATCCCCCCGAAGGACCTCGTCGGCGTCCCGATGCGGGATGTCGTGAGCCGCATGCTCGCGTCCGATCCGCAGGCGCTCAGCGCGGCACATCGCGCGATCGTACGCTTCATCGAGACCCAAGGGACGCTCGCGACCTACCGCGTGAGCCTGGTCGACGCCGCGGGACGTACCCGCAGCCTCGTCAGCTCGGGCGAGTGGTACACGACGGCCTCGGGCGAGCGGCGCGGGTTCCTGCTCTACCAGGACGAGGCGTCGCCGGAGCAGCCCCCGGCGGTGACGGCGCGGGCACGGGCCCTGTCGAGTCTCGCGGGCAGCCTCGTCGATGCCGTGCTCGAAGTGACGCAGGACGGCGTGATCGTCGCGGCGACGCCGCTACCCCCCACGTGGCGTGGCGCCGGCGCGCCGCTCGAGGGGCGGAGCGTCTTCGAGCATCTCCACCCGACCGACATCGAGCGCGCACGCCGACTGCTCGCGGCGCCGTCGCAGGCGCCGAAGCTCGAGCCGATGCTCTACCGGTGGCGGGGCACCGACGAGAGCTGGCGCTTCGTCGAGGCCCGCTCGGTGGTCTACTCGCCGGAGGGTGGAAGCGCGCGGGTGATCGCCGTGATCCGCGACGTCTCGGAGGAGCTGGCCAGCGCGGGCGAGCTGCCGGTCGACGAAGAGGAACCGTCGCAGGACTCGCTCAGCGAGGGCAACCTCGCGGTCCTCGCGGCCGGCATCGCGCACGACTTCAACAACTTGTTGACCGTGTCCCTGGGCGTGACCGACCTGATCGCCGAACAGTTTCCGCCGGACTCGCCGATCCGCTCGCAGCTCGCAGAAGTCGTCACGGCGAGCCGCCACGCGGCGGACCTCGCACGCCAGCTGATCGCGATCACCGGCCGGCGTTCGCTCTCGTTCGCACCGTGCGACCTGAACGCCGTGATCGGCGGCGTCGCCGGTTTGCTGCGCAGCGCCGTGCCGCGCAGCGTGCGCGTCGACTTCACGCCCGCCGAAGCGTCCCTGTGGGTCGACGGCGACGCCACCCAGATTCGCCAAGTGCTGCTCAACCTCGTCACGAACGCGGGGGAGGCGATCGGCCCGCGCGCGGGAAGGATCTCGATCCAGACGAGCCGCACGCGCGCGGAGACGGACGACGGCCCCGCGGACTTCGCGGTGATCGAAGTATCCGACGATGGGCCGGGCATGGACGACGAGACGCGCCGGCGCCTGTTCGAGCCCGCATACACCACGAAGACCACCGGCCACGGCCTCGGCCTCGCCGTCGTGCGCAGCGTCATCACGCGGCACCAGGGGCGCATCGTCGTCGACGCGACCCCGGCGGGCGGGACCGTCTTCCGCATCGGAATCCCGCTGCTGCCCGAGCAGATCGTCAGCGCGGAGCGACTCATCCGCGAGTCTCGGAACGCGGGGCCGCGGACGGGCGGCGGTACGATCCTGATGGTCGACGACGACGACGCCGTCCGCCGCGTGAGCGCAGCGATGCTTCGGCTCGCGAACTTCGAGGTGCTCGAGGCGGGCGACGCCGCGACGATGCGCGCCGCGATCGCGTCGGGCGTGAAGCTCGACTGCGCGATCGTCGACCTCGTCATGCCCGACGCCGACGGTCTCGCGCTGATCGACGAGCTGCGTGAGGCGCAGCCGGGCCTCGAGGTCGTGGTGTGCTCCGGCGCCGTCGACCGCCTGCCCGAGGATCGCGTCGACGTGGTCGTGCTCGAGAAGCCCTTCCGGTATGCGCAGCTGATCGAAGCGGTGTGGCGGTGTGTCGAGCGCGGGCAGAGCGCGGGCGCGGAGGGCGCTTCGCGCCCAGCAACCACGCCTCATTCGTAAAGAGCGAGGACCTCGCGGAACCGCTCGCCAACGAGCTCCCCAAGCTCGCCGAGCGCCTTCTTGTCGAGCCCGAGGCGATCCAGCGATTCAGGCGCGAGCTCCGGCGGCGCGCCCTCCCCCCCTTCGTGACCGCCCGTGCGCGCCGTCCAGTCCGCGATCGCGATCACGTCCGCAAGTCGGCGCGACGCGCCTCCGGCCTCGCTCGGATCGTGATGCGTGCGAATCGCGTCGACGAGATCGTGCGGAAGACTCCAGCGCTGCGCGATCACCGCCCCCACCTCGGCGTGGTCGACGCCCAACACTTCGCGTTCAGCGACTCGCGGATCCACCCCGCCGCGCTGCGCCTCCTCGATCTGTCGTGCGGAGCGCGCGTCGATGCGGCGCGCGAGCACGACGCGTCCGAGGTCGTGCAGCAACGCCGCGGACGTCGCCTCCGCGGGAATCGGCTCGCGCGTGACGAGGCGCATCAGGTCGGCGGCCAGCGAGGCCGCGATCGAGTGCTCCCAGATCGGCCGCGAAAGCGCGCCAGCCGGCACCGCGCGCATCACGCCGCGCATCGCCGGGGTGATCACGAGCGTCACGATCATGCCCGAGCCCATGCGCATCACGGCCTGGTCGAGCGATGCCGAGCCCCGTCCGCCGCTGGCGTAGATCGCGGAATTCGCGGCGCGCAGCACGCGCGCGGTCAACGCAGGATCGTGCGCGATGGCCCCGGTGACGTCCTCGACGGACCAGTCGTCCCCGCTCAACACGCGGGCCAATCGCGCGGCCGACTGCGGCAGCGGGTCGAGCGAGTTCGCATCGCGCACCAACTGATCGAGATCGATCATCGCCCGTCTCCCGTTCCCTGTGTCACGCGGCTGCGATGGAAAGCCAGAACACGGCGCCGTCCCACGCGAAGGCGTGGCGTGCGATCTCACCCGGCAAGCACGGCGGCCACTCGCTGGCGGCGTGGAGCTCGACGCTCGGCAGCCCGAGGCGAGCCCCTTCCGGCAGCAGCGCCTTCACGTTTCCGCCGATGATGTTGGTGAGCTCGCTCGCAATCTCGCGCGCGTCGTCGTCCGAGGTCTCGCCGGGCTTCATGTCGAGCATGGCGCACGCCGCTCCGTGGGCCTGCGCGAGCGTCAGATCGACGGCGAGCGTTCCGCTCCAGTCGCCGAAGATGGAGACGGTGCCGCGCAGCACGGACCCGCCGGGCGCATCCGAGGAGGAGTGGCCCCTCGGCTCGACTTCCGCGAACAGCATCGTGCTCCACACGCCCTGCACCACCGCATCGATGTCGTCTCGATTGAAGGGCATGACGTCAGCCTCCGGTGACCTGATAACAGCCCGTCTTCCCGACGCTGAGCCGCTTGAAGTTGTCGTCGAGGTTGAGCGTCGTCTCGGCGCCACCCAGGAACAGGTACCCGCCTGGGTTCATCACGCTCCGTACCCGCGCGAGGATCTTCTTCTTCGTGTCGTTGTCGAAGTAGATCAGCACGTTCCGAATGAACACCACGTCCGCCGGCGGAAGACTCGGCCAGCCCTCGATCAGGTTGAGCGGCCGGAAGTCGATCGACTCGCGCAGCTCGCGGGAGATTTCCCAGCGCACGCCGACCTTCTTGAAGTACTTCGCCAGCAGCGCCGCGGGCAGTCCGCGATTCACTTCGATCTGGTTGAACGAGCCGGCGCGCGCGCGCGCGAGCATCTGATCCGACAGATCCGTCGCGACGATGCTCACCGTCCACTTCGCGAGCTCGGGAAAGTGCTCGCGCAGCAACATCGCGATCGTGTAGGGCTCCTGGCCCGACGAGCACGCCGCGGACCAGATCTGCAGCTTGCGCTCGACCGCGCGCGATCGCAGCAGCGCGGGAATCACGGTCGTCCGCAACGCCTCGAACGGGTGGATGTCGCGGAAGAACGAGGTCTCGTTGGTCGTCATCACTTCGACGACGCGCTGCTGCAGGGCGGGGTTTGCTCCGGCGCGAAGCGCCTTCACCAGGCTCGGGAAGTCGTGCAGCTTGAACTCTTCGATCACGGGGCCGGTGCGCGCGTCCACGAGGTATCGCTTGGAGGCCTCGAGCACGATGCCGGAGCGATCGCGGATCAAGCCGGCGAAGAAGTTGAAGTCGTCCGCCTCGCTCATCGCGGGCTCCGCCCGGGGACTCGGCGCGCGCAAACGGCGAGCACGTCGGCGATGCGATCGAGCGGCAGCACGGCATCGGCGAGACCGGACTCCGCGACGAAACCGGGCATGCCCCACACCACGGACGTCGCCTCGTCTTGCGCGATCACCTGACCGCCTGCCTCGCGAATCGCCTTCGCGCCGCCGCTCCCGTCCTTGCCCATGCCGGTCAACACCACGCCGAGCGCGAGCGGCCCGTAGATCTCGGCGGCGCTGCGAAAGAGCGGGTCGACCGCCGGTCGGCACGAATGCTCCTTCGGGCCCTTGCCGAGCGCGATGTGCACGCCGGACTCGTCCTTCTTGAGCTCCATGTGGAAGTCGCCGGGCGCCACCCACGCCGAACCGGGGCTCACCCGCATTCCGTCCTCCGCTTCCTGAACGGCAAGCGCGGAGCGCCCGTCGAGGCTCTTCGCGAGCGTGCGCGTGAAGACCGGGGGCATGTGCTGGGCGATCAGTACCGGCACGCCGAAGTCCGCGGGCAGCGCGGCCAGCACGCGCTCGAGCGCCTTGGGGCCACCCGTGGAGGAGCCGATCGCGACGACGCCGCACGGCCGGTACTCCACCGGTTGCTGCACGAGGCGCGGGCGCGCGGCCAGGCTCGACGCAGGGCGCGGGCACAGCGCGCGAATCTTCTCCGCGAGCTGCCCCCCGATCGCTGCGAGCGCCTCGCTGACCGTGCTGAGCTGCATCGGCTTCGTCACGTAGTCGCTGGCGCCGAGCGCCAGCGCTCGCAACGTCGCCTCCGCGCCGGCCTCCGTCAGCGCGCTGAAGATGATCACGGGAACGTGCGGATGCAGCCGCCGCAGCTCGGGCAGCGCCGTGAGCCCGTCCATCACCGGCATCTCGAGATCGAGCGAGACGACGTCGGGCTTCAGCGCGGCGGTCTTCTCGAGCGCGACCTTCCCGTCCTGGGCGACGCCGACCACCTCGATGCCGGGCTCGGCTTCGAGGAGCTTGGTGACGATGCGGCGGACCACCGCCGAGTCGTCCACCACCAGGACGCGAATCGGCCTCGTCATGCGCTGGTCGCCCCGATCAGCGACAGCTTCTCAGCGAGCGCCTCTCGGTCGAAGGGCTTCATCAGGTATTCGTTCGCGCCCGCGTCGAGGGCCGCCTGCATCTGACCCACTTCGCTCTCCGTCGTCACCATCACGACGGCCATGTCCTTCCACTCGGGCTTCTTGCGGATCTCCTTCAGCAGCTCGAAGCCGTTCATCTCGGGCATGTTCCAGTCGAGCAGCGCGAGCCGCACCGGGCCGCCGGCGTTGAGGCGCTCGAGCGCCTCCTTGCCGTGCCCGGCCTCCTCTACGGTGAAGCCGATCTTCTGCAGGATGTTCTTCAGGATCATGCGCATCGCGCGCGAGTCGTCGACGACGAGTGCCTTCATCTCAATTCTCCGTGTTGCCGGTCAGGCGATTGACTGCGTCCTGGAGGTCCGTCGCCATGTGCGCGAGCTCCGCCGACGCTTTGTTGATGTCGGTGGCGCCGCGGGCCGTGTCCTCGGCCGCTTTCGCGACGCCGCTGATGTTCTCGGCGATCTCGTCGGCGCCCTTCGATGCGATGCCGACGCTCCGCCCGATCTCGTTGGTCGTGGCCGTCTGCTCCTCCACCGCAGCCGCGATCGCCGTCTGGATCTCGTTGATGCGGTTGATGATCTGACTGATCTCGGCGATCGCATCCACGGCGCCCTTGGTGTCGGTCTGGATCGCTTCGATCTTTTGCGAGATGTCCTCCGTCGCCTTTGCGGTCTCCTTCGCCAACTCCTTCACTTCGTTCGCGACCACCGCGAAGCCCTTGCCGGCCTCGCCCGCCCGGGCCGCCTCGATCGTCGCATTCAGCGCGAGCAGGTTGGTCTGCTGCGCGATCGACGTGATCACCTTGATGACCTTGCCGATCTCCGCGCTGCTCTCGCCGAGCTTGCGAACCGTGGCGTTGGTAGAGGTCGCCACCGCCACCGCGGCGCTCGCCACCTTCGACGCCTCCGTCGTGTTGGTGGAGATCTCGCGGATGCTCTCGTTCATCTGCTCCGCGCTGCTCGCCACCGCCTGGAGGTTCTGGCTGACCTGCTGCGAGGCGCCGGACACCGCATTCGCCTGCACCGCCGTCTCTTCTGCCGTCGCTGCGAGGGTCTGGCTGGTGGCGCTCATCTCCTCGGAGGCGCCCGAGAGCGACGTCGTCGTACCGCTGATCGCGACGACGCCGGCCTTCACGCCCTCGCGCACCTGGACCGCGGCCGTGATGTCGCTGGCGAACTTCACGACCTTGGCCGGCTTGCCCGCCTGGTCCACGAGCGGCGCGTAGATCGCCTGGATCCACACCTCGTGGCCGTCGCGCGCGAAGCGCCGGTACTCGCCGGTCTGCGCCTCTCCGCGATTCAACTTCGCCCAGAATTCGCGGTACTCGGCGCTCGCCGCCTGTTGCGGGCCGACGAAGGTGCTGTGGTGTTTCCCGCGGACTTCCTCCAGCGAATATCCCATGAGACGCAGGAAATTCTCGTTCGCGGTCTCGACGGTTCCATCCATCCGCATCTCGACGGTTGCCTGGACGCTGCCGATCACCGGCAGGTGCTGCTCGAGCAGGAACCGCTCGGTCACGACGGCCCAGGTGACCATCGATCCCACGCGCGCTCCGCGCGCGTCCGTGACCGGGGAGACGTTGAGCTCCACGATCTCGGGACCGAGCCGGATGTTCGCGCGGTGCATCTGCTTCACGCCCGCGACGACGTTTCGGGTCTGCTCGGGGCGCTGATGGAAGATGTCGATCGACTTGCCGACGATCTCCTCGACCCGGCACGGCAAGTGCGCTTCCAGCGGCTTCAGCGTGCGCACCGAGGCCGGATTCATGTACCGGATCGTGAACTCCTGGTCGGCGAAGATCACGTTCAGGTTCATCTGCTCGAGCATGTCGCGAATGCGCGCCGCTTCGTCCGCGAGCTTGAGGCGCTCCGTCACGAGCTCCCACGTGACGATCGTCCCAACGCGTTTCCCGTCGGCGCCGACGATCGCCGATACGAGCAGCTCCATCTTCTCGGGCCCGAGCTCGATCGTGGCGCGGTGTGGCAGCCGCGAGGCGTCCGCGACGATCGCGCGCTGATGTTCCGGGCGGCGATGGAAGATGTCGATCGACTTGCCGACGATCTGGTCCACCGTCACCGGGAGATACTTCGCCACCTTCGCGAGCGTCTCGCGCGAGGCCGGATTCATGTACGTGATCTTGAAGGCCGCGTCGGCCAGGATGATGTGGGTCGGCGCGCTCTCGACCGCCGACAACAGCGCCCGGTAGTCCGGCCCGGCCTGTGCGCCCGTGCGCGCGCCGCTCGACCCTTCGACCACGATGGCGGGCTCGAGCTTCGCGACCGCCGTCATGACCTCGGCCACGAGCTTGTCGGCGACGCCCGCATCCTCGAGCGCGGCCTGAAGGTGCGCGGCCGCCGCTTCGAAGTGCGCGTGGGGAATGGCGAGTGCCGCGTGAGCGGCCCGCAGCGCGGGCCCGTGGTAGCCGCGCGGCCCCCCGAACGCCTGGCCGAGGAACGCGACGACGCTGCGCTTCAGCGCGGCCAAGTCGGTCGCGGCGAAGTACCCCGCGAGCTCGTCGTCCGAGAGCAGCCGCTCGTAGAACGCGTCGACCACTGCCGTGAGCGCGCGCGCGCCTCCCAGGCGCGCAAACAACGTCGTGGCGCCGGCGCGCGGCGAGCTCTTCGATTTCGGGCTCATGGCATCTCCCTCGTCAGTGGAATTCGGATCAGTGGATGGACGCTGCGGCGGCTTCGTGTGCGACCGCCTTCGCGGCCTCGAGCACGAGCAGCAAGCGGTCCTCGAGCTTGTAGACCCCGCGGATCACCTCGCGCAGCGCGGGGTCGAGCGTGGGCGGCGGGCTCTCGAAGCTCTGCTCGTCGACTTCGAGGACGCCGCCGATCTCGTCGACCAGCAAGCTGACGCTGCCGTGCTTGGGCGTGAGCACGACGTTCATCGGCAGCACGCCCTCGGGCCGCGCCGCGAAGCCCATGCGCCTCCGCATGTCGACGGCAGCCACGATCTGGCCGCGCAGATTGATGAGGCCGTCGACCTCGGGCGGCGCGAGGGGAACGCGCGTCATCTCCTGATAACGCAGCACCTCCTGCACCTCTTCGACTTCGAGGCCGAAATAGAGACCCGACAGGAAGAACGTGCAGATGCGATTCGACGTGCTCACGGCCGCGCCTCCTCTTCTGGCTCCGCGGCGAAGTCGGGCAGCGCGTCGCGGATCACGCCCGCGACGTCGACGAGGTCGGTGACGCGGCCGGCCACGACCACCGAGCCGAGCGTGCCGCGGCGTCGCATCGACGTGTCGACCTCGACGCTCGTTCGCACGATGTCGTGGATGTCGTCCACCACAAGGCCGACGCTGCGGCGCCCGATCGCGTGCACGATGACTTGCAGCGGCACGTCGCGATCCCCATCGGCCTTCGCGGCGGCCGCGGCGGACGAGGCGTTGAGGGGAACCAGCGGCATGATCTCGTCGCGGTACTGGATCACGAGTTGATCCCCGGCCGACTCGATGCGCTTCGCGTCGACCTCTTCCAGGCGCGCGACGGCGTTGAGGGGGATGGCGCCGTGGCGACCGTTCTCGAGCGCGAAGAGCAGCAGCGTCTGCTCGCGCGGATCGCGCTCGCTCTCCGCCTGCTCCGCCGCGCGCTGCGCGGACTCGTCCCGCTCGCCGAGCACGCCGGCGCGCTCCGCGATGCCCCGCGCGTCGAGGATGAGCGCGACCTTGCCGTCGCCCATGATCGTGGCCCCGGCGTAGAGCGAGATCTCGCGCAGCTTCGCACCGAGCGGCTTCACCACGATTTCCTCGGTGTCGCTGACGCGGTCGACGATCAGGCCGTACTGCCGGTCGTCTGCCTGGAGCACGACGATGTTCAGCAGCGCCTCGTCGCTGACGCGCCGCAGGTCCGACGGCCCGCCGAGCTGCTCGGCAAGGCTCACGAGCGGCAGCAGGTCCCCGCGGCGACGAAACACGGGCGCGCCGTGCACCATCTCGATCGCCTGGCGCGCGCGCGCGCCCTCCAGCCGGACCAGCTCGATCAGGCTCACCTGCGGCAACGCATAACGCTCGCGCCCGACCGCCACGATCAGCGCGGGGATGATCGCGAGCGTAAGCGGGATCTTGATGCGGACGGTCGTGCCCTTGCCGCGCGTGGTTTGCAGGTCGACGGTGCCGCCGATCTTCTCGATGTTCGTGCGCACCACGTCCATGCCGACGCCGCGGCCCGAGACGTTCGTCACGGCGCGCGCCGTCGAAAAGCCGGGCAGGAACACGAGCTGCAACACGTCGCGCTCGCTCATGCGCTCGAGCTTCTCGCGCGTCACCAGCGCGCGTTCGAGCGCTTTCTCGCGCACGCGCTCCACGTCGATGCCGCGCCCGTCGTCGCCGATCTCGAGGTTGACCTGCCCGCCCTCGTGATAGGCGCGAAGCCAGAGCGTGCCTTCGGGCAGCTTGCCCGCCGCGGTGCGTTCCTCGGGCGACTCGATCGCGTGGTCCACCGCGTTGCGCACCATGTGCGTGAGCGGGTCCTTGATCGCCTCGAGGATCGTGCGGTCGAGCTCGGTGTCCTCGCCCTCCATCCGGATCGCGGCGCGCTTGCCGCAGGCGCGCGTGAGATCGCGAACGACGCGCGGGAACTTGCTCCACACGCTCTTGATGGGCTGCATGCGCGTCTTCATCACGCCTTCCTGAAGGTCCGTCGTGATGCGGTTCAGGCGCTGCGTGGTCGCATTCAGCTCGGTGCGCGCCTCGCTCGTCGTGTGCTGGAGGATCTGATTGCGCGCGAGCACGAGCTCGCCGACGAGGTTCATCAGCGTGTCGAGCACGCCGACGTCGACGCGGATGGAAGTGTCCACCGAGGCGCGCGCGCCGCCTTCGGATTCCGTCGCCGCGGCCGTCGGCTTCACAGCGACTGCTGGCGCGGCCGCCACCGGAGGGGGCGCGGACCCGACGGAGGGTGGCGCCGACTCGTCGGCGGCGGGGACGAAGGCAACCGCCGCGGGAGCCGGCTCCGCGAGGGCGATCGGATCGCTCGCCGCTGCGCTGCCGGGTTCCGCGAGGCGCGTGAGCAGCGCGATCAAGTCCGGATACGTGGTCTCGCCTTCCGCCCCGCTGCTCTCGACCCGGCCGAGGATCTCGCGCAGGACGTCCACCGTGCGCAGCAGCGCGCTCGCGCGCTCGGCGTCCATGCGCAGCGCGCCGTCGCGCAGCTTGCTCAGCAGGCTCTCGGCCGCATGTGCGATCGACTCGAGCCGTTTGAACGACAGGAAACCGGCCGTGCCCTTGATCGTGTGGAAGGTCCGGAAGATCGCGGACAGAACCTCGACGTTCGCCGGATCGCCTTCGAGCTGCAGCAGCTGTTGGTCGAGGCGGTCGAGTCCCTCGTGGCTCTCCACGAGAAATTCGTGCACCAACTCGTTCTGGATCTCGTCGTCGGACATGATGGATCTCGCCGGGGAACGATGGGTGGACGCAAGAGCAATTTGCATGCCGTCTTGGACTACGCGCTAACGCGCAGTCGAACGCCCGAAATGCCTCAGGCTTTCAAGTTGGAGGGTTTCAGCGAGGGCCTCGCTGCGCTTTGAAACGGCGCTCACTGCGCCAGCCAGACCGCGAACCGGAAACCGACTTCGTCCGCCGTTCCGCGCACGAGGGTTCCGGCACCGACGCGCGTGAGGCCGGGGCGGATGGTTCCGGTCGCACCCCCAATCACCGTGGGCAGACCGATCCGGAACGCGTGCGGGGTGTCGGAGAGCGCCCGCTTCGCGCTGCCCGCGATCATGTTCACGATCTCGCCGAAGCCGTCGAGCGCGTCGTCGTACGCGAGCGCGCCCGGGGACGTCTCGAGCATCGCGCCGACGAGGCGCCGCGCCAGCGGCTCGCTCGCGACGACGACGAGCAGGCCCTCGCCCGCGCCGGAGAGGGCGATCGACGACGCGACCTCGCCCCGCAGCTCGACCGAGCGCGCGGGCTCGGTCTCCTTCACCGAGAAGTCCGCTCCCGCCATCGATTGCAGCACTTCGCGGCATGCCTCGATGAACACCTGCAGCGTGTCGTCCCGATTCGTCACGTCTCACTCTCCTCCGAGAAGGGCGGCGCTCAGACCCGGAACTCGCTCACCGACGTCTCGAGCTTCGCGGCGAGCGCCGCGAGATCTCCGGAAGCCGTCTGCGTCGAGGCCGCGGCCGACGACGTGTTTCGCGCGAGCTCGGCCACTTGCGTCACGGCGGTCGCGATCTCTTGCGAGCCCTTCGAAGCCTCGAGCACTTTGCTCGAGATCTCTTCCGAAGCGGCGCGCTGCTGGCTCACCGACGCGGCGATCACCCCCGAGAGTGCACGCACGCGCTCGACTTGAGCCGCCACGCCGCTCATGGCCGCCACCGCGCCCTTTGCCTCGCCCTGCACCATCTCGATTCGACTGCGGATGTCGCCCGTCGCGTCCGTCGTCTGGCGCGCGAGTCCCTTCACCTGGTCGGCGACGGCGCCGAATCCGAGCGCAGCGTCGCCGGCGCGCTGGGCCTCGATCGTCGCGTTGAGCGAGAGCAGCTTCGTCTGCCGCGCGATCGTCTCGATCACGCGCACGACCTCGCCGACCTCGTCGCTCGAGCGGCCGAGCTGTTGAACGCGCGCGTCGATGTCGGCGACCGTCTGCACGGCCTGTTTGGCGGATGCGACGGCCTCGCGCGCAATGCGGCCGACCTCGAGCGCCGCGCTCTCCCCGCTCTCCCCGCTTCCGCTGCGCAACGTGTGATCGATTCGCGACGTGAGCTCGTCGATCTTTGCGATCGCGCCGCCGATGGCCGCGATCGAGGACACCGCGTCGGCGGTGTCGGCCTGGATGGTGGCGATGCGGCGCCCGATGCGATCGGTGGCCTCGGAGGTCTGCCGCGCCAGGTCCTTCACCTCGTTGGCCACGGCGGCGAAGCCCTTGCTCGCGCCCTCCGCGCGATCGGCCTGCGAGCGCGCGGTCGCCGCCAGCTCGTTCGTGCGCTCGGCGATGGTCTTGATCGTGTCGCTCACTTGACTGATCTCGACGCCGCTCGCGTCGAGGCGCGTCACGCTCTCGCTCGCGAGCTGCGCGGACTTCACGGCCTCGGCGACGACGCGCGCCGAGTCCTCGGACGTCTTCTGGATCTCCGCGATCGACGCCGACATCTCCTCGGAACCGCCTGCGATCGAATCGATCCCGTCGCTCACGTGGGAGGCCGCCGAGGAGGCCGATGTGGCGCGTGAGAGCGTTCCGTCGGCGTTCGCGCCCAACTCCTTGCTCACGGCCGTCAGCTCTTCCGATGACGCCGCGAGCGTCGCGACCGCCATGCGGATCTCGCGCACGGTCTCGGCGACGTTTCCCGCCGCCGTGTTGAGCGCCGCGCCGAGGCGGCCGATCTCGTCGGTGCCGCGGGCCTCCACGCTGATCGCCAGGTTGCCGTCCGCGACCTGCGCGAGCGCCCGCTCGACGTCTGCAACGGGGGCCGCGATCGAACCCGAGAACCAGAGCGCGACCATCCCCACCGCGAGCGCCGCGAGCGCGACCGTCGCGGCGACGCGGTTGCGAAGCTCGATCACGGTCGCGAGCACGTCGGCCTCGTTGGCCTCGACGAGCACGCTCCATCCGTACCCCGGAAACCCGAGCGCCCCCGCTTCGGGTGCGTAGGCAATCAACTGCCGGCCACTTCGCCCGGGCGCTTCCTCCAGGGTGAAGCCCGTCTCGCCCGCCGCCGCCTTCGCGAAGGCGACTACGCCTGCGCGCGCGTAGTCGATCGGCTCGGCGCCGGTCGGCTTTCCCTGCGACGTGAGCAACAGCCCCGACTTCGACACGACGTTCGCCTCGATCTCGAGGCCGCCGGCCTCGACGGCGTCGTGCTGCTCGCGCGCGATTTGCTCGCCGGTGCGGCGCCAGGAGGCGCGGTTCGACCACACGCGCACGACTCGCCCCGCATCATCGAGAACGGGTGCGGAGAAGCTCAATGTCGCGTGGGGCTCGCCGGTGATCTCCTCGAGCCACGCGTCGTGACCGAGATCCGCCACATGCGTCTGGCCTGCGGACACCCGCCCCGCCACGATCTCCTCGAACCACGCCTCGCCCTTCACGCTGCGGCCGAGCAGGCGGCGCGTGTCGAGCGGCTTGCCCTCGAAGTCCACGGTGTTCGCCGCGATCACCGTTCCGTCGGCGTCGGCGACGATCATCAGGTCGTAGATGCCGTAGGCGCGCGTGTAGAAGTTGGCTGCGGCCGTCACTTCGCCGGCGTCGCCGCGCGCCATCGGATTGAACGCGAACGCCTGGACGTCGCCGTAGCGCTCGAACAGGTTACGATCGATCTTGTTCCCGATCGCGGCGGCCTGCACCGCGAGATTCGCCGCCGCCTCGTCGATGAGGTTGGCGCGGGTGCTCGCGAACGCGAGCCAACCGACTCCGATCGCCGGTAGGCAGCCGACGCAGAGAAACACGATCAAGAGCTTCGTGCGCAGGCCGAGCGCGAGCCTCGACGCCGGACGAGCCGAACCGGAAGCGGACATCACCCCTCCCCCCAACGAACGATTCGGCACCCGTAGCCAATTGCGGACTACGCATTGGGGCGGTGAAGCGATCTTTCGCGCGCGCGTAATCTCCGCACGAGTTCCCGCGCGTTCTCGGGAGGTCGCGCCTCGGCCGCGCGGGGCGACCGCCTACGACTCGTAGAGCCGCAACACCTCGCCGAGTCGCTCGGCGGTCGAGCCGACGAGCTCGTCGAGCTTCTCGGCCGGGAAGCCGGTGACTTCCGCATCGCGTTCGAGCGCGAAGTCTTCCTCGATCTCGCCGAGGCCGGGGGCGATGCGCCGCGCGACCGCGTCTCCGACCGCGATCGCGCGGTACAGATCGCGATCGTCTTCGCACACGGACGACGGAAGCGCATGGTGGTGGCGGATGCCGCGCGCGATGCGTTCGGGCAGGCGCCAGGCCTCGGCGATGCGGGCGCCGACCTCGGCGTGGCCCGCGCCGACGAGCTCCGCCTCGGCGCGCTCGGTGCTGCAGCCGCGCTCTTCGGCGGCGCGCGCGACGAGCCGAGCGCCGCCGGGCGTCAGGCTCTGCGACAGCAGGAGCTTGCCGATGTCGTGCAACAGCGCCGTGGTCGCGGCTTCGACGGGCGGCGTCCAGCGGAATGTGGCGGAGATGCCCTCGACGGCGACGGAGGCTGCCACGGAGTGGCGCCAGAGCAGCCCGGCGGAGGCGCCATACGCGCGCAGCGGGTTGCGCAGCGTCGAGTGCACTGCGACCGCGACCGCCATCGACGTGATCGTGCCGATGCCGAGGTGCCCCGCGGCCTGGCGGATCGAAACGATCTGCGTCGCATGGGCATAGGCCGCCGAGTTCGCGAGGCCGAGCACGCGCCCGGTCAGGATCGGGTCGTGCGAAACGACCGAGACGATCTCGTCGAGGTGCCAGTCGCCCTTGGCGAGCACGCCGAGCAGCCGCGTCGCGCTCGGCGGCAAGGCCGGCAACTTCTCGATCGCGCGCTCGATCGTCGCGGGATCGAGCTGGGCGAGCGCGGGCGGCCGACCCCCCGCAGGCTGCGCATGCGCCTGGGCCTCGCGTGTCGCCACCGACTTCCTCCGATGTCTTGCTGAATCGGCGCTTCGCGATCGCGCGCGGCTCGCCCGAAATACCGGGTCGATCCCAGGCTTGTGCGGAGCGCGCGGCGCCTCAGGCCGAGGCCGCCGCGCCTCCCGCGGACTCGGTGGCCAGCATCGCGTCCTCGATGTGGATCTCGAGCTCCGCGATCACGATGTCGCCGAGGCCGAGCACCTGCGCCTCGCGCGTCGCGGCGAGCTGGATGTCGGGCCGTTCGCCCATGCCGAAGCCCTGCGCCTTCGCCGCGATGTCCACCAGCCGCACCGTCGCGAGCAGCAGGTCGTCCGGCTTCAGCTCCTCGTCGTGGTGGTGGGCGATCACGCGGCGATACGCCTCCGGGATGTTCCAGCCGCCGGCGAGCGTCGCCCCGTACTTCGAGTGGAGCGCCGTCAGCATCTCGGCGACCAGGCGCCCCGGCGGGCGGAAGTCCGCGCGCGTTCGCCGCAGGTCGTCGATCACGCGGATCAAGAGCAGCTTGCCGATGTCGTGAACCATTCCGGCGAGGAAGGCCTCGGACGCCGACACCCCGCGGCCGACCCGCGGCGCGAGCCACTGGCAGCCGAGCGCAGTCGCGAGGGAGTGCCGCCAGAGGGCGGTCACCACCGGCTTCAGCTCGCGCGCGGATACGCGATAGGCCTGTTGCTGCGAGACGATCAGCGCGACGCGCATGACCTGATCCATCCCGAGCCGCACGAGCGACTCCTGGATGGTCTTCACCTGCGCGAGGCCGCCGTAGAAGCTCGAGTTCGCGAGACGCAGCACGGCGCTCGCGAGCACCGGATCGCTGCCGAGCAGCTCGACGAGCGGCCGCGTGTTGTCGGGCGGCGACGCGAGCATGCGCTGCAGCTTGAGCGCGGTGCCCTCGAAGACCGGCAGCTTGGTCTTCCCACTGGCGATCTGCGCCTCGACGAGCGCGACGAACGACTGGCTCACGACGCCTCCCCCGCCAGCGCGACGAGTTGCTCGTAGGTGCGCGGCCGATCGAGGCGGGGCACGTTGCCGAGGATCTCCTCGACCGTGGTGAGCCCGGCCGCCGCCTTCGCGACGGAGTCCTCGAGCAGCGACACGAGGCCTTTCTCGCGGCTGATCTTGCGGATTTCGTAGGACGGCCGGCGCTCGAGGATCGCCTCGCGGATCTCCTCGCCGAGCAGCAGCAGCTCGAACACGCACACGCGGCCCTTGTAGCCCGAACGTCGGCACACGGAGCAGCCACGGCCCTTGCGCATCTTCGCGCCGTCGAGGCCACCCGCCACGTAGCCGAGGTGGCGGAGATCGGCGGCGGTCGGCTCGTACGGCTGCGCGCAGTTCTCGCACACGCGCCGCAGCAGGCGCTGCGCGAGCACGCTCACCACCGTCGAGGAGATCAAGAATGCCTCGATCTCCATGTTGAGCAGGCGCACCAGGCCACCGATCGTGTCCTCGGTGTGGAAGGTCGAGAGCACCTTGTGGCCGGTGAGCGCCGCCTGGATCGCGGCGCCCGCGGAGAAGGTGTCGCGGATCTCGCCGATCACGATCACGTCGGGATCCTGGCGCACGATGTGGCGCAGCGACTCCTCGTAGGTGACGCCGAGGTCGGGGTTCAGCGAGCACTGCGCGACGCCGTCGATCAGGTACTCGGCGGGATCCTCGGACGTGATGATCGCGTTCGTGCCGTCGTTCAGATAGTTGACGCAGCCGTAGAGCGTCGAGGTCTTGCCCGAGCCGGTGGGGCCGGTGATCAGCACGACTCCGCTCGGACGATCGAGCGCGTCTTCCCGGAAGCTCGTGAGCATGGACGGCGGCATGCCGAGCTGGTCGATCGGGATCAGCGAGCGTTCGCGATTCAGGATGCGCAGCACGATCTTCTCGCCGCGCACGGTCACGTAGAACGAGGCGCGCAGGTCGAGCTCGCGCTCGCCGCGCTTCGCGACGAAGCGGCCGCCCTGGTGGCGCCGGCGCTCCGCGATGTCCGCGCCGGCGAGGATCTTGATGCGACTCGTCAGCGTCGGCGCGATCGCGAGCGGCAGATCCTTGTAGTGCACCATCGCGCCGTCCGCGCGGAAGCGGATTCGCAGCCGCTCGTTCAGCGGCTCGATGTGGATGTCGCTCGCGTCCCACTCGAGCGCGGCGTCGATGATGGCGTCCACGGCCTTCACCACGACCTGCTCGTCGGCGACGACCGTCGCGGTGCCGGCGCGTCGCGCCTCGAGCGCCTTGCTCCAGGCGAGCTCGATCGAGCGAGGCGAGGAGAGGGCCACGAAGACCTGCTCGCGATCGAAGGTCGCGTCGGCAGCAGCGCGCGCGGCCTCGTCGAGCGGATCCGCGAACGCCACGAGCACCTTGCCGCCCTCGCGCCGCAGCGGGATCAGCTTGTGTGTGCGCCCCATCTCGGGAGGGACGCGCCGCACGACGCTGAGGTCGAGCGTCTCGAACTCCGCGTGCACGAGCGGCGCGGACAGCAGCAGCGAGAGCGTCGCCTGCAGCTGCTCCTCCGAGATCAAGTCGCGCTCGAGCAGGATCGTGCCCAGCCGCTTGCGGCCCTGGCGCTGCTGCTCGGCGAGCGCGTCCCGCAGCTCGGCCTCGGTGATGACGCCCTTGTCGACGAGCACCTCGCCGAGCCGGATCTCCTTGGGCGAAGACGCGATCGCCTCGTCGACGATCGCCTCGTCGACGTAGCCGAGCTCCTTGAGCACGGCGAGCAAGGGCCGCGGCGGCTTCAGCCGGCTGCGGATGCGCTCGGCGTGCTGGATCTGCGCGTCCGTGAGCGTCCCGTTGCGCACGAGCAACGCGACGACGCCATGGTTCGTGTCCGACATGCTCTCCCCCCGCTTCGCCCGCGGCGAGTGTTATTGGCCGAGCTGCACGAGATTCGCGAGCAGCTCGTTGGTCGTGGAGACGGTGCGCGTGTTCGCCTGGAAGGCGCGCTGCTGGAGGATCAGGCGCACGAACTGGGCGGCGAGGTCCACGTTCGACTGCTCGATGTTGCTCGCGCGAATCGCGCCGAACTGGCCGGTGCGCGGGCCGCCGATCAGCGGCTGGCCGGACTGCCGCGACTCGATCCAGTTGTTGTTGCCGGTCGCGCGCAGCCCTTCCACGGCCGGGAAGCTCGCCAGGGCGACCTGCGCGATCGGACGCGTCTCGCCGTTCGAGAAGGTCGCGACGAAGAAGCCGGAGCGGTCGACCGAGATCGAGGTGAGCGTGCCCGGTGCGAAGCCGTCCTGCTGCTGCGAGTTGATCGTGGACGCGGCCGCGACCTGCGTGCTGGCCGCGAGGCTGCCCGCGGTTCCGAAGTCGATCGTGATGGCCTGGTTCGCGCTGCCGCCGCCGGCGAACTGGTAAGTGAGCGGGGAGCCCGACTGCGCCACGAGGCTGCCGGTCGTGTCGAAGTCCAGCGTTCCGCTGCCGATCGCGACCACGGTGTCGGACGGGTTCGCGAGCGGCAGCGTCGTGTCGCCGGGCGCGAGCGTCGCGGTCCAGCTCCACGTGTTCACACCCGTACGCGTGAAGAACACGTCGGAGGTGTGCGCGTTGCCGAGCGAGTCGTAGAGCGTGACGCCGGTCTGGAAGTTCGCCGTGCCCGACGTGTTCGAGAGGCTGAGCGGGCCGACGAGCGGCGCGCTCGGGTCGAGATTGAGCGACAGCGTCATCTGCGTGCTCGCGCGGGGCGGAGCCACCGACGTCGTGATCTGGATGTCGCCGAGCTGGCTCGTCGGCTGCAGCGTCACCGGATCGATGCCGAAGCCCTGGACGCGCAGGCCGAGCGGGTCCGTCAGCACGCCCCCGTTGTCGAACGAGAACATGCCCGCGCGCGAGTAGGCGCGGCCCTGCGTGCCCTGCATGATGAAGAAGCCGCCGCCTTCGATCGCGAGGTCGGTCGAGCGCGACGTGGTCTCGAAGCTGCCCTGGCTGAAGATCTGCGAGACGTTGAGCACGGTCGCGCCGGCGCCGGTCTGCGCGAAGCCGCCGCTCGTCGCGAGCGACTGGCCGAGCACGTCGGCGAACTCGGCGCGGCGCTCCTTGAAGCCGGGCGTGCCGACGTTGGCGATGTTGTCGCCGATCACCGAGATCGCCGTGGAGGCGGTGTCGAGGCCGGTCACGCTGGAGAACATGGCGCTGGAGAGAGACATCGGAGTTTCCTTCGCTGGGCCCGGACGTGGGGCCGAGTCGGGGTTGGGGAATCGGAGATTGCGGAGCGCTACTCGCGCACGTCGCGGAGGCGATCGAGGGACACGGGCTGGGAGCCGAGCAGCAGCGTCGCGGCACCGCCTTCGAACGTGGCGCCGGTGACGCGCGTGTCGACGAGCACGGCCGGTGCGGCCGAGCCCGCGGCGGGCGTGACGCGCAACTGGTAGGCGCCGGGCGGCGGCGTGCCGCCGAGGTCCGACCACGCGATCGCGTTGCGTCCGGCCACGAGCGTGCGCGGCCCGAGCTGTGCGACGAGGCGGCCCGCGGAGTCCCGCAGCTCGCCGCCGAGGATCGCGCTGGCGCTCGCGGCCTCGAGGGAAATCTGCGGCGGGGTTCCGCCGGCTGCCGGCACGTCGAAGGCGCTCGCCTCGACGGTGACCTGGCGTCCGATCAACGACGCCACGGACAGCGCGTTGGTGGAGCCCTGCACCGTGGCGAGCTTGTCGATCGCGCTGCGCATCGAGAAGAGCTGATCGAGGCTCGAGAACTGCGCGAGCTGGGCGGTGAACTCGGTCGCGTCCTGCGGGTTGAGCGGGTCCTGGTTCTCGAGCTGCGTGATGAGCATCTGGAGGAACTCGTCGCGGCCGAGGTCGCCCGCCGCCGCGCTGCCCTGCGCCGCGACGCCGCTCGAGTTTCCGGCTCCGAGGAGTGCGTTGATGTCCACGTCGTCTTTCCTTTCTCAGACCCGTAGGTCGATGGCGCTGGCGGAGGCGATCGGCGCGCTGGCGACGCCGCGCGGCGCTGCGAATGCCGGACGTGCCTCGCCTGTGGTGCGTTGGAAGAACTGCGGCCGCTCTCCGCCGTCGCGCGCGGCCTCGCGGAAGTCGTTGCCGGTGGCGCCGCTGCCCCCGCCGTTCACCGAGAACGTCTCCATGCGGAGCTCACGCGAGGCGAGCGCGTCGGACAGCTGATCCCGCGTGTCGCGCACCGCTTGTTGGGCCGCGGCTTCCTCGACACGCAAGTGCACCTCGACGCGGTGCCCGCGCACGCGGACGAGGATCTCGACCTGGCCGAGCTCGGGCGGGCTCAGCGCGAGGCGCGCTTGGCCTCCGCCCTGCTCCGCCAGCCAGAGCGCGTTGGCAACCACGGGCTGCACCGACTCCGCCGTGCGCGTGCGGCTCGACGCCTCGATGGGTGCGGCGTCCGCCAGTGCGGGCGCGGACGTTCTCGTCGGCGCCGCGAGGAGCTCTGGGCGCGTGGCCTCGCTGCGTGCGGTGTCCGCGGGCAACGGTTCGAGGCCTGCGTCGGGCGGGCCCGCAGGCGCCGCCGGTGCGTTCGGACTGGGAGTGGCGTGCACGGCGCCGATGCGCGCGTGAAGGCGCGCCGCCGCCTCGGCGCTCGGCCGCGCATTCGCTGCGCCGGGCGCGATCGTCACCGGCTGCACGACGGGCGCCTCGGCCGGAAGCGGCGCGAGCGCAGCGGCGAGCGCGGGATCCGGCGTCGCCGGGCGCGCGATGGCCTCGGCCGCCCGCGGAGCCGGGGCATCGGCCGGCGCGGGGGCGACGGAGCCCGCCTGTGGCTCGAGCGGTGCGAACGCAACGGGATCGATCGGCAGCGGGCTCGGCGCGGTCGCGACGCCGCCTGCCCCCCGCGTCGCTGCGAGCGCTTCGCTCGCGGCGTCGCTCGCCACGTTCGGCGCAGTCGGCAACACGAGCGCCGCGAGCACCGGCGGCGGCGTGAGCACCGCGGCGAGGGCAGCCGCCGCCTCGGCGTCGGTCGGCGCCTCCCGGGCGTCGTCTTCACTCGGCGCTGCGGGCTCGTCGGGTCGCACGCTGCCTTCCGGCGGCGGCGCGTCCGCCTGCGGCAGCGGCAGCGCGCCGAGCAGCGCCATCAACGCGGCGAACAGATCGTGGGGCGGAGCCTCCTGGCCGCCGGTCGCGCTCGGCGCAGCCGCAGCCTTCGGATCGATCGGCGACGAGACCGGGGTCATCATGGCTTCGGCTCCGCAGCCGACGGATCGCCGCCGGTCTGCAATGCGAGCGGGTGCGCGACGAGCCAGCTCATCGCGAGCGAACGCTCCGGAGAGAGGAACGGGAGCAGCGCGGCACTCTGGCCGGGCTTCATCTTCGCGACGATGCGCGTCGCCAGATCGAGGTCGAGGCGCTCGAGCAACGGTGCGGCCTTCGCCGGGGGCATGCCCGCGTAGATGCGCGACAGGCGGCTGATCGCCTTGTCGCCCTGCTCTGCGCGCCAGCCGGCGATGCGCTGCTCGACGGCGGCCGCGATCTCCTCGGCCTGCGCGAGCCGCGCGCCGGCGACCTTCTCGAGGTCGGCCGCGTGGCGCTCGCGATCTTCGACCGCGCGCTCGCGCCGATCGAGCTCTGCGTGGCGCGCCTGGAGATCGGCCAGCAGGGGCACGACGGCCTTGTCCACCTCTTCCGCGCGCGCCATCGCGCCCGAGGCGCCTACCCCCGCGAGCACGGCCAGCGCCAGCAGGCTGCGGCGCATGCCGTTCGCGACGTCTTCCAGCCGACGCTGCGCCGTGCGCGCGCGTGCGGCTCGCTCGCGCCCTTCGATGCGATCGGTGAGTCGCTCGAGCGCGCGCAGCGACCGCTCGGCGCCCTGCGCTGCGACTTCGGCGTCGGCGAGCGCGCGCGCGGCTTCGTGCTCGGCGTCGTCGGCCCGAACGAGCCCCTCGGCGAGGGCGACGATGCCGACGCGGGCAGGCGACCACCAGCCGCCGACGCGCCCCTCCCCCGCAGCGGCGCGCAAGGCGTGCTGCGACTCGCGCACGCGACCCTCCTCGCGCTGCACCCGCGCCAGCGCGTCGTCGTGCGCGGCGCGCGCGCTCGCGAATGCGACCGCCGCGGCGTCGCGCTCCGCGCGGCGCAACCGCAACAACGTCTCGAGTCCGCGCTTCATCGGGCCAGCGCTCCGCGCAGGGCCGCGACGCTGGCCGCGAGGTCAGCGCGTTCGCCGCGCGGCTGCGTCATGAAGGCGCGCAGCTTGGGCGCGAGGGCGAGCGCTTCGTCGGTCCGCGGATCCGTTCCCGGGCGGTAGGCGCCGAGGCTCACCAGATCCTCGACCTCGGCGTGTCGCGCGAGAATCGCCCGCGCGCGCAGCGCGAGACCGAGCGCATCCGCGTCGATCACGTCGGGCATCACGCGCGAGACGCTCGCCAGCAGATCGACCGCCGGGAACTGGCCGCGCTCGGCGAGGCGGCGCGACAGCACGACGTGGCCGTCGAGGAAGGAGCGGCACGCGTCCGCGATCGGATCCTCGGGATCGTCGGCCTCGACGAGCACGGTGTAGAGCCCGGTGATGCTGCCCTCGCCTTCGCTCGTGCCGGCGCGCTCGAGCAGCCGCGGCAACTCGCTCCAGACCGACGGCGGATAGCCGCGGGTCGCCGGCGGCTCGCCCGCGGCGAGGCCGATCTCACGCTGGGCCGCGGCGAAGCGCGACAGCGAATCCATCAACAACAGCACGTTGCGCCCCGCGGCGCGCAGGCCGGCGGCGACGTCCGTCGCGAGCCACGCCGCGCGGCGGCGCAGCGCCG
>CAZCTH010000036.1:0-40550 GCA_964501435.1 uncultured Spirochaetales bacterium | reverse complement strand
GCGCGACCACGGCGCCGCGACGCACACCGTCGCGCTCGACCTCGCGGCCCGCGACGTCGACGCGCGCCTCGCCGAGGCCACGCGCGCGCTCGAGATCGGCCTGCTCGTGGTCAACGCCGCGCAGCCGAGCCCGGGCTGGTTCGACGAGCGCAGCGCCGACGAGCTCGCGCGCGCGCTCGACGTGAATTGCCGCGCGCCGCTCCTGCTCGCGCGGCGCTTCGGCGCGCCGATGCTCGCGCGTGGGCGCGGCGGCGTGATCCTGATGACTTCGCTCTCGGGCGTCGCGGGCGCGGGCTACGTCGCCACCTACGCGGCGACGAAGGCGTTCGACTGGCTGCTCGCCGAGGGCCTCCACGCGGAGTGGAAGCCGCGCGGCGTGGACGTGCTCGCGGCGGTCGCCGGCCTCACCGACACGCCGCACACCCACGCGAACGGGCTGCGCGTGGACCCGGCCGCCGCGATGCAGCCCGAGGACGCCGTGCGCGACTTCCTCGGCGCGCTCGGCCACGTGCCGTTCCACGTCGCCGGCGAGGGCAATCGCGGCGCCTTCGCGATGCTCGAGGGTCTGCCGCGCGCGCAGCGCGTCGCGGGCCTCTCGGCCTCGACCCTCGCGCTCTACCCCGCGGCCCAGGCGCGGCGCACCGAATAGACCGCGCGCAGGCCACGGCGCGGCGGCCGAGCGCGCTCAGGCCGGCGCGACCTCGACCGGGATGCCGTTCACGATCGCGTTGCCGCTCGGCACGTCGACCGCGTCGCCTGGGGCGAGCACGTTGTTGCACACGCCCGCATGGGCGCGCGCCGTCGGCGTGCGCGTGCCGGGCTTGTCGTGCCCCCAGCCGTGGGGCAGGCAGACGACGCCGGGCAGCATCTCGTCGCTCACCTCGGCCGGCGCCACCAGCGTGCCCGCGCGCGAGCTCACGCGCGTCGGCGCGCCGTCCTTCACGCCGAGGCGCTGCGCGTCCTGCGGGTGGATCAGCAGCGTGCAGCGCTCGCGGCCGCTCACCAGCGACGGCACGTTGTGCATCCACGAGTTGTTGCTGCGCACGTGGCGGCGCGACACGAGCACGAGCCCGTCGCGCCGCGCGAGGCGCGCGCGCAGCCGCGGCAGATCGGCGGTGACGTACGGCGGCGCGAGCTCGATCTTGCGCGACGGCGTGGCGAGGACTTCGCCGAGCCGCGGCGTCAGTGCGCCGAGGTCGAGGCCATTCGGGTGCTTCATCACCTCCGCCAGCGTGAGCCCGCCCGGCTTCGCGCCGTACGCGTCGCCCCACGGGCCCGTGCGGATCGCGAGGTCGAGCAGGCGCGCGGGCCCGGCGCCCACGCTCGCGGCGACGATTTCGCTCGGATCGCGGCCGTGGATGCGCGAGCCGGGCATCTGCGTGAGCCCGGCGACGAGGCCGCCGAAGAAGAGCGCGTCGAGCTGCGCGGGCTGCACGCTGCCCGGCTGCGCGCCCTTGCAGATCGCGGCGAGCGTGAGCAGCAGCTCCCACTCGTCGGGGCGCGGGCCGGCGTCGAAGAGGCGCGGCGAGTACTTCGCGGCGCTGCGGATCGCCCAGCTCCAGATCATCTCGTCGTAGTGCGGCTGCTCGAGGTGCGAGAGGCCAGGGAGGATCACGTGGGCGTGGCGCGTCGTCTCGTTGACCCAGTTGTCGAGGCTCACCATGAACTCGAGCTGCGGCAGCGCGGCGTCGAGCCGATCGGCGCCGGGCGCCGAGATCGCTGGATTGCCGGCGATCGTGATCAGCGCCTTCAGCTGGCCGGGGCCCGGCGTCGCGATCTCCTCCGCGAGGCACGAAACGGGCACCTGCCCGAGCACCTCGGGCGCGCCGCGCACGCGCGTCTTCCAGCGCCCGAAGGTGACGCCGCCCGCGAGCTCGGGGTTCGGCAGCGAGGTCAGCGACCACGCGACCGGGTTCGCGAACATCGCGCCGCCCTCGCGGTCGAGGTTGCCGGTGATCACGTTGAGCACGTCCACCGCCCACGAGGCGAGCGTGCCGAACTCCTGGTTGCACGTGCCGATGCGCCCGTACACCGCGGCGCGCTCGGCGCCCGCGAGCTCGCGCGCGATGCGGCGCGTGGTCTCGGCGGGGATGCGCGTCGCCTCCGCGACGACCTCGGGCGTGAAGTCGGCGACGAGCGCGCGCACGTCCGCGAGCCCGTTCGTGCGCGACTCGAGGCCGCGCAGGCGCTCGCGCCCCTCGGCGAAGATCACCTGGGCGAGCGCGAGCAGGAACGCGGCGTCGGTGCCCGGCTGGATCGGCAGCCACTCGCTCGCGTGGCGCACCGTTCCGGTGCGGCGCGGATCGACGACGACGACGCGCCCGCCGCGCTTCTGGATGGCGTCGCAGCGCCCGAGCAGGTCGGGCGCGGCGAGCAGGCTGCCCTGCGACGC
Source organism: uncultured Spirochaetales bacterium (assembly GCA_964501435.1). Lineage (GTDB taxonomy): Bacteria > Myxococcota_A > UBA9160 > UBA9160 > UBA6930 > VGRF01. Next base: position 38,158 of record CAZCTH010000036.1, on the reverse strand, counting down.
GTGGGGGTTCGCGCCGAGCATCAGCAGGTAGTCCGTGCGATCGAGGTCCGGGATCGGGAACGCCCACATGCCGCCGAACATCAGCAGCGACGACACGTTCTTCGGCCACTGGTCGACGGTGCCCGCCGAGTACGTCTGGGTGATTCCGGACAGCGCGATGAACGCGGGCACGTAGCGCGAGAGCGACCAGTTGTGCGCCGTCGGGTTGCCGATGTATGCGGTGACCGCGCCGATGCCGTGGCGCGCGATCACGCCCTGGATGCCGCGCGCCGTCGCCGCGAGCGCCTCCTCCCAGCTCGCCTCGCGGAAGGAGCCGTCGTCGTTCCGAAGCATCGGCACGCGCAGCCGGTCCGGATCGTGGTGCACGTCTCCGAGCACCGTGCCCTTCGGACAGATGTACCCGCGCGACCACACGTCGTCGTCGTTCGGGCGAATCTGCGTCACACGCCCCGCCTGGGTGGTGACGCGCAGGCCGCACATCGCCTCGCAGAGCGGACAGGTTCGGACGTGCACGCCGTCGGCGGGCTGGGACATGCGGGGCCTCCGTGCGGCGCGCATTCTACGCGGCCGTTTCGCGCGGCGACGGCGCGGCGGCTTCGCACGCCGAGCCGCGTGCGCCCTACTCGTCCAGCTCCACCCGCGCCGCCTCCGCGATCTCCGGGTCGGGCGAATCGACCAGCACGCGGATCGCGTCCGCGGCGCGGCGATCCTCGAACCAGCCGAGCTGGTCGATCGCGGCGAGCACGACGCGCGCGTCGGCGTCTCCGGTCGCGGCGATCAGCGCGTCGAGCGCGCGCTGCTCTTCGCTGTCGCCGAGGGCGACGATCGCCGCCTCGCGCACGCTCGGGTCGGGGTCGTCGACCGCGAATGCGATGAGCTGGTCGAGGCCCGCGCCCTCCGGGTCGAGGTCGAGCACCGCGCTCACGCGCTCCTCGCTCGCCGCGTCCGGCGTGGCCGACGGGATTGGATCGGATGGCGTCGCAGTGGCGCTGCTCGCGAGCGGAGCGTCGAGGGGCGCCTGCGTGCCGGGCGCCGACTCCATTGCGCTCGGCGCGGCGGCCTCCGCCTTCTCAGTCGCGTTCTTCGCAGCGCCATCCTCGCCGCCGCACGCGAGCGCCCCGAGCAGCGCCGCGCAGGCGATCGCGCGCAAGCCGCGCGCGCTCACGCGCAGTCCTGCGCGCGCAGCAGTCGGCCCGGCAGCGCGCCGGTGGGCGCGTCGTTCTGCGCCACGACCTCGCCCGAGACGATCGTGGCCTGATAACCGCGCGCGCCCTGCAGGAAGCGCGCGCCGCCGGCCGGGAGGTCGTGCTCCATGCGCGGCGGCAGCAGGGCGAGATTGGGCAGATCGATCAAGTTGAGGTCGGCCTTCTTGCCCGGCGCGATCACGCCGCGATCGCCGATGCCGTACAGCTCGGCGGTGTCCTTCGTCATGCGCCTCACCGTGAGCTCGAGCGGCAGGCGCGGCCCGCGCACGCGATCGCGCACCCAGTGCGTGAGCATGAACGTCTGGATGCTCGCGTCGCAGATGATCCCGCAGTGCGCGCCGCCGTCGCCGAGGCCGAGCGCCGCGCGCGGGTGCAGCACCATCTCGCGGATCGGGTCGCAGGAGAGCTCGGCGTAGTTCAGCACGGGCATCAGCAGCAGCTCGCGGCCGTCCTGCTCGAGCAGCTTGTCGTAGAGGTACTCCTCCGGGTCGCGGCCGGCGCGCTTCGCCAGCGCCTCGATCGAGTCTTCGTAGCTCGGCTCGTAGTTCGGCGGCGTCCCGATCGGGAACGTGCGGCCGTACTGCGTCGACAGCATCGAAGGCTGATTCGGATTCGCCTCCGCGAGAATCTTCCGCTTCAGCTCCGGGGCGCGCATCGCCCGCACGCGCTCCTCGAGCGTCCGCGAGAGGAGCGCCACAAAGGACGGTCGATCGTTGAACGGATGGATCTTCGTCTGGTGCCCGATCATCAGGCCGAACGGGCGGCCCGCGACCTGCGGGTAGATCTGCGCGCCCTCGGCGAGCGCCGCCACCGACAGCTCGAACTGCTCGCGCCACAAGTTCGGCGCGGCGTTCACCTGGAGCAGCGTGAACGTCACGGGCCGACGGATCTCGCGCGACAGCCGGCGCATCCAGTCGATCTCGCGCTTCGGCGCCGCGAGGTCCTCGCCCGCGGCGCCCGCGCCGGCCAGCTCGAAGATCCCGCGGCCGAGCTCGCCGAGCACGCGGCCGATCCCGAACAGCTCGTCCTCGGCGGCGAAGGTGCCCGGCACCGGCTCTCCGTCGATCGCGCGGTGGGCGATCGTGCGCGAGGTCGAGAAGCCGAACGCGCCGGCGGCGACGCCTTCCTTCACGAGCTGCGCCATCGCCGCGATGTCCTCGGGCGTCGCGGGCTGGTTCTTCGCGCCGCGCTCGCCCATCACGTAGGCGCGCACCGCGCCGTGCGGTACCTGCGTGCCGACGTCCATCGTCCAGCGCCGCTTCGCGAGCGCGTCGAGGTACTGCGGGAACGTCTCCCATTCCCACGCGATGCCTTCGTGCAGCGCGGTGCCCGGGATGTCCTCGACGCCCTCCATCAGCGCGATCAGGAAGTCGTGCTGGTTCGGACGCACCGGCGCGAAGCCGACGCCGCAGTTGCCCATCACCACGGTGGTGACGCCGTGCTGGCTCGACGGCGCGAGCACGGGATCCCAAGTGACCTGGCCGTCGTAGTGCGTGTGGATGTCGACGAAGCCGGGCGTGACGGTGAGGCCGTCGGCGTCGAGCGTGCGCTTCGCGGTGCCGGAGACGCGGCCCACCTCGACGATGCGCCCGTCGCGCACCGCGACGTCGGCCGTGCGCGCGGGCGCCCCGGTTCCGTCCACCACCGACCCGCCGCGAATCAACAGATCGAACGCCATGAGCGCCTCCGCTTGCACGCGCGGCGCAGTCTAGGCGGGCGACTTCGCGCCCGCGCAGGGCGGCCGTCCGGGACGGGCGCCGAGGCGGATTGCAACCGACGTTTGGATCCGAGGCGCCTCGGCTGCCTCCCAGCCTTAGGACGGGCTTTGGACGGGACCTCGCGACACCCAGGGCCGGGCGGGCCGAGAATGAGCCTCCGCAACCGTTTGAAATTGAAGGGATTTTTACCCCTTTCGAGCCGGGGCCTGCGAGTCGGAGGTGCCGATACAAACGTCGTCTCGAAGCGGCCCTCTCTCGCAGGACCGCTCCCAACCCGGCGTTTCCATGGGTGGATCGGGGGCGGCTCCGAACTCCGGCGCTACGTTCGTTTCCCTTCACCCCCCAGCTCGAGGCCGACCATGAATCGCATTCGCGCAGCGCGGCAAGCCCGCGGCTGGACCCAGGCAGATCTCGCGACTCGCGCGAAGGTGTCCGCGCGAACGATCCATGCCGTGGAGAAGGGCGAAGACTGCCGACAGGCGACGAAGCGCCGCATCCTGATCGCGCTCAGCGTGCCGTGGGAAGAGCGCTTCGACTACTTCCCGCGCATGCAGAGCGTACGACCGGCGACCGAGATCGTGAAGGAACGCGAGAGCGCCTGAGCGCTCACGCGCCCCGCGCGGCGCTCGCGAGCGCCGCTTCGACCTGCCCCAGGAGCTCCGTCGCGCGGAACGGCTTCGCGAGCACGCCCGCGACTTCGTTCGGTGCGAGCCGCGCGCGCACGTCCTGGGTCGCGTAGCCGCTCATCAGCACGACGGGCACTCCCGGCGCGCAGGCTCGGATCTTGGGCAGCAGCGCCGCGCCCGACTCGCCGCGCAGCGTGAGGTCGAGCAGGACCAGCGCGAGCTCGCCTCGCGCCGCTTCGAGCGAAGCGATCGCCGCGGCGCCGTCATGCACGACCTGCGCCTCGAAGCCGGCGCTGCCGAGCACGTGCGCCGCCACGCGCGCGACCGACGGCTCGTCGTCCACGATCAACACGCGCCCGCGGCCGGTGCCGAGCTTCGCGCGAGCTTCCGGCGGCGGCGCCGCGACGGCGCGCTGCGAGAGCGGCAGCTCGACCACCACCCGCGTGCCCGCGCCGAGCTCGCTCTCTACCGCGATCTCGCCGCCGTGGGCGCGCACGCTGCCGTGCACCACCGCGAGGCCGAGCCCGCGCCCGAGCTCGTGGGTCGTGAAGAATGGATCGAACATGCGATCGCGCGTCTCGGCGCTCATGCCGCGGCCGTCGTCCTCGACGACCAGCTCGGCGCGTTCCCGCTCGGCGCGCACGCGCACCGCAATGTTGCCGCCCGCCTCGGGCAGCGCGTCGCGCGCGTTCGCGATCAGGTTGAGCACGACTTGCCGGAGCTGCGTCGCGTCGCCTTCCACGACGACGCCGCCGCGCGCGTCCAGCGCGATCTTCGCGCGCGGCGGCAGCCCGGCGGCCATCAGGCGCACCGTCTCCGCGGCGAGCGCGCCGAGATCCACCGGCGCGCGCTCGAGCGGCCGATTCCCCGTGAACGTGAGGATCTGATGCGTGAGGTCGGCGGCGCGCAGGGCGGCGTCGCGCAGATCCGTGAGCAGCCGCGCGGGGCGAGACTCCGGCGGGACGGTTTCGAGCGCGAGCTCCGCGTTGCCGAGGATGCCAGTCAACAGATTGTTGAAGTCGTGCGCGACGCCGCCCGCGAGCAGGCCGAGGCTCTCGAGACGCTGCGCGTTGCGGAGCGCCTCTTCGAGGGCCGCGTGCTCGGCTTCGGCGCGCTTCCGCGCGCTCACGTTCTGCGTGATGCCGACGACGCGCACCGGCGTGCCCGAGGCGTCGCGCTCGAGGCGCCCGCGCGCGGAAAGCCAGATCGGCGCCTCGCCGCCGCTCGAAGCGCGCAGCTCGCCTCGGAAGTCGCCTTCGGACGCCACCGCGGCCACTCGCTGTTCGAGCTGCGAGCGGTCCCCCGCGTGCCACGCGGCCACCGCCGACGCGCGATCGTGCGGCAGCGCGCCGGCCGGGATGCCGAGCACGCGCTCCGCGTCGGGCGACCACTCGAGGCGATCGGAGGCGAGGTCGTACTCCCAGCGGGCCGCCTGCGCGGCCTCGAGCGCGTCGCGCGTGCGCGCCTGCTCGGCCGCGAGCGCGGCCTCGGCGCTCTTCAGGTCCGTGACGTCGGTGATCGAGCCGACCCACCCGACGATCTCGCCGCCCGGGCCTTGCTCGGGCGCGCTCTCGAGTCGGCCCCAGCGCGCCTCGCCGCGGGCCGCGGTGAAGCGCAGCGTGAGCAGAATCCCCGCGCGATCGCGGACGGCCCCCGCGAACGCCTTCCGGAGGAGATCACGCTCGCTGGGCTCGAGCGCGTGGAAGTATCCGAAGCCGTGCGCATCCTCGGGCACCTGCCCCGTGAGATCGCGCCAGCGCTGATTCATGTAGGTGCAGCGGCCCTCCGCATCGGTCCGCAACACGACCACGGGGACCGTCTGCGCAAGCTGCCGGAAGCGCCGCTCGCTCTCGCGCTGCGCCTTGGCGGCCGCGTGCTGCGCCGTGACGTCGCGGCCGACGAACACGTACTCCGCCCGGCCGTTCGGCCCCGCAACGCGGCGCGCCTCCGCCTCGATCGGGACCTCGCGCCCGTCGGAACCTCGCAGCACGACCGCACCGTGCAGCGTCGGCATCGAGCCGTTCCAGATCGGCGTGAGCTTCTTCAGGTACTCGTCCGCGCCCGGTCCCAGCACCTCGCGCTGCACGTCGCGCCACGCGCGCCCGACGAGCTGCGCGGGCGCGATGCCGAGCACGCGCTCGCAGCTCGGGCTCGCGTACACGACGTGCAGGCTGTCGTCGCACACCGCGACGACATCCTCGGTGTTGTCGGCGAGGCGCCGGTAGAGCGCGTCGCTGCGCCGCGCCTCCTCGTTGGCGCGCTGCAGCTCGAGCACGTCGCGGCCGATCAGCACGGCGGCGGGAGCGCCTTCGAACGTCCCGTAGCCGAGCGAGAACGCGAGCTGCGCGGCGCCGGTCGCGAGCCGCGCCACGTGGAGCCCGCTCGCCTGGCGCGTCGCGAGCACCGCCGCGATCGCCGCCACGACGCGCGGGCCGTCTTCGGGCGCGAAGTGCGAGGCGATCGGCACCGCGTGGAGGTCGCTCGGCGCATCCGCCCCCAAGAAGGTGAGCAGCGCACGGTTCGCGACCTGGATCCCGCGCGCATCGCACACCGCGAACACGCCGGGGGCCGCCTCGAGTGCGGCGCGCCAGTCCGTCTCGACGAGACTCAACCGACGCTCTGTGGGGCCCTCTTCCGCCATCGCGCTGCCTCGCCACCGGTCGCTCCGTCGGAGCATACGTCGAATGCGAGCCGCGTTCTGCGGTGCCGGCGCGGCGCAACGCGCTCCCGCGCGTAAACCTGAGCCCAGCGCCGCGCGAACGCCCCGAGGCGCCCCACGCGCCGCGCTCGGAGGTCCCATGCTTCCCTCTCGCATCGCCGCGATCGCCGTCGCCACCGCACTCGCCGCCAGCGCAGCGCTCGCCCTCGACACGAACGCCGCCGGCGTGCGCGAGGCACTGCGCCTCGCGAGCGAGCGCGCCGTGGCGATCGCCTCGAAGCCTGGCGGCTTCCTCGACGACGCGCGCCTCCACATCCGCCCGCCGAAGACCGTGCGCAAGATCGGCAACGCCCTGCGCCTCGTGGGCATGAGCGCCCCCGTGGACGAGCTCGAAGTGGCGATGAACCGCGCCGCCGAGCGCGCCGCCGCCGAAGCCAAGCCCGTATTCGCCGACGCGATCCGCGGCGTCACCCTGCAAGACGCCGTCGCCATCGTGCGCGGCGGCGACACCGCCGCCACCGACTACTTCCGCACGGCCACCGAGACCCGCCTGCACGAGCGCTTCAAGCCCATCGTTGCGACCAGCCTCTCGAAGGTGGGCGCGCGCAAGCAATACGACTCGCTCGTCGCGCAGTACCGCACCCTGCCCCTCGCCGAGCCCGCGAACCTCGACCTCGACGAATACACCACGAAGAAGGCGCTCGACGGGCTGTTCAAGCTGCTCGCGGAGGAGGAGAAGAAGATTCGGAGCGATCCGGCGAAGCGGACGACTTCGCTGCTCAAGAAGGTGTTCGGGCTGTAGTGGCGCGTTCGTGTGTGGGGCCGCGACGCTGGTGGCCTCGACCGGGCCCGCTGCGCAGTGCCGCGGAGGCGTCCGAGCCAAACCGGGGGCGCGATCTGCGAAGCCGACCAGCGTTCCGAGCCCGGGACCCAGGGCCGCGGCGCGTCAGTCTGGTAGGCTGCTCCCCGCTCGCGCCGGTAGCTCAGCTGGATAGAGCACCAGGCTTCGAACCTGGGGGTCGGGGGTTCGAGCCCCTCCCGGCGCGCCATGCGAACCTCTCGTCGTCGTTGGGGATTTCGCCTTCGAGCTCGTCGGTGTCGAGCGTGTCCGCGGTCTCAGGGGCCGCCTGGGGCCGTCGGAAGCCGCCGAAGTCGGCGAACGAGAGGTCGCTCTCCTCCTCGCGAAGCGCGTGCGCGTAAACGCGGAGGGTGAGCGACGGGTCGGCGTGGCCGAGCACCTCTGCGACCCAGCGGACGCTCTTGCCGGCCTGGAGCGCAAGCGTGGCCCACGTGTGCCGCGTCGCGTGGAGCTTGAGCCGCCCAACCCGTCGCTCCCCGTTGCTGCAGTGATCGAGGAGCCGATACCAGGACCTCTCGACGTTCCGGGGCTCCAGCGGTGTGCCGACCTTCGAGCAAAATTCCCAGGCCGGCATCTCGACGCCGCGAGGCCCGTTGGTGCCCTTTTGCCTAGCCGCGAGCAGATCAAACAGTTGTTCTGCCAGGGCGCTCGTCAGAGGGATCCTGCGCGCACGCCCGCTCTTTGGCGTCGTAAGGCCTTCCTTCGCGATCGATCGGCGCACCGTCGGAACTCGATGCTCCAGGTCAACATCGCCCACTGGAGACCCAGCGCTTCGCCTCGTCGCATTCCGGTCGCGAAGAGGAGCGCTAGGAACGGGCCCAACGCAGGTTCTTTTCCCCGGGCCGTCGCAAGCAACGTCGCGACTTCCTCCCTGCTCCAAGCCGCAATTTCCTCGGTCTCAGATGCGGCTGCCTTCTCGACGCGGCGAAGCAGCACTCCAATTGCTGACGTCGGATTTAGCGAGATCTCGCCGTCCCGGACTAAGAGGTTAAATACACGACGAAGGATCGACAGATCGTTGCCGATTGTGCGCGGAGATGGGCCGCAACGAGTGACGACCCGCCCTGAGGTAGGAGACTGGTAGGAGACTAAACGGGAAGATCGTCCCGCCTGGGTACGCGGATCCAGGATGTGTCCCTTGAGCAACTGCTCGACGTGCCGGACTCGCTCGGGTCTCCGCCGCCGGCTGAGACCACGGTGCGCGGGTATGCGGCGAGGACCACGACGCAGCGAATCAACCCTGAGGAATCCGCGAAGCGGCGAGCGGTGCTCGCCGGGGTCATCGCGAAATCGATTCAGAGACAAGGGGAGTGACGGCGACCGGCATCCGGCCGCTCACGCGCGCGAGTACTCAATCTCTTCACGCCCCGACTTGACGCGATCGATTACCCGCTCGTACAAGCGAAAGTACGTGGCTTTTGAGTTCAGGACCGCATCCTTTCCCCTCAGCACGCCAATCCGGTTTCCGACAATCAAGCACCCTTCGGTATCGTGTACCGTGTTTCCAGTATGAATGAGAATGAACTCAAATCCGGGGACGTCCCGGACCCAGATCATCTCGTGTCCATAAGTACCTGAGAATCTCGGCGACCATCGTGTGCCGAGGCGGTAAAGGCCGTCGGGAATGCATGTGACTCCGGGAATCTTCGTCGTGCGGGCAGCATCCTCGATAGTGAAACAGAAGTACTCGTTGTCGACGAATAGGCGGCCGATTTCACAATCGACGTGGTGTAGAAATCGCTCGACCCTCATTAGCGGCATCCGCGCAGGGCTCCTGCTGTCGCTCGCCAGAGGGCTGACCTTGGTGAGCGAGCGAGACGCTTGCCGTGTCCTAAAGCCACTGTCGGCCCAGGACGCTGCGAGTCTGCGTGGCCCAAAGCGCCGCCGCTGTGAAGTGCTTCACACCACCGGCATCTCATCTTGGCCCACGCTCCTACGTCGCTCGGCTCCGCTGGCCATTGGTCTTCTTGCAATGGGTTCGAGTGGTTGCGCATTGCACTACTTCGACCCAGCTAGCGGAGTCGAGCATGTATGGGGTTTCGCTCACGTGAGAATGAGGGTCCAGACTCCGAATGAGGGCGTGCAGGCCGCCGTGCGCGGCGTCGACGTTGCCGGGCTCGGGATCGGTTGGGCAGAACGCCAGGCCTACATGACTATCGGATGGCACCGGACACAGTCCACCGAGGTTATCGCGACCGACACGGCAATTCGGATCGAGTGGCCTCAGAGCGATCCGTTTAGCGTTCGTGTCGGTACTGAATTCCCGGAAGCGCTCTCAGCAGACAACCGCCAGTGCAAGGAGAAGTAATGGAGTGGCCGCGGGCGAGAGTCTCCACCCTTCTTTGGGCCCCGTTGATCTTGGCCGGCTGCGCAATCGGTCGGACACATGTCTTGTTCGTTACTAAGACCAATGCTGGCCTCGATGTGTCTACAAAACCACCGACGCTAGAACTCAGCATCTCCAGACTCGAGGGGGTAGTCGAGCCGCAGTTCGAGAACGGCCAGACCCTCCCCGTCATGTCGTCCTTCAAGTTTGAAACTCAAAGGATGTTCTCGCCGGCTGTTGGGAGTACATTCGCGACGGGAGAATCAGCCGCTGTGATGGCGGCTCTGTACGCAGACGAGACGCCGCTCGACGATTGGATTGGCCGACTCGATGCTGCGCGGGGCAAGTCCGCGACGCACAACCTGGACGCAGGTTTGCGGCTCGAGCTCAAGCCTGATCCTGGTCGTGCGTTGTCCTTTCTCCCTGCGATTCCGCTAGTGAACCCGGAACTCGAATTCCAGGTGAATCGCAATGTCGAACCGGTGTTCTTCGGAACCGAGACATCGATCGGCTTGAAGGTCGCATGGTCGGGGATGACGGCGCAGTTCCCCGACTCGGTGCGGTTCGGATATCACCGCAAGGAAATTGCACTCGTGGCCGTTGCGATGGAAACCGTGCCCGAGGCGGCGACGACTTCCAATTCCCGGGACACCGCCGACTATGTGATGCGGCTCCCATCGCTGCTCGCCACTGTTGACACGCAGAGCGATATCAGTGGGAGCGCTGACTTCAGTCACCTTCAGTACTTCGCGACAGGGCATGCAGCCACCCTGTTGGCGCTCCAACGAGATGTTCGTGGGGCGATGCTCCGCCGGCTGGACCCCTTCGGCGAGGGCCCGCAGCTTCGTGGTTTGCGGACCGACCAGCCGGGTTTGGCGCCGGTCGTGTCATATCACGTGCTTGCGGTGAGAGACGGCCTTGAGCTATTGGGCGCGAACGGCGACACCTCTGCCCAATATCACCTGGCTCAGATGAACGCGGCCGCCGATGGGCTCGCGTTAGCAAATCAATTCTCGCACCAAGGGGATTCGGGAGTCGTCATCTACCAGTTCGACGCGACAACCGGAGTACTCACCCTCGCACACGATCCTCCGATGGCGAATGCCGGAATCGAGAGATGGGCAACATACTCGACTCAACTGACGGCCTCCGTTGCATCGGGGGCGATGGCGAAGGCTGAGTTTGATCGCCGCGCAGCGGCTGGAATTGCTCAGATCGAGGTCCTCGACCAACGTGCGGACCCTGCTGCAACTGCTGTGAAACCCTTGGCCGGCACAGCGGAGCTCGAGAGGCAGCTCACAGGGCAGGAAGCACTTAGGGTGCGCGTCTCGAGCCTTGGATCAGACGGTCGGGTCCTCGCCGCCCGTGAGTACTATCTGCAAGCGCTCAGGGCAGAGAAGTAGGCCGGACGATGCCTCGCAAGCACGATCTCGAAGAGGGACCGCCTCGCGACGGGATGTCCCGCGGTGCACGGCTCCGTGGCTTCGCCTCCCACCTTGCCGCTTATGACATTGAGCGCATCGAGTGGGACCCAAAGCAGCGTAGCCATCTCGCGTGGCGTGCTACAGCGCCTGATCCCGGGCGACGTGGAACCGATCTACGGCATTTCCTTGAGAGCCTCGCAGCGTACGATGTCTCTGCCGTTTGGTGGGGCGGCCCAGGCGGATGGCAGTGGACCTCGGAGCCGCGCGTCGCTACCTGAGCCTCATCGCACTACCAACTCAACTCGCTCTTGCCGTTGAGTTTGATCTCGTTGGGCGTGACGTCCCAGCTGAGAGGCGTCGGCGGGAGCGGAATCACCTCTCCGCTTCTCGTCACAATGTGAGCAGAAACCTTGATAAATCCGTAGGTCCAGAACTTGTACTCGAACCCGTTCGCCGGGTTCGCAACCCTCACATCCGGGTCCGGGAAGGTGTCGTCGAGCAAGTGGTACTCTACCAGCGCGAGATCAGAGAGCATCAGCGCCGCTCCGTGCCTCTCCTCAAGATGGAGGCTGACGTAAAACCAGAAGAATGTCTTGTCGTCGCTAAGCGCGCTCTTGATACGACGTCCAGCAACCTTGAAGCTTCGCTCGCCATCCGTTGTCGATCGGCGCTTGCCCCTCACGCCTCCACCTCGGGAGCCGGCTTGCCGGTCCTTAGCTTCGCTTCCGCTATCGATTCGGGCTGATTCGGTGTCACTCCACGGGTCATTACCGTCAGAATCTCTCCGACGTTCTTCGCTCCCGCGGCCTCGACCTCCTGAATCCGCTGGTCCGCTTCCTCCTTGAGTTCCTTGACTGCAAGCACCTCTCGCTGTCCAAAGTAGTATCCAAGGATGAGCGTGAGAGCAGAGCCCATCGTCGTGAATCCGAGCTTGACCAGCTCGAACCAGTCCTTGTTCGGCCGCCCGTCGGCAAAGATTCCTGCCAGAACGAATCCTGACAGGATCACGATATAGGAAGTCAGCACGACGAACGTGACGACCTTCGTCGTTTCTCGAGGGGGTCCGATTCGGGGTGTCTTCATCTCCGAGAGTTGTTCTCCGCTCATGTCTTTGCTCCAGCGCTCCGTTGCCGCGTTAGGGACCTATCCGAATTCGACCACAGGCGTCATGAGACGGGCGGTGGAGCAACAGAGGCCGAGATCCTCGCTAGGTCGGGATGCCACCGCGCCAGACTCGCGCCAGTGAGCCACCAGCCGCGGTAGATCAGCCTCTCGACGAGCCTCCGAGGGAGGCTATCGAAGACGGTCGGAACGAACGCGAGATCATCGCCGTCGTAGCTTCGATATTCCGGATACCTTGCCGCGAACTCCTGGAACTGGGGAGGGGCGCGATCGGCGGAAATGGTTGTAGCAAGCGCAAAGAGCACGCCGCGCCTCGCCGAATCTGGAGGATTCTCTCCGTTTGGCGTGCGCTCCCACGCCTGAAAGCGGTCAATCATCCACCTGGAGCGGAGCGCTGTGCTCTGGCGGTAGAGGAGACCGTTCGCGCGTGACAGTTCGCGTACGAACGGAATCTTCCCGTAGCCCCCCGTGACGAATACTCCGCCGGCGTTCAGGCTGATCGTGAACACGTCGCGATAGGCGTTGCTGTCGAGTGCTTCAAGGCCGGTGTTGTCATACGCGCCCCCGTCGAGGAGGGCTGGCAGACCACGGCTCTCACACGGGAAGGCGAGGTTCCGGAGTTTCATCGGCGCGAATGCGCCTGGCACGGCAGCTGACGCTGCAACTGCACTTGCGACATGGATAGCTGTGCCTGCTGTGGGAACGAGACCGGTGACGTAGTCCCCGACCACATCACGCTCGAACGCGAAGCGCACGCCCGTGGTCAAGTTCGCCGCGTTGAATATCCAGCGGCATTCGGGATCGAGCGCTTCGAGCTGCGCGTTCCCGTAGAACCAATCATCGAATGCCCATGCCAAGACATCGGTGCGGTTTCTGATGCCGACAGCGCGCCAGATGTTGGCGAGGAGCTTGCTCTTCAACGACGCGCTGATCACCTTCAACGCGAGCGGCTCGATGACCTCTCGATCGACCGCCGCCGCCGCATAACCGTGCTCCCTTAGCTTTGGCCACGCGATCGCCAACATCCCGTTCGCGACCGATCCACCCGAGACGGACGAGACATACCGAACGTTCTTGAGGAGTCCGGCGTCGGCCAGGTATCGCACCACTCCGAGAGCAGCGAACGTCGCACGGAACCCGCCCCCGCTGAATGTGAGAGCAATGGCAGGTTCCTCCGCTGGATGGATCGGAGACTGTGGCCGCAGCCGGTCCCCGCACCGCTTCACGAGGTCGAAAAGTGATGTTCCTAAAGCCGGAGAGTCGAGGGCCAGCTCGTCGTGCGCTTTCATACCGCTTGCTGCCTCGGAGCCGTCGTGGCGGCGATCAGCGCCGGTCGTCTGAGAAGAACCCGTATCAGAGGCCGGACCTTACGCGAGCCACCGAGGGGAGCGGTGTGAACCATTTCACAGCCTATCGAGAACGTCGCCACTAGCGTGCCAGCGGCGCGGCTCGATGTTCTCGGTTGGCCGATAGCGGGAAGAGACTCGAAAGCAGGCCTCCGACCACGCACCGCCACATGAGTACGCATGGTGTCGACTATCGGTGCGAGGGATTGGTTCGAGGGCACGTAGACCGGGTGTGAGTGCCCGTGCAAAGCTCCGTCGCAACTCCAGCGAGGATCACGCCTCTACGGCGGCGTCTATTAGGAGGATCCGAAATTGGACGAGAAGCCCGCCGATGACGAGCGTGAGCAGCCAGATCCCGCGAAGCCCGGCAACCCGGGCGATCGCCTGACCCTCCTTGAGACGATTGTCGTGTTCTCAGTTTCTTGCGCGGTCGTCATCTTCATCTTCGCGATGAGCGCGGCGGGGCTGGGGAACTATCGCTTCCGGCTACCCGAGTTCTTGACTGATTCTGTGAAGACCGTCTGGTCGCTGGCCGCCGCGGGGGGCTTCGCAATCACGGCCTCAACTCTCGACGCGGCTCTGCGGAGACGTCCGAGGAGCGTGAACTATCCCGCATACGTCATGATCACGACTCTCGGTCTGCTCGTTCCGATCGCCGGACTTCTATGGTTCGGCCGCGAAAGCCAGCGAAGCACCCTCTCGGTGCCACCTGGCGCTACGAGTGTGGACCTTTCGCGTGGCGACTTCAGCAGTCGTTCATTCGCGCTTTCGGTTCTCACCGCGCCGGCACCTGTTGGATTCTTGGTCAGCGGGAACGTCGAGTTCTCTGGGGGTCACCTGAGGGGGAACGCCGCGGCAAGTGTTACCCGGACGCTGTTCAATCCCCCGGTCCCAGGGCCGCCTGCGACTCAGGTCGTCCTGCACCTCTGTTACTTCAGGCGCCCGTCACAAGGCGCGTTCCCGATGGTCGCGTATGCACCATCGATTCCGATGCCATCGAACACCGCCCATATCAGCAGAATCCCCATTCCAATTGACATCGAGCGCGTGGACGTGCCCTCCTTCGCGTTCGACATTGAGGTGCCTCAGCTCGACGACCCATCCGTGACGTGGCTGTGTGGGGTCCTGGCGACCGAGAACAACTCAATTCTCGCTTCTGTCATCTAGCTCTGCGTCCGCCAAGGTCGGCTATGTCAATTGGCGTTCATCGGTTGACCTGCCTGGGATTCTCGGCTGATCCGCTGCCGTTCTTAGGACCACCTCGAGGGCGAATTTCCGGCGGTTTGTAGATCATCCTGTTTGCGTAACCCCTTGGCCCGAGCAACGAATTCGTTCGGCGTCTGCTCGCCGAGGGCCTGGTGAGGGCGGCTCTCGTTGTAATCGAGCCGCCAGGCTTCGATCTTCGCCTTCGCGTCGTCGATCGACTCGAACCATTTCGCGTTCAGACACTCGTCCCGCAGCGAGCCGTTGAACGACTCGACGAAGGCATTGTCTGTCGGCTTGCCCGGGCGGCTGAAGTCGATCTGCACGCCGTGATGATACGCCCAGAGGTCGAACACGCGCCCTGAGAACTCGCTGCCGTTGTCGGTGAACACGCGCTTCGGCGCGCGCCGCGCTGCGCGGCCAGCGCGTTGCACGTGGTGACGACGTCCTCCGCGCGGAGCCGCGTGCCCACAGCGGCCGCGAGCGCCTCGAGGCTGAACACGTCCACGATCGTAAGCACCCGGAACCTCTGCCCGTTCGCGATCTGATCCGAGACGAAGTCCATGCTCCACGCCTCGTCCGGGCGGCGGGGCGCGAAGCGTTCTCGTCTCGTCACCGCCATCTTGCGGCGCCGCGGAAGCTTGCCGCGCAGTTGCAGGCTCTCTTCGTTGTACACCCGGTACGTGACGTCGCGGCTGTGCGCCCAGCCTTCTCGCTTCAACAACACGTGGAGCCTCCGATGGCCAAAGCGCACGCGCACCCGGGCCAACTCCCTCATCTGCTCGCGCAGTTCGAGCCGCGGATTCAACACGCTCGAGTAGTAGAAGACGCTGCGATGGAGGCGCACGAGCCGACAGGCCCGCCGCAGAGGCACTCCGTAGTGGTCGCAGAGGTACGCGACCACGGGGCGCTTCAGCGCGGGCCGGGCCAAATTTTTGAGTTGATGTCCTGCAGCATCGCCTTGTCGAGGCTCAGCTCGGCCACGAGCTTCTTCAACCGCGCGTTCTCTCCTGCAGCTGCTTCAGTTCGCGCACCTCGTCGGACTGCAGGCCCGAGTAGACCTTGTTCCACCGGTAGAACGTCTGCTCCGAGATCCCGACCTGCCGCGTCACGTCGGCGACGCTCATCCCGAGCTCGGCCTGCTTCAGAACGGCCACGATTTGCTCGACCGAAAAACGCTTCCTCTTCACGGCAAACTCCCCGCCGCCCCTGCGGCTCAGTTTGCCGAAAACTCACCCTCGGATCGGTCCGAGAATCGAACAGCAGATCACTGGGAAACCCAGTTAGTTCGCTTGTCTTTCGGCGGAGCGTTGAACTCGCTCTTTCTCGATTTGGTACGCGGGGAGGACCGACCCGGCGATCGGAGAGAGTGCCCACTCGGCCGACAACCCACGGCGCTTGCACTCCACCGTCCAGGCTTCCTCTAGCTGTCTGAGGTACAAGAGGAATACTTCGGTCCTATCCAACCGGAGTGGGATCTTGGCAAGGCTACGGCTCGGCTGCTCGATCTGCGTCGTGAGTTCCCGGATCTTTTCCCAAGTCAGGGAATCATGTATGAGAGAGTCGAGCGTGCACATTTCAAGGTAGGCAAATTGACCCGAGAGAACCTGCAGGGAGAACCCGGCAAGCCGGGTCGGAACGAGTACAGACTCCCGTGAGAACTCGAGCCCGTCCGCGGTCTTCAGCATCCTGGAGTCTACGAGTGCTCTCAGCGGCCCCTCAACGTCCGCCGCGGGCACGCCAAGTCGATGGAATTGCTCGACGATCTCCTCGCTTCGCAGTCCGTCAAAAGACGGCGACGAAGCGAGGTGCACAAAGCGGGCGAGGATGTTCAAGCGAATAAGCTGAAGGCTGCTCGTTCCCAGTTTGGAGTCAAAAATGTTTAAGAGAACGCTCTCCTCTTCTCTGAAGTACCGACGAGCACCGAGAACCACTGCTCGGAAGACTTCGTGCGTGGGAAACTGATACGCACCGGAGGCCATGTAAACTTGCAGCGCCTTGTCCGCAGAGGTGTGGCCACTCGCGAGGAACTCGCGCACGAGATGCAGGCCCCGCCGAATGTCGCCGCCCGAGAGAACCTCGAGGAGGAAGCCGGAGTCGCCGCTAAGCAGTGAGCCCGAGACGACCTCGAAGAAGATGCTGAGGTCAGGCACGACGAACCTTGCGCCCCCTTCCGCGACAATTTCTGCGCTGCGGTCGGCCAAAACGCGCTTCGCGAGGGCAAAGCGGCGCGACAACACCGACGAGACGCTAGGTGGATCGATGTACAAGGCATCGACCTGAAAGGCGTCGAAGATTGGAGAACTGCGGTGTCGAAGGTAGGTCGCATCTCTGAGCGACATAATCACATTTAGGCCGAGGCGCCTCGCCGCGGCCTGAGCCTCAGAGAAGATATCGCGCTGAATTGAGTCGTCATCGATCTGATCCACGTTGTCGAGGACGACGAATCCGGGGCGTGCGGCTACTGCTCGCGCCATTATCTTTTCAATGTACGGTTCGATCTGTACTCGATCTGCCATAATCATGTCAGAGATTCGCTGCTCGAACGCAGCGGGATCAGCCTGCTTTAGTGGCTGGAGAGGCCCTCTCGCGAGGCGCTCCGCAAGTTGGCTGTATGCAGGGCGGATCGAGTGCTCCCAGTCGCCGAGTGCGAACACCTCGTCGCTCTCGACTAGCTCAAGTAGTTCGCGATAGATGAAGGCGCGAGGCCGGTCCTCCTTCGTAGCTTTCTTGAAGTCGATGTAGAACCATAACAACTTTCCGTCGATCTGCTCCGCCGCCGAGATCCGCCGCGTGTACTGAATGAAAGTCGTCTTCCCGGCGCCAACAGGTCCCAAGAGCAGCACGAATTTCGGCTGTCCATGCGGTGGGGTGGCGTCCACGGCTGCTGCCAGAGCACCCTCGTTCTTTCGCGATCGCGCTCTCGTCACTGCCACGTCCAGCGGAGGCTTGAGATCGGTGAGGTACATCTGAAGGCGAGAGTCGTACTTGACTCTTTCGCTGTTGCGCACGTAGCAGGCTCTGAGGGCATCGACGTCGTGCAAGAGCGCCTCGTCGGAAAGCGCGGCCGTAACAGCGGGCTCGAGTTGCTCAAAAAGCGCATTGCGGCCGAGCCTAAATCCTGGCTCGCTAAGCAGCGTGAGGACTCTTCGTGACATTCCGTCGCGAGGAGGCTCAAGGAGCTCGTTCTCGAGATTGCCTTCGATTACACGCTGCCGCGACAACAACTCCCAGAACTCGACAAACCTCTCTCGAATATCGTCAAGGCCTCGGAAGACGCGCGCCTGCGACTCCTCGAAAGTTACGGCGTCGGTACGAACGGCCGGGAAAACTACCCAAGTCGACCCATTCGTAGCGACCGCAAAGGGGATGCTCTTCGTCCGGCAATAGTCTCGCGCCTGGCGAATCGCCTCCCCGATTTCACCCTCGCCAAGTACCCCACCGAGTTTCCCGGAGTTGAGTCGCGGCGGGAGGCGGAAGGCGGCGCCAGCCCTCTTCGCTTCGACGACGATCTGCGTCGTCGCTGTTCGCACGATGTAGTCCGCGAACGTCGTGCTGCCGTCCTCGGAACATCGCTCCTCGTACGAGATGTCGTCCTCAAGCCAGCCAAGAACGTCTTCGAGAATGTGGTCGATGACCTTCTTGCGAGTCTCGGCCTCGTTCGCGTCGGAGAGGCGCAGTCCCTCGTACTGCTTCGCGATCTCGTTGAGCTTCGCATGGCCCTGGTCTACGTGAAGGAGCGGCATCTTGCGGACCCCTGGTTTTGCGGAGAATCTGCTTGTGATCTTTGCCCAGCGGGCGCGACGCACCAACTGCGCGCCGACGTCATGGCGTGGGGTTGGGGGGTCGAGCCCTCCCCCGGCGCGCCACTTCCGAGAGCCGTCCGCCTACCCCCTCCCCACCAACTCCATCCCCGGCATCTCCCCCGTCGCCCGCCACTCCTCGAGCAATCGGTTGAACGCAGCCGGCCCGGCGGCGTAGGCGCCGAAGAACCCGCTGCCGCCCTTGGGCTGGCCCTCGTTGTTGTAATAACCGGGCGTGCACTCGGCGAGGAAGCCGCCGCCGCCGATGTAGAAGCTGCGCAGCACGTCGAGCCAGCCCTCGACGCCCGCCTCGGTGGGTTCCAGCGTGCGTGCGCCGCGCTTCAGGGTCTCGTCGATGAGGTAGGCGATGTGACGCGCCTGGTCGTCGAACATCGAGGTCATGTTCAGGTCGAACGCGTTCTGCGACACGCCGATGTAGAACCAGTTCGGGAAGCCGCGCGTGGTGAAGCCGTGCAGCGTCTTCAGGCCGTCGCGCCAGTGGTCGAACAGCGAGAGGCCGTCGCGGCCGTTGACCTCGAGCCCGAGGCGCCGGCGGAACTCGGCCGAGATCTCGAAGCCGGTGGCGTACACGATGAGGTCGACTTCGTACTCGACGCCATTGGCCACCACGCCCTTCGGCGTGATGCGCTCGACGCCCTTCGACTCGCTCACGTCCACGAGCGTGACGTTGGGCTCGTTGAAGCACGGGAGGTACTCGTCGTTGAACGTCGGCCGCTTGCACATGACGCGGTACCAGGGCTTCAGCGCCTCGGCGACGTTCCGGTCCTTCACGATCTCGTCGACGCGGTGGCGCAGCTCTTCCATCTTCGCCATGTCCGACAGCTCGACGACCCGCTCGCGCTCCTCGCGCGTCTTCGGCTTGTTCGCGCCCTTGGGCGAGCTGATCGCCCGGAAGATGCGCGTCCACCCGTCGTCGATGAGGTCCTTCTCGACGGGGACGCCCGCGGCCTGGGTGGTGAAGTTGTCGCGGCGGCGGCGCTGCCAGCCGGGCTCCAGCGACGCGAACCAGTCGGGGTCGGTCGGTCGGTTGCGCCGCCAGTCGACGGTCGACGGCGTGCGCTGGAACACGAACACGTGGCCGGCGTCGCGCACGAGGCGGGGCACGCACTGGATGGCTGTCGCGCCGGTGCCGATCACGGCGACCTTCTTGTCGGCCAGCTTCGTCATGCCGCCCGTGTCGTCGCCGCCCGTGTAGCCGTAATCCCACCGGCTCGTGTGGAAGGCGCGCCCCGCGAAGGTCTCGATGCCGGGGATGCCCGGCAGCTTGGCGCGGGTCGTCGTGCCGAGCGCCATGATGACGAAGCGCGCCTTGACGTCGTCGCCCCGGTCGGTCGCGATGTGCCAGCGGCCGATCGCCTCGTCCCAGTCGACCGAGCGCACGCGCGTCTGGAAGATCGCCCGCTCGTACAGGCCGTAATGCTTCCCGATCCGCTGCGAGTGGCCGAAGATCTCGCTGACGTAGGCGTACTTCTCCTTCGGCATGTAGCCGAGCTCTTCGAGGAGCGGCAGGTAGCAGTAGGCCTCCGTGTCGCACTGCGCGCCGGGGTAGCGGTTCCAGTACCAGGTGCCGCCGAAGTCGCCGCCCGCCTCGATGATTCGGAACGACGTCACGCCGCGCTCGTGCAGGCGCGCCGCGGCGAGCAGGCCGCTGAAGCCGCCGCCGATGATCGCGATGTCGATCTCGTCGGTGATCGGCGCGCGCGTGAAGCCGGGCGAGACGTACGGGTCGGCCTCGGCGAAATGGGCGTAGGCGCCGGCCATCTCGATGTACTGATCGGCCCCGTTCGCGCGCAGGCGCTTGTCGCGCTCGCGGCGGTAGCGCTCTCGCACCGCTTCGGGGTCGAAGTCCAGCTTCACGGCCTCGTCCATCGAACCTCCCTGGGTAGGGCCCAACAACCGATCGCGCCTCGGACCGCTCCGGCCGGCGACTCGGGGCGAACGCTACCGCGGCTTCCGGCCGGGCCGAGCGCCACGGTCGATCTCGCGCTGCAACGGCACCGGCGCGGCTACAGCCCGAGCGCGGCGGGCGGTGGCAGCGTGCCGCCGATCGCCTTGGCGGCGCGCAGCGCGGCGAGGCGTTCGGCGTCGCAGCGGGCGCGCTCGCGCAGCACCTCGTCGGTGTGCTCGTCGAACAGCGGGGCTCGCCGCCGCGTGGTCGTGGCGCGGCCGTCGATGACGATGGGCGCGCGCACGTGGCGCACGGGGCCGGTCACCGGGTGCTCGACGACCTCGAAGCGATCGGCGAGGCGCGGATCGCCGGCAGCGTCGAGCACCTCGTTCACGACCTCGGCGGCGCCTCCCGCGGCGCGGATCGCCGCGACCACGTCCGTCCACGGTCGGCCGGCGGCCGCGCGTGCGGCGTCGCCCGCGGCCGCGGTCGCGCTCACGTAGGCGACCCACCGGCCCGCCGCCGCCGCGACGAAGCCCGACGCCGCCGCGCCCGGCTCGCGGTTGCCCATGCGCCCGATGTCGGCACCCCGCCGGTCGGCGACGACCAAGCCTTCGCCGAGCGCGCACCACATGGCCTCCATGTGGGCGAGATCGACGTCGCTGCCCTCGCCCGTGCGGTCGGCGCGCTCGACGCCGGCAAGGATGGCGAGCGCGGCGTGGATGCCCGCCACCGGGTCGGGCCAGTAGAGGTCGCTGATGCGGGCGCCCTCCGTCTCGTAGCCGAAGCGCGCGCCGAAACCGCCCATGCCCTCGACGACGGTGCCGTAGCCGGCGGCATGGCTGTACGGGCCCACCGTGCCGAACGCCGGCATGCGAACCACGACGATGCGCGGGTTGACGCGCGCGAGGTCGTCGAAGCCGAGCCGGAGCTGCGGCAGCACGCCGGCGGTGAAGTTGCACAGGACGGCGTCCGCCGTGCGCGCCAACTCCAGGAACAGTGCGCGGCCGTCCTCGGACGACAGGTTCGCCACGACGCCGCGCTTGTTCCGGTTGACGGCGTTGTGCAGCGCGCTCGCCTCGAACCAGCGGTTGTCGGCGCGCAGGTGCGCGAGTCGCTCGGGGTCGCTGTCGCCGTGCAGTCGCAGCACGCGGTAGCCCTCGAACGGGGGCAGGCCCTCGAACTTGACGACGTCGGCGCCGAGCGCCCCGAGCAGATTGCCGACGAACGGGCCGGCCCAGGCGGTGGTCACCTCGAGCAGACGCAGGCCTTCGAGCGGGCGACGCGTGACGGGGCGCCGTGCCGTGCGCAGCGCGGCGTCGCCATCCGATTCGCCGGCGGCGCGCACGCGTTGGTCGGCCACCGGCAGGCCCGCGGCGCGGAACGGCCGCACGGGCGCGCGCGCCGGCCCGTCGGGCGTGTCGAGCGTGCCCAAGAAGCCGCGCTCGGCGAGGTGCGCGTCGGCGAGCGCCTCCGTGCCGGTCATCACCTTGCCGACGGTCCACGGCGTATCGAGCGCCAGCCGGAAGATCTCCTGCTTGGTGCGCGCCGCGTACCAGCCGCGGATGCGCTCCCACACCTCGTCGACGCGCTGCGCTCGCGCCGTGCGCGTGCGGTAGCGCTCGTCGGTGAGCAACTCCGGCTGCTCGTAGAGCAGACACTGCATCTCCCAGTCGATCTCGCGGAAGCTGCCCGGCACCACGAAGCCGTCCGCGCACGGCAGCGCGCCGCCTGGGAACGCGGTCACGGGGAACGGCCCCGTCGGTGGCCAGCGGCGGCCCGAGACGATTCCGTCGGCGAAGTGCAGCTCGCAGCCGGTCATCAGGCACGCCGTCCACGACACGTCGAGGTGGCGCACGCCCGGCAGGTGGAGGCCGGCGAGCGCGGCGACCGCCGCGGTCGCGCCCGCCTGATATTGCGCCTGCCAACCCGGCAGGCGAAGCGGCTCGCGCCCCGGATCGCCCTGCACGCCGATGATTCCGCTGCGCGCTTGCGCGAGCACGTCGTGCTCGATGCCGCCCGACGCGTCGGCTTCGAAGCCGAACGGCGTCACCGAGACGACGAGCGGCGCGTCGGGCAGGTGGCCGCCCGGGAGCTCGGCGCGCACGCGATCGTCGATCACGACGTCGAACTCGGCGCCGGCCTTCGCGATCGCCTCCGCCGTGGCGTTGCGTTTGCCGGCGTTCAGGTGCACGTACAGCGGCGACACGCCGGCGAGCGGCACGTCGTCGACGGGCTTGCGCCGCGCCGGGTCGCCGCCCGGCGGTTCCACTTTGACGACGGTCGCGCCGAGCATCGCGAGCAGGCGGCCGGCGTAAGGGCCGGCCACCCCGCTCGCCAGCTCCAGCACGCGCACGCCATCGAGCGGCGGAGCCTCTGTCGACATGGCGAGCTTCCTAGCACGCAGCCGGTGCGCGCCGCTCGCGTGACGCTGTGCGCCGAGACTGCCGCCGCGACCTGCGCCAAGCTCGTGAAGGATCGGATCGCGCGAACGAGCGCGCGTGGAGGAACGACATGAGCAGCACGGATTCCGCGAGCGAGCGCCACAAGATCGAGACGCTGTACGCCGACTATCGCGTCGCGGTCGAGACGAGCAGCCTCGCCGGCTATCTGCGCGTGCTGCATCCGGAGGTGCGCCTGCTTCCGCCCGGGGCGCCCGCGATCGACACCGCGAAGCGCTATGGCGAGTTCCTCGCGGGCGTGTTCGGCGCGGCGACCTACCGCGTGGAGGTGCTGCGCGCGCCGGAGGTGTCGGTGCTCGGCGACGTCGCGGTGGCGGAGTACGACTACACGATTCATCTCACGCGCAAAGATCCGAGCGTGGGCGTGACGGAGCGCGGCGCGCTGACGGAGGCCGCGACGACGTCGCGCTACCTCGACGTGCTGCGCCGCGATGCCGATGGCGCGTGGCGCATCTGGCGCCACTCGTGGCAACCGCTTCAGGGATAGGCAGAGCGCACCGCCGGCGCGGTGAGCCTCAGCCGACTCGCGCGAACTCGACTTCCGGGAAGCCCGCGTCCGCCGACGCGCGAAGCTTGTCGTAGTACACGTTCGCGCCGCCGAAGTAGATGAGCACGCGCGGCTTCCGCTGCTCGAGGTTCGCGCCCATCATCCACGAGTGCACCTTGTCGCCCTTCGCCATCAGCGTCTGGCGATGGATGTCGGCCACCTCGGCCGTCCACTTCTCCTCGGCGTCCTGCTTCGGCTCGCACAGGTCGTAGCCCTCGCGCTGCATCTTCGTGATGCAGTCGACGATGTACTTCACGTTCTCCTCGATCGACGTCGGCAGGTTGGCGAACGGCGCCTGCGGCCCCGTGACCATGAACAGATTCGGGAACTCGGCCACGAACACCCCGAGGATCGAGGGCGACTGGTCTTCCCACTTCTCGCGCAGCAGGAGGCCCTTGCGGCCGCGGATCGGCAGCGCTTCCTGCGCACCGGTGTACGCCTGGAAGCCGGTGGCCAGCACGATGATGTCGAAGTCGTAGTGCTGCTTCGTCGTGCGGATGCCGGTGGCGTCGATCTCCACCAGCGGCTCGGCATTGCCGATGTCCACCAGCTTCACGTTCTCGCGGTTGAACGTTTCGAAGAAGCCGTGGTCGAGCGGCGGACGCTTCGCGAAGAACGGATAGCCGCGCGGCGTGAGCATCTCGCGCACCGCCGGGTCCTTCACCGGTTCGAGCATCTTGCGAATCACGAACTCGCCCGCGATGCGGTTCGACTCGGGGTTCGACAGCAGGTCGTCGAAGGTTTCGAACACGAAGCGGAAGCTGCCGCGCTTCCAGTGCTCCTCGAGGATCGCCTGCACCTGCTCGGGCGGCGTGCCCGCGATGGTGCGGCCCACGGGGCTGTCGAACGCCATGCCGAAGACGTGGTTGCGGCACTTGTGGATGATCTCGTCGTAGTGCGCCTTGATCTCGCGCTCCCATTCCGGCGTCATCTTCCGCTGCACCGCCGGCATCACGAAGTTCGCGGTGCGCTGGAACACGGTGACGTTCGCGGCGGTCTTCGCCATCACGGGCAGCATCTGCACCGTGGTCGCGCCGCTGCCGATGATGCCGACGCGCTTGCCCGCGTAGTCGAGGCCTTCGGCGGGCCAGCGCGCCGAGTGCAGACACGGGCCCTGGAACGAACCGAGCCCCTTGAACTTCGGGATCACGGGCTCGGAGATCATGCCCATCGCGCTCACGAAGTAGCGGCACGTGAAGGTCTCACCCGCGCGGGTGCGAATCTTCCACAGGCTGGTGTCGTCCTGGAAATCCGCGCCGACGATCTCGGTGTTCAGCGTGATGTGCGGCCACATGTTGCAGCGGTCTGCAACGAAGTGCATGTAGCGGAGGTTCTCGTCCCAGCTCGGGTAGCGCACGGACCACGACCAGTCCTGGAGCAGCTCCTTCGAGAACGTGAGGCAATAATAATAACACTCGCTGTCGCTGGCCGCGCCGGGGTAGCGGTTCCACGTCCAGGTGCCGCCGATGTCCGAGGCCTTGTCGAACACGCGCACCGACAAGCCCGCCTCGCGCGCGTAGTGGATCATCGCCAGACCGGCGAAACCTGCACCGATGGCGATGACGTCGACGTCGGGCTTGATGCTGGAGCTCATTTCAGTTTCTCCCACGGCTGAGCGGCGGAGGGTAGGCGAAACTTCCCGCCTCTCGCGCGCACCCGAAGCGAAATCCCGGCGGATCGGTGGCCGTCCCCGCCCGAATCCGGCGGGCACGGCGGCCCCCGGCCCGATGGATGACCACCGGTGCCCCACGCTTGCCGCCGGCCTACGCTGCGCCCAATCCCCGCGCCGGCGCTCCATTCAGGGTCCGTCGGCGCCTTCTCTTGCCCAGAGGACCCCATGCACGAGGCCAACCTCACCCGCTTCGGCCCGAAGACTCTCGCGCGCGAGCCGGGAAAGCCGACGACCACCTCGGCCACGTTCCGCGCCGTCGACGGCCCGGGGAAGCTGGTCCTCCAGAACCGCGGCGTCGGCGACGCACGGATCCGGGTGAACGGCCAGGACGTCCCGCCGCAGGCGCTGAGCGCGAACGGCGAGAACGTGTTCGCCCTCGGCCTGAAGACCGAGAACACGATCGAGGTGACGATTCCCGCCGGCTCCGCGGGCACGTGCACGCTTCGCGTCACCCAGGCCGTGCGGGCCGATCTCGGGCTCGAGCGCCAGGGCTACTTCGGCCTCAACACGAGCGACATGGCGCGCCAGCGCGCCTTCTACGAGTTGTTGGGCTTCACCGGCGAGATCTTCCCGGCCGGGCCCGAGACGAGCACCACGTTCGCGCGGTCGCTCGGCTTCGCCGACGACTATCTGATCTACGTCGCGCTCACGAGCCTCGAGAATCCGCCGAAGCCGCCCTTCGTCGACACGGTGCAGTTCCGCGGCGACTCCTTCCGCGGCGAGCCTCCCTACGCGCGCCTGAACCACATCGGCATGGCCTACGCGACCTACGCGGTCAAGGAGCTGGACGCCTACGTCGCGCAGCTGAAGGCGAAGGGCGTGCCCTTTCTCTCGGAGCCGGCGACGGCGCCGAACGGCGAGCGCTTCGTGTTCCTGAAGGAGCCGGACGGCGCGTTCTGGAAGCTGGTCGAAGACGCCACGAGCGCGCGCACGACGCCGGGCCTCGTGCGGCTCGCGAACACGAACATGAACGTGTCCGACCTCGAGCGGTCGCGCGAGTTCTATCGGATGCTCGGGTTCACCGAGTCCGCGCCCAGCTCCCAGGCCGGCTCCGGCGCGTTCGCCGCGGCACACGGATTCGACGGCCCGATCGCGTTCGACGGCGTGGACATCAGCCTCGGCGCAGGCACCGATGGCGCGACGCTCCAGCTGCGGCGCTGGACGCAGCCCTACGACGACGCGCCGCCCTACGCACCGCCGGTGAACCACCTGGGCATCGACCGCATCAACTTCTACGTGAAGAACCTGACCGAGTCGATCGCGGCGATGAAGGCGCTCGGCTTCGAGCCGCAGTGGCCGATCGGCGGCATGCCCGAGTTCGGCATCGTGTTCTTCCTCGATCCCGACGGGATCAAAGTGCAGATCGCGGGGCCGCGGACGACCTGAGGGCGCACTTCACTCCTGTCCGCCGTCCCGCCACTGCTTGCGGAGTCGCGCCATGAACAGCGACTCCTCGGGCAGTGCGAGCTGCCCGGCGAGCGCCTCCGCGAACGCCGGGAACTCGTCGAGGGCGGCAGCGCCCTTCTCGAAGCGCGCCGCGAACACCACGATCTTGTCGCCCCGCACGACGAGCGTCGTGCGGGTCGCGGTCTCCTCGCCCGACGGCGACCGCTGCGCGCCGTCGAAGTGGAGCGCGCGCACCTCCTTGCCGCCCACGGTCCAGCGCAGCGTCTCGATCGGCTGCAGCTCGAGCCCGGCCAGGGTGCCGTCCTTGCCGAGCAGCGCCAGGTCCTTGCGGAACGCGTCGGCCTCGATGGCGAGCCGCTCTTCCTGCTCGAATCGCCAGTGGCGGATCGGCCGTGCCGAGACGAGGACGTGGCCGAGGCCCTCGTCGTGCTCGAAGCGCCAATGCGCTCCCTCGAGCGGATTGCGCGCGACTTCGAGCTCGGAGCGGCGGAACCGCCCAACGCGTTCGGGGACGATGAAATCCCGCCGGTAGTCCTCTGCCTTCAGCTGTGCGCGCAGGGCGTCGTCCGAGAACGAATCGCCCTTTTGGAGGTCTCGCACCAGGTACGACGCGATGCTGGTGGCGATCTCGCGAGTTCCGTCGGAATCGAGCGTCGCCCAGCTGCCGACGAGGGTGAACGGGATGCGGTAGTCGAAGGAGCGCACGGGCTCGCCGTAGGCGAACAGCCGTGCGCGAACCGCGAGTTCGATCTCGTTCCGCATCGGCACGAGGAAGAGCGAGCCGCCCGCGACCGCCGCCGTGCCGAGCTCGGTGGCGGTCTCTTCGTCGTACGCCGCCAGGCCCACGGCGAGCGCATAGGGCTCGCGCTCGTCGCCGAGCGCGACGCGCGCGAACTGGCCGGTCGCCTCGAGCGCGGCACGCAGCGCGTCGCCCTTCAGTTGGTCCATGCGGCAGTGATGCAGCGCCGACTTCGCATCGAAGGCCTCGCACTCGGCGCGGAACTCGTCGGTCGCCTTCAGCCCGAACACCGAGATCGCGGGAAACCGCGGGGCCGCGCTCTTCTCGAAATCCGCCACCACGAACTTGTGCGTCGCGCAGCCGAGCGAGGCGGCCGCGAGGGCCAGCGCAGCGAAGTTCCGGAGCCAGGAGCGCATGACGATCCTCCAATCCCCGCCCGATCCTAATCGATGCGAGGCACCAGAAGGGAGCGCTTCTCGGCGTGTCGCTGCGGCGCGCGGGAGGGCTAGGCTTCGCGAACCCCATCGAACAGGAGCTCCCATGAAGTTCGGATTGGCGTTCGCGGCGAGCATGGCCACCACCGGCGAGGCGGCGCGCGAGATCTGCCGCCGCGCGGAAGCGGCGGGCTTCGAGTCCGTCTGGGGCGGCGAGCACGTGATCCTGCCGTCGAAGATCGAGTCGAAGTACCCGTACACCGCGGACGGCAAGATCCCCGCCGAGCCGGACACCGCGATCCCCGACCCGCTGATCTGGCTGGCGTTCGCCGCCGCGGCGGCGCCGACGCTGCGGCTCGGCACGTGCATCCTGATCGTCCCGCAGCGCAATCCCGTCGTGCTCGCGAAGGAGCTCGCGACGCTCGATCAGCTGTCGGGGGGACGCGTCGAGCTCGGCCTCGGCATCGGCTGGCTGAAGGAGGAGTTCACGGCGCTGGGCGTTCCCTGGGAGC
The DNA here is from genome assembly GCA_964501435.1 of uncultured Spirochaetales bacterium. GTDB lineage: Bacteria > Myxococcota_A > UBA9160 > UBA9160 > UBA6930 > VGRF01. The sequence continues at coordinate 10,185 of CAZCTH010000036.1, read as the reverse complement.
GACGCGGCGCGCGCAACGACGAGTACGTGGCGGCGATGCGTGCGCTCTGGAAGGGCCCGCACGCGGAGTTCCACGGCGAGTTCGTGGACTTCGCGCCGGCGACCTGCAGCCCGCGGCCGGTGCACGGCAACATCCCGGTCCTCGTCGGCGGCGACACCGAGGCGGCGATCCAGCGCGCGGTGCGCATCGCCGACGGCTACTTCCCCGGCGAGGGCGACCCGGCCCGCCTCGGGGCGCTGATCGCGCGCGTGCGCGGCTCCGCGGAGCGCGCAGGGCGCGACCCGCGCTCGATCGAGATCAACGCGATGTTCGGCGCGCAGATGGCCGACCCGGTGGCGGGCGCCGAGCAGCTCGCGAAGCTCGGCGTCGGCCGCGTAATGATCCCCGCGTTCTTCTTCGGGGGTCCGGGCGGGCTCGACCGGCTGAGCGAGTTCGGGCTGCGCGTGATCCGCGCCGTCAACGGCTGAGTGGTGGAGCGGAGACTGTTTCTCGCGACAACTCCCGCTCGATCGCCTCGCGCAGCTTGAACTTCTGAATCTTCGTCGCCGACATCGGCCACGCGTCCACGAAGCGCACGTGCCGCGGGATCTTGAAGCTCGCGATCTTGCCGCGGCAGTACTCGATCAGCGCCTCGGCCGTCGCGCTCGCGCCCGGGCGCAGCTGCACGAAGGCCGCGGCGACCTCGCCGTACTTCGCGTCGGGCGCCGACACGACCTGCGCGAGCAGCACGGCGGGGTGCGTCTGCAGGAAGCTCTCGATCTCGACCGCGGCGACGTTCTCGCCGCCCACCTTGAGCATGTCCTTCGTGCGCCCGAGGTACGCGATGCGGCCGTTCGCGTCGATCGTCCCGAGGTCGCCGGTGTGGAACCAACCCTCCGCGTCGAACGCCTCGGCGTTCTTCTCGGGCGACTTGTAGTAGCCCTCGAACAGGCAGTAGCCGCGGATGCACAGCTCGCCGCGCGCGCCCGCGCCGAGCGGCGCGTTCGTCGCGGGGTCGCGCACGGAGACCTCGATGCCGTCGAAGGGGCGCCCCGAGGTGGTGGCGCGCGTCTCGGCGTCGTCGCCCGGCTCGCCGAAAGCGGTCACGCCGCCGGCCTCCGTGAGCCCGTAGGCGGAGATGTGGCGCGCGAACGGGAATGCCGCGTGGAACTGCCGTAACAGGTCCGGCGGGCCCACGTTGTTCATCAGCCGGAAGTGGAGCTTGCCCGCGTCGAAGCCCGGATGCGCGAGCAGGGCCTGCGTGATGGTGGGGAAGCTCGCGAAGTTGACCGTCGCGCGCTCCTCGCTGAGGTACTGGAGCGCGACCCCGGCCTCGAAGCGCTCCATCGCGAGCAGCGCGGCGCCGGCGTCGAGGCACGCGAGGAACGGCAGCACGAAGCTCATGTGGAACATCGGCAGGGGATCCCACAGCCGATCCGCGCGCGTCAGCTCGAAGCGCGTGCGGCCGGCCTCGAGGGCGGTGCGCACGAGCGCCTCGTGGGAGAGCGGGCAGCCCTTCGGCATCGCCGTGGTGCCCGACGTGTACATCATGATCGCGACGTCGCGGACGGCGACGCGCGCGCGGCGGCGCGCGATCTCGTCCGCGCCGACTTGCCCGCGCAGCGCGCGGAACGCGGGCTCGGCGAGCATCGCCGGCGGCGCGCTCGCGCCCATCACCACGATCGTGCGCAGCCGCGGCGCCTCGGGCAGCGCGAGCGCCCGCGGCTCGCGCGCGCGCCCGAGCGAGGGCAGCGCCTCTTCGAGCAGGGCGACGAAGTCCACGTGCTCGTCGATGCGATCGGTCGTGACGAGCGCGCGCAGATCGGCGTTCTCGATCACGTAGCCGAGCTCGCGCGCCTTGTAGCGTGCGTTGATCGGCACGGCCCAGGCGCCGAGCAGCGCGCAGCCGAGCAGCAGGTCCACGAAGTCGGCGCAGTTCGCCATCAGGATGCCGACGGGATCGCCCTTGCCGACGCCCAGCGCGGCGAGCGAGCGCGCGGCGTCCACCGCCCGCGCGTCCAGCGCCGCGAACGACGTGCGCTCGCCCGGGAACATCAGCGCGCAGTCGTCCGGGGCGCGCTCGGCGGCGCGCGCGAGCAGGCTCCCGATCGTGTAGGCCTCGGTCCACTTCGCCATGGGCGCACTCTACTGCCAGCGGCGGTATCGTGGCTCGCGGCCTTTCATTCCAGCGACCGAGGAGCCGCGCAATGATGACTGGACTCGAGGGCAAGGTCTCCACCGACGACCTGCCGTGGATCGACCTCGGCACCGGGCTCGAGGGCAATCGCATCAAGGTGCTGCGCGTCAGCCAGGAAACGGGCGCCTACAGCCTGCTGATCCACGCCCGCGCCGGCACGGTCAACCAGGCGCACGTCCACTCCGGCCCGGCGGACTTCTACATCCTGAAGGGGCGCCTCGAGTACCGCCTCGGCGAGGCCAAGGCGGGCGACTGGATGTACGAGCCCGCCGGCGCGGTCCACGACGCGACCACGGCGACCGAGGACACGCTGTACCTCGCCAACGTCTACGGGCCGATCATCTTCCACAAGCCGGACGGCTCGGTGGACTACGTGCAGGACTGGCGAACCATCGTGAGCCTCGCCGAGAGCGCGCGCCGCGGCTGATCGCGATGACGTCCCCCCGCTCGCTCGAAGCGCGCCTCGACCGGGTCGAATCGCGCTTCGCCATCGCGGAGCTCGTGACGGACTACGCGATCGCGTGCGACGAGCACGACATGGCGAAGCTGACGGAGCTGTTCACGCTGGATGCGGCGTTCGACTCGCCGAACGGCGCCATGGTGGCGCGCGGCCGCGCGGCCATCGCCGAGATGTTCGTCGCGCTGTTCCAGGTGCGGGGCCCGGCCTTCCACTGGACGCACGACCACACGCTGCGCTTCGACGAGGCCGATCCCGACCGCGCGAGCGGCGTCGTGCTCGCCCATGCCGAGACGTCGCCGGCCGGCGTCGTGAGCCTCGCGGCCATGCGTTACTTCGACGACTACCGCCGCGAGGGCGGCCGCTGGCGCTTCGCGCGCCGCGAGATCCGCTTCCTGTACTACGTGCCGGCCGCGGAGTACGCGACGGTGCTCACGTCTCCGCGCCGCGTCGCGATGGGCGGCGAGCGCGTGGCGGCGGACTACCCGGAGTCGCTGCCGGCGTGGCGCGCGTTCGAGGCGGCCCACGGGCGAGGCGCGCGATGAGCCGGCGCGACGAGCTGCTCGCGCTCACGCGCCGCGCGCTCGCCCACCAGCGCGCCGGCACGACCGATCAGGCCGCGGCGACGCTGCGGATTCCGGTGGCGGCCTACGCGGATCCGGTGCGCTACGCGCGCGAGGTCGAGCGCATCTTCCGGCACCTGCCGCTCGCGCTCGCGCTCTCGATCGAGCTGCCGAACCCCGGCGACTGGCGCGCGATGCATGTGCTCGAGACGCCGGTCTTGATCGTGCGCGGCGACGACGGCGTCGCGCGCGCCTTCCTCAACGTGTGCCGGCATCGCGGCGCACGCATCTGCGCGCCCGGCCGCGGCCACGCGCCGGTGCTGCGCTGCCCGTACCACTCGTGGCTCTACGACACGCGCGGCGCGCTCACGCGCCGCACCGCCGCCGACTCGTTCGGCGCGCTCGACCACGCGACCCACGGCCTCACGCCGCTCGCGTGCGCGGAGCGCGCCGGCCTCGTGTTCGTGCAGCTGACGCCGGGCGAGACGTTCGACTGCGACGCATGGCTCGGCGACTTCGCCGGCGAGCTCGAGACGCTCGCGCTCCACAGCTGGACTCTGCACGAGCAGCGCGAGCTGCCGGGGCCCGGTTGGAAAATGACGATGGACGGCTACCTCGAGGCCTACCACCACGATTCGCTGCACGGCCGCACCGTCGGCGTCCACACGATCGGCAACCTGCTCGTGCTCGACACGTACGGCCCGCATCAGCGCCTCACGTTCGGCCGCAAGACGCTCGCCTCGCTCGCGGGGCAACCGGAGTCGGCCTGGGACGCGGCGGCGCACATCCGCCTCATCCACAATTGCTTCCCGAACGTCTCGATCTCGGGGATCCTCGGCGACCACTGCCTCGTGAGTCAGGTGTTCCCCGGGCCGACGCCCGCCTCGACCGTGACGCGCCAGTCGGTGCTGGTCGCGAAGCCGCCCGCGAGCCCCGAGGAGCGCGCGGCGACGGAGGCGTTCAGCGCGATGACGCTGCAGGCCGTGCGCGACGAGGACTACGCGACGGTGGGCACGATCCACGAGGGCCTGCACACGGGGGCGAACGACGCGTTCGTGCTCGGTCGCAACGAGCCCGCCGTACAGAACTACCACCGCGCGATCGCGCGCTTCATGGGCGACGACGCGCTCTGAGCGCGCGCCGCGAGGAGGCTTCGAATGGAGATGCGCGTGCTCGGGCGCACCGGTGTGACGGTGAGCAAGCTGTGCTTCGGCGCAGGCATGTTCGGCTACTTCGGCAACGAGGACGCGGCGGAGTGCGAGCGCATGGTCCACCGCGCCCTCGACGCCGGCATCAACTACTTCGACACGTCGGACGTGTATTCCCACGGCGAGTCCGAGACGATCCTCGGCAAGGCGCTCGCGGGAGTGCGCCGCGAGGTGGTGCTCGCCACCAAGTTCAGCCTGCCGATGAGCGGCGACCCGAATCACCGCGGCAACTCCCGGCGCTGGATCCAGCGCGCCGCGGAGGACAGCCTGCGGCGCCTCGGCACCGACGTGATCGATCTCTACCAGGTGCATCGCCCCGACGACGCCACCGACATCGACGAAACCCTCGGCGCGCTCAGCGACCTCGTGCGCGCAGGCAAGGTGCGGATGCTCGGCTCGTCCACGTTCCCGGCGGAGCAGATCGTCGAGGCGCAGTGGGTCGCGCAGCAGCGCGGCCGCGAGCGCTTCCGCGTCGAGCAGCCGCCCTACTCGATCTTTGCGCGGCGCATCGAGGCCGACGTGCTGCCGACCTGTCAGCGCTACGGCATGGGCGTCGTCGTGTGGAGCCCGCTCTCGCAGGGTTGGCTCACCGGCAAGTGGCGGCGCGGCCAGCCGGCCAGCGACACGAACCGACAGAAGCTGCAGCCGCACCTCTACGACATGGAGCGCGCCGACAACCAGCGCAAGCTCGACCTCGTCGAGCAGTTGAGCGCGGTCGCCGACGCGGCCGGCATCTCGCTGATGCACATGGCGATCGCGTTCACCTGCGCGCATCCGGCCGTCACGTCGGCGATCATCGGACCCCGCACGCTCGGGCAGCTCGAGGGCCTGCTCGCGGGCGCCGACGTCACGCTCTCCGACGACGTGCTCGATGCGATCGACGCGATCGTCGCGCCCGGGCTCACGGTGAGTCGCGACGACGACGGCTTCGTCGCGCCGGAGATCTCGAACGCGCGGCTGCGACGCCGCGCGAGCGCGAGGCCCGCCCACGAGCCCGCGCGCGAGACGGTCCGCAACATCGAGGCCTACCGCCAGGCGAAGGGGAAGGCGTAGCGCGCCATGGCGAAGCTGAGCGCGAAGCAGCGGGCGAAGCTCCCCGACCGTGCGTTCGCCTACCTCGGCGCGGACGGCAAGCGCTCCCTTCCGATCCACGACGAGCCGCACGTGCGGAACGCGCTCGCGCGCTTCGAGCGCGTGCGCTTCGAGAGCGACGAGGCCCGCGATCGCGCGCGCCGGCGCCTGCTCAACGCCGCGAAGCGGTTCGGCATCGTGCCGGTCGGCTTCGTGACCGGCCAGCTGCGATCCGAGCGGCGCGCGCCGGACCTGTCGCGCATGCCGACCGGCACGGTGACGTTCGTGCTGGCCGACATCGAGGGCTCGACGTCGCTGCTGCGCGCGCTCGGCGACGCCTACGCCACGGCCCTGCGCGACGTGCGCGCGCTGATCCGCGCGAGCGTGCGCCGCGGCGCGGGGCACACGGTGGACGCGCGGGGCGACGAGTACTTCGCGGTGTTCGCGCGGCCGGGCGCGGCGATCCGCGCCGCGATCGAGATCCAGCGCGCGCTGGCGGCCCACGCGTGGCCGGGCGGCGCGGCCGTGCGCGTGCGCATCGGCGTGCACACGGGGCGGCCGACGCTCACCGACGACGGCTACGTGGGCCTGTCCGTCCACCGCGTCGCGCGCATCGGCTCGGCCGGCCACGGCGGTCAGATCCTGGTTTCGTCGCAGACGCGCGCCGCGATCGCGGCCGACTTGCCCGCCGATGCGCGACTGCGCAGTCTCGGCAAGCATGCGCTGGCGGGGCTCCCCGCGCGCGAGGCGCTCTACCAGCTCGACGCAGCGGGGCTGCGCACGCGGTTTCCCGCCCTGCGGACCTGAGCGCGCGACCCACTTCAGCGGAGGCGCACATGATCGAGCACGAGATCGACATCCCCACGCGCGACGGCGCGATGAACACGTTCGTCGTGCACCCCGAAGAGGGCGGCCCCTTCCCTCCCGTCTTCTTCTACATGGACGCGCCCGGCAAGCGCGAAGAGCTGCACGACATGGCGCGCCGCATCGCCGCGGTAGGTTATTGGGTGGCGCTGCCCAACCTTTACTACCGGCGGACGCGCGAGTTCGCGATGGAACGCACCGAAGCCGGCATGGCGCGCATGTTCGAGATGATGGGCCATCTCACGAACACGCTCGTCGTGCAGGACACCGAGGCGCTGCTCGCGCACGCGGACGCGCAGCCCGCGGTGCGGCGCGGGCCGGTGGGCGCGGTCGGCTACTGCATGAGCGGCCCGTTCGTGATCGCCGCGGCCGCGGCGTTCCCGAAGCGCATCGCCGCGGCCGCGTCGATCTACGGCGCGCGCCTGATCTCCGACGCGCCCGACTCCGCGCATCTCCTCGCGCCGAAGGTCGCGGGCGAGCTTTATCTCGCCTGCGCGGAGATCGACCGCTGGGCGTCGCCGGAGCAGATCGCCGAGCTCGAGGGGATTCTGCGCGCGGCGGGCGTGAAGCACCGCGTCGAGTGGTACCCCGGCGCGGAGCACGGCTTCGCGTTCCCACAGCGCGCGGGCATCTATCACAAGCCGTCGGCGGAGCGACACTGGGAGCGGCTGTTCGCGCTCTTCGCGCGCACGTTGAAGCCGTAGCGAGCGTGGCTCGCGCCCGCGGTTCTCAGGCCGTGCCGCGCACGATCACCTTGCCCACGGCGCGATTGCTCCCGACCCGCTCGATCGCGTCGGGCACCTGCTCGAACGGGAACACGCGGTCGATCGGCGTGCGGATCTTGCCCGCCTCCGCCATCTCGCACAGCGCCTCGTGCTGCGCGCGCGTCTCGGCGGGCGTGCGCGCGCCCGGGAACGCGCCGACGAGCGAGTAGCTGCGCAGCACCGCGTTCAGCGGATCCACCTTCGCCCACGTGCCGCTCGAGTAGCCGATCAGGATCACGCGGCCGTGGCGCGCGATGCACTTCACCGCCTGGTCGTAGGCGGCGCCGCCCACCGGATCGAAGATCACCTCGACGCCCTTGCGCCCGAGGATCTGGCGCACGCCCTCGTCGATCGGGACGTCGCGGTAGTTGATCACGTGGTCCGCGCCGAGCGCGCGGCAGAAGTCCACCTTTTCGCGCGAGCTCACGGTGGCGATCACGGTCGCGCCGAGCGCCTTGCCGAGCTGGATCGCGGCGGAGCCGGAGCTGCCCGCGCCTCCGAGCACCAGCATCGTCTCGCCGGCCTTCAGCTGGCCGCGCTGAATGACGCCGACGTAGCCGGTGTGGAACGGCACCCAGAAACCCGCGGCCTCTTCCGCCGACATGCCGCGCGGGCGGCGCGAGAGCGAACCCTCGTGCACCTGGCAGCGCTCGGCGAACCCGCCCATGCCCTCGGCGAAGCGCGTCATGCTGATCACGGCGTCGCCGGGCTTCGCGGTGCAGCCGGGGCCGACGCGCAGCACGGTGCCGGCGATCTCCTGGCCCGGCGTCACGGGCGGCTGCCGCACCGCCGGATAGTTGCCGCGCACCATCAGCACGTCGGGCAGGCCGACGCCGGTGGCCTCGACGCGCAGCTCGACGATGCCCTCGCCCGGCTCACCGAGCTCGCGCTCCTCGAGCCGCAGTACGTCCTTCGCCTCGCCGAACTTCTCCGCACGCCAGTACTTCATCGCCGCGTCTCCTCGCTGTCCGCCGAACTTCCCGAATTGGGGTCAGACCCCGATTCGGGAAGTGGCCGGCACAGCATCGCGCGTCTGTGGGTCGCCGCGCGAATGCGAGCCAGGGCGCGGCCCCTTTCGGCTTCCGAGGCGGGCGCCGTCGGAGTTAGCCTGACTCCATGCACACGCTCCGCTACGCGTATCGCCCGAATCCACTCTGGATGGCGCTCGGCGCCGCCTTCTTCGCGGTGTGCGCCGTGTTCCTGGGCCTCGAGGCCGCGAACAACGACCGCGGCCTCATCCTGAACGGCGTGATCGAGCTCTCGACGCGCGGCGCGACGATCTTCTATTGGACGCTCGCGGGCGCTTCGGCGGCGTTCGTCGCCGCCGGGCTCGCCGGCGCGGTCGCGGGCCTCGTCAGCCCCCAGCACGTGACGCTGACGGCCACCGACCTCAGCGCCCCGCGCTCCGCGTTCTCGCGCCGCCCGACGGTCGTCGCGCTCGCCGACGTGCACGGGCTCGAGATCCAGCAGGTCCAGCAGCAGCGCTTCCTGACCATCCGGCACCGCGGCGGGAAGCTCGCGATCAATCGCTCGTTCCTGCCGGACGCGGCCGCCTTCGACGCGCTCTGCGAGGCGCTCGCCGCCCGCGTCCCGCGCTGAGGCGGGCGCGGCGCGGGCTCACTGCTCCCGCGCGAACTGGGCGTACGCCGCCGCCGTGCCCTGCGCCATCTTGTCGCCGTCGAACGGGATCGACATCTCCGGCGTGAACTCGAGCACCACGCGCTCGGGCGTGTCGAGGAACTTCACGAACAGCTCCGGCTTGAGCCCCTTCGTGAAGGCGTTGCCGTCGTCCTGCGACGCCGCCATGCCGCGCGCGAGCAGCCCGTAGAACCACTGCTTGGTCTTCGCGTCGTCGTGGATCACGGTGTGGCCCTTGTAGGTGACGGTCTTGCCGCCGCCCATCGGCGTGCCCTTGCTCGTGATCACGACCGACGAGCGGCCGTCGCGGGCGATCGCCTTGATGCGGACGCGCTCGCGCGTCGCGGTCATCCAGATCTTCCCGTTCACGGGCACGTAGGCCGTGATCACGCCGAGCGGGTGCCCGGACTTGTTGGCCCAGCAGAACACGCACTCGCCGGCGCTGTTCAGGAGCTGGCGCTCGCGCTCGGGGTCGAGCCGGTACTGCTTCACGTCGTCGTAGTTCGTCGCCTGGTCGGACATCGCGATCTCTCCTCCGGATGCGCGCCGCCATGCTCGCACGAAGGGCGCGCGCCTGCCCTCCCGGTGTCGGTTGACGCCACCCGCCCTCCTCGAGCAACGTTGGGCCCGCCCACGAATCCCAACGACTCGGAGCCGAACGCATGTCGAACTCGCTGCAGAACGTCGCCGACCGCATCGCCCTGATGGACGTCATGTGCAAGTACGCGAAGGGCGTGGACGAGCGCGACCTCGCGCTCTACCGCTCGGTGTTCGCGGACGACGTCGAGGTGCTCGGCTTCGCGCCCGAGCCGATCCGCGGCGGCGATGCGTGGACGAAGTTCGTCGAGAAGGCGCTGCTCGCCTACGGCCCGACGCAGCACATGCTCGGCCCGCAGCTCGCGACCGTGAACGGCGACACGGCGCACTGCCGCACCGACGTGCAGGCCCACCACTACCTGAAGGACCGCCCCGACACGACGCTCACGCTCTGGGCGACCTACGAGACGGACATGCGGCGGATCGGGGGCGAGTGGAAGATCGCGCGACACAAGCTGGTGTCGCGCGGGACGCGCGTGCAGACGGGCTGAGTTGTGGATCGAAGATTGTTTCTTCCCTAAGCGAAGTCTCGATCCCAGCAGCCGAATTCTCCTTCGCACCGGTGTCGGCGATCAGACGGCGTAGCGCAGCCGGTGCACGCGACAGCGCGCGATCGCGCGCGTAGGGATGCGCGCGTGGTAGGCGCGCTCGACCCATGGGGTGAGCGCCTGGCGCCACGGGAAGCGCCGAGCCGCGAGCAGCTCGCGCGCCTCGAGCCGCTTCGCGCGCAGCCCGAGCGCGACCGCGGGCGGCGCGTCGCGCCGGTTCTCCGAGCGCGACTTCATGAAGTTCCGCCACACCGCCCACACCGCGGCCCGGTAGATCGCCCCCTGCCGGCGCTTCGAGA
>CAZCTH010000035.1:7011-41902 GCA_964501435.1 uncultured Spirochaetales bacterium | reverse complement strand
CCCCCCCCCCCCCCCTTTTTTTTTTAATGATACGGCGACCACCGAGATCTACACGCGCAGGGGCCCCTCGCGCGCTCAGGCGTCGCGACTTCTCAGCCGCACCGCCTGGCCGCTGCGCGTGGACTGATACACCGCGTCGGCGATCTCCACCGCCTGCACGCCATCCCAAACGTCTGCGGCGAGCGAGCGCTGGCCCGAGAGCTTCTTCACGAACTCGGCGAGCTCGCCCTGGAACGAGAGCAGCGTCGTGCTCTCCCAGCCCTTCAGCTTCTCGCGCACGACGACGTCGAGGTAGGGCTTGTAGGTCTTCTTGCGCGGCGCGCCGGGCTTCTCCTGCTCGATCAGCATGTTGAACATCGGGCCGTACTGCGCGCGGATCATGCCGCGATCGCCGTAGGCCTCGATCCAGGCCTTGTAGCCCTTCCACTCGTTCCAGCTCGCGCCGTACTGGATCGGCGCCCCGCTCGACGTCTTCAGCACCGCGAGCGCGCGGTCCTCGCTGCCGTCCACGTGCCACACGTTCTCGCCCGCGACGCCGTAGGCCTCCGTGACGTCGCCCGCCATCCAGCGCGCGAGATCGGTCATGTGGATGCCGACGTCCATCATCGCGCCGCCGCCCGAGTGCGGACGCTTGTACATCCAGTCGGCCCGAAAGTTGTGCAGGCCGTCGTGGCCGCCGTAGGTGCGCACCTCGTCGAGCCGGCCGATGCGGCCCGCCTCGATCGCCTCCTTCATGAAGCGGAAGGCGGGGTAGAAGCGGTGGTTGAAGCCCACTGCCACGTGCTTCCCGCTCTGCGCGGCGGCGGCCAGGATGCGGCGGCACGACTCGGGCGTGTTCGAGAGCGGCTTCTCGCACAGCACGTGCTTGCCCGCCGCGAGCGCCTCCAGGATGATGGCCTCGTGAAGTTGGACCGGCGTCGAGACGATGACCGCGTCGACGCTGCCGTCCGAGAGGAACGCTCGATGATCCGCTTCTACACGCGCTCGCGTGCCGCTCGCCGCGACGCGCGCGGCCTCCACGTTGGGGTCGGAGATCGCCGCGAGCTCGGCGCCCGGTTGCAGCACCACGCTGCGGGCGCGCATCGCTCCGATCGTGCCCGCGCCAATCACGCCGAATCGCATGCGTCGCTCCTGGATGGGTCAGAGGGGGAACATCGGCCGGCCCGCGCCGCGACCGAAGGTGAAGCGCGATGAATTCCCTCGCCGTGATCGTGCCCGCGGTCAACACCTTAGGTGACCTCCTGGACTGCCTCGGTGCGCTGGAAAAGGAGCGAGCGAGCGCCGCGCTCGAGGTGCTGGTCGTGAATCGCCTCGGCGAGGCGGCGAACGCGGCGATCCGCACCGAGGCGCCTTGGGTGCGAATCCTCCCGGTCTCCCCCGCCACGACCATCCCGCAGATGCGCGCGCTCGCGTTCCGCGAAGCGAAGAGCGACGCCGTGGCCGTGATCGAGGACCACGTGATCGTGCCGCCCGGCTGGGCGAAGCGCCTGCTCGAGGGCATCGCGGCGGGGCACGACGTCGTCGGCGGAGCCGTCGAGAACGCGGCGACCGGCACGCTGCTCGATTGGGCCGCGTTCCTGTGCGAGTACAGCCACTGCCTGCCGCCGCTGCCGGCTGGCCAAGTCGAGTGGCTCACCGGCAACAACGTCGTCTATCGCCGCGCGGCGGTGGAGAAGCACCTCGGGCTGCTCGAGGCCGGGCAGTGGGAGAACGCGCTCCACGATGCGCTGCGGGCCGAAGGCGTCGCGCTCTGGTGCGACCCCGCGCTCGTGATCGGGCACAAGAAGCACTACACGTTCGGCGAGTACTTCTCGCAGCGGTACCTGTACGCGCGGTCCTACGCCGGCGCGCGCGTGGCGAACGCCGGCGCGGGGAAGAAGCTCGCGATGGGCGCCGCCGCCTTCGCGCTGCCGCCGCTGCTGTTCGCGCGCACGGTGCAGCGCATCCTCGCGAAGGGGAAGCACACCGAGAAGCTCTGGCCCTCGCTGCCGCTGATCGCGACCTTCGTGCTCGCGTGGGGCTGGGGCGAAGTGGTGGGTTATTGGTTCGGCGCCGGCGACTCGCTCGCGAAGGTGAAGTGAGATGGCGGACGCCGCGAAACCGAGCCGCGCCTGGCTCGGCAACCTGATCCTCCTCGGCGTGAGCGGCCTGTTCGTGTTCGCCGTCGCCGAAGTCGCGACGCGCGTGCTCGAGAGCGCGGCGGCGGCGAAGGAAGTCGCGGGCGAGAGCTGGGCGATCTACGACGCCGACCTCGGCTACCGGCCGCGGCCGGGCTTCGAGGGCTGGAACGAGCTCGGGCTGCGCGACGATCCGCTCGAGAAGCCAAAGCGCCGCTTCCGCGTGCTGCTGCTCGGCGACTCGGTTCCTTACTACGGAGACACGCCGGCCGACACCTTCCCGGGCCACCTGGAACGCGCGCTGCAGGCGAACCCCGCGCTCGCGCCCAGCGAGGTCGTGAACGCCGGCGTGCGCGGCTACACGAACTATCAGGAGACGCTCTTCCTCGAGAAGTACGGCGTGACGGCCGAGCCCGACCTCGTCGGCGTCTCGTTCGTGCTGAACGACCTGCACGAGATCCTGCACCGCTTCCAGATGGTGAACGGCGAGATCGTCGGCCAGAAGTACACGTTCGCGACCGAGGCGCAGCAGACGGTGCAGAGCCCGCTCTACCGGCTGCTCGCGAAGAGCCGCTTCCTCGTCTGGCTGCGCAGCAAGCTCTCGGTGTTCGACGCGCTGATCGAGCTCTACGCCGGCGACCAGTTCAGCTTCGAGCTGCGCCCGGACTTCGGCACCGCGTGGCAGGAGGAGCCCTGGCGCGCCGTCGAGTCGCAGCTGACGCGCATGCGCGACCTCGGCGCGCAGCGCGGCTTCCGCGTGTTCGTCGTGGTGTTCCCGTTCGCGGAGCAGCTGCGCCCGGATTATCTCGCGCGCGACGCCGCGTTCGTGCGCTTCCCGCAGCGGAAGCTCGCCGAGATCTGCGGGCGCCTCGGCATTCCGGTGCTCGACCTCTTCGACGACCTCGACCGCGCACAGGACTTCGACGCCGACTTCATCCACCTGACGCCGGTGGGCCGCCGCCGCGCGGGCGAGCGCATCGCGCGCTTCCTCGCGGAGGAGCAGCTCGTGCCGGGCGCGGCCGGCGCGGCGCCCGCGTCCGCGCCCGCGCCGTGAGCGAGGAGAGCGCGCGCCGCATCGCGCGCATCGCGCTCGCGCTGCTCGCGCTCGGCTGTGTCGCCGGCATCGCGGTGCCGGCGGGCCTCGGCTGGGATTTCGCGAACTTCTACGACACGGGCCGACGCGTCGCCGCGGGCCAACTCGGCGACATCTATGACGCCTCCACGCAGATCGCGGGCGAGGCGCCGAGCACGAAGCTCGACTTCTACGGCGCGCCGCTCAGCGCGTTCCTGTACGCGCCGATGGGCCTGCTGCCGCCGCAGGCCGCCCTGGTCGCCTTCAAGCTGGCGGGCACCGCAGCGCTGTGGGCCGCGCTCTGGCTGCTGTGGCGCGAGGGTCGCGCGCGCGTCGGCAGCGATGCCGCCGCGCTCGCGCGGTACTCCGCGCGCTTCGCGGTCGCCGCGCTGCTCTTCCAGCCCTTCTGGACGATCTATCGCGTCGGCGGGCAGACGACCCCGTTCGCGTTCCTGCTGCTCACCGCGGGCTTGCTCGCGCACCTGCGCGGACGCGTCGCGTGGGCTTCGCTCTGCTTCGGCCTCGCGGTGCTGATGAAGCCCGCATTCCTGATCGCCTACGGCTTCCTCGGCCTGCTGGCCGGGCCGCGGTTCATCGCGGCCTCGCTGGTGCACGGGGCGTGGCTGGGTGTGCTCTCCCTCGCCGTGTGCGGCTGGCCGCTCCACGAGACGTTCCTCGCGAAGATGGTCGCGAACGCCGGCGGCATCGCGCGCTGGATCAACAACAGCGCGGTCTGGATCGTCCCGAACGAGATCGCCTGGCAGCTCGCGCCGCCCGACGCCGCGGCCGTGAAGCTGCCGCGCGCGCTCGTGCTGCCCCTGCAGGCCGCCATCGTCGCGGGGCTCGGCGCCCTCGCCTGGTGGACGCGCCGCGCGGAGCTGCCCGCGCCGGCGCGGACCCACCACCATTGGGCGCTCGCCCTCACCTTCGCGCTGCTGTTCGCGCAGACGGCGTGGGAGCACTACCTCGCCGTGCTGTTCCTGCCCGTCGCCTTCTGGCTCGCGAGCTGGGACGACGCCCCGGCGGCCGTGCGGCGGGGCATCGCCACCTTCGTGGGCGTGTCCGTGGCCCAGAACCTCGTCTTCACGCGCACCCTCGCGGGCGCGATCGGCGGCCTCGGGCCCGCGGCGCTGGCGCCGGCGCTTCTCCTGAAAGTTGCACCTTTGTTGCTGATGACCTGGCTGCTCGCACGACACCGAGAAGCGTGGGCGGCCACCTACCGAAAGGCGAGCTGGCGGCCGATGGTGGGTCTCAGCCGAGGCGAAGCGTGAGCATGGACGGCGCGAAGCGGGTGCGGGCGATCGTGTTCTCGGGGGGCCGCGGCTCCGGCGCGCTCGTGCGCCTGCTGGCCGCGAACCCGAACGTCGATCTGACCGTCGCGATCAACGGCTACGACGACGGCAAGTCCACCGGCGAGGTGCGGCGCTACCTCGGCAACTGCCTCGGGCCCTCGGACTTCCGCAAGAACGCGTCGACCCTCGCGGCGACGACGAAGTCCTGCCCGCCGGCGCTGGTGGAGCTGCTCGACCACCGCCTGCCCGACCCGTGCTCGCGCGAGGAAGCGCTCGCCGCGCTGCGCAGCATCGAGCCGGGCGCGGCCACCGCGGGCGCGGCCACGGCGAAGGTCGCCGAGCTCGCGGCGCAGCTCCCGAGCGAAACTCGCGCCGCGCTGCGCGAGGCGCTGGGCGCCTTCGAGCGCGATCTCGCGACGGGCCGCGACCAGTTCAACTTCACCGACTGCGCCATCGGCAATCTCGTCTTCGCGGGCCACTTCCTGCTCGCGGGCCGCGACTTCAACGGCGCGGTGGACCGCTACTCCGCGCTCGTCGGCGTTCCGCAGGGCGTGATCATGGACGTGACCGACGGCGCCAACGCCGTGCTCGTCGCCCTCGACCGCTCCGGCGCGCTGCTCGCGAGCGAGGCCGACATCGTCGACGCCGGCCGCCGCAACCACATCCAGGAGATCTACCTCGTCGACGCGCCGTTGAAGGAGACCGATGGCAGCGAGGCGGAGATCCGCGCGGCGATCGCGGCGCACGAGAAGACGCTGCGCCTCAACCCCGCCCTGCTGCCGCGCATCGACGACGCGGACTTGATCGTCTACGCGCCCGGCACGCAGCACTCGAGCCTGTTGCCGTCGTACATGACGCCGGGGCTCGGCGCGCGCATCGCGCGCAACCTGCGCGCCGCGAAGGTGCTCGTGACGAACCTGCACGAGGACGCGGAGATCCCCGACGCGAGCGCCGTCGAGATCGTCGAGAAAGCGCTCTACTACCTGCGCGAGAAGGGCACGAACCCGCTGCCGGCGCCGTGCCTGATCTCGCACTACCTGATCAACGACCCGCAGCGCGCCGAGGCGGAGACGCCCTACATCCCCCTCGGCAGCCTCCAGCGCCTCGAGGACCCGCGCCTCGTGCGCATCGCGAACTGGGAAGACGCCGCGACGGGCCGCCACGACGCGGCCCGCGTGATCGCGCCCTTCGTCGACGCGCTCACCGCGCGCGAGCAGCGGCCGAGCGTGGCGGTGCTGCTGCTCGACACGGACTCGCGCGACAAGCTCGCGCAGAGCGTGCTCGAGGCGACGCGCGCCGGGCTCGCGAAGCTGCCGGTGGACGCGACGTTCCTCTATGCGAGCGACGCGCCGCTCCCGCCCGAGCTGACCGACGCGCTGCCGTTCGCCGCGCGCAACGTGCGCGCCCCCGGCGCCGCGCGCGGGGGCGACGTCGCCGCGTTCCGCGCCGCGGTGAATGCCGGCGGGTTCGACTACGTGGCGCTGTTCGAGTCGTCGGGCATGTATCGCGGCGAAGACCTGGTCGGCCTGCTCGCCTTGTTACGGGGTGGCCGGGTGGACGCCGCGTGGGGCAGCCGGCGGCTCTCGGTGCAGGACGTGCGCGAGTCGTACCGCGTGCGCTTCGAGAAGAGCCCCCTCGCCGGCGCGGTCTCCGCGCTCGGCAGCCACGCGCTCTCGCTCGCGACGCTCGCACTCTTCGGCCGCTACGTGACCGACACCCTCTCGGGCGCGCGCGCCGTGCGCCGCGAGCTGCTCGAGCGCGTCGGCTTTGCGCTCGAAGACAAGGCGCTGAACCACCGCCTGCTCGGCCTCGTGCTCGGCGCCGGCGGCGAGCTGTTCGAGACGCCGGTGCACTTCCTCTCGATGTCGCCGCAGCAGGCGAAACGCACCAACGTGGGCGACGGGCTGCGCGCGCTCGGCGCGCTGATCTCGGGCCGGCTGCGCGGCGCATGAGCGGCGCCGGCTTCCCGTTCGCGCTCGTCATCTTCGACCTCGACGGCGTGCTCGTCGGCAGCGACGCGTGCCACGCGCGCGCCTACGAGGAGACGTGGCAGCGCCTCGGCGTGCTCGGCGCGCCCGCGTATCCGCAGCTCGCGGGCCGGCGCACGCGCGACGTCATCGCCGAGCAGCTCGCGCGCAGCGGCACCGGCGGCGACGTCGAGGCGAGCGTGCGCTTCAAGCAGGAGCGCGCGCGCCACCACCTCGCGACCGCGCCGGTCGTGTTCGACGACACGCCCGCGGCGGTCGCGCGCTTCGCTCGCGTCGCGCGCCTGGCGGTGGGCACCGGCGCATCGCGCGAGACCGCGGAGCTGCTGCTGAGCCGCACGGGAGAGCGCGCCCGCTTCGAGACGGTCGTCGCCGCCGAGGACGTGGCGCGCGGCAAGCCGAGCCCCGACGTGTACGCCGCCGTGCTCGCGCGCTGCGCCGTCGCCGCCGAGCGCGCGCTCGTGATCGAGGACAGCGCGTCGGGCGTGACGGCCGCGCTCGCCGCCGGCACACACGTCGCACTCGTCCGCGCGAAACCGGACGCCCCCGCGACGCGATTTCCCGAATCGGGGTCAGACCCCGATTCGGGAAACGCGCGATCGCGGGTGCTCGGCACGTTCGCCGATCTCACCGCCCTCGCGGACGCCCTCGGCCTCGCGCGATGACGCGCGCGCTGGTGATCCCCGCGGCCGGCGCCGGCACGCGGCTCGGTAGCGATCGCCCGAAGGCGCTGACGCCCGTCGCGGGGCGCCCGATGCTCGACTGGTTGCTCGACCGCCACGCGCCGTGGGTCGCGCGCGTCGTCGTCGTCGCGAGCCCCGCCGCCGAGCCCGCAATGCGCGCGCACCTCGCCGCGCGCGGCATCGCCCACGACGTCGCGGTTCAGGCGCGCGCGACAGGCATGCTCGACGCGATCCGCCTCGCCGACGCCCCGCTGCGCGCGGCGCCGAGTTCAGAATCGGGGTCTGACCCCGATTCGGAATCTTTGCGGTGGGTGTGGATCACCTGGTGCGATCAGGTCGCCGTGAGCGCGGCGACCGTCGCGCGGCTCGCGCGGGAGTGCGACGCGGCCGGCGACGAGGTGGCGGTGGTGATGCCCACCGTCGCGCGCGACGCGCCGTACATCCACCTCGCCCGCGACGCGGAGGGCCGCATCGCGCGCATCCTGCAGGCGCGCGAGGGCGACGCGATGCCGGCGCGCGGCGAGGGCGACATGGGCGTGTTCGCGCTCTCGCGCCGCGCGTTCTTCGAGCTGCTGCCGCGCTTCGACGCCGAGGACGCCGCGCGCGGCTCGGGCACCGGCGAGCGCAACTTCCTGCCGTTCCTCGCCTGGCTGCGCGGGCGCGCGGAAGTGCGCACCTTTCCGGTCGAGGACGAGATCGAGTCGGTCGGCATCAACACGCGCGCGGAGCTCGAGCGCGTCGCGGCGCACCTCGCAGCGAATGCAAACGACGCAGCGGGCACGGTGGGCGCAGCGGGTGGCACGGGCACGGCGGGCGCGACGGGAGAGCGGCGATGAGCGCGAAGAAGCTGTCGATCGTGATCCCCGCGTACAACGAGGAGCGCTTCATCGGCGCGCTGCTCGAGCAGATCGCCGCCGTGGACCTCGCGAGCCTCGGCTTCGAGCGCGAGATCCTGGTGATCGACGACGGCTCGCAGGACCGCACGGCCGAGATCGCGAGCGCCGTGCCGGGCGTGCGCGTCGAGCGGCAGGTGCCGAACCAGGGCAAGGGCGCCGCGGTGCGGCGCGGGCTCGCGCTCGCGAGCGGCGACTTCGTGATCATCCAGGACGCCGACCTCGAGTACGACCCGAACGACTACCTGCCGATGCTGCGCCGCCTGCTGCAGGGCGACGTTGAGGTGGTGTACGGCAGCCGCTACCTGCGCCCCGAGCTCGGCTTCCTGCGCGGCCTCGTGGACGCGAAGCACCCGAGCCAATCCTGGGCGGCCTATCTCGGCGGGCGCAGCCTCTCGATCGCGTGCTGGCTCGCCTGCGGCATCCGCATCACCGACACGGTGACGGCGCTGAAGCTCTTCCCGCGCGACGTCGTGTGCCCGCTGCCGCTCGAGACGACCGGCTTCGAGCTCGACCACGAGATCACCGCGCGCCTCGCCGCGCAGGGCCGGCGCTTCGCCGAGGTGCGCATCGCGTACTTCCCGCGCAGCCGCGCCGAGGGCAAGAAGATCGGCTTCAAGGACTTCCTGCGCGCGCTGAAGACCTTCCGCCGCTACCGACGCGGCTAGCCGTCGCCGCCAAAGCGAAGGGCCCGCCGCGCAGCGCTGCGCGACGGGCCCCGCTTGGCTCAGGCCAGGAGCGGCCTAGTACTCGCTCTCACCGAACGTGTACCGGATCGACGCGCCGAAGGTGCGCGGCTCGAGCAGGAACAGGTTGGTGAAGTTCGCCGAGGTCGGATCGGTGAAGTAGTGGCCCGTGATGTCGTTGTTGTCCTGCAGGTTCTTCGCCCACAGCTCGAACATCCACGGGCTGCCTTCCTTCATGATCGTCATGTTCGCATCGAGCTGCTGCCACGACGGAATGATGTCCTTCGCGGTGTTGTAGATCCGTGCGTACATCTTGTCGTGCCAGTAGAAGTCGACGCGCGGCGTCGCGACCCAGCCGCTGAACACATCGATCTCGTACTGCGCGCCGATCTTCAGCGTCCAGGCCGGAGCGCCCGGCAACTCGTTGCCCTTGAGATTCGCCGCGAAGCCATCGGAGAGATAGCCGCACTGCGGGCCTTGGGCGGTGTTGCCCACGCCCTGGCAACCGACGGGCAGCAATGCCGTCAGGCCGTTGAAACCGCTCGTCGGCACCTCGCCGAGGCCGGGCTCGTAGATGCCGTTGGCGTTCGGGTCCGTGTAGCCGTTGATCACCGTCGGATCGAGGCAGTACGGGTTCACGGCGGGGTCGCAGATCCCATTCTGGCCGGCCGGGAAGTCGAGCAGCTGCTTGATCGCGATCCAGCCCGCGGCGCCCTGCGTCGGGTTCGCGCCGTCGATCGAGAGGCCCTTCTGGATCTCGCTCTTCAGCCACGACGCGTTCATGTCGAGGCGGAAGGCATCGGTCACCTGATAGACGGTCTCGAACTCGACGCCGTAGATCTTGGCGTCGAGGTTCTCGTTCACCGCAGTGCGGTTCACGATCTTGCTGATCTGCATGTCCTTGTAGTCGTAGTAGAAGGCGCTCAGCCCGAGCTGCATGCGCTCGAACCACGTGCCCTTGTAGCCGAGCTCGTAGGCGGTGATCGTTTCGGGCTTGAACTCGAGCGGAACCGCGCCCGCGGTGCCGCCGCTCTGCGAGGCGGACACGGCCGGGTTGAAGCCGCCGCCCTTGTAGCCCGTCGAGACCGTCACGTAGGCCAGCGACTCCGGCGCCCAGGGCAGGTCGAAGTGCTGGTCGAGGGAGACCTTCCAGATCACTTCCGTCCAGCCGCCCTCGCGGTTCGAGAACGGAACCCGATCGCACGAAGCCGTGGGGCCGGAGCCCGTCGGGTTCGCGCAGGTCCACAGGTTCACGCGCTGGGTTTCGGTCTTCTTGTCGTCCGTGTAGCGGCCGCCGAGCGTGAGCCGCGTGGTGCTGGTCAAGTCGAAGTAGAGCTCGCCGAACACCGCGTAGGACTGCAGCGTCGTCGGACGCGTCTCGTTGCGGTAGTAGCTGCCCTGCGGATTGGCGTCGTGGCAGGAGCCCGCCCCGACGAACGCCGCGCCGCCGCACAGGCCGACCGGGTCGCCCGGGATGCTCCAGAACTGTTCGAGCGACGCGCCGTACACGTCATACACGGCTCGCACCTTGCCGTCGTTGTAGATCGCGCCGGCCTGGAAGTTGAACCGCCCGTCGAACGAGCTCACCAACCGCATCTCTTGCGTGAACATCGTGTCGGTCGATCGCGAGCGATCGAACACGAAGTCCGAGGTGTAGGCGCCGCCGAGATTCGAGTCGGGGAAGTCGTAATTGCGCGCGCCGCCCGAGAAGAAGTTGTCGGGCGTGGACCACCAGTAGTCCGTCATGCTGTTGACGTAGGCGCGATGCCAACCGGTCACCGAGGTGAGCGTGAGTTGCTCGGTGAGGTCGAAGTTCGCGCTGAACGTGGTCTGGAACTCGTCGGCCACGTAGCGCGGGATCAGCTGCGTCGAGACCTTGCGCAGGCTGTTCGGGCGGCTCGAGCCGTCGAAGTACTCGAGCGGGAGGCCCCACGTGTTCGGGTTCGCGCCGAAGATTCCGGTGGCCGTCGCGTTGTCGAGCACGTACCCGGTGCAACCGCCGCCCACGGTGCACGGGTTGCTCACGAAGTAGTTGAACGCCGCGGGGATCGCGAGCAGGTACGGCGTGAAGAGCGCCTGCGGGCCGCTCAGGAAGCGCGGCGTACCGGCGAGAGCCGCGAACGTGTCGGCGATGATGCCCGACGAGTACGCGAGCGTGGAGTTGTAGTTGATGCCGCCGCGCTGGATCTTGTTGTTGCCGCCGAGGCAGCCGATGCCGTTCGGCCACGGCGTCGGGTCGGAAACGCAGCCCTGGTTCGTGATGCGCATGCGGTCGTCGTCGCCGCGGAAGTACTGCGCCATCCAGTTGAAGCTGGCGTCGTCCCACTCGCCGTACAGCGAGGCGCGGATCGCGTAGATCTCGCGGCCGTCGATGTCCTTGCCCGAGTTGACGTCCTTGGTGATGCCGTCTCGTCGGAAATAGGTGCCCGCAAAGCGCGCCGCGAGGTGCTCGCCGAGCGGCACGTTCAGGGCGGCCTTCACCTTGGCGTGGTTGTAGTCGCCGTACTCGATGGCGCCGTAGCCGCCCCACTCTTCGAGCACGGGCTTCTTCGTGTAGATGTTGAGAGCGCCACCCGGCGAGCTGCGGCCGAACAGCGTGCCCTGCGGGCCGCGCAGGACCTGCACGCTCTCGACGTCGTAGAACTCGGTCTCGAAGATGCGGGCGCCGGGGAAGGGCGCGTCGTTGATGTGGATGCCCGTGCCGTTCTCGGCCGTGCTCGCGGTGGCGAGGTTGCCGACGCCACGGATCGAGATGTTGCCGGCGCCGGAGAAGTTGGTCTTCGAGTACGTCAGGTTCGGGACGTTGAACTGCACGTCCGCGACGTCTTCGATGTTGGAGGCGCCCAGGTCGTCCGCGGAGAAGGCGCTCACCGCGATCGGAATGTCCTGGATGTTCTCTTCCTTGCGGCGCGCGGTCACGGTGATGACCTCGACACCACCCTCGTCTCGTGCCTCGGGCGCCCCGGTAGCCGCGGGCGCGGCCTCCTGCGCGAACGTCGGCGTGATGCCGAACACGAACTGAGCGAAGAGCGCAGCGCTGAGCGCGAGCGTACGGGTACGCAACGTCATTCGGTCCCCCAGAATTGTGGTGCCCCGCCAAGGGCGGGATCACGTTACCCCGCGCGCTTCCGCGAAATCCACCAGGAAGTCGCGGAAAAGTGCTGGAACGTGCAACCGGCCGACGCGCGTCGGCGTCCACGTGGGTTGCGATTAGGTGCCGGGCTTCTCGAAGACCAACACGAAGCGGTCCGTTGCGCCGCGGATCTGGGGATCGAACACGTTCAGCGTGCGCGCGTCATTCTTGTTGCGCAGCGCGTCAGAGCTGGCGACGAAGCGGAAGCCGGCGCGCTCGAAGTCCGCGCGAGCAAAGGCTTCTTCGATGCGGTGCAGGTCCTGCGCGGCGGCGCTGCCGGACCCGTCGGCAGCGGCGTGATCGACGACGAGCACGCGCCCACCGGGGCGGAGCGCACCATGCAGCGCCGCCATGAGCGGATCGCGCGTGACGGTCCACTCGCCCTCTTCGGGCTTGGGGGTCCAGTACGCGTCGTGATACGCCATCGACACGATCGCCGCGTCGATCTCGCCCGCGAGGCCGAGCGCCTCGATCTCGCGGTCGAGCCGCTCGATCTGCGCGAACGGCCGCGCGGTGAGGCGCGCGTCGAGCGCCTTGCCCGCGAAGGAGAGATAGGCGCGGTTGTTGTGGAGCACGACGCGCCCGCTCTCGCCCACCACGCGCGCCGCGATCTCGGCGTAGTACCCGCCGCCCGAGAACAGATCGAGCACCCGGGCGCCGCGCGTCACGCCGAGCAGGCCGAGCGTCTCCGCCGGATGGTCGCGTGCGTCGCGCTCGACATCCTTCGCATCGCGCCCAGGCTGCGCGAGCGCCGCCCCCACCTCCGCCGCCGTGTTCGCGAATGGCCGGGGACGTTGGTTCATTTGTGAACCAACGTCCCCGGAGACGCAGGCCGCGAGCAGCGCGGTGGCGAGCGCAAGCGAGGCGATGGCGCGCACGGGGTCTCCTTCGCGGGCCCCGAGCCTACGCCCGGGCGCGCACCGCCGAGGCCGGAAACACGAAGGGGCTCGGTGATTTCTCACCGAGCCCCCCGTTTGGCTGGCGCGCCCAGCATGACTCGAACATGCGACCTTCAGGTCCGCAACCTGACGCTCTATCCAACTGAGCTATGGGCGCGAGGATCCGGGTTGTCGAAGGGGGAGCACTCTAGCCGACGCCCCGCCCGGCGCCGCCAGATTCGGCTGTGGCGGCTCGCATGCCACGGATCCCAGGTGCACGCCGCCGATCCCATGCCGTTGGCGCACATCCGGTGCCGGGGAGGGGGGCGCGGCGCAGGCGTCGCGGTTCGCCTCAGGGCCGTTCGTCGAGGCGAACCACCAGCACGCTGCACGCGGCATGCCGGACGACGAACTCCGCGACGCTCCCGAGGAGGACGCGGCGCAGGCCCGTCCGACCCCGGGTCCCGATCACGAGCAGGTCGGCTTCGATCTCCTCCGCGACGGACAGGATCGTGTAGGAGACCCCGCCGCTCTCCACGCGGCGACGGCCCTCGAAGCCCGCGATGCGGCAGGCCCCCGCGAGGCGGTCGGCGGCGCGCTCGCGGATCTCGCGGATGGCGTCCGGCGAGTCGGCCGCGTACGCGACCATGCCGTACTCGCCCGCCGCGACCGCCGGCGACACCTCGACACAGTGCAGCGCCACGGCCTCGGGCGCCGCCTCGCGCGCTGCCGCGGCCAACGCGGGCACGGCCGGGTCGGTCAGATCCGTCGCGACGAGCAGGCGTCCGCTCTTCGGATGGACGCGCGCCACCAGCACGGGCGAGTGCGCGTAGCGCACGACCCGCTCGGCGACGCTGCCGAGGAGCATCCGGGCGAGGCCACTCGCGCCGCGATTCCCGATCACCACCAGCGCGGCCCGCTCTCGCTCGGCCCAGGACACGATACGCTCGTCGGCCGCGCCCTCGTCGACGATGGCGCGGAACTGAGCCGGGTCGCGGCCAGTGATCTGGCACGTCCGCGAAATCAGCGCCGCGAGCGCCTCCTCGCGCAGCCGAACGCGCGCCGCGTCGTCGTCGCTCCGCCCGTGGGGAAAGAGAACATTCGCGCGGGAGAGCGGCGGGACGACGGTGCAAACCACCAACTCGGCTGCGGCCGCGGTCGCGCGCGCGTCGCCCTGGCGCAGCGCTTCGTCCGCGCTCTCGCTGAGATCGGTCGCCACGAAAATCGTGCCGGTGTTCGTCATCGGGCCTCCTTCTCTCGTGGACGAGTCGTCCCCTTCCCGACCCGCGTAGCGTCGAGCGGGCCGCTGGAGGTGTCGCCCAGTCGTGCGTACCGGACGCGGCGGTCCGAGACGAACACGGCGCCCCGCCGCCGGAGCTCGGTCACGAGCTCGGCCGGCGGCGTCGCTCCGAGCTTCGTGCGCAGGGCGACCCCGAGATGGCGACCGAGCGCCTCGAGGCTGCGTGGCCGATGCACAGGGTGCGCGCGCAGATGATCGATCGCAGCCGTCGCGAGCGACGGCTCCAGCGCGGCAATGTCGGCGTCCATCCCGAGCGCCACCGCGATGCTCGCGGCGCGCTCGGCCGCAACTCCCTGCGTCCGTAGGTGCGAGAGCAGCGGGTCGAAGTCGCGATCTCGCGAGACGACCACCACGCGCGCGGCCGGTCGCTCGCGAACGATGCAGCCGAGCTGGAACGCGATCAGCAGGTCCAACGCGTTGCGACCGGATTTCGCGCAGTGGATGAACCGAACGCGCTCTCCGAGCGCCTGCCACGCTTCGCACAGCTCCGCCGGATAGCGCCGCTGATGGGCTCCCCGGAAGATCCAGAGCCGCGCGTGCGACGCCCGCACGAGCCCGACGTCCGACGCGCTGGGCCGATGATTCTCGAAGTCCACCAACAATTCGTCGGGCGGGCGGCGCCCACATTCTCTCCCGCTCTCGGCGATTCCCGGGAGAGTCATCTCAACCACTCGCAAAGCCGCTTCACGCCCTCCACCGTCCGCGCGCAGTAGTGCTCCAGGAATTCGTCGTCGACTCGCGCGTTGGCGCCCGCGGCCTCGAGCGCAGCCATCGCACGTCCGCCGTCGAAGTCGACGTAGGAGAGGCGCGCGCTGAGCTCCGTCGCGTCTCGCCCGAAGGCGCTGCCCGGCAGGAATGCGACGTTCGTCTCGTCGAGCGCGCGGGCACACAACGCATCGCTGGTCGTGATGCCGCGCCCGCGTAGGCGATCCGCGATCGCCGAAAAGTCCGGAAACAGGTAGAAGCCACCTTGAGGGCGCGGCCCCTGCGCGCCGGCCCCACGCAGCATCTCGTCGAGTCGCCCGCCGAGCGCAGCGAGTATCTTGCGCGCGCGCCACAGGTAGCGCTCGATCGCGAAGCCGCCCTGGAACGCACGGACCGCCGCGTACTGAATCGGCGCGGAGGTCGAGGTGTAGGTCTCACTCGCCACGGCCTCCATCGCGTGCAAGAGCCAGCGCATCGACGGGGGGAACACGAACGTGCCGAGCCGCCATCCGCCTGCCCCACACCACTTCGAGAGACCGCTACTGATGATCGTCCCTTCGGGATAGAGCGACCGGATGGACACGTGCTCGTTCTGGTGGTGCAGCTCGCCGTAGATCTCGTCGGACAGCACGACGACGCCGTATCGGGCCGCCGTCTCCGCGATGCCCTCCAATTCCCGGTGCGAGTACGCGACCCCCGTCGGGTTGTTGGGGGAGTTGAGAACGAGGATGCGCGGGCGGCTCGGTGTGCGCGCGCACGCCGCGGCGAGCAGGTCGGGCGCCACCTTCCAGTCTTCGTCGATGCGCGTGTGGAGTAGCGTGATCTCCCTGCCGGCGATCCGCGCTTGCGGCGCGTACGAAACCCAAGCGGGGGTGGGGATCAACAGCTCGCCGTCATATGCCACCTGCAAGAGGAACATCAGCTCCTTCGAGCCGGGCCCCACCAGCACGTCCTCGGCGCTGCAGCCGTGATTCCCCCGCCGGCGCACGTAGTCCGACACGGATTCGCACAGCGCAGGAAGTCCTCGGACCGGCAGATATTCCTTGCGCGCGGCGTGCTCGCGCAACGACTCGACGACCTCGGACGGGACCGGAAAGGGAGACTGCCCGAGGCCGAGGCGGTAGACGTCGCGGCCTTCGCGCGCGAGCTGCTCCGAGCGCTCCTGGATCGCCATCGTCGGAGACTTCTCGAGGCCGCGCACGCGCTGGCTCACGGCCTCGGTCGGCCGACGCCCGGCCGGCGGACGGATCGACGTAGTCGACGCGTTCATCTTCACTCCCACTCCACGTGTCCGAAGATCGTCGGGCGACGGCGCGATCGCGCCGCATCCCCCCACGAAGGCGCCCGCTCGCCGCGCTTGATTGCCGCGAGCGCGGCCTCGAAGAAGAAGTGCTTCTCGCCGAGCGCAGGCTCGAGCTGGTCGACCCAAGACGCCTTCGCGTCGTAGCGAGCGAAGAACGGCCGACCGACCCAAGCCGGGTCGCGCGCCTGTAGGAACTCGAGCACGAACACGCGCTCGTCTCCGACGCGCGCATCTCCGACGACGCGAACCTTGCCGGGCGTCGCGCTCATCGACGGGCCCCGCACCGTACGCACGAGGCCGGAGGTCTGCTGAATCGCGCCGCGATAGATCTCGAGCGCGCGCGCCAGCGGCACCTCGAAGTACGCCTTCGGGCCCGTATCGCGCTCGACGAACATGTAGTAGGGCACGGCGCCGAGTTGCACCTGAAGCCGCCACATCGCGCTCCACACGTCGGGGTCGTCGTTCACGTGGCGCACCAGCGGTGCCTGACAGCGCACGATGGCGCCCGTGCCGCGCAGTCGCCGAAGCGCGGCCTGCGCAACGGGCGTCTCGAGCTCGCGCGGGTGGCTGTAGTGCGCCATCAGCGCGAGGTGCTTGCCCGCGCGTACGACCTTTTCCATCAGGCGCAGCAGATCCTCCGCGTCCGGGTCCGTGAGGAAGCGGTGGGGCCAATAGGCAGGGGCCTTCGTCCCGATTCGGATGCTGACGAGGTGCGGGTGATCGAGGAGCGGCTCGACGTAACGACTGAGCTTCGCCGCGTTCATCACCAGTGGATCCCCGCCCGTGAAGAGCACGCTCGAGACCTCGGGGTGATCCCCGACGTACCCCGAGAGACTCTCCGCCTCGCGGCTCGCGAACTTGAGATCGTCGAGGCCGACGAACTGCGCCCAGCGAAAGCAGTAGGTGCAGTACGCATGACAGGTTTGGCCCTGGCTCGGGAAGAAGAGCACCGTCTCGCGGTACTTGTGCTGCATGCCGGGCAGCTTCCTCCCCTGCCACTCCGGAACGTTCAGCTCCATCTGTCCTGCGGGATGCGGGTTCATCCGGAGCTGGATGGCGCGCGCCGCCCGCGCAATGACGGCCGCATCGGCGCGGCCGCGTAGCAGCGAACGCACGCGCTCGAGGTCCGCGCGCGCGAGCATGCCGGGCTGCGGGAAGGTGAGCTGGAAGATCGGGTCCTCGGGCACGCGACTCCAATCGATCAACTCGTCGACCACGTACGCGTTCGTCCGAAAGGGGAGGACCTGCGACACCGCGCGCATCGCGAGCGAGCGCTCCGCGTCGAAGCCGTGCGCCTCGAGCAGCGCGGGCAAGTGTTTCGCGGTGAGTGCCTGATAGCGCCGCGGCTTGGCGACTGCATTTTTCATCGTTCTACCTCCGAATCGTTCACGAGACGTCGCGAGTGCGCGAGTGCGACGTGAGATGCGTCGGACCGGACACGGGCGACGGCGTCAGCGCAGCGCGAACGAAAGCGACCGGCGAACGACGAAGACCGGACAAGGCGCGCAACGCAGGGTTCGCGAGACGATCGAGCTCCGAAGCAGTCGCACCCTGCCACGCCCCATCGGCGTTCCCATCACGATCAGGTCCGCGTGGATCTGCTCGGCGACCTGACAAATTTTCTCTACGGGGCTTCCGAACGCGACGAAGCGCTCGACTGGCAGCCGGACGTGGCTCGCCGCGGCGAGCAGCCGCGCCTCGACCTCGCGCTGCGCGTCGGCGAGATCGGCGACCGGAGGGCGGAACTGGGCGCCATCGAGGAGGTTCGGCACGACGGAGGGCGAGAGCACGTGCAGCAAGTGCACCACGCCGCTCGTGGGGTCGCCCAGGTTGTCCGCGTAGCGCAAGGCGAGGCTCGAGATTGCGCTGAAGTCGTATGGAACGAGGATCGTACGGAAGCTGAGCTCAGCCGCATTCGCGTTGCTCCCTTCCATGCGACCTTCCTCCCTCGTCGGAACCAATCGACGTGAGGATGTTAGGGACGGAGACGCGCTCTCGACATTCGGGGACGCTCGTAAGGGGATCCCCTACGCGGGCGCTGGCGCGCCGGCCGTGTTCGACTCGGCGCGCGCACCCCGCGGCTGCGCGGCGCGAGGCCGGCTGCCTCACGCCCCGCGCGTCGATCCCCGGGGCCGCAAGAGCGCGGCTAGACGCTCGCGCGCCGCGTGGGCGTCGGCGCGCCCGAGGGCGAGCAGATCGCGCGTGAACGACCGATCGAAGTAGAGGTAAGAAAAGAAGTCCGCGTCCTCTTCGGGTGCCCCGCGCGTGGCGACGCGCGCGAGCAATGCCGCGGCGCCGCGCAGCGACTCCCGACCGCTGCGCCGGAACGCCTGCGCCGCGATTGCGCCGAGGTCCTCGCTCGGCCGAAGTGCGACCACCTCGATGGGCCGATAGCCGACTCCGCGCTGGTGCTCGATGGCGACGTTGATCCGCTCGAGAAATTCCGGACCGAACACACTCCGTCCGTGTGCGATCCACGCGTTCACCGTCTCGAGCCGCGACAACTCGTAGTCGAGCGGATCGAGCATCAGGGCGTCGAGCAGCTTTCCCATCAGGAAGGTCGGCTGCGTGATGACGTCTTCGGAATATGCCGGCGCATCTGGCGACGCCTGCCTCGCGCGCGACAGGGACATCACGAGCACGCGGTTCGCTCCGAGGCGCAGTGCCGGTGAGAGCGGCGTCGACATCCGGAGGCCGCCGTCGACGAAGTAGCGCTCGCCGATTTGCGTTGCGGGAAACAAGAAGGGGATCGCGGCCGAGGCGCGAACGTGGCTCGGACCGATGCGATCCAGGCGCGCCTGCGAGCCAGGATCGAAAGCCCAGGGGCCGGTGCTCGCCCGGGGCCCGTCCATGAAAACCGTCGCGAGTCCCGAGCGGACCTCGGTGCAGGTCACGCACAG
Source organism: uncultured Spirochaetales bacterium (assembly GCA_964501435.1). Taxonomy (GTDB): domain Bacteria; phylum Myxococcota_A; class UBA9160; order UBA9160; family UBA6930; genus VGRF01. The sequence goes on along the minus strand of CAZCTH010000035.1, from coordinate 22,955 downwards.
CGCTCCCGGCCGTGCCGCCGCGAGATTCTCCGGAAGCTTCGCCCACGGAATCTGCTCCGAAACGATTTGCTCGAGGGCGGAGAGGTCCGCGAGGCCGCCGAGGACGCGCGCGTTGCTGGACCCGGCGGCGACTCGCCGTTGACGCGTCAGCCCGAGCGCCCGCAGGGGGACGCGGGCGACATCCAGGAGGGACGGGCGCAGCATCTGCGCGAGCTCCATCCCGCTCCAGACGTCGCTGAGAATTCGTGCGCGCTGCGCAAGCTCCTCCGCGGCGGTTGCGGCGACGTAAGCCGCATGGACGGCGCCGACGCTCGTCCCACTCACGAGGTCGAACTCGAAGTCCGGTCCAATCTCGGGGAGCAGCGTCTCGTACAGGTAGGCGAGCACGCCCGCTTCGTACGCGCCCCGTGCCCCGCCGCCGCCCAGTACGAGCGCGGTCAAGCCCACGCGATCGTCGCCCATCGACTCACCTCGAGCAGTCGGCCGCGGGTTCCTGGCGCCGGTGTGTCGCGAGGCTAGCGGCGGGGCTCCGCTTGCTCGACGCGCAGAGAGACGCCTCCGCCCGGGAGGAGCACGTCGAGCGCCGCGGGCCAAGCGTCGGGGGTCCAGTGCTTCGCGCGAGCCACACCGTCCGCGTCAGTCATCGCCGCTTCCGGCGCCACGCTCCCGCCTCCTTTGGCGACGCGAATGCGCACCAGCACAGCGGGGACGGGGTTCCCGAAGCCATCCTCGACCCGCACCGCGGGAGCCGCCGACTGCGTGTCCGCGAGCGCGACGAGCCGCACCGGAGCGCTCGGCCGGCCCACGACTTCGAACCGCTTGGCGCCGTCTCCAAGTCCCTCGGCGCGAGCGACGATCACGTTCGCGCCGACGTGCTCGCCGAGGCGCCAGCGCGCCTCGGCGGTGCCGGTGGCGTCGGTCTCGGTCACGACCGCGTCCAGCTCGCCGCCACCCTCCGTGACCTCCCAAAGCACCGCGACCCCCTCCTTCGGGTTTCCGAACCCGTCGGTCGCTCGCACGCGCGGTCCGATCGTTTCGGCGACGACGGCGCTTGCCGCGAGCGAGCCGACGGCCTCGAGGCGCGCGAACGTCCCCGCCAAGGCGTGCGCGGCGAAGCGCGCCTCGAGCGCACTCCGCGGCGGGTCGAGCGAGGCTTCGAGCGTCTGAGTTCCGGCCCCATCTCCCAGCGTCCAGTGCGCTTCCGCCACACCTTCTGCATTCGTCGACGCCGTCGCCGGTGCCGCGGTCCCGGCGTCGGGCGCGAAGCGCACCGCTGCGCCCGCGATCGGGTTGCCGAGTGCGTCGCTCACCGCGACTGCGATCACGCCGGGGAGCGGCTGCGTGACACCGGCCTCCTGCTGGTCTCCGGCGAGCTTTCGAATCGATGCGGGTGCGCCCGGGACGACGTTGATGCGGACGACGTGACGGGCCGCACCGGAGGACGCGACGATCTCAGCGGGCCCCGTCGGCCCGATTGCGGTGACGAGTCCGCGATCGTCTACCTGGAGGCGGCCGTCTTCGACGCTCTGCCAAGCGACTCGCGCGCCCGGAATCGGGTTACCTTCCGCGTCGTTCGCCTGCGCGGAAAGCTGCGCCTGGGCTCCGGCGGCGAGCGAGAGAACGTCCGGCGCCGCGAGCAGTTCGTGCGTCGCCGGTGCTTCCGCCTGCGGAATGGCGTCACCGCACCCGAAGCAAAGGGAGCCGGCGATCCCGACGACGACGAGCCGCGAGCACGACATGAGCGCTCCGAGAGGATTGTGGGGGATGCGGATGGTGACAGGATCGCGCGTCGCGCTCGCCTTCGCAGCGCTCGTCGTGAGCTCTGCGACTGCCGCGGGCGACCCCGCGGAGGCCGCCGAGGCCGCGACGGACGAGGCGATCGCGGAGACACAGGTCGCGGCCGCCGAGCACGCCGTCGTGTTTCGCGGCGAAACGCTTTTCTTCGTGCGCGCGCCGATCGGAGATCTCGACGTCGCCGCACGCTCCGATGCGATCGAGGATCGCCTGCTCGAGATCGCGGCTGGCGACACCGACGTGCTCGACGGGATCCGCGTGGTCCCGAAGGTCTCGAGCCACGACGTGATGGCCGGCGATCGGCTGGTGACCTCAGTTCTCGATGCCGATGCGGGGCCGACGGGTCGCACCCGTGCACAGTTGGCGGCGGACTACACGGCCGTCCTGCGCGTCGCCCTCGCGCACGAGTTCCGCAGCCGCAGCGCTCAGGGCCTCGCGCTCGGAGCCGCCAAGACGCTGGCGGCGACGGTGCTGCTCGCGGTCGCCTTGCGCCTCGTCGGTCTCGCGCGGCGCCGCGCCGCGAGTGCTTTGGCTGCGAGTGTCGGAACGCGAATTCACGCGCTCCGCCTGCGGGGCTTCACCGTGCTCAGCGCGGCACGTCTGGCCGCTGTGCTCACCGCGCTCGCGCGAACGCTCAGCTACGCGCTGATCGCGGTGTTCCTCTACTTCTACCTCCAGAGCGTGCTCGGCAGCTTCGCTTGGACCCGCGGCATGGCCGACCAGCTGGTCGCGTTCGGCCGCGGTCTCGTCGCTTGGGCGGGGGGCGGCGTGTGGAGCTACCTGCCGAATCTCTTCTACATCGCGGCGATCGTCGTCGCGACCCGCTTCGTCATCCGCGGGCTCCGCTTCTTCTTCTCGGAGATCGACCAAGGGGCTCTCTCGCTGCCCGGCTTCTATCGCGAATGGGCGATACCGACGTACAAGCTCGTCCGACTGATCGCACTTGCGTTCGCGCTCGTCGTGGTGTTCCCGTATCTGCCCGGATCGGGCTCCCCGGCCTTCCAGGGCGTATCCGTGTTCGTCGGCGTGCTGTTCTCGCTCGGCTCCGCCTCTGCCGTCGGGAACGCCGTCGCGGGCGTGGTGCTCACCTACATGCGGCCGTTTCGCGATGGCGACCGCGTGCGGATCGCGGACACGGTCGGTGACGTGATCGACAAAGACCTGTTCGTCGTGCGCATCCGCACGATCAAGAACGTCGAGATCACCATTCCGAACGCGATGGTGCTCGCGAACCACATCGTCAACTTCAGTGCCGAGGCCGCGCGCGAGGGCCTCATCCTGCACACCGAGGTCACGATCGGATACGACGTGCCGTGGCGGCGGGTCCACGAGCTGCTGATCGCGGCCACGCGCGAGATCGACGGAATCCTCGCTGCACCTCCGCCGTTCGTGCTGCAGACGAAGCTGAGCGACTTCTACGTGCACTACGAGCTGAACGCCCACACCGACCGTCCCACCGAGATGGCAAAGCTCTATGCACGGCTGCACGAGCGCATCCAGGACGAGTTCGCCGCCGCGGGAGTCGAGATCATGTCGCCGCACTACGCGGCGGCGCGCGACGGCAACACGATCGCGCTGCCCGAGGAGCATTGGCCCGCCGGCTACGAGGCCGGCGCGTTCCGGGTGACGGACGGGCGCCGGAGCGGTGGCGCATGAGCGAGTTCGCCGGGCTCTCCGACTCGGCCCGTGGGCTGATCTCGAGCCCTGGCTTCCTGCGCGCCGTCGCCGCGCTCGTGGGCCTTCTCGCGATCTTCGCGGTCGCGCGCGGCGTGAGGCGCTCCCTGCCACGACTCGTCGGCGACCCGAAGGTGGTTTACCGCACGGGCCGAGTGCTCTCGTTCGGCGCCTATTTCGCCGCGTTCGTGTTCCTCACCCTCGTGTTCCAGGATCGGCTCGGGAACGTCACCACCGCACTCGGCTTGGCCGGCGCGGGTGTCGCGTTCGCCCTCCAGGAGGTCATCGCGAGCGCGGCCGGTTGGTTCGCGATCGTGTTCGGGCGTTTTTACGCGAACGGCGACCGCGTTCAGCTCGGCGGCATTCGCGGAGACGTGATCGACATCGGCGTGTTCCGCACGACGATCATGGAGTGCGGAGAGTGGGTGGCCGGGGACCTCTACAACGGCCGGGTCGTGCGCGTCGCCAACAGCTTCGTGTTCAAGGAGCCCGTGTTCAACTACTCCGCGGACTTCCCCTTCTTGTGGGACGAACTGCGCGTCCCGATCCGACACGGCAGCGACCATCGCCTCGCCAAGCGGATCCTGCTCGAGATCGCGGATCGCGAGGTCGGCGACTACGCGCGCGGGGCGGAGGACGCGTGGCGAAGGCTGGTCGAGCGCTTCGGCATCGAGCCCATGCAGGTGCGCCCGATGGTGACCGTCGCCTTCGACGACAACTGGATCACCCTCACGCTCCGCTACGCGGTGGATCTTCGCCGTCGCCGCGCGACCCAGGACACCCTCTTTTCGGCCCTGCTCGACGCCGTAGCGGCCAGCGACGGCGGGATGGAGATCGCGTCGACCACCCTCGAGCTCGTGCGCCCGCGCGCTCCGGGCGAAGCGCAGCCGGTGCGGGACTGAGAAGCTTCAGGCGCTCCGCACCGCGCTGCCTCCAGCGGCGAGCACCACGCGCACGAGGTCGGGAAGCCGCTTCACGCCGAGCTTCTCCATCGCGCGCGCCTTGTAGACCTCGACGGTGCGGGGGCTGATCCCGAGCTGCGCCGCGATTTCCCGATTGTGCAATCCCGCCACCGCGAGCTCCACCACTTCGCGCTCGCGGCCGGTGAGCGAGGCGAGCTGTTCGGCCGCGGCGCGCGTGCGCGCTTCCTGCTCGCGCGCGGAGGCGTCGTGGGCGAACGCCGCGGTGATCGCCGCGACCAGGGCGTCGGGGTCGATCGGCTTCTCGAGGAAGTCCACGGCTCCGGCCTTGAAAGCGTTGCGGGTCGCGGCGACGTCCCCGTGTGCGGTCACGACGATCACCGGCAGCGAGATCCCGCGGTCGTTCATCTCGGCGTGGAGCTCCGCGCCGCTCATGCCGGGCATGCGCAGGTCGATCAGCGCGCAGCCCGGCGAGCCCTCCGCGTACGCCTCGAGAAATGATGGACCGTCGGCGAAGGCGCGCGCGTGGATGCCACGGACGTCGAGGAGCAGCGCGAGCGACTCCCGAACCGTGGGCTCGTCATCGATGATGTAGACGGTGGGCGCAGCGTCGATCACGCGGCCTCCGGCCCGACGCGACTCGGGATGTGAAACGACACGGTGGCTCCCGCGGGCGACGACTCCACGCGGAATTCGCCTCCGTGATTCTCGACGATGGTTCGACAGACCGAGAGCCCCATCCCCATCCCATGCGGCTTGGTCGTGACGAAGGGCGAGACCACGGTGCCTTGCAGCTCCGGAGCGATGCCAGGCCCAGAGTCGGCGACCGCCACGCTCACGCGATCGTCCTTGCGGCCGACGGAGACGACGATGTTGCGCTTCTCGGAACCCTCTGCGACGAGCGCGTCGATCGCATTCTGGAGGAGCTGATGAACCACGGACTCGATCTGGATGCGATCGAGCATCGCGGCCCCCACGGCCGGCTCGCATGCGAGGCGCAGCGAAACGCGGGACCTCTCCATGGCGTCTCGCATGGACTCGGTCGCGCTCCGAACGAGTTGTGCGACGTCCGTTCTCTCGAGACGCGTCGCACCGCTCTGGAAGAACTCGCGCATTCTGCGAGTCACGTCGCCGGCGTGTCGCGCCTCGCGGGCGGCGGCGGAGAGGGTTTCCTCGAGCTTTCCGCGGTGGCGGTCCAGGTCGCCGAGCATCGCGCGACACGCTCCCACGTAGTTCGTGAGCGCCGCGAGGGGCTGGTTCAGCTCGTGGGCGAGCGCCGACGCGGTCTCGGAGGCCGCTGCGAGCCGGAGCGATCGATCGAGCTCGGCCTGGCGTTCGCGGAGCGCGCGCTCGACGAGCGCGCGCTCGCTGACCGACGCGCCCAACAGGAGCCCCGTGCCGGCGAGCGCGAGCATCAGAAGCTGGAGCTCGAGCGCCATCTCGCCGCGCTCCGTGAGCTGAAGGCCGGCGATCAGCCCGAACTGAAGCGCCACCAATGCGATCGTCGCGCCCTCGACCCCGTGTCGGACGCTCATCCAAACGAGCGGAACGAACAAGAGATAGAAGAGGCGCGGCGCCAGGTCGGCATCGATGCCCCAGAGCACCCACGTCGCCGCGAGGGTCGTGACCGCCTGTGCGAGAGCCTCCCAGCGTGGCCAATCGCGCAGGTGCCCGAATCGAGTCGGTCCGTGCACGAGGAGCGCAGGCGTGAACACGAGAATGCCGATCACGTCGCCGACCCAGAACTGCAGCACCTGATTCGAGAACGGCAGCGGCTCGGCGGGGCCGAGCAGCGAGAGCGACGCCACGTAGCCGACGGCGACGACGAGCACGCCCACGGCGACCACCCCGGCGAACCAGGAGATCTCCGAAACGCGGCGAAAATCCGGCGCCCGCGCGAACCGGCGACGCAACGACTCGGCCAGGAGGGCATATCCGCCCGCGAGCCACAGCGACGACGCGATCGCGTGCGCGCCGGTCGTCGTCTCGCCGCGAATCCACCAATCGCTCGCGAGCGCGGACAGCAGCACGATGCCGGCGAAGGCCGGGCCGCGCGCGACGAGCAGCGCGAGGCTGAGGCCGGGCGGGGGGTTCCACGGCGTGATCCCGGCCGAGTCCAACGGCTGCAGGTAGCTCACCCAGTCGAGCGCGACGTAGGCGACGAAGAATCCGATCGCGAGCGCGACGTCGTGAAGTCTAGCTCGATGCACTGCTGACTCCGAGCGTGCCGCGTGGCGGAGAGGGAGGGATTCGAACCCTCGGTACCGTTTCCGGTACACGCGATTTCCAGTCGCGTACCTTCAGCCGCTCGGCCACCTCTCCGGTCGTGCCACGCGCCCTGGGCGCGGCCCTCAGTTCCGCCGCAACCCTGAGGTTGGGCGCGGCACTGTACCCGAGCCCCGTTCGAGCAAAAGCCGCAAATCTCGCCCAGCCGCGTGGGCCGCCGAGCCCGCACCCACGCCAAGCCGTTTCCGACAACGGGCTCAGCAGTGGACCGGCCCCGTAGATGGCGAGGAGCGTCGCCGGGACGCGTCCACCGAGGCCAAGCGTGCGTGGCGGAGAGGGAGGGATTCGAACCCTCGATAGGGTTTCCCCTATGCAGATTTAGCAAACCTGTGCCTTCAGCCTCTCGGCCACCTCTCCGCGAGGCGCGGCAGGATACCGGCTTCGACCCGCGGAGAAAGGGACGGGCGCAAAACGCGCGTGCCACTTCCCGTTCGACGTGGCCGGCGACCTCGCCTATCTCGTAGACGGGAGCGGGAATGAACATTCGGCCGGCTTGGCGCATCGCTCTCGAGATCGGTCCTCGCGGACGCGTCAACCTGCTCTCTGCCCTCGCCGGAGTCGCTGCGGGGGCCGCCGCCGCCGCTCTCGCCTCTCTCCTCCACGTCGGCGCCCAAAACCTCATCGGCCGATTCGCGGAGCCGGGCGGGCCGGAGATCCTGACGCCGAGCTGGGCCCTGCTCCTGCTGCCCGCACTGGGCGGCCTGGTCTCCGGCCTCGTGGTGCAGCGCATCGCAAACCTGCCGCCGCAGCAGGGCACCGACCAGATGGTCACCGCCTTCCATGCCCGCGACGGCGTGCTTCCGCTGCGGGGTCCTTCCATCCGCGCGGTCGCCGCCGCGTGGGTCATCTCCTGCGGCGGCTCCGCGGGGCCCGAAGGCCCGACCGCCGGCCTCGGCGCGGCCATCGGCTCGAGCATCGGGCAAGTGTTTGGCGTCAAGGCGCGCGAGCGGCGCTCGCTCCTGATCGCAGGCTGCGCTGCCGGTGTCGGCGCCATCTTCCATTGCCCGCTGGGAGGCGCGCTCTTCGCCACGAGCATTCTCTACCGCCGACCCGAGTTCGAGGGGAGCGCGCTCGTCCCCGCCTTCATCGCCTCGTCCGCCGGTTACGCGACCTTCATGCTCCTCGCCGGCTCCGGCACCTACCTCTTCGACGACGCGGACCAGCTCGTGTTCCGGGGCGCGCTCGACTTCCCGGCCTACCTGTTGTTGGGGCTCGCCACCGGCGGGGCGGCCCTGCTCTTCGGCTTTTGCTTCCGGCGCGTCCGTGCCGCGTTCCAGCAGCTCTCGCAGGTCCCTCTGTGGATGCGCCCGACGATCGGCGGCCTGCTGACCGGCATCGTCGCCTGCGGGCTCCCGCAGGTGATGGACGGCGAGTACCGCATGATCCAGGATGCACTCGACGGGTCCCTCTTCACCGCCGCCCCCGGGATCGAGCGGGGGCCCCTCGCGTGGGCCGCGTTGTTCGCGGCGATCGTCGTCGCGAAGTGCGTCGCAACGGGCTTCACCGCGGGCAGCGGCGCTTCCGGCGGCCTGCTCGGGCCCAGCCTCTTCCTCGGCGGGGCCGTCGGCGCGCTGCTCGGCGAGGTCGCACGCGCAGCACTGCCCGGTGCGGACCTCGAACCTCTGCGTCAGGCGCTCATCCCCGTCGGCATGGCGGGCGTGCTCGCGGGCACCATGCGCATCCCGATCGCCGCGATCGTGATGGTGCTCGAGATGACGGGCAGCTTCGGGCTGATCGTGCCGCTCATGCTCGTGACCGTGATGTCCTACGGCGTCGCCCGCCACTACAGCGTCGTCGACGGCCAACTCGCCTCCGCCGCCGACTCGCCGACGCACGCGGGAGACCTGATCGTCAACCTGCTCGAGCAGGTCCACGTGCGGGAAGTCGTGACGAAGTGGTCGGCCGTAGTTTCGCGCTCCACACCCCTTGCGCAGATCATCGCGCTGCTGCCGCGCAAGCACCCGCCGACGGCCGTCGTGGTGGAAGGCGAGCGCGTGCGCGGCGTCATCTCGTTCACCGAGCTCCGCCAGCTCGTGATCGAGAGCGAGTTGCTGCCCATCGCGATCGCCGAGGACCTGATGAGCCCGCGCTTCGAGTCGGTCGCCGAGGCCGACACGCTCTACGACGCGCTCGAGAAGCTCGAGCGCGCACGCGCCGAGGCGCTGCCCGTCGTCGACGGCGAGGGGCGCTTCCTCGGCATGCTCACGCGCTCGGGAACCTACGCCGTGGTTTCACGCAAGCTCGCCGCCGTGCGCAAGGACTTGTTGAGGGAGCACGCTGGCCTCGCCGCCTTCGAGGAACACTCGCAACTCGCCCAGCTCGTGGCCGCCCTGCCCGCCGTAGAGACGAGCCGCATCGAGCACGTCCCGGTCGAGCTCGCGTGGCTTGGCCGCTCGCTCCGCGAGATCGACCTGCGCCGCACCAGCGGCACCACGGTGCTCGCGGTGCATACCGCCGACAAGCGTTTCCTTTGCCCACCCGATCCCGGACGTCCGCTCGCGCGGGGCGATCGGCTCGTGCTGCTGAGCCGCGGGGATCCCGCCGAAGAGCCGACGCCCTAACGACTCGACCCGGCCGAGGACTCGCGCAGAGCGGCGGCAGCGCGGGATCGGACGATGCCTCGGCGCTCGCAGTGGCACCCGAGCTCGTCCGGGAACCGGAGCCCGCCGCCTCCGAGCGCGGCAACGCCCCACCGGCGAAGCGTTCTTGTGGCCTCGAAGGCGAGCGGGCCCGACGCGACTTGCCCGCGACGCGGCTCCCTTCCCACGACGAGAACGACGACGCCGCGTCGCCACGCCACGGCGCGGGCACAGCGCGCGCTGTGGCGGAGAGAGAGGGATTCGAACCCTCGAGGCGCTTTCGCGCCTTGCGGTTTTCAAGACCGCCGCCTTCGACCGCTCGGCCATCTCTCCGGGGAGAACCGTAGCGGGAGCGAGGTGTTGGGTCCGGCGAGCGGGGACGCGGCGGACGCTGCAAATCTAGTCGCGCCCCTTGGACCGACATCGGATCCGGGCCAATCCGCGGAGCGCCCGCCTTGTGGCGGCGCGATTGTCAGACCGCCGGCCGGCTCCTGGGCGCCAGCCGCTCGTTTCCCGAGGAGCGCGCAACTCTACTCCGGTAGGTGATCCCGATCCGCGTAGGGGTTCGATCCTCGCGCACTCGCGCACCCTGCAACCTCGGCGTGCCGGTAAACGATCCTCCGCAGCTCTGTGAAGTCGTTGTTCGACAACAGCCCTTCATCCTCGCCCTGTCGAATGGCACCAAACCGATCGACATAAATCGTCCCGCCGCGGACTCCAGCGAGCGCCGCACGAATTTCACCGTCTACGATCCTGCCATCTCCAACGCTCGAACCGAGCCGAGCAAAGAACTTCGCTTCGGAGGGCAAGATTCTCGCCCGGAAGTGGCATGAGCGATCGCGAATGCTCGCGAGCGTGATCTCAACGATCGGTGACACCTCGAACGGCACGATCGCCCACACGGAGAGCCGGCTTCCCGCGCAAGCGGTGACGTGAGTTACCGCGACGCAGAGAGGAATCAACGCGATCCGGACGAAACGCACTACGGATGCCTCCACCCGGCCTCGTTGTGGGCGAGGACCGCGACCTGACGCCGCTCTGCCGTCGCTCTCGATGGGACCTTACCGACACTCCGAGGCCCGATGCGCGCGCGACGTCCGGAGCCCCAGCCCGCGGAGCGAAGGGATTGCCGCGCCGCCGGTTTCGCAACGCACCTCGAGCTGCGCCAACGCAGATCCCCGCGACAAACCGCCGCACCTCCGCCACGCTGCCCCACCGGAGGCGACCCATGACTCCGATCGAAGGTGGCTGCTTGTGCGGCGCGGTGCGCTTCGTCGCGCGCGCCGAGCCGCTCGTGATGCGCGCGTGCTGGTGCCGCGTGTGCCAGTACTTCGCGTCGGGCAACGCGACGGTGAACGTCGCGTTCCCCTCCGACGCGGTGACGATCACGGGCACGTTGGCGGACTTCCCGAGCGCCGCCGACAGCGGGAACCGCATGCACCGGCGCTTCTGCCCGACCTGCGGCGTGCACCTGTTCAGCGCCGCCGAGGAGCGGCCCCACCTGTTGATCGTTCGCGCGGGCGCGCTCGACGACCCGAGCCGGGTGCGGATCGAGGGCGAGATCTGGACGGCCTCGGCGCCGGCCTGGGCGCGCCACGACCCGAACGTCCCGCAGTTCGCGGGCCAGCCGCCGCCGCCCGCGCTGAAGAAGAGCTGAGCGGACGGCGGCGCCGCGGCTGCGCGGCGCCGCGGCCCGTTCTACGCCTGCGTCAACAGAATCATCCGCTCGCAGCGCTCCAACAGGTCCACGCTGCCGCTCTTGATGCGGCTCGTGCGCGCCTCCACGTCGACCATGCGGCGCTCGATCCACGAGGCTGCGATGTCGAAGCGGCGCGGGTCGTGCTTCGCCTGGCGCAACAGCTCGGTCGCGACGATCACGCTGATCACGACCTCGGCGAGCGACTGCGAGGAGAGCAGCGCGTAGCGCGCGTCCTTCACCAGCGCGCCCGCGGATTCGAGGATCTTCTGGATGCCGCCGCGCACGCGCTCGGCGTAGGCGGCGTAGGGCGGCGCGCTGAGCTCGGCGAGCTCGCGCATCGCCTCGTCGAACACGACGCCGAGGGCGCCCTTGCCGATCTCCTTCAGCGCGAAGGAGACCTGGATCTCGCTCGTGCCCTCGTAGATCGTGGTGATGATCGCGTCGTTGTGGAGCTTGCCGACCTCGCTCTCGGCCATGAAGCCGATGCCGCCGTGGGCCTGGATCGCGTGGCGCGTGATCTCGACGGCGCTCTCGGTGGCGAGGTACTTGGCGAGCGGCGTCAGCAGCCGGATGCGCACGTCGTTGCGCTCCCAGATGCCCTCGAACTTCTTGCGCTCCTCTTCGCCCACGTTCTCGCGGCTCAAGTAGGCGCGGATCGAGGCGTTGCGGTCGATCAGCGCGCAGGTGCGGTAGAGCAGCGCGCGGCTGCCCTCGAGCGCGAGCATCATGCGCGCGAGCACGTTCTTCATGAGCGGCTGGTCGCCGATCGGGATGCCGAATTGCTTGCGCTCGCGCGAGTACGCGATCGCGGCGCTGAGCGCGGCCTCGGCGATGCCGATGCCCTGCGCCGCGACGCCGAGGCGCGCATTGTTCATCAGCGAGAGCATGGCCTTGAAGCCGTCGCCCTTCTTGCCGACCAGGAATGCCTCCGCGCGCTCGAAGCGGATCGCCGCCGTGGGCGAGCCGTGGATGCCGAGCTTCTCCTCGAGCCGCACGACGTGGACGCCGTTCTTGCGTCCGTCGGGCAGCACGCGCGGGCACACGTAGAGCGAGAGGCCGCGCGTCGTGCCCTTCGAGGCGTCGAAGCTGTCGGCGTCGCGCGCGAGCACGAGGTGCACCGCGCTGCCGCCGTTGGTGATGAAGATCTTGTTGCCGTCGAGGAAGACCTTGCCGCCCTCCTCCGTCGCGCGCGTCGTGATGCCGCCGAGGTCCGAGCCCGCCTGCGGCTCGGTGAGGTCCATCGCGCCCATGATCTCGCCCTTGGCGAAGCCGGGCAGGTAGCGGCGCTTCAGCTCGTCGTTCGCGTAGAGCTGGATGTCCTCGGCGACGCCGGCTTGCAGGCCGATGATGGTCATCAGGCCCGCGTCGGCGCGCGAGATCATCTGCAGGATCGTGTTGGTCACGAGCACCGGCAGGCCGAAGCCGCCGTACTGTTCGTCCACGCCGAATGAGACGAGGCCCGCTTCGGCGAGCGCCGCGTAGCCGCGCGCGATGTGCGGCGGATAGACGACCTCGCCGTTCTCGAGCTTCGCGGCCTGCGCCCAGCCCGCGCGCATCTCGGGCTCCATCGCCGCGCACAGCTTCGCCGCGGTGTCGACGATCTCGGCGAGCGCCTCGCGCTCGACCTGCGGGTCGGCCTCGCCGCCCTTGCGCATCGCGAAGTAGGTCTCCCAGTCGACGCCATCTCTCAGGTAGAAGCGGACTGCGTCGCTCAGGTACGGGATCATGGCGATCCTCCTCGCGTGGGCGTGATGGCGCGCTTTCGGCGCGCCGCGGGGCGCGCGTGAGCGGCACGGAACTCGGCGCGCCGCAGCCGCTCTCCTCCGAGAGTGCAGCTCGCGCGCAGTCTTGGCGATGGCCGTGCGACGGAATCTCGCAGCGTGCGGCGTGCGGCTTTGGACTCTTCGCGCGCCGGAGCGCTCAGCTGCGCCCGCGCCGACACGCGGCCCGCGCGCTCACAGGAGGCCGCGCGCCGCCTCGACGACCGCGACCGCCTCGCGCGCCGTCGGCGCGGTGGCGAGCAGGTGGCCGACCTTTCGCCCGCGCCGCGGCTCCTTGCCGTACAGGTGAAGCTTCACGCCTTCCAGCGCGAGCGCGCGCTCGAAGCGTGGCGCCGCGCCCGGCGTCCAGAGGTCGCCGACGAGGTTTGCGAGCGCGGTCGGGCGCACGACGTGCGTCGCGCCGAGCGGGAGATCGCAGATCGCGCGCACGTACTGCTCGAACTGGCTCGTGGCGCAGGCGGTGTCCGCGGAGTGGAACGTGTTGTGAGGACGCGGCGACAGCTCGTTCACGAACAGCTCGCCGCCCTCGGTCCAGAACAGCTCGACGGCGAGCACGCCTTCGATGTGCAGCGCCGTGGCGATCGCGCGGGCGATCTCCGTCGCGCACGCAGCGACCGCGGCGGGAAGATCGCCCGGCAGCTGCGAGAGCGTGAGCACGCCCGCCACGTGCCAGTTGCGCGCGACGGGATGCACGGCGACCTCGCCGCTCGGCCGCCGCGCGACCAGCACCGAGAGCTCCGCGGCGAGCGCCAGCTCGCGCTCGACGACGCATGTCGCGCCGCCGATCGCGTCGAATGCGGCGCGCGCGTCTTCGGCGCGCGGCGCGCGCGCCTGCCCGCGGCCGTCGTAGCCTCCGCGGCTCGCCTTCAGGCGGCATGCGCCGCCGAGCGCGTGCACTGCGGCCTCGGCCTCGTCCGGCGTGCTGGCTTCGCGGTGGGGTCCGACCGGAAATCCGTGCGCGAGCAGCCAGCGCTTCTGCCGCGCGCGATCTTGCACCGTGAGCAGCACCTCCGCGCCGGGGCGCAGGGCCGTGCGCTCCGCGACGGCGCGCAGCGACGCTTCGCCGACGCGCTCGATCTCGTAGCTCACCACTGCGCAGCGCTCCGCGAGCCGCGCGGCGGCATCCGCGTCGTCGAAGGGCGCGACGACGCGCCAGTCTGCGAGGCCGGCGGCGGCGCAGCGCTCGTCGGGGTCGAGCACGGCGACGCCGTAGCCGAGCGCGCGCGCCGCCATCGCGGTCATGCGCGCGAGCTGTCCGCCGCCGAGCAGTCCTATCGTGGCGCCGGGTGCGATGCTCATCGCACCACCGATTCCGCGAGGACCTTCTGCTCGCGCTCCTTGCGCCACGCGCTCAGCCGCGCGCGCAGCGCGGGCCGCGTGTTCGCCACGATCTGCACCGCGAGCAGGCCCGCGTTCGCGGCGCCGGGCGCGCCGACGGCCAGCGTGCCCACCGGCACGCCGCGCGGCATCTGCGCGATCGACAGCAGCGCGTCGACGCCCTGCAGCTGCGTCGCGGGGATCGGCACGCCGAGCACCGGCACGACGGTGAGCGCCGCCACCATGCCCGGCAGGTGCGCCGCGCCGCCGGCGCCCGCGACGATCACCTCGAGCCCGCGTGCCTCGGCGCTCGTCGCGTACTCGAACATCCACGCGGGCGTGCGGTGCGCCGAGACGATGCGCACCTCGTGGGGCACGCCGAACTCGGCGAGCACGGCACGCGCCTCGTTCATCACGTCGAGGTCGCTGCGGCTGCCCATGATGACCCCAACGAGCGGCGCGGCGTCCGCCGCGTCGCCCACGGGCACGTTCGTCTCGTCCGCCATTGCGGCCCATCTCCTTGGGGGAGCCCTTGGACCGTCGAGCACGCACCGGCGGCGCGCCAATAGAAAAAAGGCCTGGCGATGCTTCGAGATTTCCGAGGGGACGCGTGCGCGGATTCGCGCAGTTCGCGGCATGGCCCTCGGCGCAGATTCGCGAGGCCCGCGCGTTGCGCGGAGGCGACCCAGCGCCGGTCCAGAAGCGCACGCCGCGCTAGCGGCTGCCCTCGCCGCCCGCCTAGAGTGGCGCTCCGCTCGCGCGCGGGGCCGCATTCGGCCGCCGCCGCGCGCAGAACCGAGGAGCCGCGCAGGTGACCCAGAAACGCGACGCCGCGATCGTCGGCATCCACGAGTACCCGTCGCGAGACGTCGAAGGGCGCGTGAGCCCGCTCCAGATCAAGGCGGAGAGCGCCGTGAAGGCCCTCGCCGACGCCGGCCTCTCGTGGCGCGACGTGGATGCGATCTACGACGCCGGCGACGGCGGCGGCATGGGCGGCCTGCAGATCTCCGAGTACTTCGGCCTCTCGCCGCGCGTGATCGACACGACGAACGTCGGCGGCAGCTCCTACGAATTCCACGCCGCCCACGCGAAGCGCGACATCGCCGCGGGCCGCGCGCGCGTCGCCTTGCTCACGTACGGCTCGACCGCGCACAGCAACGCCTTCGCGATCGGCGTGGGCGGGCACATGGGCGCGGCGCAGCGCACGCCGGTGGACAACCTCGAGGGCTGGACGGGCATGACCCTCGTCAGCAACTACGCGATGGTCGCGCACCGCCACATGCACCAATACGGCACGACGAGCGCGCAGCTCGCCGAGATCGCGACGGCGACGCGGTACCACGCGATGCGGAACCCCGAGGCCGTCGCGGCGATGAAGGCGCTCGAGTTCGTCGGCATCCAGGAGACGACGATCGAGGACGTGCTGAAGTCGCGCATGATCGCCGACCCGCTGCACCTGCTCGAGTGCTGCATGATCAGCGACGGCGGCGGCGCGGTGGTGATCGCGGCCCCCGACGTCGCGCGGAACTGCAAGAAGAAGCCCGTGTGGGTGCTCGGCGGCGGCGAGGCGACGAAGTACCCCGAGAACGGCGGCGACATCACGGTGAGCGCCGCCGCGCAGTCGGCGCCCGCGGCGTTCGGCGAGGCCGGCGTGACCGCCGCCGAGATGGACGTCGCGATGATCTACGACTCGTTCTCGATCACAGTGCTCACGATTCTCGAGGACCTCGGCTTCTGCAAGAAGGGCGAAGGCGGCGCGTGGGTCGAAGGCGGCCGGCTGCGCTTCGACCGGCCCGGCGGCCCCGCGCTCAACACCGACGGAGGGGGCCTCTCGTCGAACCATCCCGGCATGCGCGGGATCTTCCTCTTGATCGAAGCCGCGCGGCAGCTGCGC
>CAZCTH010000035.1:0-7001 GCA_964501435.1 uncultured Spirochaetales bacterium | reverse complement strand
AGTCCTCTTCTCAGGTCCCGAACGCGCGGCTCGCCGTCGCCCACGGCAACGGCGGCATGCTCGGCAGCCGCCACTGCGCGGGCACCATCATCCTCGGGAGGGATTAGGCATGTCCGCAGCAGCTCCGCAGAAACCGCCCGCGACGCGACCGCTGCCCTCGGCGAAGGAGCACGACACGGCGCCGTTCTGGCTCGCGACGAAAGAGCAGCGCCTCACCTACCAGAAGTGCGACGACTGCGGCGCCGTCGTGTGGCACCCGCGCGCACACTGCCCGCGCTGCGTCGGCGGGCGGCTCGCCTGGCACGCCTCGCAGGGCCGCGGCGCGGTGTACTCGTACAGCGTGATCCGCCAGGCCTACCACCCGTTCTTCCGCGGCAAGGTCCCGTTCGCGGTGGCGTGGATCGACCTCGACGAGGGCCCGCGCATCCTCAGCAACCTCACCGGGGTCGCCGACCCGACGCGCGACGTGAAGATCGGCATGCGCGTCGCGGTGGAGTGGGAGATGCACGAGGAGCTCGCGATCCCGCTCTTCAAGCCGGTCTGAGGTGCGGCGCGGCTAGCGCTTCGGCGCGCGCACCCACAGCGACGCCGCGGACACGAGCCGATCGCCGTCGCCGGCGTCGCAGAGGCGCACGCGCACCGCTTCGAGCGCGCCGGCGGCGCCCTCGCACACGGCGTGCGCGCGCAGCGGGCCCACGCGCAGGCGATCGAGGTATCGCATCTCGAGGTCCACGACCTCGGCGCCCGCCCCGAGCACGTGCTCGGCCGCGAGCTCCGCGAGCAACGCCTGGGCGCCGCCCTGCACGGTGCCGACGGGGCCGTTGCCGAGCTGCGGCGTCGGCGCGACCTCGAGCGTCGCCGCGTCGACGCGCCGCGCGCCGAGCAGGCGCTCGAACGAAGCGATGCGTCCGAAGGGCGGATGCGCGCTCGCGAACGTGCTTTGGCGGAACGGCTGGTTGAGGAACGTCGCCGTCGCCCGCGCGAACTCGCGGCCCGCGGCGTCGCGAAGCGACGTCTCCGAGACGACGAGCGTGCGGCCGACGCGCAGCGCGCGGGCCGCGAGCGCGAGCTCGCCGGCCTCGGGCAGCGCGCCGGTGACGCGCACGCGCAGGTCCACCGTCGGCGCGCGCGGCCCGTCCGGCGCGTGGCCCGCGGCGATGTCCACGAGGCTCGCGAGAACGCCGATGCGCAGCCGCCGCGTGCCCTCCGCGAACATGGAGGGGTGCACCTCCGCGCGGCCCACGGCGAAGCCCGCCTCGTACGCGACGCGCATGCCGAGGCCGCGGAGGTAGTGGCCGTCGGGCAGCTCCGAGCCGTCCTGTTCGCGCGCGGTCGGCTGCAACGGCGCTACGCCAGCTTCACCCGGGCCGTCCCGAGCACCCGCGTCTCGCCGGCTTCGTTCACGATCGTGAGATCGATCTCGGCGATGCGCGTCTCGGCCTCGAGATTGGTGACCACGCCGCTGATGCGGTGCGGATGGTCCACGAGCACCGGCGCGCGGAACACGGTGTCGATCTTCTCGAGCTCCGCGTTCTCGGCCCAGCGATGGATCATCGCCACGAGGATCGCCTGGCTCATCACGCCCGGCACGATCGCGCCGGGCAGGCCTTCCTTGCGCGCGCCCTCGTGGTCGCTGAAGCGCGGCGCCACCATCTCGGCGGCGCGGCCGAACTTGCGCACGTTCTCGATCGAGAAGTCCGGCGCGAGCGGCGGGATCTCCTCGCCGAACTCGACGTCCTCGAAGCGGCGGATCGGCATCGCTCAGGCCTCCGCCTTCGGTCGCTCGCGAATCACGTGGCGCGAGTCCACGATCGACACGAGCGCTCCGCTCGGATCGAACACCTCCATGCGCGAGACCAGGAAGATCATGCGGCCCGTGCGCCCCGTCTTCTCGTAGATCTCGTGCAGGTGGCTCTTGCCGATCAGCGTGACACCGGCGCGGATCGGCGCCTGCGGCATCACGGCCTTTCCGCCGTCGAGCGGGAGGCCGAGCTTCGGGAAGTCCTCGGGCAGCATGCGACGCCCGTGGAAGCGCGCGGGGAAGGTCGGTACGGCGCGGAAGTCCGGATGGGCCGGGTCGACGTAGTGCGCCGCCGTCTCGCCGACGCTGGTCGCGAAGTCGACCATCGCCTCGGCGCGCACGGGGAATTCCTTCACGTCGAATTCCTTGTTGAGGTGCTTGGCTTTCAGCTCTTCGATTTCCACGAGATCGCCTCGAATGCTCCGGCGCGCAGCGCCATACCGGGCAACGCCGGCCAAGCGAGGTAGCTCAGTCGCCCCGTCTTCGCCGGGCCGGCGCCTCGACCCGGGCTTGCGGCGCGGGCGCCTAGAAGGTCCGGGCCGTGGGGAAGTGCGCCTTCACGTCGCTCGATCCGCTTCCCTCCGCCGCGCACGCGAGCTCCGGCGGCACGGTGCCCGGTTGTCCGGCCACGAACTTGGGCGGGGCATAATAACCGAGCGCGAAGTTCGCCATCGTGTAGCCGAGCAGCGCGCGCAGATCGGGATCGAGCTCGCGCGCGAGCTCGGGCGGGCACGTCAGATACTGGTTCTCTTCCTGGCGCAGCCAGGCGTTGGCGTAGGTCAGGTTCAGCGCGATGCGATCGGCGCTCGAACGATTCTCGCCGCCGCCGTGGATCACGGTGCCGGTGTAGACCAACACCGAGCCGACGGGCATGACCGCTTGCGTGATCTCCTGAGGCTCCGCCTTGCGCTCCCAATCCCAGCGCTGGCTCCCGGGGACGACGCGGGTGGCGCCATTCTCTGCGGTGAAATCCGTCAGGGCCCAGATCGTGTTCAGCTGCGGCTCGACGTCGCGGGGCAGGTACTTCCCCCAGATGAAGCGGTCGCGATGGAGCTCTTGCGCGCCCTGCCCGGGAAGTAGACGGATGATCTGCGTCAGGTTGAGCTGCACCTTGTCGGTGTGGCGTGCGAGGAACGCTTGCGCGGTGCCGAGAATCGTCGGGTCCATCAGCAGCTCGCGCACGACGCGCGAGCGGACGACGAGGCCGCCGGTGCGCGTCGTCCTGTGCCCCGAGAAGTCGTCCGCGAGCGGTGCCGTGTTCGCGATGTAGGGAGCGAGCTCGCCGAGCATCGCTTGGACGCGCGCCTCGGAAAGGAAGCGCTCGACGATCACGCCGCCATCGCGGTCCACGTGCTCGAGAATCTCGGGAATGCGCGCCGTCGCGGGGAGCGTCGTGAGTCGAAGGGACATGCGAGCGCCTCCTGTTTGCAGACTGTGCAAGATCCGGCCGGGCGCTAGGCGAGAGCGAAACGGACTCCCGCGCTCGATCAGTATCTCAGACCTTCCACGAGATCGCCTCGAATGCTCCGGCGCGAAGCGCCTCGACCAACTCGCTCTCGCTGCGCACGTCGCCCGGGAAGCGCGTGGCGCAGCGGCCGATGTGGCTGACGATGTGCGCGTCGCTGCCGCCGATGCCGAGGTAGCCCATGCGCTCGGCCATCGCTCGCGCGTCGTCGTCCTCGCTGCCGCGGCTGCCGCCGTTCAGGGTCTCGATGATGCGCACGCCGTCGGGCACGCCGAGCGCCGCGACGTGCGCGCACATGCCCACGCGCGGGCGGCCGGGGTGACACGGAACGGCGACGGCGCCGTGGCGCTCGCTCTCTTCGAGCACGCGCGCGAGCGGCAAGCGGATGTCGCGGAAGTCGAACGCGGCCGTGAGCGCCTTGGTGACGCCGAAGACGAGCACGTGGCCGTACTCCGTCTCGACCTCGCTGGCCTTGAGAATGGTCAGGCCGTACTGCGCGGCGAGCGCGGAGTAGTCGGACTCGGCGTCGAACTGGCGATGCTCGGTGAGCACGAAGCCGTCGAGCGCGAGCTCGCGCTTGCGGATCCACAAGCAGTAATTCTCGACCTGCGCGCGGCCGTCGTCGCTCTTCACCGAGTGCGAGTGGAGGTCGAGGATCACGCACGGCCCCTCGACGGCGTCGTCGCCTTCGCCGCCTGCGCGACGCGCGGCCACTGGGCGTCGAGCTGGCGCACGAGCGCCGCTTCGTCGCCCGAGTTGTCGAGCGCGACGTGCGCGCGCTTCCTGCGCTCGTCGTTCGAGAGCTGCGCGTCGATGCGCGCCTCGACCTGCGCGGCGGTGAGCCCGCCGCGCGCGACCGCGCGCTCGACCGCCGTGGCGCGCTCCACGAACGCCACCCAGATCTCGTCCACGAGCGACTCCCAGCCCGCCTCGAACAGCACCGCCGCCTCGAGCACCACCACCGCTGCCGGCTCGGCGCTGCGGATCGCGGCGATCTCCGCCTCGGCGAGGCGCCGGATCTCGGGCCACACGATGTCGGTGAGGCGCTTCAGCTGGTCGGGCTTGCCGAACACCTGGGCGCCGAGGGCGGGCCGATCGATCGTGCCGTCCGCGGCGCGGACCTCGGGGCCGAAGGCGGCGATCACCTCGCGGTGGGCCTGGGTGCCGGGCTCGTAGGCGCGGTGGCCGAGCTTGTCGGCGTCGATCACGCGGGCGCCGCGCCGCGCCAGCTCGCGCGCGACGGTCGACTTGCCCGATGCGATGCCTCCGGTGAGGCCGACCACGATCACGCGCTGCCCTCGTTTCGCTCCTGCAACCCCGCCCGTGCCCGGGTGTCGCGAAGGGCGCCAGGGTATCGGCTCGCAGGGGGCGGTGCGACGGGCGAACCCTCCTGGGGTCTGACCCCATTCGGGTTCGACGCGACGGAAGCGTGTCGGGGGCGTTCGGTGGTGTTCGGGCGGTGGGAGCGGGGGCCGGGGGTGCCTTACGCTGCGGGCGGCATGCGAAGCGTCGCCCTGTTCGTGCCTTGCTACGTGGATCAGCTGCGCCCCGCGGTCGGGCTCGCGGCGCTGGAGCTGCTCGAGGCGCGCGGGCTCGCCGTCGCGTTCCCGGAGGCGCAGAGCTGCTGCGGGCAGCCGCTGCTCACCGCCGGCGCCCCCCGCGAGGCCGCGCGGCTCGTCGAGAAGTTCGTGCGCACCTTCGCGCGCTACGACGCGGTGGTCGCGCCCTCCGGCAGCTGCGTCGCGACGCTGCGCGGGCACCTCGCGCGGCTCGCACCCTCGGAGGACGCCCGCGCCCTCGCGCCGCGCGTGTTCGAGCTGTGCGAGCTCCTGGTCGCGCTCGGGGATCCGCCGCCTGCGCCCGCCGGGGCCCCCGCACCGCCCGAGCCGCACGCATCGCACGCAGCGCCCGCACCGCAGCCGCCGCTCGCCCCAACGCCTCCCGCGTTCCCCCACCGCGTCGCGCTGCACGTGAGCTGCCACGGCCTGCGCGAGCTGCGCCTCGGTTCGCCCACCGAGACGCGCGAGCCGCAGCGCCGCGACCCGGCGCGGGAGCTGCTCGCGCGCGTGCCCGGCCTCGAGCTGGTGACGCTCGGGCGGCCCGACGAGTGCTGCGGCTTCGGTGGCGTCTTCGCCGTCGCCGAGGAGGCCGTCTCGTGCCGCATGGCGCTCGATCGGCTCGCCGACCACGCCGCCGCGCGCGCCGAGGTCGTCACGTCCACCGACATCTCGTGCCTGCTCCACCTCGAAGGCGTCGCGCGTCGCCGCGGCCTGCCGCTGCGCGTGCTGCACGTCGCCGAGATCCTCGCGGGCCGAGGCGCCGCGTCGTGAGCGGGCACGCCGAGCGCGCCGCCGCCTTCGTCGCCGACGCAGCGCGCACCACCTGGCACGACCAGTCGCTCTGGTTCGTGCGCGCGAAGCGGGACCGCGCTGCCGACGCGGTGCCGGACTGGGAGGCGCTGCGCAGCGAGGCGGCGGCGATCAAGCGCGAGGCGCTCGCGCGGCTGCCCGAGCTGTGGGAGCAGTTCGAGGCCGCCGCCGAGGCGCGCGGCGCCGTCGTGCACTGGGCGCGCGACGCCGACGAGCACAACCGCATCGTGCACGAGTTGTTACGAAGGAACGGCGCGACCCGCGTCGTGAAGAGCAAGTCGATGCTCACCGAGGAGTGCGGCCTCAACGAGTTCCTCGAAGCGCGCGGCGTCGAAGTCGTCGACACGGACCTCGGCGAGCGCATCGTGCAGCTGCGCCACGAGCCGCCGAGCCACATCGTGATGCCCGCGATCCACCTGAAGAAGGAGGAGATCGGCGAGCTGTTCGCGCGCGAGATGGGCAGCGCGCCCGGGCTCTCCGATCCCACGGCGCTGACGCGCGTCGCGCGCCGCGACCTGCGCGCGCGCTTCCTCGCCGCGCAGGCGGGCATCACGGGCGCGAACTTCGCGGTGGCCGAGAGCGGCGGCTTCGTCGTCGTCACGAACGAGGGCAACGCCGATCTCGGCACGACGCTGCCGCGCCTGCACATCGCGAGCGTCGGGCTCGAGAAGATCGTGCCGCGCGTCGCCGACCTGCCCGTGTTCCTGCGCCTGCTCGCGCGCTCCGCCACCGGGCAGGCGCTGTCCGTCTACACCTCGCACTACCACGGCCCGCTGGCGCCGGACCGCGAGCAGCACATCGTCGTCGTCGACAACGGCCGCAGCCGGCTGCTCGCGCACCCGTCGTTCTGGGAGGCGCTCGCCTGCATCCGCTGCGCCGCCTGCCTCAACACCTGCCCGGTCTACCGCCGCAGCGGCGGGCACAGCTACGGCGTCGCGGTCGCCGGCCCGATCGGTTCGGTGCTCGCGCCCGCGCGCGAGCCCGGAAGGCACGCGGATCTGCCGGGCGCGTGCAGCCTGTGCGGATCGTGCTCCGACGTGTGCCCCGTGAAGATCCCCCTGCACCACCAGCTGCTGACGTGGCGCGGCGAGCTCGCCGCGCGCGGCGCTTACGGCGCGGCGCACGGCTGGCTCGCGCGCGCGGCGCGGCTCGTGCTCGAGCGCCCCGCCCTGTTCGCTGCGACGGGCGCCGCGGCGCGCTTCGCCAGATGGCGCTCGGGCCTGGCGGTTCGCTCAGGTGTGCGGCTGCGCGGCGGCGCGCCGAGGCCCTGATCGCGTCGGCCCGTCTCGGAGGGGACCCGGTCCAGGAGCGCCGCGCGGAGCGGGCAGCCCCGACCATCTCTGACCTGCTCGACTTCTACCTCGAC
>CAZCTH010000034.1:0-42014 GCA_964501435.1 uncultured Spirochaetales bacterium | reverse complement strand
GATCCAGCCGCCCCGCGCGCAGCCCGGCGCGCGACCAGGCGAGCTCCGCTTCCGCGACGGAGAGGTCCGGGGTAGCGCCCTCGCCGATCCGCACCGCAGCGAGCTCGGCCCCGCGCCAATCGAGGCGCGCGACGCGCAGCTCCCCGGCCACGCCGCGTGTCGCGAGCGCACGCACCGCGAGCCACTCCGCGATCGCACAGCGCTGCCACAGCGCCAGCGCCGCGCCGAGCGCGATCGCCCCGGCGGCGCCGAGGCCGACGAACGCGGCGAGGCGCGCGCGCCGCGTTCGCACGCGCGCGCTACCCGACCACGTTCACGAGGCGGCCCGCGATCACGATGACCTTCTTCGGTGCGCGGCCCGCGAGATGCTTCTGCACGTTCGGGGCCGCGAGCGCCGCGGCGCGGATCTCGTCCTCGCTCGCAGCGACGGGCAATTCGATCTGGTCGCGCAGCTTGCCGTTCACTTGGACGGGCAACTGCACCGTGTCCGCCACGAGCAAGCGAGCGTCGGCGACGGGCCACGGGGCGAGCGCGACCTCGCGCGGATTGCCGAGTCGCGCCCACAGCTCCTCGGCGAGGTGCGGCGCGAACGGCGACAGCATGCTCAGGAACGCCTCGCCCGCCTCGCGCGGCAGCGGCGCGTCCTTGGCGACGTCGCGCGCCCACACCATCAGCTTCGAGATGGCGGTGTTGGGCTGCACGGCGTCCATGTCGGCGGTCACGCCCGCGATCGTCTGCGCCGTGAGCCGCGCCTGCTCGCGGGTGCCCATGCCCGGCGCGAGCGGGCGCAGCGGTTCGCCCTCGGCTTCGTCGTCCACGAACAGGCGCCACGCGCGCTGCAGGAATCGGAAGCAGCCGGGAATGCCGTCGGTCGACCACGGCGCGCCCTTTTCGAGGGGCCCCATGAACAGCTCGTAGAGCCGCATCGCGTCCGCACCGAACTCGGCGATCACGTCGTCGGGCGACACGACGTTGCCGCGGCTCTTCGACATCTTCTCGATCACTTCCTCGAGCGGAAGGTCGTCGAGCGTCGGATGCAGCGGCGTGCCGTCCGCAGCGCGGCGCACGTCCTGCGCCTTCACCCAGCGCTCCTTCACCTCGCCGCCGGTGGCGACCGCGATCGCGCGCTCGCCGTCCACGCGCACCGCCGAGGCCGGGTATGCGCGCGGCCGCGCGGCGGGGTCGTCGCTCAGGTTGTCGTCGTAGTAGCGGTAGCTGTACCCGAGGATCATGCCGGGGTTCAGCAGCTTCGCGAACGGCTCCTTCGTGTGAACGAGGCCGCAGTCGAAGAGCACCTTGTGCCAGAAGCGCGAGTAGAGCAGGTGGAGCACCGCGTGCTCCGCGCCGCCGACGTACAGGTCGACGGGCATCCAGTAGCGCTCGGCCTCCTGCGACCACGCCTCGCGCGCGTTGCGCGGATCGACGAAGCGCAGGTAGTACCAGCAGCTGCCGGCCCACTGCGGCATCGTGTTCGGATCGCGGCGCGCGGGCGCGCCGGTCGCGGCGTCGGTGGTCTCGACCCAGGCCTTCGCGCGCGAGAGCGGCGTTTCGAACTCGCCCGTCGGCCGGAAGTCGTCGAGGTCCGGGAGCATCACCGGCAGATCGGACTCGGGGACCAGCTTCGTCGTGCCGTCCGCGAGATGGATCACGGGGAACGGCTCTCCCCAATAACGCTGCCGGCTGAACAGCCAGTCGCGCAGCTTGTAGGAGACGGTGCCCTCGCCGACGCCCCGCTCCGCGAGCCACGCGACGATTTTCTGCTTCGCCTCCGGCGTCGCGAGCCCGTCGAGGAAGCCCGAGCTCACCGCGGGGCCGTCGCCGGTGTACGGCGCCTGCTGGACGTCTCCGCCGCGCACGACCTCGACGATCGGCAGCGCGAACTTCTTGGCGAACGCCCAGTCGCGCTCGTCGTGCCCCGGCACGGCCATGATCGCGCCGGTGCCGTAGGTCGCGAGCACGTAGTCCGCGATCCACACCGGAATGCGCGCGCCGTTCACGGGGTTGATCGCGGTCGCGCCGGTGAACACGCCCGTCTTGTCGTCGGCGTCCGCGATGCGCGCGCGCTCGCTCTTGCGCGCGGCTTCGGCGACGTACGCCTCCACGGCACCGCGCTGCGCTGGTGTCGCGATCTTCGCGACGAGCGGATGCTCGGGCGCGAGCACCATGTAGGTCGCGCCGAACAGCGTGTCGGGGCGCGTCGTGAACACCTCGATCGCCTCGCCAGGATGGTCGGCCAGTGCGAACCGTACGCGCGCGCCCTCGGATCGGCCGATCCAGTCGCGCTGCATCTTCTTGATGTTCTCGGGCCAGTCGAGCTCGTCGAGATCCGCGAGCAGCCGCTCGGCGTAGCTCGTGATGCGCAGCATCCACTGGCGCATCGGCACGCGCACGACGGGGTGACCGCCGCGCTCGCTCTTGCCGTCGATCACTTCTTCGTTCGCGAGCACCGTGCCGAGCGCGGGGCACCAGTTGACGGGCACCTCGGCGAGGTAGGCGAGGCCGCGCTCGAAGAGCTTGGAGAAGATCCACTGCGTCCAGCGGTAGTAGCCGGGATCGGTGGTGTCGATCTCCCGGCTCCAGTCGTACGAGAGGCCGAGGGTCTCGAGCTGGCGGCGGTAGTTCTCCGTGTTCCGCTTCGTGGTCGCGCGCGGGTGCGTGCCGGTGTTGATGGCGTGCTGCTCGGCGGGCAGGCCGAACGCGTCCCAGCCCATCGGGTGCAGCACGTTGAAGCCGCGCATGCGCTTGTAGCGCGAGATCGCGTCGGTCGAGATGTATCCCTTCGGATGCCCGACGTGGAGCCCCTCGCTCGACGGGTACGGGAACATGTCGAGCACGTAGTACTTGGGGCGGGACGGATCGACCTCGACCTTGAACGTGCCTCGCTCGGCCCACAGACGCTGCCAGCGCGCTTCGATCGCCTTCGGCTCGTACGGCATCGGGCGAGGGTGCCGATGGCGGTAGGGAGCGTCAACCGGGTGCGCGGCGTCTCCGGGCGCTTGCTCGGCGGCGGGCGCCGCCCGCGCTACCCAATCCGGCGATGGCGCAGAACGCGGATCCGCAGATCGACATCTTCCTGCTCTCGGACGGGACCGGCGAGACGGGCACCCACGCGGTGCGCGCCGCCGCGACGCAGTTCCAGCGCCGCTTCCGCCTGCGCACCTTCGCCGAGACGCGCCACGACTCGCAGGTGCGCCGCATCATGGAGCGCGCCAAGGAGGCCGGCGCGCTGGTCGTGTTCACGCTGGTGAACGACCGCCTGAAGGAGTCGGTGAAGGCGGTGGCGCTCGAGCTCGGCGTGCCGGCCGTGGACTTGCTCGGCCCGCTGATCGGCGCGATGTCGCACCACTACGCGCTCTCGCCGCAGCACCTCGTGGGCGTGCTGCACGGCTTCGGCGACGAGTACTTCCGCCGGGTCGAAGCGGTGGAGTTCGCGGTGCGCCACGACGACGGCGCCAACCTGCACACGCTCCACCAGGCCGACATCGTGCTCGCCGGCGTCTCGCGCACGTCGAAGACGCCGCTCTCGATGTACCTCGCGCAGCGCGGCTACAAGACCGGCAACGTGCCGATCGTCCCGGGCATCGACCCGCCCCGCGAGCTGCTCGAGATGGATCACCGCAAAGTGATCGGGCTCGTGATCGAGCCGAACCCGCTGCTCGAGATCCGCAAGGCGCGCATTCGCCAGATCGGCGCGTCGCCGTACACGACGTATGCGGAGGCCGAGGCGGTGGTGGAGGAGTTGCAGCGCGCACGGCGGCTGTTCAACAAGCAGCAGTGGCGGAGCGTGAACACGACGGGGAAGGCGATCGAGGAGAACGCGGCCAAGATCCTCGAGTTGATGTACGGGAGTGCGGCCTGAGAGAGGTGCTCGTCGCGGGGAGCGCGCTGCGCGCGGGCGGGTCCGCGGCAGCTCATGGCTCGCTGTCGGCCCCTTTTGGGGGGCGTTCCGTTGCAGGGAGGAGAGGCGCGCTGCGCGGCGGCGTAGCGTTGCCGGATGCACGGGGCCGAGCTCCGCTTGACTTCGCTGCCGCGGTCCCGCCCGCGCGCAGCGCTCGCCGTGGGCTCGCTTCCTCCCGCCACCGCCCGCGCCCGGCGCTCGTGGTGGGTTCGTCTCGCAGCGCATGCTCGTCGGGCGATCCGCAAGCGCGCGCCAGTTGCTTGCCGGTCGGGGTCACGCGCTAGCTGGAGGGGGAGATGACGCGGGCGATGCGGGTGTTTTCTTCGCGGGAGTTGCCTGGGGCGCCTTGGGGGCTCGTGCGCGAGGTGGCGGAGCTGCGCGTTTGGGATGGGGCGGACGCGGCGCCGCGGGACGTGTTGCTAGAGGAGGCGGCGCGCTGCGCGGGGTTGATCGTGACGCTCGTGGATCGCGTGGATGCGGAGTTGTTGGGGAGTGCGCCGGGGCTGCGCGTGGTTTCGACTTGCTCGGTGGGCGTCGATCACATCGACGTCGCGGCGGCGTCGGCGCGCGGGATTCGGGTGGGCTACACGCCCGGCGTGCTGACGGAGGCGACGGCGGATCTGGCCTTCGCGCTGCTGCTCGCGGCGGCGCGGCGGATCGCCGAGGCGGATCGCTTCGTGCGCGCGGGCGCGTGGCAGAAGGCGTGGGAGCCGGCGCTGCTGCTCGGGCGCGAGCTCTCGGGCGCGACGCTCGGGATCGTCGGGCTCGGCGCGATCGGCCAGGCGGTGGCGCGGCGCGCGAGCGGGTTCGGCATGCGCGCCCTCGGCTGGACGCGCAGCGGGCGCGCGGCACCCGGGGTCGAACGGGCGGCTTCGCTGGATGCGCTGCTCGAACGGAGCGATTTCGTGAGCGTCCACTTGGCGCGCACGCCGGAGACGCTCGGCCTGATCGGCGCGCGGGAGATCGCGCGCATGAAGCGCGGGGCCGTGCTCGTGAACACGGCGCGCGGCGGCATCGTGGACGAGCCCGCCGTGTGCGCCGCCCTCGCGAGCGGGCAGCTCGGCGGCGCGGGGCTCGACGTGTTCGCGAGCGAGCCGCTGCCGCCCGACTCGCCGCTGCTCGCCGCGCCGAACCTGGTGCTCGCGCCGCACATCGGCAGCGCGACGCGCGAGACGCGCGCGCGCATGGCGGAGCTGTGCGTGCGGAACCTCGTCGCGGGGCTGCGCGGGGAGCCCTTGCCGCGCTGCGTGAATGCGTGAGCGCTCGGCGTCGATGAGCTCGGACTAGCCGCCCGCCTCCGCACACCGCGCCAGCCACTCGCGCGGCGACACGGCGTGCGCGCCCCATCGGCGCGCGCGGTCCTTCACGGGGCGATCGCCGGTGACGATCGCGACGCCGCCCGGGTCCGGCGCCGCGCGCATCGTCTTCAGCAGCCACTCGTCGGCGTCCTTCGCGAACACGACGCGCAGCGCGGCGTCCTCGGGCGCTTCGGGCTCGTCCGCGGGCCGCTTGCCGTCGAACACGACGCATACGCGCTCGCCGCGCGCGGCGAGGCGCTCGGCCTGGGCGATCACGAGCTGCCGGCGCTCCGCGCTCCACCAGTCCTTGCGATCGCGGCCCTTCAAGAGGTGCGCGTGGAGCACGTTGAAGCCGTCGACCAGCCAGAGCGAGATCGCCGGCAGGGCGGCGAGGGCGCTCGCCGCGGCGTCGCTCTCGCGCTCGGGTGCGTCGGACATCGCGGCGGAGACTAATTCGCGCCGCCGGCCTCGGCGACGGCGGCGGCGATCTCGGCCGCGAACACGGCGCCGAGGTCGCGCAGCTTCACCTCGCCGATGCCGCGGATGCCGCGCAGCTGTTCGACGCGGGTCGGCTTCGCCGCGGCGAGCTCCTGCAGCGTGCGGTCGCCGAAGATCAGGTACGGCGGCACGCCGCGCTCCGCGGCGAGGCGGCGGCGCAGGGCGCGCAGGCGCTGGAACAGGGCGTCGTCGAAGTCGAGCGGGGCGTCCGCAGCGCCCGCGCTCGCGCCGCGCGCGCGCTTGGGCTTCGACGGGGTGGCGGGCAGCGCGAACAGCGTCACCGGCACGCGCGCGTACATCGCCTCGACGCCGCTCTCGGTGAGCGACAGCGTCGGGAACTGCCCGTCCGCGACCCGCAGGTGCCCGAGCGCCACGAGCTGGTCGATCCAGTGCCGGATCTCGCGCGTCGCGTGCGCCTTCAGCAGGCCGAAGGTGGAGAGCTTGTCGTGGCCCATCTGGCGGATGCGCTCGGTGTCGCCGCCGCGCAGCACGTCGGCGATGTGGCCGGCGCCCCAGCGCTGCCCGCAGCGCGCCACGCACGACAGGATCATCTGGGTGACGCGCGGCGCGTCCGCGAGGGTCGCGAGCTCGCGCAGGCACACGTCGCACGCGCCGCAGCCATCGCTCGCACCCTCGGGCGGCTTCCACGGCTGCCCGAAGTGCTCGACCAGGAACTGGTGCCGGCACACCGCGCTGGTCGCGAAGCCGTACATCTCGCCGAGCCGCGCGAGCGCGCGGGCCTGCTCGTCGGCGTCGACCGGCGCGCCCGCGGCCGCGGCCTCCTGCGCGCTGCGCTCGGCGAGGGAGCGCCAGCCGAAATAATCTGCGCCCGCGTAGAGCATCACGCACTCGCTCGGCAGGCCGTCGCGGCCTGCGCGCCCGGTTTCCTGCGCGAACTGCTCGACGCCCTTCGGCAGCGAGGCGTGCACCACGAAGCGCACGTCGGGGCGGTCGATGCCCATGCCGAACGCCACCGTCGCCACGATCACGTCCACGGACTCCGCGAGGAAGCGGTCCTGGTGCCGCGCGCGCGTCGCGCCGTCGAGTCCGGCGTGATAGGGCAGGCACTTCACGCCGGCCTTCTTCAGCGACGCCGCGAGCGAGTCGACGTCGCTGCGCCGCAGGCAGTACACGATGCCCGCCTCGCCCTCGTGGCGGCGGATCACGGAGAGCACCTGCGCCGTCGAGTCGCCGCGCGGCAGGAAGCGGTAGGTGAGGTTCGGGCGGTCGAAGCCGCCCACCAGCTCGACGGGGTCGCGCAGGCCGAGCTGCGCGGCGATGTCGCGCCGCACCTGCGGCGTCGCCGTCGCGGTGAACGCGTGCATCGGCACGTCGGGCCGCAGCGCGCGCAGCTCGCCGATGCGCCGGTACTCGGGACGGAAGTCGTGGCCCCAGTGCGAGATGCAGTGCGCCTCGTCGATCACGAGGGTCGCGAGGCCGTAGCCCGCGAGCTCGCCCATGAACCCGGGCATCACGAGCCGCTCGGGTGCGACGAAGAGCAGCTTCACCTCCCCGCTCGCGAGCTTCTCCGACGCTGCGCGCTTCTGCGCGAAGTCCTGCGCGCTGGTCAGCATCACCGCCGGCACGCCGCTCTCGACGAGGCCCGCGACCTGGTCCTGCATCAGCGAGATCAGCGGGCTGATCACGACGGTGAGGCCGTCGCGGAGCAGCGCCGGGGCCTGATAACACAGGCTCTTGCCGCCGCCGGTCGCGAGCACGACGAGCGAGTCGCGGCCTGCGAGGGCCGCGAGCATCGCCTCGGCCTGGAGCGGGCGCAGCTCGGCGTAGCCCCACACGCGCTGCACCAGCGCGCGCAGCGCGGCGAGCGACTCCTCGGCGGTGTCGACGGCGCGCGGCGTCACGCGCGCCACGCTTCGCCGGGCAGGATGCGGCGCATGAAGTCGTGGAAGAGCGGCACCGTGAAGGCGGTGTCGCCGTGGCTCGGGCTCCAGATCATGCCCTTCGCGATCAGCTGATTCCGGGTCGGGCCGAGGGACGTGACCTTGCGCCCGAGACAGTCGGCGATGTCGCCGGAGCGGTGCGGGCCAGGACCGAGCTCTGCCATCGCCCGGAGGTAGCGCTTCTCGTTCCCCGTGAGGCGGTCGAAACGCACGCGGAAGAAGCTCTGGTCGAGCGCGGCGACGGCCAGCTCCGAGGCGCGCGCGACGTCCGCCGCGGAGATCGGCGACGCGCGCGCGGCCTCCCAGGCGCGCTTCCCCCACTCCTGCAGGAAGTAGGGGTAGCCGCGCGTCTCGGCGACGATGCGCGCGACCGCGGCCTCCTCGTACGCGACACCGTGCGCGAGCGCCGGCTTCTCGAGCGCGCGCCGCGCCTCGGCGTCCGGGAGCGGGCCGATCTCGGGGAACTCGAACAGCCGCTCCGCGTACGACTTCGCGCGGCCCATCCGCCCGCGAAGCTGCGGTAGGCCCGCCCCCACGAGGACCACCGGCAGGCGCCGCTGCGCGCAGCGATGGAGCGCGGTGATGAGCACGGCGAGCTCGTCCTCGGCGACGTACTGCAGCTCGTCGATGAACAGAGCGAGGGCGGTGCCGCCTTGCTTCGCGGCCTCCGCGGCGGCTTCGAGCAGGGCGACGAGGTCGTGCTCGAAGTCGCCGCTGTCTGCGAGGCCGGCCTCCGGCTGCGCTTCCGGCAGCGTGACCTCGATGTCGGCGAACTTCACCTTCAGCTGGGCCACGAACCCGGCCAACGCGCGGAGCGCGCGGCGCGCCCCGTCCTTCGCGGCCTCGACTTGACTGAGCCGCAGGAGCGCGAGCCGCAGCTCCGGTGCGAGCATCGCCGGGAGCGAGCGGTCCTCGGGGGCCTCGAGCTTGATGGTGCGGATTCCGCTCGCCTCGGCGGCGCTGCACATCGCCTCGAGCAGCACCGTCTTGCCGACGCCCCGCAGCCCGACCATGAGCACGCTCTGGCTCGGGTTGCCGACCCGGATCCGCTCCAGCGCGACCCGAACCTGCTCGAGCAGCGGGTCGCGGCCCGCGAGCTCGGGAGGGTGCGTTCCCGCGCCCGGCGCGTACGGGTTTCCGATCGGGTCCATGGCGCGGAGGTTATGCTGAAGTTTTATGAATTACAAAGAACAAGTAATTAAATAAAACTAGGAATAATCCCAGGGCCCCGGTTCCCAACTAGGCCCCGAGCAGCCAGCGGACTCCGGACACGAAGGCCACGTATCCCGACGCGATCAGCAGGCTCGCGCCGATTCCCCGCAGGAACGCCCCGGAATCGCGCCGGGCGCGACGCATCGAATCGCCCCGCCTGCGCGCGCAGGGCGCCCCCGTCGCGCCCGTCAGTCCCCGCAGCCGCGAGCGACTGCGCCCCGCCGCGTGGATTGCCGACCCCGTCCCCGACCCGCCCTCGAACGCCGCGCTCGCCATCTCGCTCGCCTCCTTTCGGGACCGAGCGGAGCTTGCGACGGACGTGTGACAGAGGCGGTCACGGAGCGGCACGAACCTCGGCGGGCGGCCCGCGGACGGCTCAGCGCTTCAGGAACGCGACGACCTCGCTGACGACGCGCTCGACCTGCGAGCTCGCCAGCTCGGGGAAGATCGGCAGCGCGAGCGTCTCGAGCGCCGCGGCCTCGCTCGCCGGCAGGTCGCCGGCGCCGTAACCGTGGGGCGCGAAGCACGGCTGCATGTGCAGCGGCTTCGGATAGTAGACGTTCGTCCCGATGCCCTGCGCGCCGAGATGATCCTTCAGCGCATCGCGCTTCGCCGCGGGCACGCGCACGACGTACTGATTCCACACGTGGCGCGCGGGCGTCGGGTGCTGGTAGGGCGTGCGCAGCGCGAGCCCGCCGGCCGCGAGCGGCGTGCGCGAGTCCGCGGCGCCCTCGCGCGCGAACAGCGCGTCGTAGTGCGCGGCGGCGCGCGCGCGGCCCTCGTTCCAGCCGTCGAGGTGCGGGAGCTTCACGCGCAGCACGGCGGCCTGCAGCGTGTCGAGCCGCGAGTTCATGCCGACCTCGTCGTGGAAGTACTTCTGCGCAGCGCCGTGGGCGCGCAGGCGGCGCAGGTGCTCGGCCTGCTTCGCGTCGCCGGTGGTGAGCCCGCCGCCGTCGCCATAACAACCGAGGTTCTTGCTCGGGAAGAAGCTGAAGCACACCAGCTCGGCGCTGCCCATCTTGCGACCGCGGCCGTCGATCGCGCCGATCGCCTGTGCGGCGTCGTGCACGATCGGCAGCCCCTTCGCGCGGATCGCGTCGTCGAGATCGGGCGTGCAGGCCTGGCCGAACAAGTGGACCGGGATCACGGCCTTCACCGCCGGCTTGCCGTGCAGCGCGCGCTCGAGCGTCTCTGCGGTCATGTTGTACGTGGCGGGGTCCACGTCGGTGAACACGATGCGCAGGCCGAGTCGCGCGATCGCGCCGGCGGTCGCGAAGAAGGTGTAGGTGGGACACGCGACGGCGTCGCCCGGCGAGAGGCCGAGCTCCATCAGCGCGAGGATCAGCGCGTCGCTGCCGCTCGCGCAGGCGACCGCGTAGGGCGCGCCGCAGTAGGCGGCCAGCTCGCGCTCGAACTGCCCGACGTCGGGGCCGAGGATGAACTTCTGCTCCTCGCAGACCTTCGCCATGGCGGCGGCGATCTCGTGCTTCAACGCCTCGTACTGCGGCTTCAGGTCGAGCTGCGGGATCGGTGCGGGCTTCATCGTGCGCTCTTGCCTCTCGGGTTCTGGGCTGCTTTCGGTCGCGCGCCGGGCGCGGCTCGGCCGCGGCGGATCGCGCGCGGGATCACTGGTTTTCCTTCACCACCTCGAGATCGTCCGCGAGCAAGCGGTAGACGTTCGCGCAGCGGAAGCAACTCACCTCGCCGCGCGCCTTCGGCAGCGACTCGCCGCAGCGGCACGCCCAGCCGACGCGCTTGGCCGGGTTGCCCACCATCAGCGCGTAGGGCCGGACGTCGCGGTTCACCACGGTGCCGGCGCCGATGAACGCGTACTCGCCGATCACGCGCCCGCACACGATGGTGGAGTTCGCGCCGAGCGTGGCGCCGCGCTTCACCAGCGTCGGCGCGTACTCGTCCTTGCGCGAGACCTCGGCGCGGGGGTGCAGCACGTTCGTGAACACCATCGACGGTCCGCAGAAGACGTAGTCCTCGAGCGTCACGCCGGTGTAGAGCGACACGTTGTTCTGGATCTTGCAGCCGTTGCCGACCGACACGCCGCGCTCGACCGTCACGTTCTGCCCGATCGAGCAGCGCTCGCCGATGCGCGCGGTCGCTAGCACGTGGCTGAAGTGCCAGATGCGCGTCCCCGTGCCGATGACGCAGGGCAGGTCGACCGCCGCCGTGTCGTGCAGGAACACGCCCGGGAACTGGTCTGCGAGGGGGTGCATGTCGCTCCTGTCGTCGAAGTCGCGCGTTCCTTGCGCACCCGTGGGTGGCGGGTGCGCACGATTCCGGCGCGCGGAAATCGGCGCGATGGCCGATGAAGTCCGTCTCCGTACTCTGTGCCGCCGCGCCGCTGCTTCGTGTCGGCTCGGCGACACGCCCGCTGAAGGCGCGGCCACGCACGCATCGAGGCTCCGATGACCGCCCGACCGACATGCCTGCGCGTGGGGATCGACACGCGCCTCGCGCCCTGTGCCCCCGAAGCCCTGTACGCGTTGCGCACGCTCTGCGAGCTGGCGGGCTACGCGCGCGAGGTCGTGTGGCTGGACGGGGCGTCCGCGCCGGCCGACGGGCGGCGCCTCGATCTCTACTACGGGCCTGCGCCGGAGGGCTCCGGGGCGCGCGTCGCGATCCGCTGGAGCGGCCGCGATCTTCGGGCGGGCCGCGACTTCGACGTCACCACCCACGTCGAGGACGGCGGCGCTCCGTACGTGAGCTTCGGCGGCGAGCCCGCGCTGCCGCCGCGTCGCGAAGGCGACGCGCTGCGGTTCGAGACCGACCTCGTGTTCGCCGCGTTCTGGTGGCTCACCGGCGCGCGCGAGCACACCTACACCCGCGACCGCTGGTTCAACATCTCGCTGCGCGGCTCCTATCTGGTGGAGCAGCGGCTGATCGAACGGCCCGCGATCTCGCTCTGGGCGCACCGGATCCGCGCGCATCTCGAGGCCGCGGGGCTGCCCGCGACGCGGCCCGACTTCGCGCAGAACGGCGGCAGCGCGCTCACGCTCTCGCACGACGTCGACTACCCCGAGATCGTGCGCTGGGTGGAGCTGCTGCGCGCGCCGCTCGCCGGCATGCGCGGCATCCGGGCGCTCGCGCACATGACGAGCGCGAAGGCGTTCTGGCGCTTCCGCGAGTGGGCCGACTTCGCCGAGACGCTCGGCGGCGCACGCTCCTGCTTCTACTTCATGGCGCGCCAGGGCTCGCTCTGGAAGTTCGCGAACGGCGATCCCGACGCGTTCTACGACGTGCGCGCGCCGCACTTCGCGCGCGAGATCGCGGAGCTGCGCGCGCGCGGCTGCGAGATCGGTCTGCACGCCTCCTTCAACTCGCCGGTGGAGACGGAGCGGCTCGCGCGCGAGAAGGCGCGCATCGAAGAGGTCGCCGGCGCGCCGATCGCGGGCAACCGCAGTCATTATTGGCGCCTCGATCCCGTGAAGCCGCACGAGACTCTCGACGCGCTCGAGCGGGCGGGCTTCCTCTACGACACGACGCTCGGCTACGAGTTCTACCCCGGCTTCCGCCGCGGCGTCTGCCACCCGTACTACCCGTGGCATCCGTCGGAGCGGCGCCAGCTCGGCATCCTCGAGTTCGCGCCGACGTGGATGGACAACCAGTACGACGGCCGCCTGTCGGAAAACGGCATCGTCGACCCGATTGCCCACGCGAAGGGCCTGCTCGCGCACGTCGCGCAGACGGGTGGCGTGGCCGTGATCGACTACCACGTGCGCGGCATGAGCCCCGCGTTTCCGTGGGGCCGCTGGCTCGCGAGCTGGCTGCCCGAGGCGCGCCCGCGCGCGATGCGCGGCGACACGCCGGAGCGGGTGGCGCGCAGCCATCGGGAGCATGCGAACGCGCTCGCGAGCGCTTCGCAGGAGAGGATGCCGGCGTGAGCACGGACGCAGCTGGGGGCGGCGACGCGCGGGCGCAGGCGCGCGCGCGCTTCGAGGTCGGCACGATGCGGCGCGACGAAGCGCCCGCGGTCGCGCGGCTCCACTACCAGTGGTTCGGCCCCGAGCTCGGGCGCGGCAGCTCGCTCGCGATGCTCGGCGAGGATTGGCTCGCGGACGCGTTCTACGGCGCGAACTACGCGAATCCGCACCAGGGCGTGCAGGTCGCGCGCTGGGACGGCCGCGTCGTCGGCTTCATGCACTACGCGACGGACCGCCGCCGGATCGCGCGCTGGACGCTCGCGCAGGCGTGGCCCACGCTGATCGGCTGCACGCTCCGCTCGATCCTGCGCAGACCGGCGACGCTGCGGCACCTGATCGGCAACCTCGTCTACGTGGGCGGCGAGAACCTGACGTTCATCGAGGACGACGACGCCCACTGGACGCTGTTCGCGGTCGAGCCCGAGTTCCGCTCGAAGGACTGGGAGCGTGAAACAGGGATCTGGGTCGCAGGGGCGATGCTCGAGGTGATGGAGGCCGACATGCGCTCCCGGGGCGTGCGCGCGTGGTACGCGGCGCCGGCGCCGGACAATCCCCCGATCAACAAGTTCATGGAGCGCGTCGGGGCGTTTCGCGTAGGCGAAGCGAAGGCGCAGGGCATTCCGCTGCTCTACTGGCGCAAGCTGCTGGGTTGAGCCGGCCCGCGGAGCCCCGTTCCCTTGGGGAAAGCGCTGGGGGCTGCGCGCCGTTCGGTCGAAACGAGGCGGACCCCAGCGGAGAGGGTCACCCACGCGTTGCGGGGGGCCACTCCGATGCGGTGGAGCGCGGGATGCCCGCCGGTTTCGGGCGGTGCAGCCGTGGAGAGGTCGATCGCATGATCTGGGTGATGCTGCCGGCGTACAACGAGGAGGAGGCGCTGCCGCCCCTCGTGAAGCGCATCGACGAGACGCTGCGCAAGGCGGGGCTCGCCTACCGCGTCGTGGTCGTGAACGACGGCTCGAAGGACAAGACGGCGCAGGTCGCCGCCGAGCTCGCGGCGCAGTTCCCGATCGACGTCGTCACGCACCGCTACAACCGCGGGCTCGGCGAGACGGCGCGGGACGGCTTCGAATACGTCGCGGACCACGCGAAGCCCGAGGACGTGATCGTGCGCATGGACTGCGACGACACGCACGACCCCAACTACATCCTCGACATGGCGCGCAAGATCGACGAGGGCTGGGAGGCCGTGATCGCCTCGCGCTACCAGCCGGGCGGCGGCGTAGTCGGCCTCGACGCGTACCGCAGCTTCATCAGCCGCTGCGCGAATCTGCTGATGAAGGCGTGCTTCCCGATGCGCGGCATCTGGGAATACACCTGCGGCTTCCGCGCCTATCGCGTCGCCCTGATCCAGGACGCGATGGCGATCTTCGGCAACCAGTTCATCGACCTCAAGGGCATGGGCTTCACCGGCACCGTCGAGAAGGTCATCAAGCTGAAGATGATGAAGGCGCGCGTGACGGAGATCCCGTTCGTGCTCCGCTACGACCGCAAGCCGGGCCAGTCGAAGGTGGTCACGAGCCTCACCACGCTCGGCTACCTCGTGCTGATCGCGAAGTACATCGTGCCGTGGGGCGCCGCGGGCGAGCGCTGGCAGCGCGAGTGCGCTGCGCGCGCTGCGCGCGTCTATCAGGCAGACGGCACGCTGCGTCCGGCGCTCCGGGGGCGCGCCTAGATGTGCGGCATCGCCGGGATCCTGCACCGCGACCCGAACGCGCGCCCCGATCGCGAGATGCTCGCGCGCATGCAGGCGAGCCTGAACCATCGCGGCCCCGACGACCGCGGCGTGCACGTGGACGGCGCTGCGGCACTCGTGCACACGCGCCTCTCGATCATCGACGTCGACGGCGGCAAGCAGCCGATGTCGAACGAGGACGGCTCGATCTGGGTCGCCTTCAACGGCGAGATCTACAACTACCTCGAGCTGCGCCGCGACCTCGTCGGCCGGCACAAGTTCAAGACGCACAGCGACACCGAAGTGCTCGTCCATCTCTACGAGGAGATGGGCGAGCGCATGCTCGAGCGCCTGAACGGCATGTTCGCCTTCGCGATCTGGGATGCGCGCGAGAAGCGCCTCTTCGCCGCCCGCGACCGCATGGGCATCAAGCCGTTCTACTGGCACGCGAACAAGGAGTTGTTCGCGTTCGCGAGCGAGCCGAAGGCGATCTTCGCCTCGGGCGCGGCGCGCGCCGAGCGCGACGAGGGCGGCCTCGAGCAGTACCTCTACTTCCAGTTCTGCCTGCGCGACCAGACGCTCTTCAAGGACGTGAAGAAGCTCGAGCCCGGCCACTGGCTCTCGTTCCGTCCGTACCGCGACGCCGAGCCGCAGGTCGTCCGTTATTGGGACTTCCGCTGGGACGTCGACACGCACCACACCGAGGCGTACTACGCCGACCAGCTGCTGCTGCTGCTCCAGGACTCGGTGCGCCTGCAGCTGCGCAGCGACGTGCCGGTGGGCGCGCACCTCTCGGGCGGCCTCGACTCCTCCACCGTGGTCTGCCTCGCGGCGGAGCCCTACGGCGGCGACTTCCACACCTTCACCGGCGCCTTCGCCGACGGCCCGCAGTACGACGAGACGCGCTACGCGCGCGCCGTGGCCGAGCACGTGCACGCGGTGCACCACGAGGTGTGGCCGACGGCGGCCGAGTTCGCCGACGCGATGCCGAAGCTCGTCTACGCGATGGACGAGCCGGCCGCGGGCCCGGGTCTGTTCCCGCAGTACTGCGTCAGCAAGCTCGCGCGCGAGCACGTGAAGGTGGTGCTCGGCGGCCAGGGCGGCGACGAGATCTTCGGCGGCTACGCCCGCTACCTCGTCGCATACCTCGAACAGGTGCTGAAGGGCGCGATCTTCGGCGGCGACCAGGGCAAGTACGTCGTCAGCTGGGACAGCATCCATCCGAATCTCGGCCTGCTGAAGCAATACAAGCCGATGCTCCAGACGTTCTGGAAGGAAGGCCTGTTCGAGGACATGGATCGCCGCTACTTCCGGCTGATCGGCCGCGCGGAAGACGCGGACGGCCTGTTCTCGACGGAAGCCTGGGGTCCCGGCAGCCGCGACCGCCTCTTCGCCGGATTCCAGCAGGTGTTCAACCACCCGGCGATCGAGTCGTACTTCAACAAGATGACGCACTTCGATCTCAAGACGCTGTTGCCCTCGCTGCTCCAGGTCGAGGACCGCACCAGCATGAGCGTCTCGCTCGAGTCGCGCGTGCCGCTGCTCGACCACCGCATCGCGGACCTGATCACGCGCATGCCGCCGACCGTGCGCTTCCAGGGCGGCGACACGAAGCGCGTGTTCCGCGAGGCCGTGCGCCGGCTGCTGCCGCCGGTGGTGCTCGACCGCAAGGACAAGATGGGCTTCCCCGTGCCGCTCAACGAGTGGGTGCGCGGCCCGCTGCGCGACTTCGTCGCCGATCACCTGCTCTCGCGCCGCGCGCGGGAGCGCGGCCTCTATCAGATGGACGCGGTCGAGGCGCTCGTGAACGGCGAGCGCGCTTTCGGCCGCCAGGTGTGGGGCCTGCTCAACCTCGAGCTGTGGCACCG
Organism: uncultured Spirochaetales bacterium; assembly: GCA_964501435.1. GTDB lineage: Bacteria > Myxococcota_A > UBA9160 > UBA9160 > UBA6930 > VGRF01. Next base: position 25,732 of record CAZCTH010000034.1, on the reverse strand, counting down.
CGCGTTCATCGACGGAGAACGCCCGACGCTCGGAGTGGGCTGATGGACGCTCCGGAGGGCGAGGCGGCCCCGGAGCGGGCGGCGCCGGCGCGCCGCTGGCTCTCGCTCGCGCTGCGCATCGGCGTCGCCGCCGCGCTGATCGCGTGGCTCGTGCGCTCCGGCGCGATCGACTGGCGCGCGCTCGGCGGCCTCGTGCGCGAATGGCCGCTCACGCTGCTCGCCGTCTGCGCGCTCGCCGTCTCGACCTGGGTCACGGCGATCCGCTTGCCCGTCCTGCTGCGTCCGATGGGCTTCCGCCTGGACGCATGGCCGGCGGTCGTGCTGATGACGACGGGCTTGTTCTTCGGCTTGTTCCTGCCGGGCGGCGCGGGCGGCGACATCGCCAAGGTCTACTACTCCGTCTCGGGCCATCGCCGCGGCACGCGCACCGAGCTCGCGACCGCCGTGCTGCTCGACCGCGCGATCGGCATGTGGGCGATGTTCGCGATGCCGCTGCTCGCGATGCCGTTCTTCGGGCACACGCTCGGCGGCGAGGCGGGCATCGCGACGCTCGTGCGCTTCTCCGCGCTCGCGTTCGGCGCCGGGGGCGCCGCGCTCGCTGCGGTGCTGTGGCTGCCGGAGGCGTGGATCGCGCTGCCCGGTCGCGTCGCGGGCGAGTTCGTGGCGCGCGCGCTCGCGACCGTGCGCTCCTTCCGCGCCCACCCGGGCGCGATCGCCCGCTCGTTCGGGCTGTCGATCGCCGCGCACCTCACGGCGGTGCTCACCACGTGGTTCATCGCGGGCGCGGTGCATCCCGAGAGCCAGCAGGTCGAGCTCGGTCTGGTCGTCCCGCTCGGATTCGTCGCGAACGCCCTGCCGCTGACGCCGGGCGGGATCGGCGTGGGCGAGACCGCGTTCCACCGGCTCTTCAGCTACGTCGGCCTCGACGGCGGCGCGGAGATCGCGATCGGCTGGCGCCTCGCGGTCACGCTCATCGCGCTGCTCGGCGGCCTGCTCTACGTGCTGCGCGGGCGCGGCCAGTTCATCACGTCGACGGCAGTGGAGGCGGAATCGTGAGCGCGAAAGTCGCAGTCGTCGGAGTCGGTTATTGGGGAAAGAACCTGGCGCGCAACTTCGCGCAGCTGGGCGCGCTGCACACCGTGTGCGACGGCCACGCGCCGACGCTCGAGAAGATCGCCGCCCAGCACCGTCCAGTGCGCGCGACGAAGCGCTACGAGGACGTGCTCGAGGAGCCCGAGATCGCCGGCGTCGTGCTCGCGACCCCCGCGGCGCGGCACTACGAGCACGCGCGCGCCGCGCTGCTCGCCGGCAAGGACGTGTTCGTCGAGAAGCCGCTGGCGCTGACCGAGGCCGACGGCCGCGCGCTGCTCGAGCTCGCGCGCGAGCGCGGGCGCATCCTGATGGTCGGCCACGTGCTCGAGTACCACCCCGCGGTGCGGCTGCTGATGGACCTCGTCGAGCGCGGCGAGCTCGGTGCGCTGCGCTACGTGTACTCGAACCGGCTGAACCTCGGGAAGGTGCGCACGGAGGAGAACATCCTCTGGAGCTTCGCGCCGCACGACATCTCGATCATCCTGTCGCTGCTCGGCGCGGATCCCGAGGTCGTCACCGCCTCGGGCGGCGAGTACCTGACCCACGGCGTCGCCGACGTCACGGTCTCGAACCTGTCGTTTCCGAACGGCGTGCGCGCGCACATCTTCGTCTCGTGGCTGCATCCGCACAAAGAGCAGCGCCTCGTGGTCGTCGGCGACAAGAAGATGGCCGTGTTCGACGACACCGCGCGCGAGGGCAAGCTGAAGCTCTACGACAAGGGCATCGAGACGAAGAGCGGCGTGCTCGTCGCGCGCCAGACCGCGGAGACGACGCTCTTCTTCGACGAGACCGAGCCGCTGCGGCTCGAGTGCGAGGCCTTCCTGACGGCGATCGAGGGCCGCAAGCCGCCGCGCACCGACGGCGTGAACGGCCTGCGCGTGCTGCGCGTGCTCGCGGCCTGCCAGGCCTCGCTCGAGCAGGGCGGCGCGCCCGTGAAGCTCGGAGCGCCGCTGTGAGAGTCGCGACGATCGTCGGCGCGCGGCCGCAGTTCGTGAAGGCGGCGCCGCTCTCCGCGGCGCTCGCGGCCGCCGGCCACGACGAGCTGCTGATCCACACGGGGCAGCACTACGACGCCGGCATGTCGGACGTTTTCTTCGCGGAGCTGCCCATCAAGGCGCCGAGCGTGAACCTCGGCGTCGGCTCCGGAGCCGCGGGCTGGCAGGTGGCCGAGGTGCTGCGCAAGACCGAGGACGTGCTGCGCGAGGAGCGACCCGACTGGGTGGTCGTCTACGGCGACACCAACTCGACGCTCGGCGGCGCGCTCGCCGCGAAGAAGAGCGAGCTGCGGCTCGCGCACGTCGAGGCCGGGCTGCGCTCGTGGAACCGCGCGATGCCCGAGGAGGACAACCGCGTCCTCACCGACCACGCGTCGGACCTGCTGCTGTGCCCGACGCCGACCGCGATGCGCAACCTCGCGCGCGAGGGGCTCGCGGAGCGCGCGCTGCACGTCGGCGACACGATGTACGACGCGGTGCGCACGTTCCTGCCGATCGCGCGCGAGCGCTCGCGCGTGCTGGCGGCCCACGGCCTGCACGCGAAGCAGTTCGCGGTGGCGACCATCCACCGCAACTACAACGCCGACGACCCGGCAGCGTTGACGCGGCTGCTCGGCGCGCTCGCGAGCCTCGACGTTCCCGTCGTGTTCCCGGTCCACCCGCGCACGCGCAAGAAGATCGCCGAGCTGTCCGGCGCGCTGCTCGAGCGCGGCGCGCTGCGCCCGATCGACCCCGTCTCGTACCTCGACATGCTCGTGCTGCAGGCCGACGCGCGCGTCGTGCTGACGGACTCGGGCGGCATGCAGAAGGAAGCGATGTTCCTGGGCACGCCGTGCGTGACGCTGCGGCCCGAGACCGAGTGGGTGGAGACGGTCGAGCTCGGCTGGAACGTGCTCGCCGGCGCGGACCCCGAGCGAATCCGCGCGGCCGCGGGGGCGGCGCGCGCACCGGCGCAGGCGAGCTCTGCGGTCTTCGGCGACGGCTTTGCGGCGCGCGCCATCGTGCGCGCGCTGGAGGAGCGGAAATGAGCGCGGCCCCTGGAACGATCCGGCGCGCGGCCTTCTACCACGTCGACACGGACGGGCTCGCGGCGATCCATCGCGCGCACGGCCGCGTCTGGGAGGGCGCGCGCGACGGCCTCTTCCACTCGGCGTTGGAGCGCTCGCTCGCGTTCTTCGCTTCGCAGGGCGCGCGCGCGACCTACTTCGTGATCGCGTCGGATCTGCGCGACAAGGAGAAGCGCGCGGCGCTGCGCGAGGTGGTCGCGGCCGGCCACGCGGTCGCGTCCCACGGCCTCCACCACCGCTACCTCGACCGCTCCACGCCCGCGGAGAAGCGCGAGGAGATCTTCGACGCCAAGGCGATGATCGAGCAGGAGCTGGGGGCGCGCGTGCTCGGCTTCCGAGCGCCCGGCTACGCGATCGACGCCGAGTCGCTCGAGCTGCTCGCCGACGCGGGTTTCGCCTACGACAGCTCGATCACGCCCGGCTTCGACTTCCGCGAGAAGCTCGGCCTCCAGCGTCTCTATCCGGACCCGTTCGAGATCCTGCCCGACCGCGGCTTGATGGAGTTCCCGCTGCCCGCGCCGCCGCCGGGGCTGCCGGCCTTCCATCCTTGTTACGCGTTCTACCTGCGCCGCGCGTACTTCCGCGCCGGGCTGCGTTCGCACGCGAAGCGCGCCGATCACCTGACGCTGCTCTTTCACTTCACCGACTTCGCGGAGAAGCAGGACGAAGTGAGCGGGCTCGGGCTGCAGCTGTTCACCAACAACTTCTTCTCTGGCGACGCGAAGCAGGCGTTCCTCGCGAAGCTCGCGGCCGACGTGCGCGAGACCTGGGAGGTGACCACCACCGAGCAGTTCCTCGCGGAGCGCCGCCACGAAGAGCCGCGGCTGCGCCCGCGCACGATCCTCGGCGTCGCGACGACCCACGAGACCGGCGCGTGCGTGGTGCGGGACGGCCAGCTCGTCTCCGCCGTCACGGAAGAGCGGCTCTCGCGCAAGAAGATGGACAACGCCTATCCGCCGGTGCTGTCGATCCGCGAGGCGATCCGCGTCAGCGGCGTCCGCCCCGAGGAGATCGACGCCGTCGCGATCGCCGGTCTCGACTGGCGCGACCTGCTCGTGCAAACGTGGCGCAGCCTCGTCTCGGACGCGCGCGACTACCAGGGCCTCAGCGACTACGTCCCGCACTTCCTGCGCGTCGCCTATCGGTTCTTCTCGTTCTGGCGTTCCACCGGCTACGAGCGCGTGCTCGATCTGCTCGAGAGCGAGTACGGCGTTCGCCCGAAGGCGTGGTTCGTGGACCACCACCACGCCCATGCGGCGAGCGCGTATCGCAGCGGCGCGGCGCAGGAGGCGCTGATCGTCACCGCGGACGGCGTGGGCGACGACGTCAGCATCACGTTCTCCGAGGGCAGCGGCCGGACCCTCCGCACGAAGAAGCGGTACTTCTACCCGAACTCGTTCGGGCAGTTCTACAGCGCGTGCACGCAGATCCTCGGCTTCAAGGCCGGGCACCACGAGGGCAAGATCACGGGCCTCGCGGGCTTCGGGAAGCGCGACGAGAAGCTGCTCGCCGCGGTCGAGTCCACGTTCACGCGCGAGGACGGCTTCCGCCTCGGCAAGCGCTACTACGCGGAGGGCTGGCCGCGGCTGCGGATGCGGGTGTTCTCCGACCTGCTGGCGGGCAAGCTCGGCGTCTACTCCTTCGAGTACCGCAACTACAAGGCCCCGCTGAAGCCGCTGCTCGCCGGCCACTCGCGCGAGAACGTGGCGTGGACGTTCCAGCACCTGCTCGAGCGCGAAATGGTGCGCATGATCCGCGAAGTGTCGGGCGGCCGCGTGAAGCACGTCGCGCTCGCGGGCGGCGTGTTCGCGAACGTGAAGCTCAACATGGCGATCTCGCAGGAGCTGAAGCCCGAGTCGATCTACGTGTTCCCGGCCATGGGCGACGGCGGCCTCTGCGCGGGGGCCGCGCTCGAGCTCGCGGCGTGCGCGCCGACGCCGACCCCGAACGTGTATCTCGGCACCGGCTACTCCGAGGTGGAGGTCGCCGCCGCGCTCGCGCGGCACCCCGAGCTCGAGGTGCTGCGCCCCGAGAACCTCGCGCGCTTCGCCGCGGAGCGGCTCGCTGCCGGCCAGGTGGTCGCGCGCTGCGACGGTCGCATGGAGTACGGACCGCGCGCGCTCGGCAACCGCTCGGTGCTCGTGCGCTGCGACGACGCCTCGGTGAACCAGTCCCTCAACAAGCAGTTCAACCGCACCGAGTTCATGCCGTTCGCCCCGATGTGCATCTACGAGGACGCGGACGAGTACTTCCTGCTACGCGAGGGCGAGAAGCGCGCCTGCGAGTTCATGACGATCGTGGTCGACTGCACCGAGAAGATGAAGACGCGCTGCCCCGCGGCCGTGCACGTCGACGGCACCGCGCGGCCTCAGCTGGTGCGCAAGGACCAGAATCCGGGCATGTACGCGATCCTCGAGGAGTACAAGCGCATCACGGGGCTGGCGGTCACGATCAACACCAGCTTCAACATGCACGAGGAGCCGATCGTGCGGACGCCCGAGGAAGCGATCTCCGCGTTCCAGCAGAGCCGCCTCGACTGGCTGCTGCTCGGGCCCTTCATGGTGCGCGTGAAGCCGGCCGAGGCCGCGCGGGCCTGATGGTCGGGATCGCGGTCGATCGCGCGCGCGCGGCGGTCTACGCGCCGTTCGTGCTCGGCGCTGCGCCGCGCTTGCTCGCGGATCTCGACCGCGAGCCGCACTCCGTCAGCTTCGGCAGCTTCGACCGCGATCACTGGGGCTGGAAGTTCCGCGACTTCCCGATCCTGATGACGCAGTGGGCGGTCCTGCCCGTCGCGCTGCTCGCCCGGCTCGACCTGCCGGACAGCCCCTACTTCGGCAGCGAGCCGCTGCTCGCGTGGGCACGCGCGGCGCTGCGCGTTCTGTGCGAGCGGCAGCACCCGAGCGGCGCGTGGGACAGCGTCGGCCCCAACAACCAGGATTACGGCGGAGCGCTCGGCTCGGCCTACTACCTGGTCGAGACGGCGCATGCCCTCGGCGACGCGCTGGACGACGCCGAGCGCGAGCGCATCACGGGCTGCCTCCAGCGCGCGGTGCGCTTCGCGCAGCGCAGCCGCGAGGATCACGCCTTCGTCTCGAATCATCAGGCGCTCTACGCGCTCGGCTGGCACGCGGCGGGCGCGTGGCTCGGCGACACGTCGCTCGCGAAGCGCGCGAGCGAGACGATCGACGCGATCCTCGCGCGCCAGCACGCCGACGGCTTCTACTGCGAGTACGACGGCTTCGACCCGGGCTACGAGACGCTCGGCATCCAGTACCTCGCGCGCTACTGGGAGAAGACGGGCGACGTGCGCGTGCTCGACTCCCTGCGCCGCGCCGTCGCGTTCTTCGCGCACGCCGTCCACCCGGACGGCAGCGTCGGCGGCGCCTACGGCTCCCGGCACACGCGGCTCTATTTCCCGGCGGGCTTCGAGATCCTCGCGAGCGCGATTCCCGAGGCCGCCGGCGTCGCGTCGTTCATGCGCGCGCGGCTCGCGCGCGGCGAGGTCGTGACGCCCGCGAACGTCGACGCGCACAACGCCTACGTCGTGAACCTCAGCTATCTGCACGCCTGCTCCGCGCGCTCCGCGCCGCTCTCTCCGGCGCCGCTCCCGTGCGAGGCACTGCGGGGCGAGAAGCTCTTCTCGGGGGGCCTGCTGGCGGCCGGCACCGAAGCCTATTACGGCGTCTTCGCGCTGAGCAAGGCCGGGATCGGCCGTGTGCACGCGCGGGCGACGGGCGAGCTCGCGCACGAGGATGCGGGCTGGCTCGTGCGCGACGACGCAGGCCTCCACGCGACGCAGCTCGCGAAGTCGGAGTTCGCGGCGCTGCCGGACGGCGACTACCAGGCGCGCGGGTCGTGCGGCGTCGTGCAGCAAGAGCAGCTCACGCCGCTGCGCTTCCTCGCGCTGCGGGTCCTCAACCTCACGGCCTTCCGCAGCGAGGCGCTCGGCCGCTGGATCCGGCGCCTCGTGATCGAGCGCTTGATCACGCGCGTGCCGGCCAGTCCGCATCGCTTCGTGCGCCGCATCTCGCTCGGCCCGGACGCGATCGAGCTCACGGACTCGCTCACCTCGCCGCTCTCCGCGCGCGTCCGCTCCGCGGAGCTCGCACGCGACTTCACCGCGATCCACATGGGCAGCGCGAAGACGTTCCACCCGAGCAGTCTCGCGGGCGGATCGCCGCCGGGGGCGCCCGAGGCGGCGGCCGACCTCGCGCGCACGGGCGCTGCGGAGTCTCGCCTCGTGGTCGCGTTCGCGCAGCGCTGAGGCGCGCGGCTCAGCGCGCGAGCGGCTCGTTCACGCGCCACACCGGCGGATTGTGCGGCGCGCTCTGCCAGGCACTCAGACTGGGCAGACCGTCCGCACGGTCTTCACGCGCGAAGATCTGCACGGGCGGATTCGCGACCGCGTAGGAGAGCGCCGGGCGATACGCCCATGGCAAGAGGCGCGGCGACTGGAATTGCGCGACGAGCCGGTAGCCGAGCGCGCCGCTCGTGAGGCCGCGCCACACGGCTTCGCTCACGTAGTCGCTGCGCACCGACATCGGCCCGCGTCGCCAGTCGACGCGCTCGCGCTTCTGGTTCGTGTCCTCGGGCTGCACGATCACGAAGGCGGGCCGCTCGGCGAGCTTCGCGGGGCCCGTCTCGCGCGGGTCGACGCCGACGCTCGCGACGTCCGCACGGAAGTGCGGGTTCTTGTACGGCGCACCGAAGAAGAGCACCGTGTCGCCCGCGCGCGTGTGGGTGTCGAGCCAGGCGCTCGCCGCGAAGCGCGAGTCGTTGCGCAGGGCGTGGATCAGGTCGACGGTGCGCAGACCGTGCCAGGCGAGCAGTGCGGCGATCGGCAGGGCGGCGAGCGCCCGCGGGCCCTGCCTCCAGCGCGCCGAGAGCGCGAGGCCCGCGAACGCGCACAGCGGCAGCGCGACCGGCAGCAGGTAGTGGATGCGGCTCATGCCGACGGGCATCAGGATCAGGAACATCCCGAGGCTCGAGAGCGCGAGCACGAGCGTGCGTCGATCGCGCCAGGCGGCGAGCGCGAGCCCGACCGCGACGAGCAGCAGCGTCACGCCGAGCACGTCGCCGAGGTGGAACGCGAGGTCGGTCGCCTGTGCGAGCGCGCCTTCCCAGCTGCGCGGGTGGCGCAGATACAGCGCGGTGGTGCCGGGGCCCACCGAGAGCACGAGGGCCGTATGCTGCAGGAAGCGCTGCGGGTCGAGCGGGATGCCGCTCGCGACCACGAACACGCCGAGCAGGCTCGCCGCGGCGATCGCGGGCCCGACGAAGCGGCCGGAGAAGCGGCGCCAACGGTGCGTCGCGCCCGACGCGAAGTGGAAGGCGAGCAGCGCCGGGGCGACGAACACGAAGCTCGCCGCGGACTGGTCCTTGGTCGCGCCGGCGCAGGCCACGAAGGCGCCGAGCAGCGCCGCGCGCAGGGGGGTCAGGCCGTGGCGCACGACCTCTGCGGTCGCCGCCAGCCCGAGGCTCGTCCACGCCAGCATCGGGCCGTCGGGGTTCCCGAGCGGAGCGTAATAGACGTACGGGAACGCGAGCAGCCAGGTGAGCGCGGCGAACAGGCCCGCGCTGCGGTCCCAAAACGTGCGCGCCGTCCAGTAGACGCCGCCGACGCACGCGAGCGCGAGCAGCAGCGAGAGGCTGCGGCCGAGCCAAGACAGGACGACGAAGGCGTGTGCGGGATCCGCGAGCCCGTAGGGATACGTGGCCGTCGGGTTCTGCATCTCGCCCGTCGCGACGAGCGCGCCGAGGTAGGGCGCGTAGACGCCGCCGAGCAGCAGATAGTGGAACATCGGATACGCGACGTTCCGATCGGGCGACGCCTTCACCAGCGAGTTGTGCAGCTCCGCGAGCGGCGCGAGCGGAACCTGGTCGTCGTTGCCCCAGGCGTGCGCGCGCTGGTCTGCGGTGACGCGCGGGATGCCCCAGTGCGCGATCGGGAGCACGAGGCCGAGCGTCGCGGCGAGCGCGAGCCAGAGCAGAGGATCACGGAAGTGTCGCGGCAAGGCGTCTCGCTCAGGGGGAGCGCGCGCAAGCTAGGCCACATCTCGCGATTGCGGGCGGGGCGCCCGGGGGCGTCGCGCGCGCGTGTAGGATGCGCGGTGCGCGGAGGTGGGTCGTGAAGAAGGCTCGCAGCCGGGGCTCGCTCCGGGCCGTCGCGCTCGCGCTCGGCGCGGCGCTGCTCGCCGCGTGCGTGGGCGGTGCTCCGCCGGCGCGCGTCGTGTACGTGGTGCGCCACGCCGAGAAGGCGTCCGACGCGGACGACGCGCCGCTCTCGGCTGCCGGGCACGCGCGCGCGCAGCAGCTCGCCGAGCGCCTCGCCGGCGCGGGCATCGCGGCGATCCTCGCGAGCGACCGGCAGCGCACGCGCGACACCGCGGCGCCGCTCGCTCTGCGCCTCGGCCTGCGTACCGGCGTGGTGGCGTATACGCGCGACGAGCGCGCGGACCTCGCGGCGATCGCGGGCTGGATCGCCGCGCAGCCGCCCGGGGCTCTGCTCGTGGTCACGCACAGCGACCGCGTGCCGTGCGTCGTGCTCGCGCTCACCGGCGAGCGCGTCGCCGAGCTCGCGCACGACGAGTTCGATCGCCTGTATCGCGCCGAGGCCGGCCGCCTCGCCCTGGAGCGTTACGGCGCCCGATTCGCCGGCGCGTCGTCCGCCCAGGCCGGCTGCGGCCTGGAACCCCCGGCCGCGCAGCGAGGTTTCTGAGCGCTCGTTCGCGAATGGGCTTCGCGCGCGCGGATTTCGAAACGGTTTCGCCTCGATTCACCGGCGGTGCTCGGCTACAAACTGCGCCTTCTAAGGCCGGGAGGGCTGCGCTTTGGTGGATGTCGTACGCCATGACGTCGTGATCGTCGGCGGTGGCGGCGCGGGTTTGCGCGCTGCGATCGCCGCTTGCGAAGCGGATCCGACGATCAGCGTGGCGCTGGTCTCGAAGGTCTATCCGATGCGCAGCCACACCGTTTCGGCGGAAGGCGGCGCGGCCGCGGTGCCGCCCGGCTCGAAGGACGACAGCCTCGAGAAGCACGCCTTCGACACGGTGAAGGGCTCCGACTTCCTCGGCGACCAGGACGTGATCCAGTATTTCGTGCAGGAGGCCCCGAAGGAGCTGACGCTGCTCGAGCACTGGGGCTGCCCGTGGAGCCGCAACGCCGACGGCAGCGTGTCGGCCCGGCCGTTCGGCGGCATGCAGACGCCGCGCACGTGGTACGCGACCGACAAGGTCGGCTTCCACATGCTGCACACGCTCTTCCAGACCTCGATGAAGTACGACCGCATCGTCCGCTACGACGAGCACTTCGTGACGAAGCTCCTCGTCGACGGCGGCAAGTGCGGGGGCGTCGCGGCCCTCGACATGCGCACCGGCAAGATGAAGGCGGTGCTCGGGCGCGCGGTGATCCTCACGACCGGCGGCGCGGGCAAGGTGTGGCCGTTCACGACCAACGGAAACATCAAGACCGGCGACGGCATGGCCGCGGCGTACCGCGAAGGCGTGGCGCTGAAGGACATGGAGTTCGTGCAGTACCACCCGACGGGCCTGCCGGGCACGGGCATCCTGATCACCGAGGCCTCGCGCGGCGAGGGCGGCTACCTGATCAACTCCGAGGGCGAGCGCTTCCTCACCACGCGCGACTACGGCGTGGGCACGAAGGCGGAGCTCGGCCCCCGCGACATGATCTCGCGCGCGATCATCCTCGAGATCGAGGCCGGCCGCGGCATCGAAGTGCCGGGCAAGATCGGCAAGTACGCGAACCTCGACCTGCGCCACATCGGCAAGGAGAAGCTCGAGGCGCGGCTGCCGTTCGTGCTCGAGCTCTCGCGCACCTACGCCAACACCGACCCGGTGACGCAGCCGATCCCGATCCGGCCCGTGCTCCACTACATGATGGGCGGCGTCGACGTGAACATCGACGGCGAGACGATCATCGGCGGGCTCTACGCCGCGGGCGAGACGGCCTGCGTCTCGCTGAACGGCGCGAACCGGCTCGGCTCGAACTCGCTCAGCGAGTGCCTCGTGTTCGGCGCGCGCTCGGGCCGCCACGCGGTGGCGCGCGCGAAGGGCGGCATGTCGCTCGCCGAGGCGCCGCTGCTCGAGCAGGTGAAGAGCGAGGGCGCGCGGCTGGACGCGCTGCGCGCGCGCAAGCGCGGCGGCGAGACGCTCGCGGGCATTCGCCAGGACATGAACACGGCGATGGAGGACGGGCTCGGCGTCTACCGCCAGCAGGCGTCGATGGACAAGGCCGTGCGCGACGTCGCGGAGCTGAAGCGCCGCTACGAGCAGGTCAGCCTCAGCGACGCGAGCAAGGTGTTCAACACCGAGCTCACCGCGGCGCTCGAGCTGGCGAACCTGCTCGACTGTGCGGAGGCGGTGTCGACCGCGGCCGCCCAGCGCAAGGAGTCGCGCGGCGCCCACGCCCGCCGCGACTTCCCGAAGCGCGACGACACGAACTTCCTGCACCACTCGCTCGTGTACTGGGGCCAGAACGGCCCGACGTTCAAGACGAAGCCGGTGACGCTCGGCGTGTGGGTGCCTGAGGAGCGGAAGTACTGAGATGAGCCGAGTTGCTACGAGGGGCCTCCATCTCTCGGTGCCCCGATCGAACGCAGCTCGGGGAGCCGAAAGCCGGCCAGCGGCGCGAAGCGCCGCAGCCGGCGCGCAGTGAGCCGAAGGCGAACGGAGAGTCGCAGAGACAGGAGAGTCGCACGAACATGCAGGTGAAGAAGACGCTGATCGTGACGCGCTTCGATCCCGACAAGGATCAGGCGCCGCGCACGGAGAAGTACGAGATCTCCGTCGAATCCGACGCGAAGGTCCTCGACGCGCTGAACCACATCAAGGACCACGTCGACTCGTCGCTGTCGCACCGCTGGTCGTGCCGCATGGCCGTCTGCGGCAGCTGCGGCATGAGCGTCAACGGCAAGCCGAAGCTCACGTGCAAGGACCCGATCTCGAACTACGGCGACGTCATCGAGGTCGCGCCGCTCGCGAACTTCCCCGTCGTGAAGGACCTCGTGGTCGAGCTCGAAGGCTTCATGGACAAGTTCAAGGCGGTGAAGCCCTGGATCATGGTCGCCAAGGAGCGCGCGGTCGCCGAAGGCCCGACCAAGCAGTCGCCCGACGAGCTCGCCGACTTCAAGCAGTTCAGCATGTGCATCAACTGCATGCTCTGTTACTCGGCGTGCCCGGTCGTCTCGAACGAGCCGGACTTCCTCGGGCCCGCGGCCATCGCCCTCGGCCACCGGTACAACCAGGACACGCGCGACGAAGGCCAGGCCGAGCGCAACGAGATCTTCCGCCAGGACGGCGGCGTGTTCTCGTGCTCGTACGCCAACGAATGCAGCGAGGTCTGCCCGAAGCACGTCGACCCGTCGGCCGCGATCCAGCAGGCGAAGCTCAACAACGTGGTCGATTGGGTGAAGGGCTTCGTCGTTCCGCGGGGAGGCAACCGATGAGCCACGCACGACCGCGCCTCGACTCGATGCGGCCCAAGCGGGACGGCGCGACGCGCGTCGCCGATCCGCGTCCGCCGGACGGCTTCCCGCTCAGCGGCAATTACGGCCCGTACCTGCTGTTCGGTTCGTGCGGCGCCTTCCTGCTGCTCACCTCGCTGATCGTCGTCGAGTTCGTGCTCGCGCTCGGCGGAGGCCAGGCGAAGTACGAAGCGTTCATGGCGCGCATCCACGGCGGCGCTTATCAGGCGTACTTCTGGGTCGCGCTGGTGGCCCTGGTGTGGTTCACGGTCCGCTTCTTCCGCCTGTTCCCGAAGACCCAGCCGTTCCGCTTCGGCCCGCTGAAGCGGCCGCCGGACGCGGTGATGCTCGCGGGCCTGCTCGGCGCGTTCGTCGCGCTGAACCTCGTCGTCGCGGTGATCCTCGGAGGAGTGCTCGGATGAAGGCCCTCTTGCTCAAGCTCGAGCCGATCATCTGGCTGCTGTTCGGCGCCGGCATGATGGTGGGCGGCTTCATCCTGCCCGCGTTCGTCGCCACCGTCGGCCTCGGCCTCGTCGGCGGCCCCGAGGCGTACTCCTACGACCGGATGTACGCGCTGATCACGAACCCGATCGCGCGGCTCGTCGCGCTCGCGGCGATGGCGCTCCCGCTCTGGGGCGGCGCCCATCACCTGCGCCACGTGTGGATCGACTTCGGCGGCCTGAAGAGCGACGGCGTCGTCGGCGGCCTGCTCTACCTGCTCGCGCTCGGCGGCAGCGTCGCGGGAATCGTCGCGGTCGCGACGCTCTAGGGGCGAGGCCAGCGTGTCCGGCGGGCGTTCGCCTTCGGGTCGTCCGCTCGCGGGGCTGCGGGTGCTCGACCTGACGCGCGTCGTCGCGGGCCCGTTCGCGACGGCGATCTTCGCCGACCTCGGCGCGGAAGTGATCAAGATCGAGGCGCCGAAGACCGGCGACGACTACCGCTACGGACCCTCGAAGCCGGGCGAGACGTCGCTCTCGTTCCAGAACAACAATCGCGGCAAGCGCTCCGTCACGCTCGACGTGCGCGCGCCCGAAGGCCGCGAGCTCTTGCTCCGCCTCGTGGACGGCGCCGACGCCCTCGTCGAGAACTTCCGCGCCGGCTACCTCGCGCGCTGTGGCCTCGGCCCCGACGTGCTGCAGGCGCGCAACCCGCGCCTCGTGGTCGCGTCGCTCTCGGGCTTCGGCCAGACCGGCCCGCGCGCCGGCGAGCCGAGCTACGACATCGTCGCCCAGGCCACGGGAGGCATGCTCTCGATGACCGGCTTCCCGGACGGCCCGCCGGTGCGCGCGGGCGGCGCCACCGCGGACTACGTGGGCGGCCTCTACCTCGCGCTCGGCGTCGCCGTCGCGCTGCTCGAGCGCGAGCGCACGGGCGTCGCGCGCGTGCTCGACCTCTCGAACCAGGACTGCATCTTCGCCATCGCCGACTCGGCGGCGTCGATCTACGCCGGCATCGGCGCGAAGATGGAGCGCGTCGGCAACGCGCACCCGTTCACGTCCCCGTACGACTGCTTCGCGACGAAGGACGGCTTCGTCGTCGTCGGCACGGCCAGCAACAAGCTCTTCCGCAAGCTGTGCGACGGCATCGGGCAGCCGGAGCTCGGGCGCGACGAGCGCTTCAAGAACCACCGCGTGCGCGCCGCGAACCGCCCGCAGCTCACCGCGATCCTCGCCGCGTGGATGGGGGCGCGCACCTGCGCCGAGGCGCTCGCGGTGCTCGGGCCCGAGGGCGTGGACGTGCCGGCGGCGCGCGTGTCGTCGCCCGACGAGCTGATCGACGACCCGCAGCTCGTGGCGCGCGGCATGGTCGAGCGCCACCCGCACCCGCGCATCGGCGAGGTCGTGTTCCACGGCAACGCGCTGAAGCTCTCGGGCGCGGAGCCGCGCGAGCGCGCGCTCGCGCCCGAGCTCGGCGAGGCGAACGCGGAGGTGTTTGGCGCGCTCGGCGTGTCGGATGCGGAGCTCGCGGCGCTGAAGGAGCGCGGGGTCGTCTGAGGCCCGGCCTCAGCGAACCAGCGGCAGCGCCGCCTTCGAGATCGCATCGCGATCCGCGTCCAGCAGGAAGCCCTGGCTCGCTAGGCTCGCAGCCACGTCGATCGGGCTCCTCGGTCGCGAGTCTCCTCTGCCCGAGTCAGGCTTCGTGCCGCCGAACAGGAAGCACAGCTCGCCCTTCGCGAAGCCGTCGCGACGCACGTTCCAACCCAGATAGGCCGCCGGCAGGCGCTGCAATGCATGCAGCGGAATCCCCGGCACGTCGTTGCCCAGCGCGTCGGTCGTCGGCACGAGCACGCGCCAGCCCGACCCCGTCACCACCGGCGGCACGGCGCCGTAGTCGACGCGCGGCACGGTGTTCACGGGCGGCTCGCCCGCGCGCGGCTCGCGCAGCTCCCCGCGCGCGAGGCTCGGCCACGCGCTCGCGGGCGGCGCGTCGCCTGCGCGCACCCAGCGCTCCATCGCCACGACGAGCGCACGCAGTACCGGTCCGGTGCTCACGGGGTTCGCGGGAAGCTCGCACCACGGCGCCACCATGCCCGGCGCGTGCGAGGCGCCGGCGAGCAGGTACGCGCGCACGTTCTCCGGAAACGCGACGTCGTGTCCCGCGCCGTCCGTGCCCACGAGCGACGCGCCCGCCTGCCAGAGCTCCGCGCTGGTGTCGACGTGCATCAGCTTCGGGCACGTCTTCGTCGCGGAGCAGCGCGCGAGGATGCCGTCGGTGGCACCGCTGACGGCATCCTTCGTCACCGCATACGTGAATGGGAACTGATTGCCTGGCACGAGCTGCTCCTCGTGCTGGCGCGAGAATCGGCCGGGCTGGCCCCAGCGCGCGTTCGTGAACGTCTTGCGCGCGCCGGCGATGACGGGGAGCACGCCCTCGAAGAGCGCGCGGCCGTCACCGTCCACGTGGAAGCCCTGCCAGAGCCAGTCGCGCAGGTAGCGGCCCGACTGCGAGAGGCCGATCGCGAGCGCGCGGTCGATCTCGCCGGCGAGGGGATTCGGCGCGCCGCTCGCGTCGGCTTTCGCGAAGCGCAGGAACGAGACGACGTCGCGGGTCGCCGCGAAGCCGAGGCCCGTCACGACGGGATCGCGGGCGGTGTAGACGAGCTCGTAGATCGCGCCGGCGTCCACGTCGGTCGGGCGCGTCACGAGCAGCGTGCGTTCGCCCTCGAAGCGCAGCGCACTCGTCGGCAGCGCGCGCTTGGCGTCGCCCTGGCGTTGGCGGACCGTGAGCGACGCCTGCGCCGCGTCGAGGGACGCGGCGGGGTAGGGCAGGGCGATCCGGCCGGGCTGCTCGACGTGATCGAACACGACTTCGAGCTGCACGCGCCCGGTGATCGGCGCGCCGCGCTCCGTCGCGACGGGGAAGCGCGCACTCATCAGGCCGGGCCCCGCGACGTCCGCCTGCCAGCCGGCCCACGCGAGGGTGAAGCCGCGCTCCATCAGGAATCCGTTGCCGGCACTGGCCGCCGAGTCAGCGTTCGCGCCCGGCGCGAAGGAGGGCGCGATCTCGTTCAGCGACGCGAGCGCCAGCTTCCGGCCGCGGTTGAGCACGTCGAAGAGCAGCGTGCCGCTTCCGGCGCGCGCCTCCTTCGGACGCAGGATCGTGACGTCGGCGTCGTACGCGACGCGCCCTCCCGCGTCGCGCGGCGCGAGCGAGAGGTCCGCGATGTCCGCGTTCGCCGGGTGCTCGGGATCGAGCGTCACGTGGACGACGGCGTCGATGCGCTCGTACGCTCCGACGTCGCCGAAACGCTCGCCGGCGAAGGCTTCGCCGCGCGAAGTGATCTCGAAGCGTTCGACGCGCGCCGCAGGCGACCGCGCCTCGGCGCTCCCGCGCTCGGGCGCCGCGAGGCTCGCGAGGGTGAGCAGGAGCGCGGCGCCCAGCGCGAAGCGAGCCCCGGGAAGTTTCATCGCGTCACCTCGAACACGATCGCGTGGGGATCGTCGTAGATCAGGCGGAAGCGCCGGTCGCGCGCGAGCGCGCGCACCATCGCCCGCTCGGTCTCGATTTTCTGCACGAACACGAAGCGCGCACCGAAGTCGCGCGCGACGACGCGGTACGGATCCTCCGCCGTGCCGCGGTACACGGCGAGCATGCCGGCAAACAGTCTCGGATCGAAGCGGTACAGGAAGATCGGGTCGAGGCCCTCGATGTAGGTCCCGTGCGGGCGGAAGTAGTAGAGTGGCGCGAACGGGATCCAGAAGTTGTGGTAGACGACGTCGGCGGGTGCCGCGCGGCGGTCCAGGAACGCGATCGCCTCCCGCAGCTCCTCGACCGGGGCTTCGGCGCGCGCGACGCGCTCCGCGAGCGCGTGCGGGTGCGTCGCCCGCGCGCCGCCGAGCACGCACGCCGCGAGGCCCAGGGCGAGCGCGAGCGTCGCGGGGTCGCGCGCGAGCTCGCGCAGCGGCCGCTCGGCGGCGAGCTCCGTAAAGGCGCGCGCGACCGCGAGGATGGCCACCGGCACGAAGAAGAACGCGAAGCGATTCGCGAGCCCGCAGGCGAGCAGCAGCGCGGCCGCGAAGCCGTACAGCGTGAGCGTCTCCACCGACGGCGGCGCGCGCCGCCAGCGCGCGAGCCCGAGCGCGCCGCACGCGAGCGCGGGCACCCACACGACCCAGAGCTGCAGGAACCCCGCGAGGGTGATCGGCAGCAGCTCCGTGCCGAACACGTCGGGCGGCACGTCGGGCCGCGCGCCCGCGACGCTGCGCGCCACCTCGACGGCCTGGTCGAAGGCGATCGTCAGGTTGTTGGGGAAGTACGGGTGCAGCAGCGACGCGCCCACGATGCCGAGCGCGACGCCGGCGGCGGGCCGCCACGCCACGGGCTGGCCGCGCATTCGGCACGCGATCGCGTGGGCGATCGGCAGCGCGGGCAGCGTGAGGAACGACGTGTGCGCGAGCACGTGCGCGGCCGCCACCCCCGCGAGCGTCTTCCAGCGACCCTCGAGCACGAGCGCGATCTCGACCAGCAGGAACGCGAGCCCGAGCAGGTGGGGACGCAGCTTCAGCAAGTGCAGCCAGATCCACGGGCTGCTCGCGGCGAGCAGCGCGACGGCGAGCCAGGCGAAGCGCACGCGCAGACGCACGAGCGCGAAGCCGAACGCGAGCAGCACGAGCGCGTCGGCCGCGATCACCGCGCGCTTCGCGCCCGGGACCGAGGCGTTCTTCCCGACGAACGGAATCGCGAGCGCGTGGAACAGGAAGTCCTTGTCGCTGTAGCGGTCGCGCCAGGTGCTGAAGGCCGCCTGCGGGAACTCGCGCTCCACCCCGCGCTCGGCGAGCTGCTGCGCGGCGCGCGCGTGGAAGTAGCTGTCGCCGTCGAGCAGGCGGCGCGCGCCGAGCTGGAGGTGCGCGAGCGCGGCCAGAAAGAGCAGCAGCGCGGCGGCGAGCGCGGCGCGCTCGGGCAGGGTGCGGCTCACGGCGTCGGCCTCATGGACGCAGCATGCCACGCGCGGCGACGCGCCCCTAGGCGCGCAGCCGCGTGAAGCGATGCGCCACGATCGCCGCGAGCGCGCGCGCGGCGTCGATCGCGTGGATCTTCTTGCCCTCGCGGTAGCTGCGCGCGCGGTAGCGAATCGGGATCTCGGCGATGCGCGCGTCCGAGCGCAGCAACTTCGCGGTGAGCTCGGCCTCGATCGTGAAGGTCGTCGAGGTGAGGTGCAGCGCTCGCACGAGGTCGCCGCGCATCGCCTTGTAGCCGGTGTAGAGGTCCGTGAAGTTGGTGTCGTAGACGACGTTCGCAGCGAGCGTGATCAGCTTGTTCGCGAGCGTCGTCCAGAAGTGATTGATCGTGTGCTCGGCGCCGAGGAAGCGCGAGCCGTAGACGGCGTCGGCGCGGCCCTCGTCGAGGGGCGCGAGCAGGGCCGGAAGGTCGCCGGGCACGTATTCGAGGTCGGCGTCCTGGATCACGACGACGTCGCCGCGCGTCAGCGCGAAGCCGGTGCGCACGGCGCTGCCCTTGCCGCGCGGGCGCTCGTGGCGCGCGTGGCGCACTCGGGCGTCGAGCGCAGCGAGCTTCTCGATCGCGCGGGGCGTCCCGTCGCGCGAGCCGTCGTCCACGATCACGATCTCGAGCTCGCGGCCCGCGAGCGCCTCGAAGACCGCCGTCACGACGGCGGCCAGCGTGCGCTCTTCGTCGAGCGCAGGAATCACCACGGACACGCGCAGCGGGCGATCGCTCACGCTGCCTGCTTAGCAGGGACGCGCGGCGGTGGGATCGGCGAAAGCGCGCAAATCGGCCGGCGCGCGCGAGGCTCGGCAACGCGTGCGCAACGGCCTGCCTCAATTCGCATCAGGCAACGCAAACGCCACCCAGCGATCCCCGCTCGCGCGCCCGAGCTTGCCTCCGCCCGCCGCGACCACCACGAACTGGCGGCCCGCGGCTTCGTAGACTGCGGGCGTCGCGAAGCCCGGCGCGGGCAGCGGCGCCTCGAACAGCAGCTCCCCCGTCGCCTTGTCGAAGGCGCGCAGCTTCGCGTCGGGGGTGCCCGCGATGAAGACGAGACCGCCGGCTGTTACGGCCGGGCCGCCGTAGCTTTCGGCGCCGGTGTTCCCGAGGCCCCGCGCCGCGAGCTCCGGGTACGCGCCGAGGGGGACTTGCCAGGCGATCTCGCCGCGCGCGAGATCGATCGCCGTGAGCGTTCCCCACGGCGGCGCAATCGCAGGGAAGCCCTCCGGGTCGAGCAGCTTCTGGTATCCCGCCATCATGAAGCGCGGAAAGAGCGCGCCGGTCGGCGCGTCGCTCGCGGGCGCGTCCTCGAGCTCGGTCGGGCCGAGCGGCTCGAAGAGGTACCAGAGCAGCGCCGCGATCTCGAGATCGCCGAGCACGGGCAGCGCCGGCATGGTGCCGCGCCCCTCGCGCACGATGCGGCGCGCCGCTAGCGGGCCCATGCGGTCTGCGAGCCCGCGCAGGGACGGCGCGGCGGCGCCGCCCTCGCGGTCGATGCCGTGGCAGCTCGCGCACACGGCGAGATACGCGGCGCGGCCGCCGCTGCCGATCCCCGAGACGCGCGGAGCGCGCGCCATGCGGATCACGTACGGCACCTCCTGGGCGTTCACGTACAGCCGCGAGCTCTCGGCGTCCCACGCGAGCCCGCCCCACTCGGCGCCTCCGTCGAAGCCCGGCAGCAGCGCGATGCCGGCTTCGCTCGGCGCGGCGAAGGGCTCGCCGCTCGAGAGCGCGCGGAACTGCGCCAACGCGAAGGCGTGCGCCTCGGGCGTGCGCCGCGTGAGATCCGCCTCGCGCACGCCCTGCCGCGTGAACGGCGGCGGCGCCTCGGGCAGCGGCTGCGTCGCAGCGAGCGTCTCGCCGGGCAGCGCGCTCGGCTCGGCGGGCACTTCGCGGATCGGGAAGAGCGGCGCGCCCGTCTCGCGCTCGAACACGAACACGTGGCCGCTCTTCGTCGCCTGCGCGACCGCGTCCACGCGCCGGCCGTCGCGCTCGAGCGAGATCAGGTTCGGCGGCGCCGGCAGGTCGCGGTCCCACACGTCGTGGCGCACGACCTGGAAGTGCCAGCGGCGCTCGCCCGTGGCCGCGTCGAGCGCCACGAGCGAGTTGGCGTAGAGGTCGTCGCCGAGGCGATCGCCGCCGTAGAAGTCATAGGTCGCGGAGCCGGTCGGCGCGAAGGCGATGCCGCGCGCGGCGTCCACGCGAATACCGGCCCACGCGTTCGCACCGCCCGCCTTGCGCCACGCCTCCGCGGGCCAGGTCTCGTGCCCGGGCTCGCCTGGCTCCGGGATCGTGCGGAAGGTCCAGCGCAGCGCGCCGGTCTTCGCGTCGAAGGCGCGCACGTGGCCGGGCGAAGCGTCGCCCACCTCGGAGACGCGGCCGCCGATCAGGAGCAGATCGCGATAGAGGGCGGGCGGCGTCGTGGCCGCGACCCATTGGTCTTCGGGGTCGCGGCCGAGGCCCTCGCGCAGGTCGATGCGGCCGCGCTCGCCGAAGCTCGCGATCGGCGCGCCGGTGCGCGCATCGAGCGCCCACAGGAAGACGCCGGCGCCGAAGAACACGCGCTCGTCGTCGCCATCGCGATAATGGGTGAGGCCGCGACTCGGCGCGAGACCGACGCGCTCGACCGAGCCGGGGTCGAAGCTCCAGAGCTCCGCGCCGGTCGCGGCGTCGAGCGCGAACGCGCGCAGCGTCGGCGAGACGCCGTAGAGCACGCCCTCGACTACCAGCGGATTGCACTGCATCTGGGTCGTGCCGCGCGAATCCGCGCCGCCCGAGGCGTACTCCCACGCGACGCGCAGCCGCCGCACGTTGCCGCGATCGATCTGCGCGAGCGGCGAGCCCTGGCCGTCGTTCAGGTAGCTGCGCCACTCGCGCGCAGCGGGTGCGGCCTTCGCGCGGGCGAGCGCGAAGGCGTGCGGGCCGGCGCTGCGATGAACGGCCTCGCGCGCACAGCCCGCAGGCGCGAGGGCGGCCGCGAGCGCGAGCCACGAGACGAGGTGCGGGCGGCGCATCGCGCGACGCTATCGCGTGCGCCGCCCGCACTCATCCCGGTTGCTGCGAGGTCAGCCGCCGAACATCCAGCCGCCGTCCACGGAGATGAGCACGCGCGGGATGGCGCGGTAAGGCACGCCGTGGTTTTGCGTCAGGTGGCGATGGAAGTGGTCCTCGCTCCCCCAGCGCCGGCGGCACGGGCGACAGCCGTACTCGTGCCCGCGGTGTCGGCGATCGCCCCGATCCCACCAACTGCGATCCCGGCCCCAGCCGCGCTCGCCGCGCCACCCATGGTCGTCGCGCCAGCCGCGTTCGTGGCCCCAGCGCTCGCGTCCGTAGTGGCCGCGGCGGTCGTCGTGGTCGCAGCGCCGATCGTGGCGGTGCACCGGAACCCCGCGCCGATGGTCGTCGTCGTCCCCCCAGCGGTCGCGGTCGGCGAGCGCCGGCGCGGCGAGGGTGAGCGAGAAGAGCGCCGCAGCCGTTGCGGCGCGAAGGCGATTCATGCGGATTCGGAACATCGTGGTTCCCTCCCTAGGCCCTCGGACGAGCGCGCCAGCCGGCGCATTCGACGCCAGCGCCGCGCCGTGCCGCAACGCGCTCGGGCTCGGAACGCGGCGCGGGCTCCGCCGACGACGCTGCGGACGCAGACGGCTCGCGCGACTACGCTCCGCGTCCTCTCTCGATGAGGTCGTCGTGAACGCCGCTCCCGTCCCTGCCGCCCGTGGCGCCGTGTTCCCGCCGGGCGTCCGGCATCGCACCCCGTTCCCGTTCATGCGCACGTTTCGCGACGATCCGCTCGCCGCCGTCGGCCGCGTGCTCGCGCAGCACGGCGACGCCGCGGGCATCAAGGGCGGGCCGGTCGAGGTCGTCGTGCTCAACCGGCCCGAGTACGCGCGCCACGTGCTGATCCGCAACGCGCGCAATTACGGCAAGGGCCCGCAGCTCGGCAAGCTGCGCCGCATCGCGGGCAACGGCCTCTTCTTCGCGGACGGCGCGGAATGGCTGCGCCAACGCCGGATGGTCGTCCCGGCGTTCCAGCGCGCCCGGATCGAAGCGCTCGTCCCGCACCTCGTGGCCGGCGCCGACGAGCTCGTGCTGCGCTGGACGCGCGCGCACGGCGGCGGCGAGTTCTTCGAGGTCAGCGCGGACCTCTCGAAGACCGCGCTCGACGTCGTGTGCCGCGCCATGTTCGGCACCGACGTGCGCGAGCGCGCCGATGCCTTCAACGCCAACGCGAACGTCGCAGCGGCGTACGCGCAGTACCTGTTCGACCACCTCGTGCCGACCCCGCGCTGGATCCCGACCGAGCGCAACGTGCGCATCAACGATGCGCTGCGCTGGGTGCGCGCGTTCTTCGCCGAGATGATCGCGGCCCATCGCGCAGAGGATCCGCCGGCCGACGACTTGCTGGGTCTCTTGCTCCGTGTTCGCGACGAAGAGACCGGCGCCGCGTTGACGGACGCCGAGCTGAACGACGAGCTCATGACCTTCGTGAACGCGGGCCACGAGACGACGGCCGTCTCGCTGACCTGGGCGCTCTACGAGATCGGCCGCGACGCCGCGCTGCGCGCGCGGCTCGAGGCGGAGGTGGACGCCGCGCTCGGGCGCGACGCGCCGACGCTCGCCTCGCTCGCGCGCCTCGACCTGCTCGGCCGCGTGATCCGCGAGACGCTGCGCCTGCACCCGCCGGGCTGGACGATTCCGCGCGAGGCCCTCGCGCGCGACGAGATCGACGGCGTGCTGATTCCGAAGGGTGCGACCGTGATGATCGCGGTCTACTTCCTGCACCGTCACCCCGAGTTCTGGAGCGAGCCGGAGCGCTTCGATCCGGAGCGCTGGCGCGAAGAGCGCGCGGAGCCGAAGCACGCGTTCGCCTACCTGCCGTTCGGCCTCGGAGGCCGGCGCTGCGTCGGCGAGGAGTTCGCGCTGCTCGAGCTGCGCACGGTGCTCGCGCGCGTGCTCCAATACTTCCGCGTCGAGACGGACCCGTCGCACCCGGTGTCGCCGCGCCCGCTGCTCACGCTCAAGCCCGCGCAGGGCGTGCGCCTGCGCCTCGCACCGAGGATGAAGCCTTGAACGAAGTCGTGACCCGGGAGCGCGTCGAGGCGCGGCTGCGCGAGCGGCTCGCGCCGCTGTCGGTGGAGGTGATCGACGAGAGCCATCAGCACGCGGGCCACGGCGCGCCGGGCTCGCACTACCGCGTGAACATCGTCTCGCCGCGGTTCGCCGGGCTGTCGCGCGTCGCGGCGCAGCGCCTCGTGTACGAGGCGCTCGGCGACTGGATCGGCGGCGCGATCCACGCCTGCGCCGTTTCGGCCAAGGCGCCGGGCTGAGGAGTCGCGCTCAGCGCGCCGCGGCCCGTGCGCGCGCGAGCTCCGCGGCGGTCTCCGTCAGCGCGACGCGCCAGCCAGCTGGCTGGCGCGCGAGGTGCGTGTCGAAGCGAAGCGCGACCGGCGGGCGCCCGACGAGGAAGACCGTCTCGACCTGCGCGCGCTCGTCGCCCGCGGCCGCCTCGCCGATCGCAGGGGAGCGCTCCGGCGCAAAGTCCGCGAGCGCGGCGTCGATCGCCGCGGCGTCGCCGTCCGCGAAGCGCGCAGCGCCCGCGACGTCGCGCTGCGCGACCGCAGTCCAGAAGTCGAGCGCGACCTCCTCCGGCGCGCTCGCCGCAGTGCAGGCGGCGAGCGCCGCGAGCAGGATCGGCAGCGCGCGGTGTGCGATGCGAACGCGGATCCCTGCGCGCATCAGTGCTTGCCCCGGCACGACATCGCCGCCCCTTTTTCGCGAGTTGGAGCTGTGGTCGTATCGGAAGGACGCCGAGCCCCGCCGTAGGGCGCGTCACGAGACACGCGCGGCTTCAGCGGAGGCGGCGTTCGTCCGAGTCGAATGTCATGCGCCGGATCCTCGCACTCGCCTGTCTCCTCCTGCTCACCCTGCCGCTCGCGGGTTGTTGGGTCATCGACGAGCTCGACAGCGGCAAGAAGCTGATGGACGACCACAGCGCGAAGCCGAAGAAGGGCGAGGAGGAGGAGGACGCGGAGGCGGCTGCGAAGACCGCGAAATCGCGGAAGGCCGGCGGCCGCATCGACGCGTACTTCAGCGCGGAAGAGAAGGCCGGCACCGTGAAGAGCTTCGCGCCCGGTCAGGTCAGCGAGGGCATCGTCTCGTGCAAGCTGGGCGGTACGACGCAGTTCATGAAGCGCGAGGAATGCGCGTCGCGCGGAGGGCGCGCGAACTAGCGCGGCGTGGCCCGCGCTCCGGCTAGCAGACGAAGCGCTCGAGCCAGTCGCGCAGATCCACCGAGAAGCCCGCGGCGTTGCGGTGGCCGCCGCCGCCGAGCGCGCTCGCGATCGCGGCGACGTCGAGCTCGCCGATCGAGTACAGCGACACGTCCACGCGGCGCCCCTCGATGCGGTACACGGCGCCGCAGGCCGCGCCGAAACGCGCGCGCGAGGCGAGCTCGTGACCGATCTCGGCGCGCTGCGCGCGCGCGTTCACGCCCTCGATGCGCAGCCCGGCGACGGCGAGCGGCTGCGTCTTCGCGAGCGTGCGCTCCACCTCGATGCGCTGCGAGCGCAGGATCGGCGCCCCCTGCTCGGCGAGCGCCTCCGCCGGGGCGTTCGCGAGCTCGCTCCACACCGCGAACTCGCGCGGGTAGGAGGCGATCGCCGCGTTGATCTCGCGGCTGAACGGCAGCTTCCACGTCCAGAGATCCTGGTCCTGCACGTAGGCGAGCAGGTCGGGCATCGGCTCGTCCGGATGCAGCGCGTTCCAGGCGAGCACGCTGCCCGAGCGCGTGAGGTCGAAGCGCACGTCGTGGCCGGCCTCGGAGAGCTCGCGCGCGAGGAACGGGTCGGCGTCGAACGCGCGCTGCGCGGAGACGTGATGGTCGAGCACGACGATCTGGGCGGCTTGGGCGGCGAGCGGGCGATAGGCGCGCTGCGGCGGGGCGATGTCGGCGAACAGCACGTACGCACCCGACAGCTCGGTCGGGCGCAGCGCGTCGTCGTGGCCGCGCGGCACGTAGTGACCGCGCTCGCCCCAAGCGAGCCAGGCCGACCACGCGGCACCGAAGCCGTCGGGGCAGCCCGCGTGAAAGATGCAGACGTGACGCATTGCGCACGAACGTAGGGGAATTGTGGCGGGGAAGAAGGCGCCGGCCGTTTTCCGTCGCAAACCCGGCGCGTGGCTAGCCTTCGCCCCCCATGTCCTCCGCCCCTTCGCTCGCCTACGCCGTGCGGCCGCTGGCTCCCGGCGTCGACTGGCTCGCGCTCGTGGCGGGCCTCGCGGCGCGCCCGGGCTTCTGGTGGCTCGACAGCGCGCTGGCCCGGCCGCCACTCGGCCGGTTCTCGTTCGCGGGCGCCGAGCCCTGGTGCGTGCTGCGCGTGCGCGGCGAAGGATGGGAGCGCGAGACGGCCCGCGCGCCGTGGCCACTCGGCCCGGCGCGCGGCGCGGGCGACGCGCTCGCGGCGCTGCGCGCGCTCTTGCCCGCGCCCCCGCTCGCCGCCGACGCTTCCGAAGCTCCGCTGCCGTTCGTCGGCGGGCTCGTCGCCGCGCTCGGCTACGAATGGGGCGCGCGCTTCGAGGCCGTGCCGCCCGCCCAGGACGATGCCGCGCTGCCGTTCGCGGATGCCTTCGCGCTCGGCGTCGATCGGCTCTAC
>CAZCTH010000033.1:0-42104 GCA_964501435.1 uncultured Spirochaetales bacterium | reverse complement strand
GGCCTCTCCCGCGCGTGCGCTCGCGGCGAGGTGCATCGCGAGCAGCAACGCGCCGCGCGCCCGGCGCTGCGGTTCGCCCGCGAGGCTCGGAAGCACGACGCCAGCGAGGTCCGCGAGCAACGCGTCGGCGATCTCGGCGTCGTCGCTGGGCTCCGCCGGCGCGAGCGCTGCCGGCGCGGGGAGCAGCACGCCGGCGAGCTCTGCGAGCGCGCGCGGCAGCAGCGCGTCCAGCAGCGCGATCAGCGTGAAGTACACCGAGCGGTCGAGCGTCCTCGCGCCGTTGTCGAGCGCGGCCTGGCACGAGACGAGCCAGCGCAGCATCACGAAGGCGCGGTAGTAGGCGACGCGCCGCGGGTCGACGGGCAGGCCCGTGCGCTGCGACCAGCGCGCGAGCTGGCCGGCGAAGTCGCCCGCGTCGGCCGTCATGTGATGGCCGCGGAAGGCGAGCCAGCCGAGGTCGTCCATGGGGTCGCCGAGGTGCGCGAACTCCCAGTCGAGCAGCGCCGTCACGCGCGCGCCGTCGTGCAGGAAGTTGCCGGGGCCGACGTCGCCGTGACACAGCACGGTGTGGGGGCTCGCGGGCGCGTTGCGCGCGAGCCAACCGAAGGCGAACTCCGCGAGGGGCGAGGGACGCCGCACGCGCGCGTCGAAGATGCGCCGCCACAGCGCCAGCTCCTCGCGCGCGTGGTCGTGCGGGCCCGCGGGCCGCGCGAAGCCGGGCAGGGCGAGCGAGCTCACGTCCACGCGGTGCAGCTCGGCGAGCGCCTCGGCGTAGTCGAGCAGCAGCGCCGCGCGCTGCGGCGAAGGCAGCGCGTCGAGGTCGGGCGAGCCGTGGGCGCGCTCGACGAGCAGCGCGTCGCCCTGCGCCGCGATCAGCGCGGGAATGCGCACGCCCGTGCCGCGCAGGGCGCGGTAGGCGGCGGCCTCGCGCGCCAGCGAGAGCTCGGTGCCTGCGACCGGGCCGTCGCCGGTGTCGACGCGCAGCACGCGCTCGACGCCCTCGCGGCTGCGCAGCAGCCAGGTCGCGCGCGAGGCGCCGGCGCCGATGCGCTCCGCGTGGGCGACCGCGCCGCCGAGCTCGCGCTCTGCGAACGCGCGCAGGCCACCCGGCAGCGAGGTCGCGTCGGACATGGCGCCACGATAGGCCCCCGGCGCGGCCGCCCGCGAGCGCGCGAAAATCGCTCCGGTCCGGCTACGTTGCGCCGCCCGAAGCCGAGGAGCGCGAGCGTGCCCGAACCGACGACCTGGCGACGTTGCAGCGTCTGCAAGAGTCCGATCGCGCTGAACGCGATCCATCAGGTGTGCAGCGTCTCCACGTGCAACCAGAAGCGCACCGGCCTCGTGTTCTGCACCGTGACGTGTTGGGAGGTGCACCTGCCCGACGCGAACCACCGCGAGGCGTGGGCCGTCGAGCGGCGCGCGCCGGCGAGCCTCGAAGGCGGGTCCGCGCCGAGCGCTGCGGCCGCGGCCAGCGGCGGCACGCGTCGGCTCGTGCGTCCAGCGGGCGTCGCGGCTCCGGCACCGACGGCCGCGGCGCCCGAAGAAGTGTTGATCGTCGAGAGACGCCTCAATGACTAAATCAGCGCGAAGTCCGGATACAACACCAGCGACCGCGTGCTCGAGCCGCTCTCCGACATCGTGCGCCGCGTGTGCGACCAGGCGATCGACAACGCGCGCCGCGAAGGGCGCATGACGGTGCTCGATCGCGACGTCCCCAACGACTGACAGCGCCGCGCTCCGCGCGCGGCAAGGAGATCGGCATGGCCAGCGTGCGCAGCAAGGGAGGGCTGGAAGGGAAGTCCGTGCTCGTGACGGGCGGCGGCACCGGCATCGGGCGCGCGTGCGCGGCGCAGCTCGCGGCGGACGGCGCGGCCGTGACGATCGTGGGCCGCACGGCGAGCAAGCTCGAGGACGCGGCGAAGCGCATCGCGGAGGTCGCCGCCCACGGCGGCCGGGTGCAGTGGCTCGCGGCGGACGTCACCGACGAGGCCGACGTGCAGCGCGCGGTCGCGAAGGCGCTCGAGCCGACCGGTCGGCTCGACGGGCTCGTCGCCAACGCCGGCGGCGGCGGCGCGCTCATGCCCCTGCACCTCCAGGACACGAAGGAGTTCCTGCGCGTGCTGCACCTGAACGTGCTGAGCACGTTCCTGTGCGTGAAGCACGCGGTTCCGCAGCTCGTCGCCGCGGGCGGCGGCTCGTTCGTCGGCATGTCGTCGATCGCGGGCGGTCAGACGCACCCGTACTTCGGCGCCTACACGGCAGGCAAGGCGGGCATCGAGGCGCTGATGCGCAACGCTGCGGACGAGTTCGGCCAGAGCGGCCTGCGCTTCAACGCGGTGCGCCCCGGCTTCATCACGACGGAGATCATGGAAGGCGTGCCGCGCAGCAGCGCCACGTTCCAGAGCTACATCGAGAACACGCCGATGAACGCCGTGGGCGAGCCGGAGCAGGTGGCCGAGGTGGTGCGCTTCCTGATCGGCCCGGAGTCGAGCTGGGTGACCGGGCAGGTGATCCACGTGGACGGCGGCCACGGCCTGCGCCGCGGCCCGAACTTCGGCCACTTCATCGCGCCCGTGCTCGGCGACGACGTGATGCGCGGCAACCTGCCCAAGAAGGCGTGACGCGGATGGACGAGCAGATTCGGCAAGGGGTCCGCGCGAAGCTGACCGGCCCCGGCGGCCCTTTCGAGATCGCCCACGAGGACGTGCGCGGCGAGCGCATGCCCGTGTTCAAGCATCGCGCGCGCTCGCTGCGCGACCTGCTGCGCGCCTCGGCGGTGCTCGGCGATCGGGAGTACCTCGTCCACGACGGGCGACGGGTGACGTACGCGCAGCACCTCGCGCAGGTGGCGTCCGCGGCCGCCGTGCTGCGCGAGCGCTACGGCATCGCGAAGGGCGATCGCGTGGCGATCCTCGCAGCGAACTGCGCGGAATGGCCGGTCGCGTTCTGGGCGACGGTGAGCCTCGGCGCCATCGTGTCCGCGCTGAACGGTTGGTGGACGCCCGACGAGATCGCGTACGGCGTGGCCGACAGCGCGCCGAAGCTGCTGATCGGCGACCGCGCGCGGCTCGCGCGCGCGAAGGGCCTCGTCGGCGGGGTCCCGATGCTCGAGATCGAGTCGGAATTCGCGACGCTGCTCGGCCGCGATGCGGCGCTGCCGGACGTTCCGATCGACGAGGACGACCCCGCCGTGATCCTCTATACGAGCGGCACGACGGGCCGGCCGAAGGGCGCGCTCGCCTCGCACCGCGGCGTCATCGGCTTCGCGCACGTGGCGGCGTATTCCGGCGCGGAGCCGGCCGCGATCGAGCTGGCTGCGGCGGGCCGGCCCGCGCCGCCTCCGGGCGACCGGCCGCAGGGGATCACGCTCGCCACGTCGCCGATGTTCCACCTCTCCGGCCTGTACGCGACGATCGTCCTCCAGCTCACCCTCGGTGGGAAGCTCGTGATCCGCTCCGGGCGTTTCGACGAGGTCGAGCTGATCCGGCTGATGGCGAAGGAACGCGTCACCGCATTCGCCGCGCTCGGCTCGATGGGACCGCGCATCGCGCGCCATCCCGAGCTCGCGAAACACGACCTTTCCTGCGTCGAGAACGTCGGCTTCGGCGGTGCGCCGGTCAGCCCCGCGGTGCAGGATCTCTTGCGGCAGGCGTTCCCACGCGCCCGCACCGCGCTGGGCATCGGCTACGGCAGCAGCGAGAGCGTGAGCGCGCCGACCACGATCCGCGGCGCGGAGTACGCGCTCCATCCGACGTCCGCGGGCCGGGTGCTGCCCACCCACGCGCTCGAGATTCGCGACGAGGGGGGCAACGCGCTGCCCGAGGGCATCGAGGGCGAGATCCACATCCGCAGCCCGTACGTGATGCTCGGCTATTGGGGCAAGCCGGACGCCACGGCGTCGAGCTTGAAGCCCGGCCTGTGGCTCGCGACCGGCGACATCGGCCGTTTCGAGAACGGCCTGCTCTACATCAACTCGCGCGCGCGAGACATGATCCTGCGCAATGCCGAGAACGTGTATCCCGTCGAGATCGAGTACCGGCTCGAGCAGCACCCGCAGGTGCGCGAGGCGACGGTGTTCGGCGTCGACCACGAAGAGTGGGGCCAGGAAGTGAAGGCGGTGGTCGTGCCGGAGACCGGCGCCGCGCCGGCGCCCGAGGAGCTCGCGCGCTGGTGCAGCGAGACGCTCGCCGCCTACAAGGTGCCGACGGCGTGGGAGCTGCGGCGCGAGGCGCTGCCGCGGAACGCCAGCGGAAAGGTGCTGAAGGACGTCGTGCGCGGAACCTCCGTCAGCGTCTTCCTCGAGGAGTAGAAGGAGCGGGAGGATCCGGGCGTCACAGCGGGGCCTCGCTCGTCGGCGGCGTCGTGCTGGTGGTGGACGATTCGCCCGAGGTGCGGAGGCTCCTGCAGGGCGCGCTCGCGCGCAGCGGATACCGCGTGCTGCGCGCCGCGACGCCGGCGACCGAGGCTTCCGGTGCTCTACGTCTCGGGGCACGCCGGCGAGGATTTCGACGTGGCGCGGGCCCCGAACGCGAGATTCCCCGCGAAGCCGTTCTCGATGCGCGCACTCGAGCGCGCGGTGCGCGAGTCTCTTTCCGCCCAGGCGGAAGGAGCGGGAGATGGCCCCTGACGAGACGGTGAAGCTCTACTTCGACTACAAGAGCCCGTTCGCCTATCTCGCCGCCGAGCCCGCATTCGCGTTGCCGGCGCGCTTCCGCGTCGACGTGCGCTGGATTCCGTTCACGCTGCGCATCAA
Organism: uncultured Spirochaetales bacterium; assembly: GCA_964501435.1. GTDB lineage: Bacteria > Myxococcota_A > UBA9160 > UBA9160 > UBA6930 > VGRF01. Next base: position 37,351 of record CAZCTH010000033.1, on the reverse strand, counting down.
GGGCAAGGGCGAGCGCTCCGTCTATTCGGAGTGGAAGGCGCGCTACTCCTACGTGGACGCCCGGCGCTGGGCGAATCGGCGCGGAGGTTTTCCGATTCGCGGTCCGAAGAAGGTCTACGACACGACGCCGGCCTTGATCGGCGCACTCCATGCGCAGCAGACGGGCGTGTTTCGCGAGTACACGCTTCGGGCCTACGCGCGCTTCTTCGACCACCGGCTCGAGCTCGACGCAGCGGACGAGATCGCCGCGCTGATCGCGGAGTGCGGAGGCTCGGCGACGGCGTATCGCGCGTTTCTCGCCGGCGACGGGCCGAAGCAGCTCGAGGCCTGCATCGAGGAAGCGCACGCGGACCACGTCTTCGGCGTGCCGCTGTTCTTCTTCCGCGGCGAGCCGTTCTGGGGAAACGACCGCATCCCGTTGCTCGAGGAGCGGCTGCGCGAAGCGGGGTTGGCGAGGAGCTAGGGATGTCGAGCGATTTCCAGCTGCGCGTCGACCTGATCGAGACCGCGAGGCGCCTCGCGCACGCGGGCCTCGTGGAGGGAACGGCGGGAAACCTGTCCGTGCGAACCGACGAGGGGCGCGTGCTGCTCACGCCCTCCGCGCTCGGCTACGAGGCGATGACGCCCGACGACCTCGTGACGTGCGACCTCGCCGGCCACGTGCTCGCCGGGTCGCGCCCGCCGACGAGCGAGAAGGCGCTCCACCTCGCGGTGTTGCGCGCCCACCCCGAGATCGGCGCCGTGATCCATTCACATGCGAAGTTCGCCTCGACCTTCGCCGTCGCGCGCGAGCCGATTCCGTGCGTGATCGAGGAGTTCCAGCTCTACGTCGGCGGCGACGTCTCGGTCGCGCCCTACGCGCTGAGCGGCAGCGACGCGCTCGGCGACGCCTGCGCGCCGCAACTCGCCGCGCGCAGCGCCGTGCTGATGGCGAACCACGGCCTGCTCGCGATCGGCCGCGACCTCGCGCAGGCGTATCACGTCACTGCGCTCGTCGAGCGCACCGCCGAGATCGTGCTCGGCGCGCGCAGCCTCGGCCGCGTCACGCCGCTGCCCGAGGCGACGCTCGCCGCGTTCGCGCCCGCCTACGCGGCGCAGCGCTGGCAGGCCTGAGCCGCGATGGCGAGCCCCGGGGCCCACGCCGAAGCGATCCGCACGCACGGCTTCACGATCGTCGAGAACGTCCTCGCCGCGGACGAGGTCGCGGCGCTGACGGCCGCGGTGGACCGCGCGATCCGAGACCACGCGATCCCGTTCGGCGCGAACGAGTTCCTCGGCCTTCGTACGCGGCGCGTGTTCAACCTGCTCGCGCGCGACGTGGCGTTCGAGCAGTTGCCGGTGCACGGCGCGCTGCTCCCGATCGTCGAGCAGGCCGTCGACCGCGAGTGCCTGCTCTCGTCGCTCACCGCGATCGAGATGCACCCCGGCGAGACGCCGCAGCCGCTGCACGCCGACGACGGCACGCTGCCGCTGCCCCGGCCGCACCCCCCGTACACGTGCACCGCAATCGTCGCGCTCACCGACTTCACGAGGGAGAACGGTGCCACGCACTTCGTGCCGGGCTCCCACGCCCACGAGCGGCGGCCGAGGCCGGGCGAGAGCGCCGAGACGCGGCAGGCCCTAATGCCTGCGGGAAGCGCGCTGCTGGCCCACGGGAGCCTCTGGCACGGCGGCGGGGCGAATCGCAGCGCGTCGCGGCGACTCGCGATCGTCGTGAACTGGTGTGCCGGCTTCCTGCGCCAGGAGGAGTGCCAGCTGCTGGCGGTGCCGCGCGAGCGCGCAGCCCAGATGTCCCCGCGGCTGCAGGCCCTGCTCGGCTACTCGACCTACCGCGGGCTGCTCGGCCACGTGGACCAGCACAGCCCGGCGGAGCTCGTGGACCCGAGTGCCACGACCGACATGGTGTGGCGCCGCATGCGCGGCCCCGGCTGAAGGGGCGCGCGGCGCGCCCTTGCGCGCTGCGACGAGATCGAAGCGTCGGCGGGCGGCGGGCCGGGGTATTCTGCGCGTCCGAACAGGAGCCCGCGTTGCCCGGAGCCGAATCCCCCAAGCCCGACGGCGTGATCTTCCCCGGCCTCACCGCCTCCGCGATGCTGCACGGCCTCCTGTTCAGCGCCCGCACGCGCTTCAACGACACCTTCCGTCCGCTCGTGTTCCCGCGCGACTCGCGCGTATTCAAGGACACGTATCCGGAGGCGATGCTCGCGTTCGAAACGCTGCGAATCGCCTCGCCGGAGCGCGCCGAGATCGCGCGCTTCGTGGTCGAGAAGGCGCATCGCTGGATCCTGTTGCGGTCCGGCGGCCGCGAGCGCCCCCTCGCGGATTCGCTGTGGGAACTGCCGCCGCCGCCGCCGCTCGAGACGACGCCCCTGCGCGGCCGCGGGCGCTGGCAGCCCGCCGTGCCGTTCGAGGGTCGCCGCTACGAGGGCCGCGAGCTCGGCGAGCTCGGCGAAACGCTCGTGGCGCGCGACCTCGCGACGCCCGCCGTCGCCACGGCGCTCGACTGGGTCTCGGCGAACGCCCTCGATGCGAACGGCTGCCTCGACCTCGCGGGACGCCGCTTCGCCGTGATGGGCGCAGCCGCCGAGATCGCGCCGACGCCGATCCTGCTCGCCGCCGGTGCCGACGTGCTCTGGCTCGACGTCGCGCCGCCGCCCGAGAAGTGGCTCACGGACGACGCGCTCTCGGGCCGCCTCGTGCTCGGCGCGGGCATCGGCGACCTGCTCGCGCGGCCGCGCGAGACGGCGGCGGCGATCGCCTCGTTCGCGAGCGCCGGGCCGGTGGACTGCGGGCTGTTCGCCTATGCCGGCGGCGCGGGCCGCGAGTGGCGCCTCGCTGCGACGATGAACGCGATCGTCGACGCGGTCGGGCCGGAGCGCGTGCGCTCGGCGTCGCTCTTCGTCTCGCCCACGCACCCGGCCGCCTTGTCGAAGGCCGAGCTGGAGATGGCTGCGCGGCGCGGCCTCGCGCTGCCGGCCTGGCAGCGCGCGCTCGGCGTCAGCGGCGCGCTCGGCAAGCCCGGCCTCGCCGGTGACCCCGCCGCGCGGCTCCAGCGCGCGATCGTGAAGATCCAGGGCGCGAGCTATCAGGCGGCGCAGTACGTCGAGAAGCTGCTCGCCATGGAGCGCTGGGCGGCGTACGGCGTCGCAGCGGAGGGCGGATCGGCGGCGCTCTCGGCGAACGTCGCGGGCATCACGCGCACGCGGTCGCTCGAGCACCCGATGTTCGCGGCGGCCTACCTCGGCTGCGGCGCATTCGGCGTCGAGACTTTTCCCTCCGACACCACGCGGCCGCTGAGCGCGCTGCTGATGCTCCACGACCTCCTGAACCCGAAGGCCGCAGGGGCGCCCTCCGAGGGTCGCCCCGGTGCGCTGCCAGCCCTGTTCGGGCAACGCGTTCACGGCGGCGTCTACGGGCTGCCCTTCGACCTCCAGCGGATGCTCGTGGCGGCAGGCGCGATCGGCTTCTTGAAGAAGCCAGCCCTCCTGCGCGGCTTCCTCCGCAAACGGCCCGCCGCGGGCTGAGGCGCCGGCGAGCGAGGCGCCTCGCGAGCCGGCCGTCTCGCGGCGGAGTTGCCGGTTCAAGCGGGCGCGGCGCGGGGCCGAAGAGGGCCGCTGGAGGGCCCCATGGGCGGAAGCTCGCGTCATTCCTTGTTCTCGCAGCGCTTCGATCGCGCCGTGCTCGCGAGCTACTTCCTGGGCGGCGTGCTCCCGATCGCGGCCCTGTTCTGGGTCGTGCGCGACTACGTGCTGCCGCGCTTCACGCCCGGCTCGCGCGAGCATCTCGGCTGGCTCGCCGGCGTCGCGTCGCTCGCGGTGCTCTCGCTCGCGGTCACCTTCGCGCTGCGCAGGATCTCGGACACGACGCTCTCGCGCATGCGCGCCGACAACCAGCGCCTCGCCGCGCTGCTCGGCGCTTCGCGCGAGCTCGCCGCCGCGCGCGAGCCCGAGGAGATCTTCGCGACGGCGAGCGCGCGCGTGCGCGATCTCGCCGCCACGCCGCATTGCGCCGTGCTGCTCGCCCACGACGCCGCGAAGCCGCTCGAGCTGCGCCACGCCGACGCCGAATCGCGCCGCTGGCTCGAGGCCGACTCCGCGGCGCTCCTCGCGCTCGCCGCCGACGCCGAGGCGAACGGCGCGGCCGAGCTGCGCAGCGAACACGGGCGCGCGCGCATCGCACTCCCGTTTCGCGCGTCGCACAGCCTGCGCGGCGCGCTCCTGGTCGAAGCCGACGCCACCGCGCTCGGGGCCGAAGCGGTGGACGCGCTCTCGACGATCGCTGGCATGGCCGGCACGGCCCTGCAGCGCAGCGACCTCGAAGACGCGCAGCGCAACTTCTTCGCGCACGTCACGGAGCTGCTCGTCACGGGGCTCGACGGCCACGTCGTCGGGCGCCGCGGCCACGGCAGCAACGTCGCGCGCTTCGCGAACCGCATCGCCCACGAGATCGGCCTCGACGCGACGTGCAAGGAGCGTCTGCACTTCGCCGCGATGCTGCACGACATCGGCATGCTGAAGATCGACCCGTCTCGGCACCTCGACCTGAAGGCGGTGCGCGCCCATCCCGTGCTCGGCGCGCGCATGCTGTCGCGCATTCGCGTGTGGGAGCCGCTCACGCCGATCGTGCTGCACCACCACGAGTTCTGGGACGGGAAGGGCTACCCGGAGGGCCGCAGCGGCGAGTCGATCCCGCTCGAGGCGCGCATCGTCGGCATCGCGGACGCGATCGACGCGATGTCGCGCGGCGAGGGTCTGCGCGCCGCGAAGACGCCCGACGAGATCGTGCAGGAGCTGCAGCGCTGCCGGGGCACGCAGTTCGACCCCGCGCTGGTGGATGCGTTCCTCACGCTCCACGGTCGCGGCGAGAGCGGACTAGAGGGCTAGAACACGCCTTCGCTCGCGCGCCTCGCCAGCCGGCCCAGTCCGCGCGCCGGGCTCGGTCCGGAATTCCGGGACGGGTTCTAGTCGCTGAAGAACTCGGCGAGCGCGTCGCCTTGCCGCTCAGCGTCCTCATATCCCAGCGCAAGCAACCGGCGCGTGTAGCTCGCGTCGAAGAGCAGGTAGGAGAGCAGGTCGGACTCGAAGGGCGCGTCGCCGAGCTCGAACGCGCTGAGCAGGAGCCGCACCACCGCCGGCGGACGCGACGCGCCGCCCACGCCGCGCAGCGTCTCCCCCGCCATCACGCCGAGGTCCTGCGACGGCCGCACCACGAGGTCCTCGATCACGCGCATGGCGTGGCCCCGCTCCGCGAGCACCGACTCGTTGACGCGCGCGAGCACGCCCTCGCCGCCGACGTCGCGCACGCGGCGCACGACGTCGTTCAGCATGCGCATGTGCGCGAGGTCGTTGTCGATGTGGTCGAGCAGCAGTGCGTTCAGGACCTTGCCGAACAGGAACAGCGGATTGCCGTAGCTCGCGACCCGTCGCGCGGCGCTGTCGCCCTCGGCGCCGCCCGTCGCGCCCTTGCGCAGCGCGATCACGAGCACCTGGTCCGCGCCGAGGCGCAATACCGGCGCGAGCGGGGTATTCACGCGCAGCCCGCCGTCGGCGTAGTACGTCTCGCCGATGCGCACCGCGGGAAACAGCAGCGGGATCGCGGCGGAGGCGAGCGCGTGCGCGGGCCCGAGCTTCACGGGGCGCGCCACCATGCTCGGGTCGTGCTCCCAGGCGCTGGTGTCGCGGTCGCGCGCGTCGAGGAACACGGCGGCGCGTCCCGTCGCGATCTCGGTCGCCGACACGCATGCGGCCTCGAGGTGCCCTTCGGCGAGATTGCGCCGGATGCGCGCCCACGGGATCACTTCGCGCACGATGCGCTCGAGGTGCTCGGGGTTGAGCAGCCCGTAGAGGCGATCCGGCGGCGCGCCCTCGCGCAGCGCCTTCGGGGCGCGCAGCGTGCCGAGCATGCGCCGCGGCAGGCGCAGCAGCTCCCCGACCGCCGACCCGAACAGCTCCGAGAGCGCGAGGCTCTCCCACGCGTCGGCGAGCTGCGCCGCGCGCTCCTCGCCCTGATGCATCGTCGCGGCGACGAAGCAGGCGTGGATCGCGCCGACCGAGGTGCCGCTCACGAAGTCGATGCGCGGCGCATGGCCGAGCTTCTTCGGCAGGCCGCCGAACAGGTACTGAAGCACGCCCGCTTCGTAGGCGCCTCGCGCGCCGCCCCCCGAAAGCACCAGCGCCCGCTTCGACCGCGCGTTCTTCCCCCGTCTCGTCACCCGCGCACGCTAACAACTGTGCGCGCGGGCGCAGGCCGGCTCACGCGCGCGTGGCCACGGGGCCGAGCGTGCGCAGCGGCTCTGCCGCCGCAGCGCTCGGCTCCGCCGCGGGAGCCGGCGCCGCACGCTTCGGCACGACCGTGTGCACGAGCTCCGCGTGCGCGTGGCGCAGCAGCCGCACCACCTCGTGCAGGTCCGGCACGCGGTCCTCGTCGGCGTTCAGCGCGATGCACAGCTTCCCGTCGTAGCTCGTGGCGGCGATCGCGAGCCCGACGTTCGCGATCAGGGGCGCGAGCGCCATCATCGCCTCGAGGCGCGCACCGCGCAGGTACAGCGGGAAGTCCGGGCCGGGCACGTTGGTGACGACCACGTTCTGCGCGCCGCGCGAGAGCTTCTGCAGATCGAGCGGCAACCATTCGTGGAGGGCGATCAAGCTCTGCACGCCGCTCGCGACGTGGCGTTCCTTCAGCGTGCGCGTCGCCTCGTGGAGCTTGCGCAGTCGCGCCACCGGATCGCGCTCGGCGAGCGGCAGCTCGACCACCCACGACGACACGAAGTTGCCCGTGCGCTCGCGTTCCTTCGCGCTGCGCACGTTCACGGGGCAGCTGGCGCGGAAGTCGAGGCGCTCCGGATCGACTCCGCGCTCCTCGAAGAAGCCGCGCAGCGCGCCGGTCACGATCGCGAGCACGAAGTCGTTCAACGAGGCGCCGTGGGCGTGCGCGGCCTCGCGCGCCTCGGCGAGCGGGAAGCTCGCCCAGTCCACGATGCGGTGGGGGCCGATCGGGCCGTTGAGCGGCGTGTCCGAAGCGGCCTCCACCTTGAAGCGCGCGAGCTCGGCCAGCGCGCCGACGCGCTCGCGCAGGATCTCGCGCGTCTTCTCCGGTTCGCGCAGCGCGCGCAGCGCTTCACCCGCGAGACGCCAGGGCAGGCGCGCGCGGAAGAACCAGTCGTCGCGCCGCAGCTCGAATGCGCTGGGCGGCTTCTTCGGCGTCCAGCGCGGCGCCTCGGGCAGCGGCGCGTTCGGATCGCGGGAGAGCTGCTGCCCCATCACCTGCATGCCCGCCGCCCCATCGACCATGCAGTGGTGCACCTTGGTCACGAACGCGAAGCGGCCGCCCGTGAGCCCCTCGACCACCCAGCACTCCCACAGCGGGCGGCCCCGGTCGAGCGGCGCCTCCGCGATGTGCGCCACCAGCCGCCGCAGCTGCTCTTCCGCACCCGGATGCGCGACCGCCACGTGCCGGAGGTGGTGATCGAGCTGGAAGTGCTCGTCGTCCACCCACACGGCGCGCGCGGTGCCGGGGACCGAGGCGACCTTTTGCCGGAAGCGCGGAATTCGGGAGAGTGACGCGGCGACCGACTCGCAGATCGCCTCGAAGTTGACGCCGCCGCCGCGGGCGAGGGGCCCCGCGGAGAAGATCTGCACGCCGACGCCGTGCATCGGCAGGCTGCGGGTCTCCCAGCGCAGGAAGTCGTCGTCCTGGGCCGAGAGGCGGGTGTACGCGTACCGGCTCATCGCGCGGCCTCCGGGCGGGGGCCATCGCAATGAACGTGCCCGATGCGCGCGCGGCGGCGGAGGACGCCGCGCCGCGGGCTGTCGCCCGCTGCCTCGCCGGCCGCAGGCGGGAAACCAATCCGCCCCGCGGATTCTTCACCGAATCCGCCTCGGCCCCGGGGCTTCCGGGCCCGACGCTGCGGTAACGTGCCGGCCTCACTCGAGGGGAATCGCATGGCCAGCAACGGCGCGAACGGTTCGGATCGGAAGTACAAGTGGGTCGGCACGCGGCCGATCCGGCACGACGGCATCGACAAGGTGACCGGCAAGGCCAACTTCGGCGCGGACCTCGCGTTCCCGGACATGCTTTGGGGCAAGCTGCTCCGCAGCCCGCACGCCCACGCGAACATCAAGCGCATCGACGTGTCGAAGGCGCTGAAGATCGACGGCGTGAAGTCGATCGTCACCGCGGACGACCTGCCCAATCTGGCCTCGGCCGAAGCCGCGGGCGGCGAGGGCCACAGCGGCGACTTCCGCGACCTCTCCCTCAACTGCATGGCGCGCGGCAAGGTGCTCTACCACGGGCACGCGGTCGCGGCCGTCGCGGCGACGACGCAGGAGATCGCGGACCAGGCGCTCGCGGCGATCGTGGTCGACTACGAAGTGCTGAAGCCGGTGCTCTCGATCGAGGAGGCGCTCGCGCCGGGCGCGCCGATCCTGCACGCGGACCTGCGCACCAAGGGCGTGAAGGACTCCGGCCCGACCAACGTCGCGGCGCGCGTCGTGTTCGGGAAGGGTGAAGTGGACAAGGGCTTCGCGCAGGCCGACGTCGTGGTCGAGCGCACCTACCGCACGCAGACCGTGCACCAGGGCTACATCGAGCCGCACGCGGTGGTCGCGCGCACCAACACCGACGGCCAGTCGATCGTGTGGTGCTGCACCCAGGGCGCGTTCATGGTGCGCAGCTACTGCGCGGCCGTGCTCGGCCTCGACCTCGCGAAGCTGAAGGTGATCCCGAGCGAGATCGGCGGCGGCTTCGGCGGCAAGACCACGGTCTACACCGAGCCGATCGCGGTGCTGCTCTCCCGCAAGACGGGTCGCCCCGTGAAGATGGTGATGTCGCGCGACGACGTGTTCCGCGCGACGGGGCCCGCGGGCGCGGCGAAGATCGAGATCAAGCTCGGCGCGAAGAACGACGGCACGCTCGTCGCCGCCAGCTCCCGCCTCTGGTACGAGGCGGGCGGCTTCGCGGGCTCGCCGGTCGGCGCCGGCTCGATGACGGTGTTCGCGGCCTACGACATCCCGCACTGCGCGATCGAAGGCTTCGACGTGCTCACGACGAAGCCGAAGACCGCCGCCTACCGCGCGCCCGGCGCGCCGCAGTCGGCGTTCGCGATGGAGCAGGCGCTCGACGAGCTCGCCGCGCAGCTGAAGATGGATCCCATCGACCTGCGCCTCAAGAACGCGGCGAAGGAAGGCACGCAGGCTCCCTACGGCGCGAAGTTCAACCGCGTCGGCTTCGTCGAGACGCTCGAGGCGGCCAAGAAGCACCCGCACTACAAGGCGCCGCTCGGCCCCAACCAGGGCCGCGGCGTGGCGTCGGGCTTCTGGTTCAACGTGGGCATGATGTCGAGCGCCGAGGTGCACCTCACCGAGGACGGCGCCGCCACGGTGATTACGGGCAACCCCGACATCGGCGGCTCGCGCGCCTCGATGGCGATCTGCGCGGCCGAAGAGCTCGGCATCGACGTCACGAAGGTGCGGCCCATCGTGGGCGACACCGACACCGCGGGCTATTGCGACCTCACCGGCGGCAGCCGCGTGACGTTCGCGACCGGCATGGCGGTGATCGAGGCGTCCCGCGACGTGATCGCGCAGCTGCGCCAGCGCGCGGCGAAGACCTGGGGCTGCGACGTGGCCCAGGTCGAGTTCGTGGACGGCCGCTGCGTGCCGTCGAAGGCCTCGGGCCTCGACCACGCGCCGCTCACGGTCGCCGAGATCGCGAAGGGCATGGGGCGCACCGGCGGGCCGATCAACGGCCGCGCGCAGGTGAATCCGCCGGGCGCGGGCCCCGGCTTCGCGACGCACCTGTGCGACGTGCAGGTCGATCCCGACACCGGCCGCGTGGACGTGCTCCGCTACACCGCGATCCAGGACGCCGGCAAGGCGGTGCACCCGTCGTACGTCGAGGGCCAGATCCAGGGCGGCGCAGCGCAGGGCATCGGCTGGGCGCTCAACGAGGAGTACTGCTTCGACAAGAACGGCGTGATGGAGAACGCGGGCTTCCTCGACTACCGCATGCCGGTGGCGAGCGATCTCCCGATGCTCGACGCCGTGGTGCTCGAGGTGCCGAACCCGGGCCACCCGTACGGCGTGCGCGGCGTCGGCGAGACGCCGATCGTGGCGCCGCTCGCGACCGTCGCGAACGCGGTGAAGAACGCGACGGGCGTGCGCATGACGGAGCTGCCGATTTCGCCGCCCCGCCTGCTCGCGGCGATCCAAGCGCGCGGCTGAGGGAGGCGAGGCCCGTGGCGATCGTGACCGTCCCGCACGCCCTGCGTGCGCTCACCGGCGCGGAGCGCGTGGCGCTCCCGGCGAAGGACGTGCGCGGCTTGCTGCGGGCCCTCGACGCGCGCTTCCCGGGCTTCCAGGCCACGCTCGGCGCCCGCTTCGCGGTGGCCATCGACGGCGACATCCGCAACGACGCCGACTTCGCCCCGCTCGCCGACGACACCGAAGTGACGTTCCTGCCGCCGCTCTCGGGCGGCTGACATCCCGCGCGGCACGCCGCGCGAAGCATCCAACGGAGAACCGACCATGCAGAAGTCGTACGAAGCCCCGCACTCGGTGGACGAGGCGGTGGCCGCGCTCGCGAAGCACGGCGCCGCCGCGCGTGTCCTCGCCGGCGGCACCGATCTGCTCGTGCAGATGCGCAGCGGCGCGAAGACGCCCGCCGTGCTCGTGGACGTGAAGCGCATCGCGGAGCTCACGTCGATCGCGCTCGACGCCAAGGGCGCGACGATCGGCGCCGCGGTGTGCGGCGACGAGCTCTCGAAGCGCAAGGACCTGATCGCGCTCTGGCCTGGCCTGTTCGAGGCGGCGGCGCTGATCGGCTCGAAGCAGGTGCAGGGCCGCGCCTCGATCGGCGGCAACCTGTGCAACTCGGGCCCCGCGGCCGACACGACGCCGGCGCTGATCGCGAACGACGTGCGCTGCATCGTCGCCGGGCCGAACGGCCGGCGCGAGGTCCCCGCCGAGAGCTTCAACACCGGGCCGGGCAAGAACGTGCTCGCGCCGAACGAGCTGCTCGTCGCGCTGTTCGTGCCGCGCCCCGCGGCGCGCACGTCCGACGCCTACCTCCGCCTGATCCCGCGCACCGAGATGGACATCGCGGTGGTGGGCTGCGGCGTGAAGCTGACGCTCGCTGCCGACGGCACGTGCAGCGCTGCCCGCGTCGCGCTCGGCGCGGTCGGCCCGACGGCGTTCCTCGTGCCCGAGGCCGCCGCCGCGCTGGTCGGCAAGAAGATCGACGACGCCTCGCTCGCCGCCGCGGCCGCCGCCGCTTCGGCAGCCGCGCGCCCGATCGACGACAAGCGCGGCACGATCCCGTACCGCAAGCACGTCGCCGGCGTCCTCACGAAGCGCGCCGCGCGCATCGCGGCCGACCGCGCCGCCGCGCGCCAATAACACTCTCGGACTGCAAGCGAAGCGCGCAGCGAGGCGCAGCCGAGCGAAGTCCATCGAAAGTCGGAGAACCTCCATGCGCAAGCTCCATGTCGAGACCACGATCAACGGCGAGGCCGCCGAGCTCCTGTGTGATCCGCACCAGACGCTGCTCGACGCGCTCCGCAACACCGTCGGCCTGACCGGCGTGAAGGAAGGCTGCTCGACCGGCGACTGCGGCGCGTGCAGCGTGATGTTCGACGGCCGCCTCACCTGCGCGTGCCTCGTGCTCGCGGCCGAAGCCGAGGGCCGCAAGATCGAGACGGTCGAGGGCGTCGCGAAGCCGGGCCAGCTGCACCCCGTGCAGCAGAAGTTGCTCGAGCACGCCGGCCTCCAGTGCGGTGTCTGCACGCCCGGCATCGTGGTGGCCGCGAAGGCGCTGCTCGAGAAGAACCCGGATCCGACGGAGAAGGAGATCCGCTTCGGGCTCGCCGGCAACCTCTGCCGTTGCACGGGCTACGACAAGATCATCCGCGCCGTGCAGGATGCCGCCGCGACGATGCGCGGCTAGAGGCGCGTGGCGCTCAGCGCAGCCAGCACTCGCCGCCCGCCGTCGTCCCCGGCCGTGACCGGCACGACCGCGATCTCGTCCGCGCCCGCGGCGCGGTAGTCGGCGGCGCGGGCGCGCAGCGCGGCCTCGTCGCCGAGCAGGGCCACGGCTTCGAGCAGCGCCCGCGGCACGTCGCCCACGAGTCGGCGCTGCGGCTCGCCGGCGCGCGCGCGGTCGACCAGCGCGCCGAAGCCAGCCGCCCGGAACATCTCGCCGTAGCCGGGCGGGGCGAGGTAGATGCACACCTGCCGCGCGAGCTGCGCGATCGCTTCGTCGGTTGGCGCGTGCGCGGCGGCGACCCAAACCGCGAGGCGCGGGCACGGGCGTCCGGCGGCGCGCGCCTCGCGCTCTAGCGCGTCGCGAACGTCGCGCACGGCGGCGGGCGTCACGAGATTCAGCACCGCGCGGTCCGCTTCGCGCGCGGCCACGCCGAGCATTCGCGGCCCGAACGCGGCGAGCGTGACGTCCGGCGCGGGCGCAGCCACGCGCAGCTTGAAGCCGTGCGGGCTGCGCTCGCCGCGCAGCAGCGGGCGCACGGCGGCGATGGTCTCGCGCGCGAGCGCGGGCAGACGCGCGAAGGGTCGCCCGTGCCAGCCCGCCACGATGGCGGGGCTCGAGGCGCCGAGCGCGAGACGCGCCGGGCGCCCGCCGAGCTCCGTCACGCTGCCCACGCCGAGCGCCAGCGCGACGGGGCTGCGCACGCCGAGCGCGAGCGGGCCGAGCGTGAGCGCGATCTCGCGCGTCTCGCGCGCGATCGCGGCCCCGAGCGCGAACGCGTCGAAGCTGGCCATCTCGCCGATCCACAGCTCGCGGTAGCGCAGCGCTTCCGCGCTGCGCGCGATCTCGAGCGCCTCGCTTGCGGGGCGGTCCAGCCAATACGGGAGCACGACCGCGTCGGCGCCTCGTTCGCTCACCGGGGCGCCGCAGGGCTCGCGTCGCGCTCGCCTCTCGCGCGCGCGAATGCGCGCAACGGGTGCGCCCGTGCGGCGTTGAAGATCGCAGGGTCGGCGTTCGTCACAGCCCGGACCCTATCAGGGGCCGCGCCGCTAGGCTGCGCGCGTCCACCAAGGAGAAGACATGACTGCCGCCCGTTCCCTCGCCCGCTCGTTCGCAGGGCTCGCCTTCGCCACCGGACTCGCGGCGAGCGCGGCTTCCGCGCAGACCCTCCCGCAGCCGCGCAACCAGGTGAGCTTCAGCGTGGCCGCCGAGCGCGAGGTCGCGAACGACTGGACCACGGGCACGATCGGCACGACCGCGTCGGGCTCCGATCCCGCCGAGCTGGCCGCGCGGGTGAACAAGCAGATGGGCGAGGCGCTCGCGATCGCGAAGCAGGCCAAGGGCGTGAAGGTGACGAGCGGCGCCTACAACACCTACCCGGAGTACGGCGACGGCAACCGCATCGTGCGCTGGCAGGCGAGTCAGGACCTGATCCTCGAGAGCAAGGACACCGGCGACGTCGCGAAGCTGCTCGGCAAGCTGCAAGAGAAAGGCCTGTTGCTGCGCTCCATCCAGTTCTCGGTGTCGCGCGAGACGCAGCGCAAGCTCGAGGACGAGCTGGTCGCGGAGGCGATCGCCGCGTTCCGCGCGCGCGCTTCGCTCGTGGCCAAGGGCTTCGGCAAGTCGAGCTACGGGCTGATCAGCGTGAACGTGGGCGGCGGTGGCTTCCAGCCGCCGATGCCGTACGCGCGCGCCGACATGGTGATGATGGCGAAGGCGGAATCCGCCCCCGCGCCGAGCCTCGAGGGCGGCACGAGCCGCGTGCGCATGGACATCAGCGGCACGATCGAGCTCGAGTAGCGCCGCGGGGCGGCGCCCGCGGCGCGACGACGCAGGGTCAGACCCCGGCGGCGAAGGCGCGGATCGCTGCGAGCGCCTCGGGCTCGTCGAGCAAGGGGGCGTGGCCGCGGTTCGCGACGGTGACGACGCGCGTGTCGGGCTTGCGGCGCACCATCTCGGCGAGGGTCGCGGCGCTGAGGATGTCCGAGTGCGCGCCCCGGATCGCGAGCGTCGGCACGTGCGCGAGGGGCGCCCACAGCGCCCACGGGTCGGCGGCGGCGGGCGCGGCGCCCGCGCCGGCGAACGGCTCGGCGATGCGCGGGTCGTAGTCGAAGCGCACGCCGTCGGGCGTGGCGACGCAGGTGCGCCGCGCGAAGGCGAGCCAATCGCCGGCGCCGAAATCGGGGAACGCCGCGCCGTTGGCCGCGCGGCACGCGGCCGCCGCGTCGTCCCACGTGCGCAGCGCGCCGCTCTTGCCCACATATCCCCGGATGCGCGCGAGGCCCGCCTCGTCGATCACCGGACCGATGTCGTTCAGCACCGCGCCGACGAGGGCGCCCGGCTTCGCGCCGGCCAGCAGCAGCGTCAGCAGGCCGCCGAGCGAGGTGCCGATCGCGAGCACGCGGGCCGCGCGTGCCGCAGCGAGCAGCTCCAGCACGTCGCGCAGGTAGGTGCCGGGGTGGTAGTTCGCGGCATTCGGGTCGTAGTCCGAGCGCCCGCGCCCGCGCAGATCCGGCGAGAGCACGCGGCGCGTGCGGGCGAGCTCGAGCGCCAGCGCCTCGAAGTCGCGGGCGTTGCGCGTGAGCCCCGGCAGGCAGAGCGCCGGAGCGCTCGCTGCGCCGGCGGGGCCGGGATAGTCGCGGTACGCAAGTGTTAGGCCGTCGCTCGATACGAAGCTGCGCGTGTGCCACATGACGCGAGCTTGCCGCGCGCGCGGGGCCGACGCCAAGCGCGCGAGGCCGACCGGCGGCGGCGCGTTACCGTCCGTGCGGAGGCCGCGGAGGACGTCGATGCAAGCCCGTCAACTGCTCGCGCCGCTGCTCGCGATCGCGCTCGCCGCGTGCGCGGCGCCGTCCTCGCCGCGCATCGTCCTCGACCCGAAGGCGACGCCGGTCCTCGTCGCCGCGCCGTTCGGCGACCTCGTCGAGCAGTGGGTCGACGCGCCGGGCTCGCTCTACGTGCGTCGGCCGCGCCCGGATCTCGGCGCCTTCCGTGCGATGCGCTTCGAGCGGCCCACGATCTTCTACGACCGCGCGGTGACGCCGCCGCTGGTCACGGACCACTCCTTCCTGATGCGCGCTCTCGACGCGGCGGTCCGCAACCAGGTCGGGGCGTCGATCCCGCTGCCGATCACGGCGGACGCCGGGCCGGGCGTGCTGCGCGTGTCCAGCGAGGTCGTGGGCCTCGAGTTCGACCGTGGGCGCTCGACCAACTCGCGCGTCACGTCGATCATCCAACCCGGCCGCTCCGCCACCTTCGTGTTGCAGCTCGCGGACGACGCCACCGGCGTGCCCCTCGTCCGGCTCGCCACGCGCCGCCAGCTCCCGGGCGGCATCTTCACCGGGCCGTGGTCGCCCGACCTCGACCGGTCCAACCAGCTCTTCCAGGCCTTCGGCCGCGATGCGCGGGAGTCCCTCTCTCACGTGGTTCGCCCGCCAGCGCCGCCCCAGTGATCGTGCGCCTGTTCGCAGTTCGCTGAAACGCGTGCAAATCTCCCGCTCCGGCGCTTCCTGCGCCCACCGAGGAGATCCCGTGGCCGCAGCCGTCGACTACAACCGCTACGACCCGTTCGCGCCCGAGATGCAGCAGAACCCGTTTCCGTGGTACGCGGCGCTGCGCGAGAGCGCGCCGGTCTGGAAGCATCCCGCGAGCGGCATCGTGTTCGTCTCGCGGCACGATCACGTGTCGCAGATCCTGGCCGACACGACGACCTACTCGTCGCGCTTCGCGAGCCAGGCGACCGCCGGCACGAGCGAAGTGAACCGGCAGATCGAAGAGATCATGCGCGAGGGCTTCCCGCGCGTCTCGACGATGCTCACCGAAGACCCGCCGCTGCAGACCCGCTACCGCAAGACCGTCGGCAAGGCGCTCTCGACGCGCCGCATCCTCGCGCTCGAGAACAAGATGCGGGAGCTGAGCGACGAGATCCTCGACGAGTGGCCGGCGCGCGGGCGCGTGGACGTGATGAACACGCTCTCGATCCCGCTGCCGATCCGCGTGATCGGCCACTTCCTGTGCATGAAGCCCGAGGTGTTCCAGCACGTGAAGCGCTGGAGCGATTCCTCGGTGGCGGGCCTCGGCGCGATCATCACCGACGCGCAGCGCATCCAGGCCGCGCGCGACGTCGTGGAGCTGCAGAAGTACTGGCAGTCGGAGCTCGAGGCGCGCCTCGCGAATCCGGGCGACGACCTGATCAGCGCGCTCACGCAGGCCGAGTTCGAGGACGAGACCGGCGCCGAGCGACGCCTCGACATGCCCGAGATGTTCTCGATCATTCAGCAGCTGATGGTCGCGGGCAACGAGACCACGACGAAGGTGATCAACGAGACCTTCAAGATGCTGCTCGAGAACCCCGCCTGGTTCGAGCGCATGAAGCGCGATCCCGGCGTCGTCGCCGCGGTGGTCGAGGAGGCGCTGCGCCTCTCGACGCCGAACCAGGGCATGTTTCGCTTCGTCACGCGCGACACCGAGCTCGATGGCACGAAGATCCCGAAGGGCGGGATGATCTGGCTGATGTTCGGCTCCGCGAACCGCGACGCGCGCGTGTTCCCCGACCCCGACAAGTTCGACCCCGAGCGCCCGAACCTGAAGGAGAGCGTCGCCTTCGGGCGTGGCGCTCACTTCTGCATCGGGGCGCCGCTCGCGCGACTCGAGCTGCGCGTCCTGTTCGAGCAGGTGGCGAAGCGCATCGACTCGTTCGCGCTGCCCGCCGGCTATGCGCTCCGCTACGAGCCCAGCTACATCCTGCGCGGCCTCGCCGGGATGGAGCTGGACGTGGTGAAGCGCGCCTAGGGCGCGCACGCGCCGTGGAGCCCGAGAAGCCGCGCGTCCAGCTCCCGCAGCGGCCGTCGCCCGACGGCGGCGATCCCGGGGACCGCTTCGACCTGTCGCTGTTCTGGCGCAACTCGACGCTCTGGCCCGTCACGTTCTGCGTGATCGGCGGCCTCTCCGCGACGGGGGCCGGGGCCGTGTCGATGGCGATCACCGAGCGCAACCCGTTCGCGCAGGCGGCCCTCGCAGTCGCCGCGTTCACGACCGCGTTCGGGATGTGGGACTTCCGCTCGCGCAAGGGCCGGCTCGGCGGCGGCGCGGTCGTCGCGGTGGTGCTCTGGGCGCTGAGCATCGTCGGAGGCGTGCTGCTCGCGCGCACGGGGTAGCGCAGGCGTCGCGCCTGGGTCGCGCGTCAGAGATCCGGCAGCGTCGCCTCGTATCCGCCCCGCTTCAGCGCTCCGCACACCTCGGCGAGATGCTCGCCGCCGCGGGTCGAGATCACGAGCTCGACCTGCGCTTCCTTGAGCGGCACGCGGCCGAAGCTGCGCTCGTGGTCGATCTCGACCACGTTGACGCCGCTGTCGGCGAGGATGCGCGTCACGTCGGCGAGGGCGCCGGGGCGATCGGGGAGCTGGACCCGCAGGCGCACGAGGCGCTTCGAGCGCGCGAGGCCGCGCTCGATGATCGACGCGAGCACGAGCAGGTCGATGTTGCCGCCGCTCAGCACGACGCCGACGCGCTTGCCCGCGAAGGCCTCCCGGTGGCGCATCACGGCCGCGAGGGCCGCGGCGCCGGCGCCCTCGGCGACGGTCTTCTCGATCTCGAGCAGCGCGAGGACGGCCTCCTCGAGGTCGATCTCGCTCACCAGCAGCAGCGCGCGCGCCCGCGCGCGCAGGATCTCACGGGTGAGCGCGCCCGGGCGTTTCACGGCGATGCCCTCGGCGATCGTGTCGCGGCCGCACACGATCGGCTCGCCGGCGAGCGCCTGCTTCATCGACGGGAAGCGCTCGGTCTCGACGCCGTAGACGGCCACGCCCGGCGCCGCGAGGGCGCAGCCCGCCGCGAGGCCGCCGCCGCCGACGGGGATCACCAGCGCCTCGAGGTCGGGGTGGTCCTCGAGCATCTCGAGCGCGACGGTGCCCTGGCCCGCGATCACGGCGGGGTCGTCGTAGGGGTGCACGAAGGTGAGGCCGCGCTCCGCCGCGAGCGCGTTCGCGCGGTCCGTCGCCGCGCTAAGGTCGTCGCCGTCGAGCACGACCTCGGCGCCGAAGCGCCGCGTGTGCTCCACCTTCACGTTCGGCGTGTAGCGCGGCATCACGATCGTCGAGCGCACGCCGAGGCGGCTCGCGTGGTGCGCCACCGCCTGCGCGTGGTTGCCCGCCGACATCGCGACCACGCCGCGGGCGCGCTCCTGCGGGCCGAGCTGCAACAGCTTGTTGAGCGCGCCGCGTTCCTTGAACGAGGCCGTGAACTGGAGGTTCTCGAACTTCACGAACACGCGCGCGCCGGTGATCTCCGAGAGCGTGCGCGACGCGAGGCAGGGCGTGCGCACCACGGCGCCGGCGATGCGCCGCGCGGCCGCGAGCACGTCGTCGCGCGTCGGCGCGGCGGCGCTCACGGCAGCGCGCTCAGCTCCGCGAGCTTCACGACGCGCGTCTCCACGGGCGGGAACTCCTTCGCCTCGACCCAGCGGAACAGCATGCCGCCGCTCGTGTGACCGCAGGTCGAGAGCCAGTTCTTGAAGCGCGGGCCGGGGTCGCGGTGCGCCACCACGATGCGCACCGAGCCGTCGGGCTCGTAGTGCGCGATCACCTTGTTGGTGTGGATCTTCGCGTAGCGGTAGTCGAGCGACTCCATCCAGAAGTTGCTGAGCTGGAAGTTCCAGAAGGCGCACTCGGGAATGCGCGTCGGACGGATCCACAGGGCTTCGTCCTCGGCGAGTCGCCAATGGCTCTGCAGGTAGTGGATCTGCGCGTCGCCGCCCGCCCGCTGGCAACGGAGCTGGTCGTCGGACGGGAGCTGATTCACGTGCTTCGCGTACGGGCCCGTCATCCAGTCGACGAACAGGTTCGCCGTGCCGCGCACGAAGCCGGTGACGCGCTGAAGCGTTTCCTCGAGGGCCGCCGGGTCGAGCTGCGGAACGCCGCTCGCGCCCACGCGCTCGATCGCGAACGTGGTGGGGGTCTCCTTCCCGCGGTCGCCGAAGGTGATCCGGATCAGCAGCTGATTGGTGTCGGGCTTCATCGGCAACCAGTTGCCGGGGCGCGGCTCGCAGGAGAGCGCGATCTCGAAGCTGCCGTCCGGTTCGACTTTCAGGTCGCGGCCGTCGAGCTGGCCGTGCGGCGTCATCGTGCCGTCCTTCTCGTAGCCGCCGCCCTTCGTGCACAGCGAGACGTACGGCACCGTGCCGCGCCGTCCCCGCAGCTTGTACTCGTATTGCCCGGAGATCTTGCAGTTCCAGTAGATGTTGTCCGGGTTGTCGTTGCCGATCTTGATCGTCTCGTTCGAGAGCTGGTGGAAGCCGGGGAAGCGCGGGTCGCCGTGCTCGACGTTCGCGTCGAGCCCCGCCCGTAACAAGCGCGTCAGGTAGCGGATGCCCTCGGCGCGATCGAGCGCCG
Source organism: uncultured Spirochaetales bacterium (assembly GCA_964501435.1). Classification (GTDB taxonomy): domain Bacteria; phylum Myxococcota_A; class UBA9160; order UBA9160; family UBA6930; genus VGRF01. The sequence goes on along the minus strand of CAZCTH010000033.1, from coordinate 17,987 downwards.
TGGCCGGCGTGCCCTCGCGCAGCAGCGTCTGGCCGGCGGCCTCGAGCGCGCGGCAAAAGTCGGTCCAGGCGCGGCCATCGACCACGCGCGCAATCGCCTCTTCGTTCGACATCGGTGCTCCTTCGCGACTCCGCGCAGAGTACGATGGCCGCGGAGGTGTTGCGATGCGCTGGCAGGATCGAGTGGGCGGGCGAGCGGTCTCGGCGGAGAAGGCGGTGGCGATCGTCCAATCCGGGCAGACCGTCGGCGTCGGCACCTACACGTGCACGCCCCAGACGCTCTGCCGCGCGCTCGCCGAGCGGGGGCGGCGCGGCGAGCTCGAGAACGTGCGCATCGACCACGCCGCGGCGCTGTTCTGCTGGACGTCGCCCGACCTGCGCCGCGCGTTCACGCTGCACGACAACTTCGCGACGCCGTTCAATCGCGCGGCCATCCACGAGGCCGCGGCGGACTATCTCCCGATCAGCGTCTGGCAGTCGCGCGTCACGCCGCCGCACTACGCCGCGGAGCCGGACGTCTACCTGGTCCCGATCTCGCCTCCGGACGCGCACGGCTACTGCAGCTTCGGCCCCGGCGTGTGGTTCTCGAACCTGCTCGTGCGCGGCGCGAAGTGCGTTATCGCCGAGGTGCATCCCGAGTTCATCCGCACCGGCGGCGACAACTTCGTGCACGTGGACGAGATCGACTGGTTCGTCGCGTCGGAGGAGGCGGTGAACGCGGTGACACCGCCCGGCCCGCCGCCGAACCCCGAGGAGATCGCGGCGACGGACGCGATCTGCAACCTCGTCGCGGCGGAGCTCGTGAACGACGGCGACACGCTGCAGATGGGCATCGGCACGGTTTCTTCCTCGCTGGCCAAATTCCTCGGCTTCCGCAACGACCTCGGCATCCAGACCGAGTTGATCACGGGCGGAACCGCCGACCTCGTGAAGGCCGGCGTCGTCACCGGCAAGTACAAGTCGGTCTACCCGGGCAAGGTCGTCGGCAGCGCGCTCGTCGCGCTCGGTCGCGAAGAGCTCGACCAGATCGACGGAAACCCCGTGTTCGAGATGTACGACTTCGGCACCACCGACGACCTGCGCATGCTCTCGCAGCAGAAGACCTTCGTCGCGGTGAACAACGCGCTCGTCGTCGACCTGACGGGTCAGGTGTCGGCGGAGTCGTTCGACCATCGCCCGTTCACCGGCGTCGGCGGGCAGACCGTGTTCATGATCGCGGGGGCGTACTCCGACGGCGGCCGCTCGGTGAGCGTGTTGCCGTCCAGCTCGCGGCCGGCGGGGGGAGCGCGCGTGAGCCGGATCGTGACGGGTTTCCCGCCCGGCACCGCGGTCACCGTGCCCCGCACGTTCGTGGACTACGTGGTAACGGAGCACGGCATCGCCGAGCTGCGGGGCAAGAGCGTGCGGCAACGCGCCGCGGCGCTGATCGACGTGGCGCACCCGGAGTTCCGCGAGGAGCTGCGCACGCAAGCGCGGGCGTTGCGCCTGCTCTGAGCCCGGCGACCCGCGCCCCGACACCTTTTCGTGTCGCGCGCTTGACGCCGCCGCCGGGCGCGCACAGGCATCGGGGTGTCCGCAGAAGAGGGTTTCTCGCGGACGAAGCCAAGGAGAAGACGCAATGAGTTTCCCCAGCCTGTTTCGTGTTCACCGGCGCGAGATCCCGGCGGTTCGCGTGGCGCACCCGGCGGCGCCCCTCGTGGACGAAGTGAATCGCCTGTTCGACGACTACTTCCGCGAGTTCCCGGGGAGCACCGCGACGCCGTCCTTCGTGCCGAGCCTCGGCATCGAAGAGACCGCGGAGGCCGTGAAGATCTCCGCCGAGCTCCCCGGCCTCGAGGAGAAGGACTTCGAGCTCTCCGTCGAGGACGCCGTCTTCACGCTGCGCGGCGAGAAGCGCAGCGAGAAGTCCGAGAAGGACGAGAAGGCCGGCTGGTCGCGCAGCGAGCGCACGTACGGCAGCTTCGAGCGCCGCATCGCGCTGCCGGCGGACGTGCAGGTCGACAAGGCCGAGGCCACGTTCAAGAACGGCGTGCTCCACGTGACGCTGCCGAAGCGAGTCGAGACCAAGCCGAAGGCGCAGGCCATCCCCGTGAAGTCGGCCTGAGCGCCGCGCGCCACCGGCGGCATGCCCCGACGGCGGCCCGCGCTTCGCGAGAGGCGCGGGCCGCTTGCACGCCGAGGGCCGCTTGACCCCCGCGCGCGAAGCCCGTCTACTCCGCCCGTGCCCCCCAACGCCGTGAGCAGCGCCGCGCCCGCGCCGTCCGGAGCGCCGAAGCTTTCGGCGCCAGTTTCGATCGCGCTCTACCTCGGCACGATCGCCGCCACCACCGCGCTCGGGAGCTGGGCCCTCGGCGCCGGCGTCCACCCGGGCGTCGTCGCGGGGGTCGGCTTCTTCACCTTGTGCGCGATGTTTCTCGCGCTCGAGCGCTGGCGCCCGTGGCGGCGCGCGTGGCTGAGCGGCTGGAGCGACCTGCGCGTCGACCTGCCGCTCATCCTCCTCGCGGCGCCCGCCGGCTTGTTCGTGAAGTGGGTCGAGGGGCTCGCCACCGCGCATGGCCTCGGCGTGTGGCCGAATCACTGGCCGCTCGTGGGGCAGGCGGCGCTCGCGCTCTTGTTGGGCGACTTCGTGCGGTACTGGTTCCACCGCGCGGAGCACGCCTGGCTCCCGCTCTGGAGGATCCACGCCACGCACCACAGCGCCGAGCGCATCTACTGCGTGAACGGGCCGCGCCTGCACCCCTTCGAGGTGGTGCTCTCGGGAGCGCTGCAGACGGCGCCCCTGGCGCTGCTCGGCGCGAGCGGCGACGCGCTCGCGCTCCAGGTGTTGCTCACCCTCGCGATCGGCCGCTTCCAGCATTGCAACATCGCGCTCGACCTCGGCCCGCTCGACTACCTGTTCAGTGCGCCGGACCCGCACCGCTGGCACCACGCGCGAGACCCGCGCACCGCGCAGTGCAACTACGGCGGCGACGTGCTGATCTGGGACCACGTGTTCGGGACGTTCTTCCTGCCGCGGGATCGCGAGCCGAGCGACGACGTCGGCATCGAGAACGGCGCCAGCTTCCCGCGCGACCTGCTCGGCGTGCTCGCGTCGCCGTTCCGCTGGGCGGGCTTCCGGGCGCCGCCGCGCTGACGCCGGCCGCGCCTTGCGGCGCGCGCCTGCGCCGGGCGAGGCTCCCGCCGAGAGGAGCTCGCGCATGCAGGCCTACGACCCGCTCGTCGCCGGAGGCGCAGACGACTATCCGGTGAAGGTCGGCTCGATGCTGCTCACCCTCGTCGACCCCGAGCGCGGCTTCGAGCGCGCCTACAACCGCTGGTACGAGCGCGACCACTTCTACGCCGGCTGCCTCGCGGGCCCGCATCTGCTCGCCGGCGCGCGCTGGGTCGCGACGCGCGAGCTCAAGAGCCTGCGCTGGCCCCGCGAGAGCGCGGTCGCGCAGCCCTTCGACGCCGGTTCGTTCCTCGCCACCTATTGGATCGAGGCCGAGCGCCACGACGACTTCGACGCCTGGGCGCGGCCGCGCGTGCGCGAGCTCTATGCCGAGGGGCGCGGTTTCGCGAAGCGCACCCACGTCCACACCGCGATGTTCGACCGGCTCGGCGCGACCTACCGCGATGCCGATCCGGTGCCGCTCGAGCTGGCCCTCGATCGCGGCTACGACGGGCTGGTCGTCGTGTGGCTCGACGGCATGGGGCGCGACGCGCGCTCGCTCGCGGAAGAGCTCGCGAAGGAGCGCGTGCCGGAGCTGCTCGCCGGGTCGAGCGTCGAGAGCGCGTCGAGCTGGACGCCGCGCGCCGGCGAGAACGAGCCGAAGAACGTGCCGATGCAGCTCGGCTCGCGCGCCGGCGGGCCGGAGCGCGTGTGTCAGCTGTTCTTCGTGGACGGGGACGTGCGCGGGCCGCTCGAGCGATTCCGCCGCTACGGCGAAGCGATCGAGCGCGCCGGGCTCGCGAAGGTCCAGCTGGTCGCCCCCTTCCTGCGCACCGTGCCGGGGTCGGATCGCCACGTGGAGGCGCTGTGGTAGTCGAGACGCGAGAGATCGGAGCGAACGGCTTCCGCTTCACCGCCGACGTCGCGGGAGCGGCGGGCGCGCCGCTCGTGCTGTTGCTGCACGGCTTCCCGCAGACGCGGTACACGTGGCGCCACCAACTCCCTGCGCTCGCGGCGGCGGGCTTTCGCGCCGTCGCTCCGGACCAGCGCGGCTACTCCCCGGGCGCGCGGCCGAGAGGCATTGCGGCGTATGCGGCCCGGGCCCTGCTCGGCGACGCGCTCGCCATCGCCGACGCCTGCAGCGCGCCGCGCTTCCACCTCGTGGGCCACGACTGGGGCGGCCAACTCGCGTGGCTGCTGGCCGCGCGCCATCCCGAGCGCGTGCGCACGCTGACGATGCTCTCGCGCCCGCATCCCGCCGCCTTCGCGCGCGCGCTGGCGAGCGACCCGAAGCAGAGCGAGCGCTCGAAGCACCACCGCGCGTTCCAGGATCCCGCCACCGCGGCGCTGCTGATCGAGGACGGCGCGCGCCGACTGCGCCGCATGCTGCGCGAGCACGGCGTTCCGGACGCCGACGCGGAGGCGTACGTCGCGCCGCTCGCGACCCACGCGGCGATCGACGCGGCGCTGAACTGGTATCGCGCCTCGTTCCAGGGCAGCTCCGGCCTCGCGCTGGCCGACACGCCGGCGGTGCGCGTGCCCACCGTGTTCTTGTGGGGTGACGCCGATCAGACCGTGGGCCGCGCGGCCGCCGAGGGCACGCGCGAATTCGTGGCCGCGCCGTATCGCTTCGTGGTCGTGCCAGGCGCGGGGCACTTCATCACCGACCAGGCCGCCGACGCCGTGACGCGCGAGCTGCTCGCGCACCTCGCCGCCCACGCGGACGCCTGAGCCCGCGCGTCCGAAAGCGTCCGCTCGAGGACGAAACGCAAGTACGCAGCGTCAGACCCCGGCGCCGGCGGGCCGGAGCGCGGCGCGCCCTCAGTACGACAGCTGCGGGTTGCTCGCGCTGCGGATCGCGTCGAGGCGCTCGTTGCACATGCGCCGCCACGCGTCGCCCTCGGGTGCGAGCACGTAGAAGCGGTCCTCGCGGATCGCGGCGACGGCGCGCTCGGCGATCGCGTCGGCCGCGACACCCTGCGAGGTGGTCGCCACCTTGATCGCGGCCTCGACCGCGTCCCGCTCCGGCGAGGCCGGCGCGTCGCCGCGCTTCAGGTGCAGCGGCCGATTGCGGTCCGACTCGCCGATCTTCGTGGCGACCAGCTCGGGGCAGATCGCGGACACGCCGATCTTCGCGCCTTTCATCTGGAGCTCGAGGAAGAGGCTCTCGCTGAGCGCGAGCGTCGCGTGCTTGCTCATGAAGTACGCGCTGCTCGTCGGCCCGTAGGTGAAGCTCGCCATCGACGCGGTGTTCACTACGTGGCCGGGCTCGCCGCTCGCCAGCATGCGCGGCACGAAGGCGCGGATGCCGTGCAGCACGCCGAACGTGTTCACGCCGAGCACCCACTCGAAGTCGCTGAGCGGCGCCTCCCACGACAGCCCGCCCGCGAACACGCCCGCGTTGTTGCACAGCACGTGCGCCGCGCCGAACGCGTCGTAGGTGCGCTCGGCGAGGGCGAGCACGGAGTCCTGCGAGGTCACGTCGGTGCGCACGGCGAAGCAGGGCACGCCGCTCGCCGCGAGCTCGCGCGAGACGCCCTCGAGCGCGGCCGTCTCGACGTCCGCGAGCACGACGCGCATCCCCTCGGCGCCGAGCCGCTTCGCGAGCGCGCGGCCGATGCCGCTCGCCGCGCCCGTCACCACCGCGACCCTGCCGCGCAGCTCCTGCATCGGGCGCTACTGCGGCGTCTTCGCGAAGGCCGGCGCGCCCTCGAACACGTGGTGGAACGACTGCTTGTCGCAGGTGAAGATGGAGACGCCCGGCTGGCCGAAGGCGCTCGGGTCGTCGAGCGAGCCCACCTTCACGATCACGGCGCCGGGCATTCCCGGCGCGCGGCTCACCACGTGGGTGCCGCAGTTCGGGCAGAACTCGCGCGTGACGGGCGCGGCGAGATCGGTGCGCGCGAACTTCCTCACTTCCCCGGCGGTGTACTTGAACTGCGCCTCGGGCGTCACGATCAGCGGCAGCGAGTTGCCGCCGGTGAAGTACTGGCACTCGCGGCAATGGCACATCAGCTTCATCAGCGGCGTGCCGCCGGCCTCGTACTTCAGCTTCCCGCAATAACAATGTCCGGTCAGCGCCATGGCGCGGCTCCTCCTGTGGAGCGCGCACGCTAACGCGAGAGGGGTATCGCCCGCGACTCGCTGCGGCGCCGCGGCGCGATACCGTGGCCCGCGATGTGGTTCCACTTCGATTTCGCGATCTGGGCGCGGATGGTCCGCCTCGCGCTCGGCGAGCGTCGCCCCGCGCTGCGCGCCTGGTTCCTCTACCGCCTGCTCGTGTGGGTGCCGGCGGTCGCGAGCTTTCACGCCGTGTGCTTCTTCCTCGACGCGCTGCTCTTCCCGAGCCTGCGCCGCATCGAGGTCCGCGCGCCCGTCTTCCTCGTCGGCCACGCGCGCAGCGGCACGACGCTGCTGCACCGCCTGATGAGCGCCGACGAGGGCCGCTTCGCCTCGAACCGCATGATCGAGCTCTACTTCCCGTCGCTGCTCCAGAAGAAGGCGATCCGCGCGCTGGGCGCGTTCGATCGCCGCTTCCTCGGCAAGCGCCTCGCGAAGCGCGTGCGCGCCTGGGAGACACGCCGCTACCGCGCCACGCGCGACATCCACGCGATGGGCCTGTTCAAGCCCGAGGAGGACGACCTCTTCTTCTACTACTCCTGCGCGTCGGGTTTCTGGATGACGAAGCTCCCGTACCTCGGGAAGCTCGACTTCTACGCGGTGGACGGCTGGCCCGAGCGGAAGCGCCGACGCCTGATGCGCTTCTACCGCGACTGCATCCGCCGCCAGCTCGCGCTCGACGGCCCCGAGAAGACGTACACCTCGAAGAGCCCGGTGTTCGCGGGCCGCGTCGCCGCGCTGCTCGAGGAGTTCCCCGACGCGCGCTTCGGCATCACCATGCGCGACCCGGGCGAGACGATCCCGTCGCTGCTGAAGCTGCTGCAGACGTCCTACCGGCTCTACGGCGTCGACGCCGAGGATGCGAAGCGCGCGCTCGCGGTGCAGGTCGAGATCTCCTTCGACACCTACCTCCATCCGCTCGCCGTCCTCGCGGAGCATCCCGAGACGAAGCGCGCCGTGGTCGAGTACGCGGAGCTCACGAGCCACCCGCGCCGCGCGCTGGAGAAGCTCTACGCCGAGCTCGGTGTCGAGCTGACGCCGGCCTTCGCCGCCGTGCTCGCCGCCGAGGACGCGCGCGCGCGAAAGCACGAGACGAGCCACCGCTACAGCCTCGCGGAGTTCGACCTGCGCCCGGAGTCGCTGCGCGAGCGGCTCGGCGCGCTCTACGCGCAGTTCGGGTGGAAGGAGGCGGGGGAGGGCGCGGCGGACGCCTCTCCGCGCGGCTAACGCCCCTTCCACACCGGCGCGCGCTTCTCGAGGAACGCCGCGACGCCTTCGCGCGTGTCCTCGCTCGCGCGCACGATCTTCGCCGCGTCGTCGCTGATTGCCCACGCGTTCGCGTCGCCGGCCTCGATGGCCTCGTTGATCGCGCGCAGGCTCTGGCGCACCGAGACGGGGCTGTTCACGCAGATGCGTTCGGCGAGCGCGAGCGCCTCGTCCACGGCGCGCCCGGGCTCGCACAGCACGTTCACGAGGCCGAGCCGCTCGGCGCGCTCGGCGGGCAGCGGGTCGCCCGTGAGCGCGAGCTCGCGCGCGACGTTGAGCGGCAGCGCGTGGGCGGCGCGGATCGGCCCGCCGTAGAGCGCGAACACGCCGCGCTTCACCTCTGGCAAGGCGAAGCTCGCGGCACGCGAGGCGACCACGAGGTCGCAGGCCAGCACCATCTCGAAGCCGCCGCCGTAGGCGAGCCCGTCCACTGCCGCGATCAGCGGCTTCGCGCGCTGGCGGCGCACCACGCCGTAGGGCCCGCCGCGCTCGGTCGTGTTGTGGTTCGCGTCGCGCAGGTCGCTGCCGGCGGAGAAGACGCCGCCGAGTCCCGTGAGCACGCCGACCCACAGCGCCGGGTCGTCCTCGAGCTCGTTCAGCGCGGCGTCGAGGCCGCGCGTCATCTCGCCGTTCATGGCGTTGCGCTTCTCGGCGCGGTCGAGCTTCGCGATCAGCACGCGTCCGCGGCGTTCGGTGACGACGGGCATCGGGGCCTCCAACGAGGTGTTAGCCCGCTGCGGCCTCGCGCTGCACGCGGGCCCAGAGCTCCGATACGCCCAGCTCGCTCGCCCAGTGGTCGATGTACGGGCGATCGAGGGTCGTCGCGCGAAGCTCGAGGATGCCGACGACGTCGCGGATCTGGCGTTCCGACTCGCCGAGCCGCGCCCACTCGAGCTTCGCGAGGATCGTGTCTTCCGCGGTCGCCACGAAGATCTGCACGCCGAAGAGGGAGTCCGGCTGCCGGCGCGAGAACTCCTTCCGACTGAAGGCGCGTCGCTTGATCAAGATGAGGTCGGTCTTCCAGCCCGTCGCGAGGTCGATCACGTTGAACTGACCGCGCCGTCGCCACGCTTCGTCGGCGGCCTCCCGGCTGACGTAGAACTCCTCCGTCGCCAATGAAGAGACGAACTGGTCGAGTTGCGTACGGGTGGGGTCGATGACCAGGTCGATGTCGTAGGTCGTACGCAGCAGTCCGTGGGCCATGCCCGCGAACGATCCAGCGACCATGTGAGGGATCTCGCTGGCGGCCAGCGCACCCAGCACTCGCTTCAGCGAGAGCGCGGTGCTCAAGCGACCTGGCGACCTTCGCCGTCGAAGGCTGCGGCGAAGGCGACCTCGCCGAGGACCTCGCGCAACATCGCTCTTCGCGCGCCGTCGGGCGAAAGTGCCGGATTCCGGGCGACCAGGGCGCCGAGGATCCGCTCGCGGCCGAGGTCGCAAAGCTCACACGCGAGCTCCAGCTTGCGGCCGACGGTCATGCGGCGGAAGACCTCGATCTGCACATCCTGCGCCTCGCGAGCGGTATCGAGGGGTCTCATTCGGGGCAGGGTAGAGCGTTCTCGCAATTTCTCCCGCTCCTCCCCTAACGTCGCCCAATTCCTCGCGGAGCCAGCATGCAATTCACCCCCTCCCACTTCGGTCTGTGCGTGCGCGACCTCGAGCGGACGCTGCGCTTCTGGTGCGACGGGCTCGGCTTCGCGGTCGCGGAGCGCTACGAGATCGGCGACGAGTTCGGCAAGGCGCTCGAGGTGGAGGGCCGCGTGGACTGCGTCTCGCAGTTCATCCGCAAGGATGCGCTCGCGATCGAGCTGCTCTGGTACCGGTCGCCCGGCGCGATCGGCGCGCCCGCCGCGCGCCGCAACCAGCTCGGGCTCACGCACCTCTCCCTGTACGTCGACGACGTCGCGGCCGCGGCGAAGCAGTTGATCGCGTGCGGCGGAACGCTGCTGCCGTCGACGCACACGGAGAACGCCGCGATCGAGATCGTGTTCGTCGAGGATCCCGACGGCGTGCGCGTCGAGCTGATGCGCAACAAGCCGGCCGCGGCCTGAGCGGGGTCGGAGCCGCGATGCCGAGCGTGCGCGCGAACGGGATCGAGATCGCCTACGAGACGTTCGGCCGCCCCGGCGACCGCCCGCTGCTGATGATCACCGGGCTCGGCATGCAGATGCTCCAGTGGGACGAGCCGTTCTGCGAGGCGCTCGCCGCCCGCGGGCACTACGCGATCCGCTTCGACAACCGCGACACGGGGCTCTCGTCGAGCTTCGACCACGCGGGCCTCCCCAACCTCGGCGCGTTGATGAAGCCGGGCGCCGACCGCACGGGCGTCGCCTACACGCTCGACGACATGGCGGACGACGCGGCGGGCCTGATGACTGCGCTCGGCATCGAGAGCGCGCACGTCTTCGGCGCGTCGATGGGCGGCATGATCGCGCAGACGCTCGGCTATCGGCATGCGCCGCGCGTGCGCAGCCTCGTCTCGCTGTACTCGAGCACGGGCAATCCGAGCCTGCCGCCCGCGAAGCCGGAGGCGATGGCGGCGCTGCTCGCGCCCCGTCCCGCGGATCGCGCCGGCGCGATCGAGGCGGTGGTCGCCGCCGCGCACGCCACGAGCGGGCCCGGGTATCCGATCGACGCGGACCACGTCCGCGCCAAGGCGACGCGCATGTTCGACCGCGCGCACCGCCCGAATGCGGCGGCGCGCCACCTCGCGGCGATCGCCGCGCAGGGCGATCGCAGCCCTCGGCTCGTGACGGTGGTGGCACCGACGCTCGTGCTGCACGGCAACGCGGATCCGCTCGTGCCCGTGGAAGGCGGGCGCGACACGGCGAAGTGCATTCCCGGCGCCGAGCTCGTGGAGATCGAGGGCCTCGGCCACGGCATCCCGCCCGCGCTCTGGGAGCGCTTCGCCGATCTCGTCGCCGCGCACACCGCGAAGGCCGAGTCCGCCGGCCCGCGCTGAGCGGCCGCCGCACCGAATCCCCCAAACCGGAGATCTCCATGCCCCAAGTCCGCGCCAACGGCATCCAGCTCGAGTACGACACCTTCGGCCGCGCGAGCGACGCGCCGCTCTTGCTCATCATGGGCCTCGGCGCGCAGATGGTCCTGTGGGACGACGAGTTCTGCGCCTTGCTCGCGGGCCACGGCCACTACGTCGTGCGCTTCGACAACCGCGACGTCGGGCTCTCGACGAAGTTCGACCACGCGGGCGTGCCCGACCTCGCGTCGATCATGGCGCCCGGCGCCGACCGCAAGAGCGTGCCCTACACGCTCGACGACATGGCCGACGACGCGGCCGGCCTGCTGGGCGCGCTGCGCATCGACTCCGCGCACGTCGTCGGCGCGTCGATGGGCGGCATGATCGCGCAGACGGTCGCGTACCGGCACGGCGCGCAGACGCGCAGCCTCGTCTCGATCATGTCGAGCACCGGCAACCCGGCGCTGCCGCCCGCGAAGGCCGAGGCGATGGCGGTGTTGCTGACGCCACGCCCCACCGACAGGGCGGGCAACGTCGAGGCCGCCGTGCGCGCGTCTCGAGTGATCGGCAGCCCCGCCTACCCCCAGGACGAGGCGCGCCTGCGCGACCGCGCGGCGATGATGTTCGACCGCGCCTTCACGCCGCTCGGCACGCTGCGCCAGATGGCGGCGATCTTCGCCCACGGCAATCGTGTGCCGCGGCTCGCTGCGGTGACGGCGCCGACGCTCGTGATCCACGGCGCAGCGGATCCGCTCGTCCCGATCGAGGGCGGACGCGACACCGCCGGCGCGATCCCGGGTGCCGAGCTGCTCGAGATCGAGGGCATGGGGCACGACCTGCCGCCGGCGCTCTGGAAGCGCATCGCCGACGCGATCGCCGGGCACACGAAGAAGGCCGAGGCCGCGCGGCGGTAGCGACGCCCCGAGGCGGGCCTACTTCACCGTGACGCGGATCTGCTCCGACACGACCGGCGGGTCGTGGGGGATGTGGTTCGCGTCCCCGAGCACGAGCTGCAGCGTGTGCTCGCCGGGCGCCAGCTCGAGCGTCGTCTCCGTCTGGCCGCCCCCGAAGTGGAGGTGCTTGTCGTCCTTCGGGATCGGCAGATTCAGCGCGGGCAGCGGGGAGTCCACGATCAGGTGGTGATGGCCCGTCGCAGGCGCGGCAGTGCCCGCGGGTGCGACGCCCATGCCGGTGAGCCCGAAGCGCACCGTCACCTTGCCGGTGACCGTCTCGCCGTTCTTCGGCGTGATGAAGTAGAGCACCGCGCCCGCGGCGGACGGAGTGCGCGGCAGATCCGCGTGGAGCGCGGTGGCGGCGAAGAGCAGGGCGAGCGCGGCGGCGAGGCCGGAGAGCGGAGTGCGTGTACGCGACATGGCGGGTTCTCGTTTCAGGGTGTGAGGCGGGCGATACGGCGCTGCATCCCCGGCCGCGTCGTCGCCGACGTGGACCCTAGAGCCCGAACGCCGCAGCGCTACTTCGTACGCCGGAGCTGGCCCTTCGCCTTGTGCATCGCATCGCGCACCTTCGCGAGTGCCGCCGCGTCGCCCGACGCCATCGCGGCGTCGCGCTGCGCGTGCAGCTCGCGCATGCGCGCCTTGGCGTCGTAGCGGATCACGTCCACGTCCTTGCTGAGATCGACGACGGGGATCTGCCGGCGCTTGCAGATTTCCGCGAGCAGCCGCTCGCCGTCCATCGCGTCGGCGCCGTTCATCCCCGGCGTCGACTTCGCGACGTGCCGGAGTTGCGCCACGTTCATCAGCCGCAGCGCCTTGTAGTCGAGCGGCGCCGCCGCCTCTTCCTTCTTCGCGTCCGCCACGATCCGCTTTGCCTCGCGAGGGTTAGAGCAGCTCTTCCGCCAGCAGCTTGAGCGCTTCGGGCTGGCCCGTGCCGATCTGCATCGTGTGCACGTGGCCCTTCTTGCCGGCTTCCTTCCACGCCTGCAGGCGGTCCTTGATGCGATCCTTCGGGCCGACCAGCGCGACGGCGTCGATCATCTCGTCCGGCACCGCGGCGATCGCCTCGGCTCGCTTTCCGGCGAGGTACAGGTCCTGGATCTTCACGGCCGCCTCCTCGAAGCCGAGCCGCTTGGCGTGGTCGTTGTAGAAGTTCTTGCCGCGTGCGCCCATGCCGCCCACGTAGAGCGCGGTGCCCGGCTTCACGGCGTCGCGCGCCTTCTGCAGGTCGTCGTTGATCACGACCGACACGCCCGGCACGACGTCGAAACTCGCGAGCGTCTTGCCGTTGCCCGCGGCCTTGAAGCCCTGCTCGAGGGCCGGCAGCTGCACCGACGCGAACTTCTCCGGGATCACCATCATCGGGAACACGCCGTCGGCGACCTCGGCCGCCGTCTTCAGGCCCGCCGGCCCGATCGACGCGGTGTAGATCTTCAGCTTCGGGTTGCCGTGGAGGATGCTCTTCAGCGGCTTCCCGAGGCCCGTGGTGTTGGGGCCGACGGCGGGGATGTTGTACTCGCTGCCGTGGAACTCGAGCGGCTTCTCGCGCGCGAGGATCTGGCGGATGATCGCGATCACTTCGCGCGTGCGCGTGAGCGGCTTGCCATAGGGCACGCCGTGCCAGCCTTCGACCACCTGCGGGCCCGACGGCCCGAGGCCGAGCACGAAGCGGCCGCCGGAGAGGTTGTCGAGCGTCATCGCGGTCATCGCCGTCATGGCCGGCGTGCGCGCGGGGATTTGCATGATCGCGGTCCCGACCTTGATCTTCGTGGTGTTCGCGAGGATCCAGGTCGCGGTCGTCACGGCGTCGTTGCCGTAGGCCTCGGCCGTCCAGGCGGAGTCGAAGCCGAGGGACTCGGCGAGCTTGATGAAGTCGAGGTTGAGCTTCGCTTCGGGGCCGAACGCGGCGGCGGTGAGTCCGAGCTTCATGGGGTCTCCTGGGTGCGGGTTCGCAACGGGGCGCCAGTATGGCACGGGTGCCGCGGAGGTCGCGATGAGCGAGCAGAAGATGTACGGCGAGCTGGCGAAGTGGTGGCCGCTGCTCTCGCCCCCGTCCGAATACGTCGAGGAGGGCGCGTTCTTCCGGGCGCTGCTGCGCCGCCACAGGCCGCGGCCGCGCACGCTGCTCGAGCTGGGCTGCGGAGGGGGCAGCCTCGCCGCGAACCTGAAGCGCGACTTCGCGCTGACGCTCACCGACCTCTCGCCGCAGATGCTCGAGGTGTGTCGCGCCGAGAACCCCGAGTGCGAGGTGCTGCAGGGCGACATGCGCACGCTGCGGCTCGGCCGCACGTTCGACGTCGTACTCGTGCACGACGCGATCATGTACGCCGCGAGCGAGGCCGACCTGCACGCGACGATCGCGACGGCAGCCGCGCACTGCCGCGCGGGCGGCGTCGTCGTGCTCGCGCCGGACTGCACGCGCGAGAGCTTCGGCGAGGCGACGCCGCACGAGGAGGGCGGGGCGACCCACGCGGACGGCGGCACCGACCACGGCGGCGAGGACGCGCCCGACGGCCGCGCGCTCCGCTACCTCGAGTGGAGCTGGGACCCCGACCCGAGCGACACCCGGTTCGAGGTCGTCTACGCGTTCGTGCTGCGCGAGGCCGACGGCACGACGCGCACGGAGCTCGACCGCCACAGCGAGGGCCTCTTCCCCGAGGCGACCTGGCTGCGCCTGATGGACGCATGCGGCCTCGACGCGCGCACCGTCCCCGACCCGTGGCGCGGCAAGATCTTCGTCGGAACGCGCCGCGCGTGACCCGCATCGACGTTTCCCGAATCGGGGTCTGCCCCCAATTCAGGAAACGCAGGGGTCGCGGCGTTCGCTACCAAGCCGGCGGGGTGCCCGAACGAGGAGAGCGCCATGGCTGCCGGAAACGGTCTCTCGATCATCGACGTCGACGCGCACATCAGCGAGCCGCACGATCTCTGGACGAAGCGCGCGCCCGCCGCGCTCCGCGACCGCGTGCCGCGCGTCGTGCGCGACGGCGAAAAGCGCATCTGGGTCGTCGACCGCGACGTGCAGATCTCCACGTCGTCGCCCTCGAGCGTGATCCGCAAGGACGGCGCGAAGTCGCGCGGCCCCGAGTTCTTCGCGTGGCAGATCGAGGACGTGCACGTCGCGTCGTGGGACATGCAGGCGCGCGTCGCGATGCTCGACCAGCTCGGGCTGTACGCGCAGATCCTCTACCCGAACGTCGCGGGCTTCGGCAGCCAGAACTTCATGAAGGTGCAGGACGGCGCGCTCCGCCTCGCCTGCGCGCGCATCTACAACGAGGCGATGGCGGAGATCCAGGCGCAGTGCGGCGGCCGCATCTTCCCGATGGCGCTGATGCCGTGGTGGAACATCGCGCAGAGCGTCGAAGAGGTGGCGCGCGCGAAGGCGCTCGGCATGAAGGGCATCGTGATGTGCAGCGACCCCGACTCGATCGGGCTGCCCGACCTCGGCGACCCGGCCTGGCTGCCATTCTGGGAAGCGTGCGACGACGCCGCGATGCCGGTGAACTTCCACATCGGCGCGAGCGAGACCTCGTTCAACATGTTCGGCCGCGCCGCGTGGCCCTCGATGGGCATGCGCCGCCGCCTCGCGCTCGGCTCGTCCGCGCTGTTCATCGAGAACTCGCGCGTGATCTCGAACCTGCTCTACAGCGGGCTCTTCGAGCGCTGCAAGAAGCTGAAGATCGTCTCCGTCGAAAGCGGCATCGGCTGGATCCCGTTCGTGCTCGAGTCGATCGACTACGAGTGGGCGGAGACCGGCTCGCAAGGCGAGCGCGCGCTCGCGATGGCGCCGTCCGAGTACTTCAAGAAGCACGTCTACGGCTGCTTCTGGTTCGAGAAGACGGCGCCGACGAAGCTGATCGACCAGGTCGGCGAGGACAACGTGCTGTTCGAGACCGACTTCCCGCACCCGACCTGCCTGTACCCCGACGTGCAGCAGCACATCGCGGAGATCTCGGCGGGCTGGAGCGCGTCGCGCAAGCGCAAGATCCTCCAGGACAACGCCGCGGCGCTCTACGGGATCGCGCTTCCGGCCTGAGCGCCGCGCTGCGAGTCTGCGACCGAGATCGCGTTCGCAGCCGGCCCGGGCCGCGCGGCGCGCCGCGTGCCAACATCGCGCTCCCATGAGCCAAGAACTCCCTCTCTCCGGCATGCGCGTGCTCGAGATCGGCGGCGGCGTTCCCGCCGCCTTCGCCACGCGCTTCCTCGCGGGCTACGGCGCCGACGTCGTGCGCAGCGAAGGCCCGGCCGACGCGCTCACCTCCGACGAGGAAGCGGCGCTGCTCGCCGGCAAGCGGCGCGTCGCCGTGTCGGACGCACGGCTTCGCGAGCTCGCGCTCGCGGCCGACGCAATCGTCGAGGACGGCCGCCCCGGTGCGCTCGCCGCGCGCGGGCTCGATCCCCACGCGCTGCGCGCCGAGAAGCCGGCGCTCGTCGTCACCTCGCTGACCGCGTTCGGGCAGCACGGCCCGTACGCGGACTACGAGGCCACCAATCTCGTCGCCCACGCGGCCGGCGGCCTGCACTCGCTCACCGGCGTGATCTCGCGCCCGCCGCTGCAGAACGGCGCGAACCAGGCCTGGAAGCTGCTCGGCCTGAACGGCTTCGGCGCCACCCTCACCGCCTACTACGGCGCGCTGCTCCACGGCGAGGGCGACTGGATCGACATCAGCGCGCAGGAGTGCGCGGCCGGCATGCTCGAGCTGTACGGGCCGCGCAGCGGCGTCGACGGCGTGCCGTCGCCGCGGCTCGGCAATCGCACGAACGCCGTGTGGGGCCTGTATCCGGCGAAGGACGGCTACGCCGGCGTGTGCACGCTCCACCGCCAGGTGCCCGCGCTGTTCGCGCTGATCGGCGACCCGGAGTTGCAGCAGCCGAAGTTCCTCGACCCGATGGAGCGCATCAAGGACGACGCGGAGCTCGGCGACAAGGTGAAGGCCTGGTTCGCGCCGCGCACGAAGGCGGAGCTCGTCGGGCTCGGCGCGAAGCACAAGGTGCCGATCGGCGCGGTGATGACGCCGCTCGACCTGCTCGGCAACGCGTCGCTGAACGACCGCGGCTTCTTCGACACCGTGGACACGCCTGCGGGCCGCGCGCGCGTGCCCGGCCGGATGTTCCTCGGCCTCGACTGGCGCGCCGGAGCGCTCGCGAAGCCCGGCGCCGACACCCAGGCGGCACTCGCCGACTGGCTGGGAGATGCGCGATGAAGCGGCTTCCCCTCGAAGGCATCCGCATCGCCGACCTCACGATGATGTGGGCGGGCCCGTACGCGACGCGGGTGCTCGCGGAGATGGGCGCGGAGATCGTGAAGATCGAGTCGCCGCGCGCCTGGGACAACGTGCGCACGCTGCTGCCGGTGGATCATCCGCAGCCGTGGAACGCGAGTTATTACTTCAACGACTATGCGCGCGACAAGAAGTCGCTGACGCTCGACCTCGCGCAGCCGCGCGGCCGCGAGCTGTTCCTGAAGTTCGTGGCGAAGTGCGACGTCGTGATCGAGAACTACCGCGCCGACGTGCTCGACAAGCTGGGCATCGGCTGGGACGTGCTGCGCTCCGCGCGCGCCGACTTGATCCTCGTCAGCATGGCTGGCTTCGGGAAGACGGGGCCCGAGCGCGACCTCGTCGGCTTCGGCCCGATCGTCGAGATGATGGCGGGCATGACCTCGCTCTCCGGCTACGGCGACGACGGCATCCCCTACAAGACCGGCGTCTCCTACGGCGACCCGATCGGCGGCCTCGCCGCCGTCAGCGCCGTCGTGCTCGCGCTGGTGCAGCGCCGACGCACGAAGCAGGGCGTGTGGATCGACCTCGCGCAGCGCGAGTCGATGTCGCAGATGCTCGGCGAAGCGTTCGCGGCGGCCTCGCTGCGCGGCGAGAAGCCGACCCATCACGGGAATCGCCACGCGCGCTGGGCGCCGCAGGGCGTGTACCCCGTCGCGGGGCAGGACCAATGGCTCGCCATCTCCGTGCGCGACGACGCCGAGTGGCGCGCGCTCGCGGGTGCGATCGGCGCGCCCGAGCTCGCGGGGCTCGGGCTCGCGGAGCGCCGAGCGAGTCACGACGCGCTCGACGCGCGCATCGCCGCGTGGTCGCGCGGGCAGGATCCGCAGGCCGCCATGGAGTCGCTGCAAGCGCTGCGGATCCCGGCGGCGCGCGTGCTCAACACCCAGGACATCCACTGGGACCCGCACCTCGTCGCGCGCGACTCGTGGACGTTCCTGCCGCATCCGTGCATGCAGCCGTGGCCACAGCCGAAGTCCGCGTGGCGCCTCGAAGAGGCGCAGCCCGAGCCGCGCCGACACGCGCCGCTGTTCGGCGAGCACAACCGCGAGATCCTGGGCGGGATGCTCGGCCTGTCGGAGGCGGAGATCGCGGAGCTCGAGCGCGCGCAGATCATCGGCGACGCGCCGATCGGCGCGAACGTCGGCTGAGTCCGCGCGCGGGGCGGCGCGTCAGCCGCGCGTGCGGCGGCGCGTCAGCCGCGCGTGCGGCGGCGCGTCAGCCGCGCGCGAGGCGCACGCG
>CAZCTH010000032.1:0-43485 GCA_964501435.1 uncultured Spirochaetales bacterium | reverse complement strand
GCTTGGATGCGGGGCCGAGCTGCGCTTTACGCCGCCTCCGCGCGCCCCCGGCCCCCCGCTGCGGCTCGTGCTCGGCCCGCGCGCGGACACCTTCTCGGGAGGGCGCGGGTCGGCGCGGCCGTGGGCCGCGCCTCCCGCGCTGGCGTTCGAGAGAGCGCCGGCGCTTGGGAGATCTCGCCTCTGACGCGAGTCAGCTTCGGAAGAGCGCTTCGCGGAGGTCCTTGGCCTCGTGCGCTTCGAGCGCGTCGAGGTGGGCGAGGGCTTCGGCGTCCAGCTTCTTGGGGACGCGGATCTGGACGACGACGTAGAGGTCGCCCGCCGGGCCGCCGCTGGGGTCGGGGACGCCCTTGCCGCGCAACCGGAGCTTGCGGCCGCTGTCGGTGCCGGCCGGAATCGAGACCGTCGCGCGCCCGTCGAGCGTGGGCACCTCGATCTGCGCGCCACGGACCGCTTCGCCGACGGTGATCGGCACGTCGAGCACGACGTCGCGGCCCTCGCGGCGGAACACCGGATGGGGACGCACGCGGATCGTCGCGTACAGGTCGCCGCGCGGACCGCCGCCCGGCGCCGCACCGCCCTTCCCCGCGAGCCGGATGCGGCCGCCATCGCCGACGCCGCGCGGGATGCGCACCGTCACCGTCTCGGCGTGCGCGCCGCCGCGCGGCCCCGCGCTCGACAGCGTGAGCTTCTTCTCGCCCCCGTGAACCGCCTCGAGGAAGTCGAGCTCGAGCTCGGCCTCGACGTCGGCGCCGCGCATCTGCCGGCCGAAGCCGCCCCGCCCGCGCGGGCCGCCGCCGCCGAACATGCGCCCGAGCAACTCGTCCATGCCGCCTTCGCCGCCGAGGTCGAAGCCGGGGCCGTGGGTGCCGCGGAACGCCTGGCCGAAGTCGGCCTGCGCGCGGCGCGCGGCGTTCGCATCGAAGCCCGGCTGCGTCGCGACGTCTCCGAACTCGTCGTAGGCGCGGCGCTTCTCGGGATCCGACAGCACGTCGTACGCGCGCGAGATCTCCTTGAAGCGCTCCTCGGCCTTCTTGTCGTCCGGGTTGGCGTCGGGATGGAACTTCTTCGCAAGCTTCCGATAGGCCTTGCGCAGCGCGTCGGCGTCGACGTCGCGAGCGACGCCGAGGATCTCGTACGGGCTCTTCGGCTTCTCAGGCATCTCGGGGCTGTCGCTCCATCAAGTGCACGGTCACGCCGAGCACCTCCAGCTCCGCGCGGACCGCGAAGCCGAAGCGCTCGTACCAACGGACGTTCTGGCTCGAATCCGTTTCCAGATACGCACGCTCCCTCCGAGCGTCAATCGCGGCGAGCCATTGCGCCACCAGCGCGCGCCCGACGCCGGCGCGCTGCCGATCGGGCTCGACCCCGAGGGTCGCGAGATACGCGTGCGGCGCGAGGGGTCGGTGGAGCTGGAGCGCCTCGGCGACCGCCGACCAGCGCCCCGCGACCCCCGGCCCCTGCACCAGCAGGATGCGCATGGCGTCGAGCCAACGCGGGCGCCCCACCGTGACGACGCCCGGCGGCAGGGCGATCAGCACGCCCACGAGGCGCCCTGCTTCGCGCGCGGCGAGCACGCTGCCGGCGCTCCGCGCCGCGGGCAGCACGGCGCGCATGCCGGCTTCGTTGGCGCGCTCGCGACGGCGCGGCGAGCCCGGCGACACGACGCGGTTCATCGCGTTCTCGCGAAACGCGCGCGCCAGCAGCCGCGCTCCGGCGCGCAGCTCGTCCTCGCGCAGCGGGGAGATCTCCAGCGCGCTCACCTGTTAGGAGCCGCTCCGCTGCAGGTCGGCGCGGAGATGGCGCGCCGCGAGCGCGTAGAAGAGCGACCCACCCGCTCCCGCCACGGTGAGCACGACCGCGAGCGAGTAGCGCACGGCGAGCTCGCCGTGGTGCGCGAACACGTGGTCGTTGAGCAGGCCGATCGCCGGCGGTCCGGCCGCGTACCCGATCATCGTGGTGATGAAGAGCAAGAGGCCGCTCGCCACCGAGCGCATCGCCGGCGGCGCGAGGTTCTGCACCGTCGCGAAGCTCGGTCCCTGATAGAACGCGGCGATCGCCATGCCGGGCGTCGCGACCCAGAGCGCCGTCACCGGATCGCCGTGAAACAGGAACGCGAGGGTGAACGGCAGCGGCCCGACGCCCGCGAGCGCGGGCACCCACGCCCACCAGCGCGGGTCGCGGCGGCCGAGCCGGTCCGCGAGGTACCCGGCGAGGATCGAGCCGATGGCGCCGCCGACGCCGATCGGCCAGCCGAGGTCGCCCGCCTCGCTCGACGACCAGCCGTGCACGCGCCGCAGGAAGGTCGGCGCCCACACGGAGAACGCGTAGCCGGCGAACGCCGTGAAGCCCATGGCGGTGGCGAGGTAGACGAACGAGCGGCGGCGCATCAGGTACGCGATCACTTCGCGCGCAGGCGGTGCCGCGGGCCGCGGCGCGTGCGACGGATCGGTGCGGCCGCGCTCGGGCTCCTTCACGGTGAGCCAGACGAGCAGCGCGAGGATCAGGCCGGGCGCGCCGACGAGGATGAATGCCATGCGCCAGCCGAAGGCGTCGTCGAGCATGCCGCCGCCCTTGAAGCCGAACAGCGTGCCCACGTGGATGCCGACGGCGTAGACGCCGAGTGCCGTCGCGCGCTTCTCGACGGGGAAGTAGTCGGAGATCAGCGAGTGCGCGGGCGGCGAGAGCGCCGCCTCGCCGACGCCCACGCCGATGCGCGCGCCCGCGAGCTGCACGAGGTTCTGCGCGAGGCCGCTCGCCGCCGTCATGCCGCTCCACAGCGCGAGCCCGAACGCGATGATCGTGCGGCGCACCCACACGTCGGCGAGGCGCGCGATCGGCAGGCCGAGCGTCGCGTAGAACACGGCGAACGCGGTGCCCGTGAGGAGCCCCATCACCGAGTCGCTGACGTGGAGATCCTGCTTGATCGAGTCGAGCAGGATGCCGAGGATCTGGCGATCGACGAAGTTGAAGACGTAGGCGACGAACAGCAGGGCGAGCACGTAGTTCGAGTACGCGGGCGTGATGCCGTCGCCCGCCGGCCGCTGCGGTTCGGTCATGCGCCCTACAGCCCGAGGTTCCGCTGGATGCGCGCGATCGGCTCGGACGTATCGGGCACGAACGGGCGGCCCGAGAGCTGCTCGAAGGACTCGATGTAGCGGCGCGCGGCCTCGACGCGCACGTCGTCGGGGAGCGGCGGCGGCGGGCCGTCGCCCTTGTAGCCCTTCTCGTTCACGAACCAGCGCCGCACGTATTCCTTGTCGAGCGCCTTCGGGTCCGCGCCCTCGCGCATCGCCTGCGCGTAGGTGTCGAGGTACCAGTAGCGCGACGAGTCGGGCGTATGGATCTCGTCGGCGACGACCAGGTTGCCCGCCTCGTCGAGGCCGAGCTCGTACTTCGTGTCGACGAGGATCAGCCCGCGGCTCTCCGCCCAGGCGCTGCCCGCGGCGAACAGCTTCAGCGCGAGCGCCTCGGCCCGGTCGTAGAGATCGGCGCTCATCACGCCGCGGCGCACGATCTCGGCGCGCGAGGTGAGCTCGTCGTGCTCGCCCTTCTCCGCCTTCGTGGTCGGCGTGACGATCGCCTGGGGCAGCTTCTGGTGCTTCACCAGGCCGTCGGGCAGGCGATGGCCGCAGTACTCGCGCGCGCCCTTCGCGTAGGCGGTCCAGATGGACGTGGACGTGACGCCGGTGAGATAGGCGCGCGTCACGAACTCGACGGGCTGGATCTTCACCTCGCGCACGACCGAGACGCTCGGGTCGGGCACCGACAGCAGGTGGTTCGGGGCGATCTCGCGCGTCTTCTCGAACCAGAACGCCGCCATCTGGTTGAGCACCTGCCCCTTCAGCGGGATCGTGCCCACGACGACGTCGAAGCAGCTCACGCGGTCGGAGACGACGATCGTGCGCTTCTTCTCGTCGACGTAGCTGTCGCGCACCTTGCCTTCGATGCGGGTGCCGAGGCCTTTGAAGTTCGTGGTGTCGAGCGTGCGCGAGCAAAGCTCGCGCAGCAGTTCGGGACTGACGGGCACGGGAGCCTCCGGTTGCGTGGCGGCTTGGTACCCGCGCGCCGCCGACGGAGCAAGCAGGAACCGGCAAGTGGGCGGCAACTCGCCTTCCAGGACGCCCGCGCCGCCGGGGATCGGGGCCCGGGCCACCTCAAGCCGCCCGCGGGTTCCTCCGCAACGAAGAGACGGGGGTGCGCGTGAAGCCGGAAGGCAGCAACAGCGAAGCGACCGCGAGCGCGCCTGCGGCGCCGGTCGCGCCGAGCTTCGGCTCGGAGCTCCGCGCGCGCTTCCGCTACCGCCTGATCAAGCGCCTCGGCAAGGGCTCGTTCGGCTCGGTGTTCTTCGCGCGCTGCCTCGACCACGACCGCCGCCGCGACGACAGCCCGCCCGAGCGCGTCGCGATCAAGATCCTCGGCGACGCGAAGGGCGCCTCGAGCGACCTCGCCCGCCGCGAGCTGGCCGCGCTGCTCGCGATCCAGCACGACCGCATCCCGCGCGTCTACGACTGGCGTCTCGACGCCTCGCCGGCGTTCGTGGTGATGGAGTACTTCCCCGAAGGCAGCCTGCGCGACCAGATGACGCTCGCGGGCCCCGCGGAAGAGGACCAGGTGTGGCGCCTGCTCGGCGACCTGCTCTCGGCCCTCGACATCGCGCACCGCGCCTCTCTGCTCCACCTCGACATCAAGCCCGCGAACGTGCTGCTCGACGGCCGCGGCGGCTTCGTGCTCACCGACTTCGGCGTCGCGCAGGCCTCGCGCATCAGCCGCGGCGTGCTGCCGTTCAGCGTGGGCACGCGCGGTTATCAGGCTCCCGAGCAGCGCAACGAGCGCTTCGACCAGTACGACCTGCGTACGGATCTCTGGGGCGTGGGCGTCACGGCCTGGGCCTTCGCGACGGGCGTGAACCTCGCCGAGCGGGGCGACCTCGTGCGCACCGACGGCGACGACCAGATCTTCGGCCTGCCCGCGCTCAGCGAGCGCCGGCTCACCTGCTCGCCCGAGCTCGAAGAAGTCATCATGAGCATGCTCTTCCTCGACCCGGCGCGGCGCCCGGGCAGCGTGGCCGAGGTGCAGGCGCGCGTGACGGCGGCCGTCTCCGGCTGGGCGTTCGAGTCGGCCACCTACGCCGCGAGCCGCCGCAGCAACCTCGACGACGTCGCGCTCACGCAGCTGATCGAGTCGCTGGTGGACCCGCTGCTGATCGACCTGTGCAAGCGCCCCGGCCTGCGCCCGTACTTCGTGAAGTTCGAGGACGGCGAGCAGATGTGCGGCGAGGGCGAGCACTCTTATTATGCTTTCCTGCTGCTGAAGGGCTCCGTCACCGTCTCGCGCGCGGGCCGCGAGCTGGCGCGGGTCGAACGCGAGGGCTCCTTCCTCAGCGAGGTGGCGACGCTGACGTCGATGCCGCGTACGGCCAGCATGCACGCAGCCGGGCCGGTCTGGGCGGTGGTGCTGAACGCGGCGGAGCTCGAGCGCTTCGTGACGGCGAATCCGGCGATCGGGTTGCGCTTCATCCGGACGCTGGCGCATCGGCTGGCGAAGCTGCCGCGGGTGAGCGACGAGAAGCGGCGCACCGAGTGGTGAAGAAGAGCCGGGCGGCCGGCTGAAGAGCAGCGAGGCGGCGCAGCGGGCGTGGGGGCGGGCGGTCGCGACTCCGGCCCTTGGCTCCGAGGCGTGCGGCGTTGGGTGGTGGAGAGCGCGCTGCGTTTGGGCGTGCTTGCGCGCTCGCGGCCCAGGATGCGTTACGTCGAGGCGTGCGGCGCTGTCGGTGGGGACCGGGCCTCCGCTGCGACTCGCGCCGCCCCCCGCGCCCGCTGCGCCGGCGGGCATCGTGGAGCCTGGGCGCCGACTTGGGGTTCGGGAGCGAATCGAGAGCGCCTTCGAGGCGCTCTCGATTCGCTCGGAGGCGATTCGCGCTTCGCGGCGCGGAATCTTCGTCGCGGGGGTCAGTCGCCGGGGATGACTTCGCCGCGGAGCAGGTCGGCGCTGGTTTCGCGGGCGCGGGTGAGGAGGGCCTTGCCGTGCTTCACGAGCACCTCGGCCGGGCGCGGCTTGCTGTTGTAGTTGCTGGCCATCGCGAAGCCGTAGGCGCCCGCGCACTCGATCACGACGAAGTCGCCGACGCGCGCTTCGGGGAGCCGCTGGGTGCGGACGACGCCGCCCTCGTCCTGCGTGAAGATGTCGCCGCTCTCGCAGAGCGGGCCGCCGACCACGACGTCGCGCTCGGCGCGCGGGGCGTCGTCGCTCGGCGCGAGCGACATCGGGTGGAAGGCGCCGTACATCACGGGCCGCGCGAGGACGTTGAAGCCGGCGTCGAGCAGTACGAACGTGCGCGAGGCGATCTGCTTCACCGCGCGCACCTCGGCGACGAGATAGCCGGACTCCGCCACGACGTAGCGTCCCGGCTCGATCTCGAGGCGCAGCTTCCGGCCGAGCTTCTGCTCCGTGCGCTTGCGGGCCGCGTCCCAGATGCGGAAGTAGCCGCCGATGTCCGGGCGCACGTCGCCCGGCCGGTACGGAATCGGGAGCCCGCCGCCCGCGCTGAGCGTGTGCAACGAGCCGCCGACCTCCCCCGCGAGCCGTTCGGCCGCGCCAGCGACGAGCGCGAGGTGCTCGAGATCCGCTCCGCTGCCGATGTGCAGGTGCAGCCCGGTCACGCGCAGGCCGGCGCGCGCCGCGACGTCCAGCGCGCGCGGCAGGTCGGCGTGCCAGATGCCGTGCTTCGAGTGCTCGCCCCCGGTGTTCGTCTTCTTGCTGTGGCCGTGGCCGAAGCCCGGGTTCACGCGCAGCGTCACCTCGCCGCCCGGCACGCGCTCCGCGTACTGCGCGAGCATGTCGGTCGAGCCGCAATTCACGGCGATGCCGTACTCCGCGATCACGTCGAGCGACTCGCGGTCGAACACGTCCGCCGTGTAGACGATCGGCGGCGGATCGCCGGTGGGCACGTAGCCCGCGGCGAGCGCGCGGTGGATCTCGCCGGCGGAGACGGCGTCGACGAGCGCGCCGCTGCGGCGCACGAGATCGAGCACGGCGAGGTTCGAGTTCGCCTTCTGCGCGTAGCGCACGACGTCGAACGCGCGCAGGTCCGCGACGCGCGTCGCGATCGTCGCGGCGTCGTAGACGTAGGTGGGGGTGCCGAAGTCCCGCGCGATGTCCGCGACGGGCACGCCTGCGATCTCGTGTCGAATCAGGGGACGCATAGGGCGAGGGACTGTAGGCGAGAATTCTCGGCCGCGGCTCGCCCGGGTCGCGCGCGGCGCTGGCGCGCCGCGCGCGCCGCGCCTTTACTCCGCCCCATGGACGACGCGAACCCGCCGAGCGAACGCTTTCACGCCCTCGCCGCCAAGCTGCGCGCCGGCGCGCCCGTCGGGCTCGCCGAGGGCGCGCTCACGCTGGCGGCCGAGTTCGCCCACGTGGAGCCGGCGCGCGCGCTCGCCGAGCTGGACCGCGTGGCCGAGGCCGCGCGCAAGAAGCTGCCCGACGGCTCGCCCGAGACCCGCCTCGACGCGCTGCTGCGCTTCCTGCAGCGCGAGGTGGGTTATTACGGAAACCGCTCCGAGTACGGCGACCCGCGCAACAGCGACCTCTCCCAGGTGATCGCGCGGCGCACCGGCATCCCGATCACGCTCGCGATCGTCGCGATCGAGGTCGGTGCGCGCTGCGGCGTTCCGCTGCAGGGCGTGCCCTTCCCCGCGCACTTCCTCGTGCGCACGCCCGACGAGCCGCCCGTGCTCGGCGACCCGTTCCACTTCCGTCTCGTGTCGAATGCCGAGGCCGAAGAGCGCCTCAAGCAGAGCCTCGGCCCCGAGGCGCGGCTCGAGCCCGTGTTCCTGCGCCCCGCGAACACGCGCCAGACACTGGTGCGCATGTGTTCGAACCTGAAGCACATCCACGTCGGCAAGCAGGAGTGGCTGCAGGCGATCGGCCTGTGCGACCGCATCCTCATGCTCGCCCCGGAGATCGCCACCGAGCACCGCGATCGCGCCGTGCTCTACGCGCGCCTCGAGTGCTTCGGCCCCGCGCTCGCCGACCTCGAGAAGTACCTCGCGCTCGAGCCCAACGCCGAGGACGCGGAGGCGGTGCGCGAGAACGTGGAGCAGCTGCGGCCGCTGGTGCGCAGCATCAATTAGGGAACGGGACGCCGTGCGGCGTACGGTCAGCTCCCGATCGTGACCTCACCCTCGATCACCGCGCCCTTCGCGAAGGTGTGGTCGCCCCGCACGACGAGGCGGCGCGCGCGGATCAGGCTCGGCGGGCCGTGGGGCGTGCGCGCGTCGAGCTGGTCCACGCGCTTGAAGTAGGCCGGGTCGAGGTCGACGACGAGCTGGTCGCCCGGACCGCCCGGCGCGGGCAGGACGCGGTAGTCGGGCCCGAGCACGTAGGCGTCGCTGCGGATCGCGAGCAGGTCGCCGGTGCTCTTCACCGGCGCGAAGCGATGCGAGGGCACCTGGATCGCGCGCGCGCCGTCGAAGCAGGAGATCGCCGCGCCCATCGCGGTCTCGAGCTGCACGACTCTCGGCGAGTCCCCGCCCTGCGGGTCGACGTTCTTCTCGTTGCGGATGAAGGGCAGCGGCAGAACGCCGTCGTTCTCGTCCAGCGCTCGCTGGAGCGCGTCGAGGTCGATCCACAGGTTGTTGGTGTTGAAGAACTTGTAGAGCGAGACGTCCTGGAAGTTCGCCAGCTCGTCGTCGGGACACTGCGCCGTCTCGCGCAGGACGAGGCGCCCGTTCTTCGCGCGCGCGAGGTGTCCGCCCTTCTTGTCGGCTTCGGCGCGGCGCTTCACTTCCATGGCGAACGGCGCGCCGCTCTCGGCGAACCACCCGAGCAGCGCGAGGTCGAGCACGGCGCCGAGGTTGTCGCTGTTCGAGAGGAACGCGTAGCGCAGGCCGCGGCGGCGCATCTCGGCGAGGGAGCCCGAGGTGACGAGCGCGGTAAAGAGATCGCCGTGGCCGGGCGGGCACCACTCGTGCTCGGGGTTCGCCGGCCACGCCACCGGCGTGAGGTCGCTCGCGAGCAGGCGCGGCACCTTGTGCTGCATGAAGTCCGGCGCGAGCTCGCCCGACAGCTTCCCGTGCTTCGCGAGCGCGGCCAACGAATCGTCGCGCGTGCGGAAGCTGTTCATCAGCACGAGCGGCACGTGCACGCGCGTCGCTTCGGCGAGCGCGCGGATCTGCAGCGCGATCACGTCGAGGAAGCTGTGGCCTTCCTTCACCGGCAACAGCGACTTCGCCTGCGTCATGCCCATCGTGGTGCCGAGGCCGCCGTTCAGCTTGATCACGACGGCGCGTCCGAGCGCGCGCTCGCCCGCGGCCCGCAGCCCGGACGCCTCCTCGAAGATGGGGACGTCGTCGATCGGATCGATCTCCCGGCGCGAGAGCGTCCCGCGGTCGCCCGCCACGAGCAGCTCGAAGTTGCGCCGGAACGCGCGGATCGCGAGCTCCGGGAGCCCCGCCGCGCGCATCTTCGCCTCGCTCGCGTCGAAACGCGCCATCACGCGATCTCGAGCGCGGTGGCGTAGAAGGCGCCGAGCACGCGGATCATCGGTGCGACGTCGGCGACCGCCGCCATCTCGCGGCAGGAGTGCATCGACAGCATCGGGTTGCCGACGTCCACCGTGCGGATGCCCGCACGCGCCGCGCTGATCGGGCCGATCGTCGAGCCGCAGCCGAGGTCGCTGCGCGCGACGAAGTGCTGCGGGGCGACGCCCTGGGCACGGCACAGCGCGGTGAACGCGGCGAGCGTCACGGCATCGCTCGCATAGCTCTGGTTCGAATTCACCTTGAGCACGGGGCCCGCGCCGAGGCGCGGGCGGTGACCGGGTTCGTGGCGGTCCGCGTAGTTCGGGTGGACGGCGTGGGCCATGTCGGCCGACACCATCAGCGAGCGCGCCAGCGCGCGCGCGAGGCCCTGCGGCCCGCCGCTCTTCGCGGACTCGACGATGCGCGCGAGCGTGTCGGCGAGGAAGCCGCTTTGCGCGCCCTGGGCGCTGCGGCTGCCGACCTCTTCGTGGTCGTAGAGCACGGCGACGCGGCTGAAGGCGGGCGCCGGCGCGCGCTGCGCGGAGACGAGGGCCGAGAGCGCCGCGTGGCACGACGCGAGATTGTCGAGGCGCGGCGCGTGGAGGAACTCGCCGCGCGCGCCGGAGATCGCGCCGGGCTGGGTGTCGGCGAGCATCAGGTCGAACGCGTGGATTGCGCCCGCGGCGACCGCGCCGTGGCCCTGCGCGCGCAGCTCTGCGGCGAGCAGCTCCGCGAAGGGCGGCGCGTCCTCGAGCCCGACCACGGGCACGAGGTGCGTCTGCTCGTTCAGCTTGACGCCCTCGGTCTTCGCCTCGCGCTGCAGGTGGATCGCGAGATTCGGGATGCGCAGCAGCGGCCGCGCGAAGTCGAGGTTCACGCTGCGCAAGCCGGTGGGCGTGGCGAGCACGACGCGGCCGGCGAGCGTGAGGTCGCGATCGAGCCAGGTGTGCAGCAGGACGCCGCCGTAGGGCTCGACCGCGAGCTGGCGGCAGCCGTGGGCCGTGACGTCGGGCGTGGGCTTGATGCGCAGGTTCGGCGAGTCGGTGTGGGCGCCGATCGCGTGGAAGCCGGCGTCGGCGAGGGGCGCCTCGCCGACCTCGAAGGCGAGCAGCGAGGACTCGCTGCGCACGACGTAGTGGCGCGCGCCGGGCGCGAGCGACCACGGCGCCGTCTCCGCGAGCCGCGAGAAGCCCGCGGCCTCGAGCCTGCGCGACGCCTCCACGACCGCGTGGTAGGGCGTCGGCGAGGCGTCGATGAAACGAAGCAGGTCGCGCGCGGCGTCGGACATGACGCGCGATCATACGGAACGCCGCGGGGACGTTCCTTGACTAACTGAACTTCTGGCGCGCCGCGCGATGGTTCAGTTAGTCAAGGAACGTCCCCGAAGAGGAGAGCCCATGTCCGTTGCCGCACCGCTCACAGGCATCCGCGTCGTCGACTGCTCGGCCGTCGTGTCGGGGCCGCTCGCCGCCACGATGCTCGGCGACCAGGGCGCCGAGGTGATCAAGGTCGAGCCGCTCGGCGCGGGGGACATCCTGCGCCACGTCGGCAGCCACCGCGGGGGCATGTCCGGAATGTTCCACGTCGTGAACCGCGGCAAGCGCTCGCTCGCGCTGAACCTCGCCGACGCGCGGGGTCGCGCGGTGCTCGAAAGGCTCGTCGCCCGCGCGGACGTGTTCGTGCAGAACTTCCGCCCCGGCGTCGTGGACCGCATGGGCATCGGTTGGGAGGCCTTCCGCGCGCTGAACCCGCGCCTCGTCTACGTGTCGATCAGCGGCTTCGGGAACGACGGTCCGTACGCGGGCAAGCGCGTCTACGACAACGTCGTGCAGGCCTACTCCGGCCTCGCCGCGGTGCAGGGCGCGGCCGGCGACCCGTCGCTGCTGCGGCAGCTCGCCTGCGACAAGCTCACGTCGCTCACCGCGGCGCAGGCGATTTGCGCGGCGCTCGTCGGGCGCGGCGTCTCGGGCGCGGGGCGCCACGTCGAGCTCTCGATGCTCGACTCGGCGATCGCGTTCCTGTGGCCCGACGCCGCCTCCGACGTGATGATGCTGGGAGACGGCGTGACGCGGCAGCCGCCGATCGGCGCCAACTACGGAACGCTCAAGCTCGCCGACGGCTTCGCCACTGCGACGGTCCTGAGCGACGCCGAGTTCCAGGGCCTGTGCCGCGCGCTCGGCTTCGACGCCGTCGCGAGCGATCCGCGCTTCGCGACCGTCGCTTCGCGCATGAACCACTTCAAGGAGCTCATCGCGCTCTTCCAGCGCGACATCCCCGAGGCGGCGGCGAAGCTCACGCGCGCCGAGATCGAGGCGAAGCTCTCGGCGCACGAGGTGCCCGTCGGCATCGTGCGCAAGCTCGAGGAGTTGCACGAGGACCCGCAGGTGCGCGCCAACGGCACGCTGCGCGAGCGCGAGCTGCCGGGCCTCGGCCGCGTGCGCGAGCCGCGGCCCGCTGCGCGCTTCGGCGGCGAGACGCCGCCGCCGGCGCCGCTCGCGCCGCGCCTCGGCGAGCACAGCGAGGCGATCCTCGCGGAGCTGGGCTTCGCGGCTGGCGAGATCGCCACACTGCGAGCGGAGCGCGTGATCGGCGTGCCGGGCTGAACTCGACGGCCGACCCCGCGCGCGTCGGTCCGCGGCTCACGGAGCGCCGAGATCTCCGCAAGCCGGAACCCGAGCGCCGCGCCTGGGTTCGGACGCGCGGGAGGTGACCCCGATGCGCTCGCGACTCGCCGCGATCTCGACACTCTCGTTCGCTCTGGCGCTTGCGGCGGCCGCCGAGCCCGCGCCGCCGCCGACGACCGCGCCCGACCCGCCGCCGGCGCTCGGTTGGCACCACCCGTCCTTCGAACGATTCATCCCGGGCCACGGGCGACTCGGCGTGCAGCTCCAGGACATGACGCCCGAGCTGCGCGAATTCCTGCGCGCGCCCGAGGACCGCGGCGTGCTGATCGTGCGGGTGGACGAGAAGTCCGCCGCGGAAAAGGCGGGCCTGCGCGTGGGCGACGTACTCGTGGCGATCGACGGCAAGCCCGTGCGCGAGACGTTCGAGGTGGTGCACGCCGTGATGACCGCCGACGTGGGCGCGAAGCTCGCGCTGGCGGTGGTGCGCGAGGGCAAGCCGCACACGCTCGACGCCGCGCTCGCCGGCGAGCCCCCGCTCGCGGCCGCTCCGATGCGCTGGATGGAGCAGCGCATGCCCGAGCTGCGCGAAGAGCTGGAGCGACGGCTGCAGGACCTCGAGGCGCGCATGAAGGAGCTCGAACAGCGCCTCGAAGCCGCACCCCCGGCCGAACGCCCCCTCGACACCTGACCGCGCGCCCCCGGACGGCGCACCCAGTTGGGGTCGCGAACCCGATTGGGGTCTGACCCCTTTCGGGTTCGACGCGCGCATTGGCGCGCGGAGGCGTCCGATTGCGTGCGATCGCGTGCCGGCGCGGGGCCCGGGAGGCTGTGCAAGCATGGCGGGCCCCCGGAGCTGTGAGGATCCGTGCTCGGGAGCACGGAACGCTGCGCCGCGCGGACGGATGATCGGGCGACGGAGTGAATCCCATGGGAAAGCGCGCTGCAGCGATCGCGGGCCTCGCCGAGTGGAAACCGGAGCGCGTCTGGCCCCGCCCGATGTTCTCGCTCGAAGCCTGCGCGGAGCTGGCAGCGCTCGCGCTCGCGGACGCCGGCATCGAGAAGGGCGAGGTGGACGGGCTGTGCATCGGCAGCGTCTACGAATCGCCGATGTTCGGGCCGAGCGCGGCCGCCGAGTACCTCGGCATCCGCGCCAACTTCGCAGAGACGGTCGATCTGGGCGGCGCGACCAGCGCGGGCATGCTCTGGCGCGCAGCGGCCGCGATCGAGGTGGGCGCGTGCGAGACCGTGCTCGTGCTGTGCCCGAGCGTGATGCCGCCGCGGCCCGACGGCGCGGCGCGCGGGAAGATGGACTTCCCCATCTACCTCGGCGGCGACGCCTGGGGCTCGCCGCAGGGCGCGTTCGAGATTCCCGCCGGCCTCGTCGCCGCGACGCCGAGCTTCGCGATGGTCGCCCAGCGCTACATGGCGCGGTACGGACTGCGCGAGGAGACGCTCGCGAAGATCGCGGTCGACGCCCGCTACAACGCGCAGTTCAACCCCGACGCGATCTTCTACGGCAAGCCGATCACGCTCGAAGACGTGATGCGATCGCGGCGCGTGGCCGATCCGCTGAAGCTGCTCGAGATCGTGATGCCGTGCTTCGGCGGCGGCGCGCTCGTCGTCACCACGCGCGAGCGCGCGGCGCGCGGGCGACACCGCCCGGTGTACGTGGCGGGCTTCGGCGAGCACCTGACGCACAAGAGCATCACCTACGCCCCCGACCTGCTCGACAACCCGATCCGCGTCGCCGCGGATCGCGCGTTCCGCATGGCCGGCGTCGCGCGCCGCGACGTGCACGTCGTGCAGCCCTACGACTGCTTCACGATCACGGTGCTCGTCACGCTCGAGAACGCGGGCTTCTGCGGCAAGGGCGAGGGCGAGCGCTTCGTCACGGAGCGCTCGCTGCGCTGGGACGGCGACTTCCCGCTCAACACCCACGGCGGCCAACTCGGAGCCGGCCAGGCCGGTACCGCGGGCGGCCTCTCCCACCTCACCGAGGCGGTGCGCCAGCTGCAGGGCCGCGCGACCGGCCGCCAGCTGAAGACCTGCGACGTCGCCTACGCCAACGGGACCGGCGGCATGATGGCCGAGCAGGTCGCGCTCATTCTGCAGGGGGCCTGACCTTGGGCACGAGACACGACTCGGCGGGGCGCCCGCTGCCCCTCGCGAACCCGACCACACGGCCGCACTTCGATGCTGCGCGCGAGCACCGCTTCGCGATGCAGCGCTGTCCGCGCGACGGCTTCTTCTTCTACCCGCGCAGTCGCTGCCCCGCGTGCCTCGGCGACGACTGGACGTGGGAAACCGCGAGCGGCCGCGGCGTCGTGTACTCCTTCACCATCGATCGCGCCGGCCACCTGCCCGCCCTCGCGAAGCTCGCGCCGTACGCCATTGCGATCGTCGAGCTCGAAGAGGGACCGCGCTGCACCGCGCGGCTCGTCGCGTGCGACGTCGAGCAGGTGCGCGTCGGCATGCCCGTCGAGGCCGCGTACGAGGACGTCGAGGGCGGCACGCTGGTGAACTTCCGGCCGAGCTGACGGGAACCGGCGCTAGGCGAACGCCTTCTGCGCCTCGAGATCGCGGCCGAGCGTCTTCGACGCGCGCCAGTACAGGATCGCCGACGCGCCCGCGCCGACGACGATCGTGTAGAGCAGCGCATACCGAACCGACTCGATGCCGTGGGCCGGCTTGAGATGCTCGGAGAACCACCCGACGAACTGCGGCCCCGCACCGAGGCCGACCAGGTTCAAGATCAACAGCAGCATCGCCGCGGCCTGGGCGCGCATGTGCGGCGGGACGATCGCCTGCGTCATCGCGAAGGTCGGCCCGAGGTAGAGGCCGCCCGCCACCGACGGAATCAACGAGAGCAAGAGCGCCAGCTCGGCGCCGGGCGCGAGGTAGACGGCGAGCACGAACGGGATCCCGAGCACGCTGCCGATGCCCGGCACGAACGGGTACGAGCGCACGTCCTTCGCGCCGTAGCGGTCGCCGAGCCAGCCGCCGAGATAGGTCCCCAACACGCCCGCGGTCAGCCCGATGCCGGCGGCGATCGTCGCGTACTCGGCCGGGCCCATGCCGTGGGAGCGCTCGAAGAACACGGGGTTGAAGGCAGCGGCGCCGTAGCCGTAGAAGGCGTGCAGCGAACCGGCGAAGGCGAGGAACCAGAAGGACGGGAGCTTCGCGAGGAAGCGGAACACGTCGCCGAATGAAGACGCCGCGCCCCGGCGTACGCCGCCTTCCCAGTACCCGCGCGTCGGCTCGCGCAGCGTC
This sequence comes from uncultured Spirochaetales bacterium, assembly GCA_964501435.1. GTDB lineage: Bacteria > Myxococcota_A > UBA9160 > UBA9160 > UBA6930 > VGRF01. Next base: position 28,070 of record CAZCTH010000032.1, on the reverse strand, counting down.
GCGAGGACGACGAGCGCGAGCACGATGCCGGGCATGCCGACGACGAGGAAGGCGGTGCGCCAGCCGAACAGCTCGCGCATCCACCCGCCGATCAGGAGACCGAGCGCGCCGCCGATCGGGATGCCGAAGGCATAGACCGCGAGCGCTCGCGCGCGGCGCTCGGGCGAATGCATGTCCGAGATCATCGAGTGCGCGGGAGGACTGCAGCCGGCTTCGCCGACGCCCACGAAGATGCGCGTGATCGCGAGGCTGAGGAAGCCCGTGGCCGCGCCTTGTAAGGCGGTCGCCGCGCTCCAGAACGCAAGCGCCACCGCGATGATGCGTTTGCGCGGCACGCGATCGGCGACCCACGCGATGGGGAGCCCGAGCGTCGCGTAGAAGATCCCGAAGGCGGTGCCGCTGAAGAACCCGAGCTGCGTGTCGGTGAGCCCGAACTCCTGCGAGATCGGCTGGAGCAGCACGTTCACGATGTTCCGGTCGATGAACGCGAACGTGTAGACGACGATCAGCAATCCGACCGAGTAGCGCGTCTGGGCAGGGGTGAATTCGGGCTGACGCGGCAATTCGGGAGAGGCGGGCGCGCTCATGGGCGGGCCAAGGTCGAACAGCGCCACTCTTCGGGTCAAGTGGGGCGCGCGAGAAAAGCCGGTGGGGGGATGGCGACCCTGCGGTCCCTAACAGTGGGGCGCGGGGGCGCTGGAGCGCGGCGTGAAGCGCGTAACGGGAAGCGAAGCGCGAGAGCGGGACTACTCCTCGCGGCGGCGCATCACCGCGCCGACCACCCCGACGCCGAGCACGAACAGCGCGAGCGCGGCGGGCTCCGGAATCGCCGCGGGCGGATTGCTGGGAGCGGCCTGCGCGAACGCCACCGCCGAGAGGGCGAGCGTGGCGAGCGGAAGGACGAGGCGCAGGGCGAGACGCATGGCGGTTCAGGGCTCCAGTTCCCAGTGCTTATAAGGTGACCTCGCTCACGAAACAAGTTCCATTCCGAGTCATTCCGACGGAGAATGCTCGCATTCGGTGTGATCCGAACGACACCCGAGCCGACCGCCGACCCCCAGTCGGCCCAACCGAGTCCGGAGGAGCCCCATGGGCGTGCATCATCTCGCCTTCGCCACCAAGGACCTCGCCGCCAACCACCGCTTCTACACCGAGGCGATGGGCTTCGAGCTCGTGAAGGTGGAGGTCGCCCCGATGGGCAAGGGCTGGGCGAAGCACCTCTTCTACACGACGGGGTCAGCGCGGGATCAGCTGATCGCGTTCTGGGACCTGCACGACGAGTCGCTCGGCGAGTGGAGCGCGGACATTTCGCGCGGCCAGGGCCTGCCCGTCGGCGTGAATCACCTCGCCTTCTCGGCCGAGGGGATGGACGACCTCGCCCGGCGTCGGGAGCGCTGGCTCGCCCACGGCCAGGACGTCCTGGAGATCGACCACGACTGGTGCCATTCGGTCTACACGACCGACCCGAACGGCATTCTGGTCGAGTTCTGCACCCTCACCCGCGACTTCACCGCCGCCGACCGGGCAGAGGCCGAGGCGCTGCTCCGGGACCCCGCCCCGACGCTGCGCCGCGAGCCCAAGTCGATCGTGATCCACAAAGCCACAGAGTGGGCCAGCAAGCAGAGCGCGGCCTGAACCCACGACGCCACCGGACGCAAGCGCACGCCTTCGGCGCGTCGAACCCGAAAGGGGTCAGACCCCAGAGGGGTTCGCGCTGACGCCCATGGGGTCAGACCCCGGTTGCGTCACGCGTCGCGCGTCACGCGGGGTGGGTTGCGATCAGGGCGGCGCGCTCGAGGCCGGCTTCGCGGTGCGGGATGCCGGCCTGGTACGCGGCGGCGGTGAGCATGTCGAGCATGCCCGCGCGCTCGCGGTAGTGGACGAGCAGCAGCTCGTCCCACGCCGTCGCGAGCGGGTGCGCCGGGTCGCCGACGGCGAGGCCGATCGGCTCGCCCACGAACACGGGCCCGCGGCCGCGGCGCACGATGAACGGCAGCGTGTTTCGCCCGTAACGCTGGTATGCGCGGGCGCCGCTCACGTCGGCCGGCTCGCCCCCGGGCACTGCGCCGGCGTACTGCGCCCGCGCGCGATGGCGGTTCAGGTTGAGCATGAAGAGGGGCAGCCTCGGCTCCGCGGCCAGGAACGCCTCGAGCTCCGCCGCCGGCGGCGCGATCGCGGGGTTCTCGAGCGCCGCCCCCGTCAGCGCGCGCTTCGGAGTGCCTGCGCCGCGCCCGAGCAGCGTGGCGACCCCGCGCGCGACCCCGAGCGCGAGCGCGGGCACCCGGCGCGGGCGCACGATCCACACGAGCGCCTCCGCGAGCGCGTCCTTCGCATGGGGGTTCTCGAGGCGCAGCGACTCCGCGGCCAGCTCGCGCGATGGGAAGGCGTCGATCGCGAGCCAGTCGAAGCGCGCGTCGCTGCCGACCAGCACGCGGTCCACGCGCCCGAGGTAGACCCGCTCGCCCATGCTCGACTTGCACGCCGCGTCGTGCGCCGCGAGAAATGCCGGCCACGCCGCGGCGTCCCGCACCGCAAGCAGCGAGACCAGCGCGAGGCGCTCGGTCGGATCGCCCGTGCGCAGCGCTTCGAGCTGCTCCTCGGTGCGCGAAATCTGCGGCGTCACGCTCGGTTGCCCGGTACCGCGCGTCCGTCGAGCCACGCGCCCCAGATCTCGTTCACGCGCTCGGGCGCTTCCTGCTGCACCCAGTGCGACACGCCCGGCAGGTAGCGCAGCGTCAGGTCCTTCACGTAGCGCTCGGTGCCGAAGGTGAGCTCCTTGCCGAGCGCGGTGTCCTCCTCGCCCCAGACCATCAGCGTCGGAACCTCGATCACCGGCGTCGGCGCGCTCGCGTCGCCGAAGCTTCGGCCCGCGGCGCGGTACCAGTTGATCATGGCGGTGGCGCCGCCGGGGCGCAGCGCATTCGCGCGGTAGACGGCGAGCACGTCGTCGGGAAAGCGCGTCTTGTCCACCGCCATCCCGCGAAACGCCTCGTCGATCAGCGCGCCATTCTTCCGCCGGAGCATGAATTCGGGCAACCACGGCAGCTGAAAGAACGCGACGTAGCGCGAGCGGCGGCGCTGCACCGGGTTCGTGCGCAGCTGCTCGCGGAAGATCGCGGGGTGCGGGACGTTGAAGATCGCGAGCCGCTCGATCGGTCGCGCGCGGCGCATCGCGAGCTCCCACGCCACGACCGCGCCCCAGTCGTGGCCGGCGAGGTGTACCTGCTTCGCGCCCGACGCGTCGATCAAGCTCGCGACGTCGTTCACGAGCTGGTCGATGGCGTAGCTCTTCACGCCGCGCGGCATCGGGCTGTTGCCGTAGCCGCGCTGATTCGGTGCCCACACGCGGTAGCCGCGCTCGGCGAGAAATCGCATCTGCTCGCGCCACGAGAACGCGCACTCGGGGAAGCCGTGGAGCAGCAGGGCGAGCTTCGGGCTCGCGGGGTCGCCGGCGGTCGCGACCTCGAAGCGCAGCCCGCCGGCCTCGACGATCTCGTAGTGGAGCGGATCCGCGTTCGGCATGCGTGGAGCATGGCGCGCGCCGCGAAACGTCGCCGCCCCTTGCCGCGCGCGCGGGGGCTGGGTGAGGCTTCGCGCATGGCGCAGCGCGAGGACCCGGCGAGCTGGATCGACGTCGCCCGCTATCCGCTGACCGAGCTGGGCTCGCCCGAAGGCGCCGCGCTCGTCGCGCGCTGTCGAGCGCAGCTCGCCGCGGACGGGGCCTGCGAGCTGCCCGCGTTCCTGCGCCCCGAGGCGCTCGCGCGCATGCAGCGCGAGGCGCGCGAGATCGCGCCGCAGGCCCACTACCAGCGCGGCGCCGCCACGCCCTACCTCGAAATCCCCGCCGAGCACTGGCCGGCGGACCACCCGCGCAAGCGCTGGAACCCGTTCCGCGTGGGCGCCGTGGCCTACGACCTGATCCCTCCCGCGCACGCCCTTCGCCAGCTCTACGAGTGGGACGGGCTGACGCGCTTCGTCGCCGCCTGCCTCGGCGAGGCGCGGCTCTACTTCTACGCCGACCCGCTCGGCGCGCTCAACCTCGCCGTGATGGGCGACGGCGACGAGCTCGAGTGGCACTTCGACCAGACCGACTTCGTGGTGTCGCTCGCGCTCGTGCCCGCCGAGCGCGGCGGCGACTTCCTCTACGCGCCGCGCATCCGCAGCGACGCCGACGAGAGTCACGCCGACGTGGCGGCCGTTCTCGACGGAACGTCGCCGCGCGTACGCCACGTGCCGATGGAGCCCGGCACCCTGCTGCTCTTCCAGGGCCGCCACTCGATCCACGCCGTCTCGAAGATCCACGGCGCGCGCGACCGACTGGTCGCCCTGCTCAGCTACGACCGCAAGCCCGGCACCTGCGCGAGCCCGCTGCTCCAACAAGGCCGCTACGGCCGCGTCGTGCGCCCGGCGGGCGAGGCGGCCGCTCCCCAATGACGGCATGCCACGAACGTTCATGGATCGAAGAACCTCCGACGCCGTGTGGCCTCGAAGGTCGTCGTAACCCGCAAGCGGCCGAACGCCGCGCAGCGGCGTAGGCCGCGCGCAGTGAGCCGCAGGCGAACGGAGCCCATGATGAAATGGAAGATCGGCGACGTGACGATCACCAAGGTGACCGAGCTCGAGATGGCCTCGAAGGCGACCTGGATCGTCCCGAAGCTCACCGCGGAGAACCTGGCGAAGATCTCGTGGGTGAGGCCGCACTTCGCCACCGACGACGGCTCGGTGATCATGAGCGTCCACGCGCTCGTGATCGAATCGCAGGGCCAGCGCATCGTGGTCGACACCTGCATCGGCAACGACAAGAGCCTCAGCATGCCGGGCTGGGGCAAACGCCAGGGTCCGTTCCTGAAGGATCTCGCCGCCGCGGGCTTCGCCTCGGACTCGATCGACACCGTGCTGTGTACGCACCTGCACGTGGACCACGTGGGCTGGAACACGAAGCTCGAGAACGGGAAGTGGGTGCCGACGTTCGAGAACGCGCGGTACCTGTGGAACCGCGCCGAGTACGAGCACTGGTCGAAGACCGAGCAGAGCGAGTACGGCGACGTCGTGAAGGAATCCGTGCTGCCGGTGTTCGAGGCGGGCAAGGTGGATCTCGTGACGCCGAGCCACGTCGTCACCGACGAAGTGCGGCTCGAGCCGACCCACGGCCACACACCCGGTCACGTGAGCGTCCACATCACCTCGCGTGGCGAGGAGGCCGTGATCACCGGCGACCTCATGCACCACCCGGCGCAGTGCGCGCACCCGGACTGGGAGAGCAGCGCCGACACCGACGCCGCCGCCGCGGTGACGACGCGCCGCGACTTCCTCGCGCGCTACGCGGATCGCCCGGTGCTGATCATCGGCACGCATTTCGCGACGCCGACGGCCGGCAAGATCGTGCGCGACGGCGCCACGTATCGCTTCGCGGTCTGAGCGCGAACGCGTGAGCGCCGCCACCCCCGTAGCCGCCGCCCCCGCGCTCTCGCGGCGGACCAAGCTCTGGTACGCGCTCGGCCAGTTCGGCGAGGGCGTGAAGAACGAATCCTTCGCGTACTTCCTGCTCTTCTACTACACGAACGTGCTCGACCTCTCGGGCCTGCGCGCAGGTGCCGTGGTCGCCCTCTCGATGGCGATCGACGCGTTCGCCGAACCGCTCATGGGCGTCGTCTCGGACCGCACGCATTCGCGCCTCGGGCGGCGACATCCGTGGATCCTGGGGTCGGCGCTGCCCCTCGCGCTGAGCCTCTACCTCGTCTTCGCGCCGCCGGCGGGCCTGTCGCAAGACGGCCTGTTCGCGTGGATGCTCGTGTGGACGCTCGTCAACCGCTTCGCGCTCACGGTCTTCCACGTGCCCTACCTCGCGCTCGGCGCCGAGCTGACCCGCGAGTGGAACGAGCGCACGGTGCTGGTTTCGCTACGGCACAGCTTTGGACAGCTGGCGGGACTCTTCCCCGCCGTGCTCGGGTTGTTCTGGCTGTTCCGCGCCACCAGCGAGCACGGCGACGGACGGCTCTACGCGCCGGCCTACCCGCAGTACGCCGCGATCTCTGCGGCGTTCGTGCTCGGGGCGATCCTCGCGACCGGCTTCATGACGCGCGAGCGCATTCCGTTCCTGCCCCGCCCCGACGGCAGCGCCTCGGCGCGCGGCGTGCTGCGCGGGCTCGCCCACGACGTACTCGAGTTGTTGCGGCAACGGGCGTTCCTCGCGGTGTTCCTCGGCACCGCCGTCTCCTCCGTCGCGTCGGGCGTGACGATCACGCTCGGCCTCCACGCGGGCGCATTCTTCTGGGACGTCGACTCGCGCGTGATGTTCTATTGGCGGCTCGTCGTGATGGCGGCGATCGTCGCCGGGCTCGTGTTCTGGACGCGCCGCGCCGCAACACGCGAGAAGGGTCAGGTCTTCAGCGAAGGGCTGCTCTGGTACGTCGTGATCCACACCCTCGTGTGGACGCTCGCGACCCTCGGCGTGTGGCCCGAGCGCACGAGCGCCTTCTACGTGCCCGCCTACCTGATCGGCACCGGGCTGCTCGGCCCGTTCGCGGTGGCGGCGGTGTTCGCCGTCGGCCAGTCGATGATGGCGGACTGCACCGACCACGACGAGCTGAGTACCGGCCGGCGGCGCGAGGGCGTCTTCTTCGGCGCCTCGTCGCTCGCCCAGAAGCTGACCTACGGCGGCGGCGCGCTGATCGCCGGCGTGATCGTCGACGTCGTGGGGCTCGCCGGACTGAAGAGCTTCTCCGAGGTGACGCCGGAGATGCGGCTCCACCTCGGCTTTGCGATGACGTCGTCCGTGCTCGTGCTGATCGGCCTCTCGTGGTTCGCGTTCCGCCGCTACGACCTCTCGCGCGCGCGCATGGCCGAGATTCACGCGCGCCTCGAGGCGCGCAGGAGCGGCTGAGTGCAAGGAGGCCAAACGACCTTCGGCGCGCGCTTCGCGTACGGACTCGGTGGTGTCGCCAGCGCCGTCAAGGACGCGGCGGTCGTGCACTTCCTGCTGCTCTTCTACACGCAGGTCGTCGGCCTCTCCGGCGCGTGGTTCGGCATCGCGTCGATGGTCGCTCAGGTGGCCGATGCGCTGATCGACCCGGCGATCGGCACGTGGTCCGACAACACGCGCTCGCGGCTCGGCCGCCGGCATCCCTTCATGCTCGCCGCCGCGGTGCCCTATGCGTTCGCATTCTGGCTGCTCTTCAACCCGCCCGCCGGCCTCTCGGAGATCGCGCTGTTCGGCTGGGCGATGGCGACCATGGTCGCGACTCGCGCGCTGCTCGCGCTCTACGCGATCCCGCACACCGCGCTCGGCGCCGAGCTCTCGACCGACTACGGCGAGCGCACGCAGATCGCGGGCGACCGCACCGTACTGGCGTGGCTCGGCGGGATCCTGCTGCCCACCGTCGCTTATCAGGTCGTGTTCGTGGCCGGCGCAAGCGGCGCCGACGGCCGCCTGGTCGCGGCGAACTACCCGGCCTACGCGCTGCTCTCCGCGGGCGTGATCCTGGTGGTGACGCTCGCTTCCGCGCTCGGCACGCGCAGCGCGATCCCGCGCCTGCCGATGCCGCGCGAGCAGCGGAAGCTCACGCTGCTCGACCCGTTCCGCGACGTCGCCTTCGCGCTGCGCAACGCCAACTTCCGGCGCGTGTTCGCCGCGCTCTTCGTCGCGGGCGGCATCACCGGCGTCTCCACCATGTTCACCGCGCTCACGTGGCTCTACTTCTGGGAGTTCACGCCGACGCAGACCGCCCTCATCACCGTCAGCTCGGTGCTGCCGACCGTCGCCGCCTTCTTCCTCGTGGGCCCGCTCAGCCAGCGCTTCGAGAAGAAGGCGCTCTACTTCGGCACCATGCTCGTGCTGATGGTCGGCACCGCGGCCTTTCCGGGCGCCCGCCTGCTCGGCCTCCTGCCCGAGAACGGCACGCCCCTGCTCTTCTGGCTGGCGATCGCCGCGAACTTCGTCGCCGTGCTCGTGCTCGTGCTGAACGGCAGCGTGTGGCCGTCGATCATCGCCGACATCGCCGACGAATACGAAGTCGAGCACGCCGAGCGCAAGGACGGCGTGTTCTTCGCCGCCCTCGCTTTCGGCCTCAAGGTCCCGCAGGGCCTCGGCAACGTGCTCGGCGGCGTGCTGATCGGCTGGGTCGGCGTGACGAAGGGCATGGCGCCCGGCGCGATGCCGGAGGACGTGCTCGTCCGCCTCGGCCTCGTGGCGGGGCCGTTCGTCGCCGCGAGCCTCGTGCTGCCGATCCTCGCGATGTGGAACTTCGACATCTCGCGCGCGCGCCACGCGCTGCTGCGCGACGAGATCGACCGGCGCGGAGCGGCGGCGCCTGGTCGCGACGGCGCCTCGCCGCTCTAGGCGGCTCCGCGCACCCCGTCCAGCGCGATCACATGCGCCGGCTCGTCGGGCAGCGCGGGCAGCGCGATGCGCGTCCCGCGCTCCGTCGCGCTGCAGGCGAGCGCGTCGCCGCCCACGAGCCGCGCGCGCTCGGCGCGCACGCCGAGGAGCTCGACGCTCGCACCCGCGGGCGTGCCCAACAACCACGCGTAGACGGCGCCGTTTCGCGCCGTGAAGCGCAGCTTCGTGCCGTCGGCGGTCTCGCCTTCGGCGCGCGTCCACGGCTTCGTGCCGTAGAGCGCTTCGCCGTTGCGCCGCGTGAAGTCGCCGAGCCAGCGCAGGCGCGCGAGCTGCTCCTCGGGAATCCGCGCGTCCTCGCCGCGCGGCCCGACGTTCAGCAGCAGGTTGCCGTTCTTCGACGCGATGTCGACGAGCGAATGGAGCAACGCCTCGCGCGAGAGAAAGTCCTCGGGCCGCGACGCGCGGTTGAAGCCGAAGCTCTTGTCCATGCCGCGCACGCTCTCCCACTTCTCGGGGCGCACGTCGGGGAAGCTCGCGTACTCGGGCGTGCGCGTGTCGGCATGCAGCGCGGGCGGCGGTGCGAGCGGGCCACCGTGCTTCAGCACCGCAGCCTTCACCTGGGCGTTGAAGCGATTTCGCAGGAACGGGATGCGCAGCAGGCGGCCCATCGGGAAGACGGGCGTCCAGCGATCGTTCACGAGGCCTTCGGGGTGCGCGTCGTAGTAGTCCGCGAACAGCCGAAAGAGCTGCGCCTTGCTGCCCGGCCAGGAGATGTCGTTCCACAGCACGTCGGGCGCGACGCGCTCCATCAACTCGCGGAAGTGCGCGTCGGCGTAGCGCGGGTAGGCGCCGCCCGGTGCCGCCGCGATCAGGTCGCCGATGTTGGCGATCGGCCGCGCGTCGAAGGTCCAGTCGAGGCCCCCGGAGTAGTAGACGCCGAAGCGGAGGCCGCGCGCGCGCACGGCCCGCGCGAGCTCGCCGACGACGTCGCGCTGCAGGTGGAAGCCGGGACGCCGGGGATTCGGAACGCGCGTCGGCCACAGGCAGAAGCCGTCGTGGTGCTTGGTGACGAGCACGACGTAGCGCGCTCCCGCCGCCGCGAACGCGTCGGCCCAGGATTCCGCGTCGAAGTGCGCGTCCACCGCGCGCGCGAAGTCGGCGGCGAACGCGTGCATCGGCTTCGCCCCGAAGTGGGCGCGGTGGTACTTCGCGACGCTCGACTCCGGGAAGCGCAGCGAGTTCTCGTACCACTCCGTGTACGGCACCTCCACCTGCATGTCGTCGTAGCGCTCGACGAGGAGCTCGTTGATCTCCCGCTCGCGCGGTGCGAAGCCGATCACCGAGGCCGGCGTCCAGTGCACGAAGATTCCGAGCTTGGCGGCGTCGTACCACGCGGGCGGCGCGTGGCGCTTCAGGCTCTCGAGCGTGGGCTCGAACTTCCGCGCGCTCGGCGTCATTCGGGCAGCAGCTTCGCGAACAGCGCGAGCGTGTTCTCGCCGAGCGCGAGCCGCACCTCGTCGGGCGTGAAGCCCTCGGCGAAGAGCGCATCCACGAGCACGGCGGTCTCGCTGCTGTCGAAGGCGGTCGTCACCGCGCCGTCGAAGTCGCTGCCGAGGGCGACGTGCTCGATGCCGACGAGATCGCGCACGTGGCGCATCGCGCGCGCCACCGCGCGCGGCGCGGTGTCGCACACCGCGCCGGCGAAGGCGCCGATGCCGATCACGCCGCCCGTCGCCGCCACGAGACGGATCTCCGCGTCGCTCAGGTTGCGCGGTCCCGGACAGGTCGCCTGCACGCCGGTGTGGGAGACGACGACCGGGCGCGTCGCCCGAGCGGTCACGTCGCGAATGGTCGCAGGCGAGGCGTGCGCGAGGTCGGCGATCAGCGAGAGCTCCTCCATGCGCGCGAGCGCTCCCTCGCCGAGCTCCGTGAGGCCGTGCTTCTGCTCGCCCGCCGAGGAGCCTGCGAACGGATTGTCGAAGAAGTGCGCGAAGCCGACCATGCGGAAGCCGGCGCCCTGCAGCGCGTCCAGCGACTCGACGCGGCCGTCGAGCGCGTGCATGCCCTCGAGGCCGAGGAAGCCGGCGGTGCGCTGCGGGTCCTTCGCGAACGCGGCGAGGTGCCGTGCGAGATCGCCGCGCGTCGCGATCAGCGTGAGCTTTCCGTCGCTCTCGGCCGCGGCATCCCGCAGCGCCTCCGCCTGATGCAGCGCGCGCGCGAGGCGGCTCGTGTAGGCGCGCGGCCCCCAGCCACTCGCGATGGTGAGCGGCGTCTGCATGTCGAACGCGTCCGCGGAGTTGCGCTCGAAGTTGAGGCCCCACGGCGACTGCGTAGCGACGCCGAACACCTGGAGCGCGATGCGCCCTTCGATCAAGCGCGGCACGTCGACCTGCCCGTTCGACGCGCGCCCGAGCAGGTCGCGCGGCCAGAGCAGCGGATCGGCGTGCAGGTCGGCGATGCGCAGCTCGCCGTGCAGCGCGCGCGCGCCGGGCGCGATCGCGAACGGGTCGGCCGGGCGCACGACCTGGTTCATCGTGCGGTCCGCGACGTAGGGCAGCGCGCAGAAGCCGCCCACGACGAGGAGCGCGAGCGCGAGACCGAGCTTGCGGAGCGTGCTCATCGGCGCGGCGAGGCCTCCGGGACGAAGCGCGCGAGCTCGGCGAGCAGGAGGCGCAGCTCCGCGTGCAGGCGGTGCGGGATCTTCGGGCCGAGGGCGGCGAACACGCTCTCGTAATACCAGCGGATCTGGCGCGGCGAGCCGGAGAAGCGCTTCAGTGTCGAGAGCCCGTTCGCCGCGACGTCGTCGACGATCGCGCGCAGGTTGTCGAGCTTGTCGCAGGCGGCGACGAGCCGGACGCGCGCCGGCACCTCGCCGAGATGCGCGATGTAGGCCTGCTTGCGCTTCCGCCACGGCGACTTGCGCTGCGCCGTGTCGCCGGCGAGCACGTCGCTGAGCGAGCGGACGATGCGGGCGACGTCGGTGCCGAAGCGCGCGCGCAGCTCAGCCTCGGGTACGTCGCAGTCCTCGATCGTGTCGTGGAGCAGGCCCGCAGCGGCCTGGCGCGCGTCGCCGCCGTACTCGAGCACGAGGCCGCAGACGCGGATCACGTGCGAGACGTACGGAATCTTCGTGCCCTTTCGCTTCTGCGTGCCGTGCGCCTCGAGCGCGAAGGCCATCGCGTCGGCGATCAGGGCGCGGTCGGCGGGCTTCATGGCGGGCTCCGAGCGATGGATCGGCGAGTAGTTAAGCAGAATGCCGCGCGACGGTCCCCGCCCGCGGCTGGGCCCCGCTGGATTCGCCCGCGCGCTTCACAGCCCGATCACGTTCTCGGCGGTCCCGAGCAGCACGGTCGCCGCATCGGTCATCACCTTCTCGCCGATGAAGGCGTGCTGCGAGCCGGTGTGGATGTCGCGGAACGCGCGCTCGAGCGGGCTGCCGGCGCGGATCGCGACCGTTCCCGCGCGCAGGTGCGCGAAGTCGCAGGCCTCGCGCGCGCTGTCGGTCGCCAGCACGGTGGCGGCGCGCACCAGCGCGCGCTGCTCGCTCGTCTCGGTCGCGCCGCGCTCGGCGGTGGCCTGCACGGCGCCGAAGGCGTCGAGCACGAGCAGGCGGGCGGCGCGCAGCTTCGCCTCCGCGTCCATGTAGCCGCGCTGGAACGTGAGCCGGCCCGCGAGCGCGGTCGGGTCGCCCATGCGCTGGCGCGTGGTCGCCATCGCGCGCGCCTCGTCGAGGGCGCGGCGGCCGACGCCGAGCGCCCAGGCCGCGTGGCCGGCGGCGGTCATCATCATCATGTTCAGGCGGAACGCGGCGCGGTACTTCGCGCCCCCGCGCAGCGGCTCGCGCTCGAACAAGCCGAAATGGAATCCGTCGGGGATGAGGACGCCCTTCACCTCGTAGTCGAAGGAGCCGGTGCCACGCAGGCCGAGCGTGTTCCAGTTGTCGGTGAACTCGATCTGCTCGCGCGGCACGAAGCCGACGCGCATGTCGGGCAGGCCGTTCGGCAGCATGCGCGGCGCGCCGTTCTCCAAGGGGATGAAGCCGGCCGACACGTAGCGCGCGTGGCCGCTGCCGCTGCCGAAACTGAACGAGCCGGTGACGCGCCAGCCGCCGCCGTCGCGCTGGCCGATGCCGCGCGGGGCGAATTGCCCGCCGACGGTGGCCGCCGCGTCGCCGCCGAAGATCTTCGCGACGGCGTCGTCGCTCAGATACGCGGCGGCGGCGGCGGAGCCCGAGCCATTCGCCATCAGCGTCCAGCCCGCGGAGCCGTCGGCGCGCGAGACTTCCTCCCACACCGCGATCGCGGTGCACAGATCCGCGTCTTCGCCGCCCAGCTCGCCGGGGAGACCGAAGCGGAAGAGCCCCGCGTCGGCGAGCGCGCGCACGGTCTCGGCGGGGAGCGTGCGCTGCTCCTCGGCGCGCGAAGCGTTCTGCTCGATCAGCGGCGAAAGCGCGCGGGCGCGGTCGAGGGCGGACTCCATGGCAACGTCTCCGGCTGAGGGAGCAGCGACTCTATCCGACCCGTTCCAAACCCAGAGGGGTCCCACCTCGCTCGACTCGGGGAGGCGTTCTCGGCGTCAGTACGCGCGCAGCGCCTCGGCGGGGGAAACGCGCGCGGCGCGGAGGGCGGGCATCACGCCGGCCACGATCGCGACGCCGACGAGCGACACGGTGATCGCCACCGTGGTGAGCGGGTCGGGCCAGCCGGTGACGTGGATGCCGCCCTGCGCGAACAGGCCCTTCGTGAGCTGCAGCGCCGCGACGCCGCCCGCCGCGCCGACTACCCCCGCGCTGCCCGCGACGAGCACGGCCTCGAGCAGAAACTGCGCGAACACGTCGCGGCTGCGCGCGCCGAGCGCCTTGCGCAAGCCGATCTCCCAGGTCCGCTCGCCCACCACCACGAGCATCATGTTCATCACGCCCACTGCGCCGACGAACAGGGTCACGAGGCCGGCCACGAGGAAGAACAGCTGCAGCGCCGTGAACATCCCGAACAGCGGCTGCATCGTCTCCCAGTAGTTCATCGACCACATCGACGTGTCGTTGTCCGGCGTGAAGCGCTCGTGCAGGCTGACGAGGCCGCGCGCGGCGTCGATCGCGGCGGCGCTCTGCTCGCGCTGCGGCGCCACCAGCACCATCTCGTGCACGTCGTCCGTCTGCTGGAACCAGCGCTGCGCCGTCGTGTACGGAAGGATCACGAGCTGGTCGTCGGGGCTGCCGACGTTGGAGAGCTGCGTGCCCTTTTCTTCGGACACGCCGATCACGCGGAAGCGCATGCCGTTCACGTCGATCGTCTCGGCGAGCGCGGGCGCGGCGCCGAACAGCCGCCGCTTCGCCTCGGGCCCGAGAACCGCCACGCGCCGCGCACCCGCGACGTCGCCCGCGTTGATGAAGCGCCCCTCCGCGACGCCGACGTTGCGGATCACGCCGCCGTCTTCGTCCCAGCCCACCACCTCGAGCAGCTTGATGCGGCGACCGTGGCGCACGACCTGGTTGCGGAGCTCGACGCTCGGCGAGGCGTGCTCGACGACCTGGAGCGCCTCCATGCGCTCGACGTGCTCGGGCTCGAGGTCGAGCTGCCGCGCCATGCGCTCGCCCACGCGCTCGTGGGAGATCATCCCGCGCCCCATGATCACGAGCTTCGGGCCGATCTCCTCGAGCTCGTGGCGGAAGTGCACGTTCATCTCGCCGATCTGCGCCGAGAGGAACGTCAGCATCAGCGCGCCCCACGCGACGCCGAGGGAGGTCAGCAGGAAGCGCAGCTTGTGCGCCCAGATGCTGCGCAGCACCTCGCCGAACAGCGCGCCCATCAGTCCGCCCTCAGCGTGAGCGCGGGGTCGATCTTCATCGCGCGCCAGGCGGGCACCACGCCGGCGACGAGCGCCACGCTCGCCATCACGCCGAGCGCGAGCAGGATCACGTCCGCGGAGAGCTGCGGAACCGGCACGAGATCGCGCAGATCCGGATTCAGCCCCGCGCGCAGCCATTCGCTGCCGAGCAACAGCGCGCCGCCCGCCCCGAACGCGACGCCGAGCCCGCCGCCGAAGGCGAAGAGCAGGCTCGACTCGAGGAAGAACTGCACCAGCACGTCGCGCGGCCGGCCGCCCACCGCGAGGCGCACGCCGATCTCGCGCCGGCGCTCGCGCACCGCGTCGAGCATCAGCGCGAGGATGCCGATGCCGCCGATCGCGAGCGTGGTGCCGCCGATCATCACGTAGAGGGCGCCCTGTTGATCCAGGGGGATCGTCCGCAAGACCTCCTCGGGGCTGAACATCAGCACCGCCTCGTCGTCGTCCGGCGAGACGCGCAGCCGCTCGGCGAGGATCGCGCGCGCCTCGCTCTTGGTGGCGTCGAGCAGGCGCTTGTCCTTCATGCGCACGAGGATCAGGTTGATCACGTCGTCCGCGACGAACGGGTTGTGCCACAGGACCTGGTGGGTCGAGAGCGGCACCCACACCTGGTCGTCGATCAGCGGGCCGTCGCGCGCGAGCTGCGTGCCGACGCGCGCGAGCGTGCCGACCACGAGGAACGGCGTGCCGCCGAGGCGGATCCACTCGCCGACACGCGCGCCGAGCTTGCGCTGCGTCGCGTGCCCGATCACCGCGACGCGCCGCCGCAGCGTGCCGTCGGCGCGCGAGATGGCGCGGCCCTCGGCGAGGTGCACGCCGCGGATCGCGAAGTTCTCGGGCTCGACGCCGCGGATGTTGAGGCTCGCCGAGCGCGGACCGAAGCTGCCGACGCGGAACAGGGACGTCTCGCCGGCGACGAGGTCGACGGTGTGCGCGCGTCGCCGCAGCGCCGCGACGTCCTCGGCGATGAACCAGAGGTAGCGGCGATCCGCGGCGGGCGAGAAGTCCTCCTTCACCTTGTCGGCGACGATGAAGACCATGTTCTTGCCCGCGCGCGCGAACGCGACCTCCATCATCGACTGCAGGCCGCGGCCCCAGCTCACGAGGAAGATCACCGCCGCCGTCCCCCACACGAGGCCGAACAGCGTGAGCGCCGTGCGCATGGGCTGCGAGCGCAAGAGCCGCAGCGCCTCGCGCAGCGACTCCTGCATCGCGATCGGCCGGCGCCGCGGACGCGGGCTCACGCGGGCACCTGCGCGACGTCGTGCTCGATCGCGCCGTCGCGGATCTCGATGCGGCGCCGCGTGCGCGCCGCGATCGCGGGGTCGTGGGTGACGATCACGACGGTCGAGCCGGCGGCATTCATCGCGAACAGCAGCTCGAGGATCTCGCGGCCGCGGTTCGTGTCGAGGTTCCCAGTGGGCTCGTCCGCCAGCACGAGCGGCGGGTCGTTCACGAGCGCGCGCGCGATCGCCGCGCGCTGCCGCTCGCCGCCCGACACCTGATTCGGGCGATGCTCCGCGCGGTGCGCGAGGCCGACCTTCGCGAGCGCCGCGAGCGCGCGCTCGTCGCGCTCTCGCCGCGGCGTCCCCTGGTAGAGCAGCGGCAGCGCGACGTTCTCGGTGAGCGAGAGCCGCGGCAGCAGGTTGAAGGCCTGGAACACGAAGCCGATGTCCCGGCCGCGCACCTGCGCCAGCGCGTCGCCCGACAGCGCGTCCACGGCCTGCCCGTTCAGGCGATACGTGCCGCTCGTCGGTCGCGAGAGGCAGCCGAGCAGCTCCATCAGCGTGGTCTTGCCCGAGCCCGAGGGCCCGACGATCGCGACCAGCTCGCCCGCCGCGATCTCGAGGTCGATGCCGCGCAGCGCGTGGACGTCCGCATCGCCGGTGGCGTAGTGCTTGTGCACGCCGCGCAGCGAGATCAGCGGCTGCGCGGCTCGCCCGACGCCACCCGCGAGCGGCGCGGGCGTCGACCCGCCCTGCCCTTCGCCTGCCGTCACTGCAGCCGCACCTCGTCGCCCGCCGCGAGGCCGTCGACGATCTGCACCTTCGCACCGTCGATCACGCCCGTCTTGACGACGCGCTCGTCGACGCTCGCGCCGTTCGCGCGCTCCACGAAGATCTCCTTGCCGCGGTAACGCAGCGCGGTCTCGGGCACGACGAGCGCGCCGTCGATCGTCTCGGCCACGATCTCGGCGTCGCCGCTCATGCGCGGCCGCAGCAAGCTCGCCTCGGGATCCGTCACGGCGACCTTCACCTCGAAGTAGGTGACGTTCTGGTTGCGCTGCCCGACCGGCGCGATCTCGATCACCTCGCCGGCGAACACGCGGTCGCCGAACGCCTCGGTGCGGATGCGCGCCTTCTGTCCGATCGCGACCCGCGCCACCTCGTTCTCGTCCACGAGGCCCTCGAGGTGAATCGCGTTGGTGGCCGCGATCGAGAGCAGCAGCGTGCCCCCGGTGACGGCCGTGACGGGCGAGACCGCTTGCCCCTCCTCGACCGGGATGTCGAGCACGCGGCCCGCGAGCGACGACGTCACGCGCGCGTACGAGAGCTGCGTGCGCAGCGTCCGCAGCTTCGCCTCGCTGCGCGCCACGCCTGCGGTCGCGTTCTCGGAGCGCGCGCGCGCCTCGTCGAGCTTCTGCGACGAGACGGCGCCGCTCTTCTCGAGCTCGCGGGCGCGGTCGAGGTCGAGCTGCGCGTAGTGACGCTCCACCTTCGCGGCCTCGAGCTCGGCGGCCGCCTCCTGGGCCTGCGCCTCGAGCAGCTCGCGGTCGATCTCGACCAGCAGCTGTCCCGCGACGACGGTCTCGCCTTCCTTCACCAGGATGCGGTCGAGGATGCCGGGGATGCGCGGCCGGACCTCGACCTCCTTCGCCGGCTCGATCGTGCCGGTGGCGACGACGATCCGCTCGATGGTCGTCGCCTCGACCTTGGCGGTCGGCGCCGGCGCAGGGGGATCGCCGCCGCAGGCGAGCACGGCGACCGTTGCGAGCGGCAGCCAGGCTGCACGCAGCGCGGCGCAAGGGCGAGAGCAGGACGGCACGAGCTTCTCCGGGTCGCGGGCGCGCCGCCGGGACTATCGCACGACCCCGCGACTCGGTTCGCAACTTTTTGACGCCCGCGGGCGGCGTGCCCGAAGCGCCGCGACCCCATCCCCCGGCGGGTCCGCCGGAGGCTCGGGGTCGCGCCCGGCCGGGCCCCCTCGCGCTCGGCCGGCGCCCGAGCCTCGCGGGAGGTCGTCGCGCGGCGCGCCACGCCCGCGCGCGGCGGGCCGCTAGCGCGTCGCGTGCAATCCGACGACGTCGCGCCCGCCGGTGTGCGTGCGCTCCCTCCGCACGCTCGCGAAGCCCGCGCGCCCGAGCGGCGCGACGAGCGCATCCACCTCCGCCTCGCTGAAGCCCGGCGATGCGAAGCGCCCCTGCTCGGGCGCGCGCATGCGGATCCCGAGCAGCAACGTGCCGCCCGGGCGCAGCACGCGGCGCGCCTCCGCGAGCGCGCGCGGCAAGTCCCAGAACTGCACGCAGTTCGCGGCGAGCAGCTTGTCGAAGTGCGCGTCGGGGAACGGCAGCGACTCGGCGCTCGCCTGCACGAGGGCGAGTCGGCCTTCGGCAATCGCCGCGCGATTGCGCCGCCCCGCCATGCGCAGCATCTCCGCCGACGGGTCGACGCCTGCGACGAAGCCGGAGGGCGCGCGGTCGGCGATCCACGCGAGCGTGCGGCCGTGGCCGAAGCCGATCTCGAGCACGCGGTCCGCCGGCGCGAGGGCGAGCCAGTCCACGCAAGCCGCGTTCATCGCCGCGTTCTTGCGCGCCATCAGCAGCCCCGCGAGCCGGCCGCCGAGCCCGCGCGGGCTCGCGAACTGCGAGCGCCAGCCGCTCGGCTCGCGGCACGGCGCGGTCGGACCTTCGGCGGACGTCGGCGTGAGGGAATCGTGCGGGCTCATTGCGATGCTCCTGGGCGCGCGGGTCGAAGGGCAGGCGTGGCGTCCGCGGCGGCCCGCCCCGGGAGCGTCGCGACGAAGCGGCTGCCGCCGCCCGCGCGCGGCTCGTGGCTCAGCTCGCCCCCGTGATGCCGCGCGATCTGGCGGGCGATCGCGAGGCCGAGGCCGGCGCCCTCTCCGCTCGCCCCGGCTGCCTTCGCGAAGGGCTCGAAGATGCGCGCGCGGTCCGCCTCCGGGACGCCGGCGCCGGCGTCCTCGACGACCACGCGCGCGCCCCGCTCGGGTCGCGCGGCATCGAGCGGTGCGACCGAGACGCTCCACGCCGCGCCGGCCGCGTGGCGCTGCGCGTTCGCGATCAGGTTCCGCAACAAGTGACGCAAGCTGCGCGCGTCGCCGCTGCACTGCGCCGGCGCGCCCTCGACGTCGCCGCCCGCGCGCGCGGCCTCTTCGGCCGCGAGCGCGAGCACGTCGACCGGCGCGTGGTCCGCACTGCCGAGCAGGTCGAGGCGCGAGACCGCGAGCAGCTCCTCGACCGCGGCGTCGAGCTGGGCGACGTCGCGCGCGAGCTGCGCGCGCAGCGCGGTGCCGCGCTCCGGGGGCGTGCTCGCGTCGCCGATCAGCTCCGCCGCGACGCGCATCCGCGCCAGCGGCGAGCGCAGCTCGTGGGACGCGCTCACCAGCAACGTGCGCTGGCTCGCGACGAGGCGCTCGATGCGCTCGGCGCTGCGATTGAACGCAGCGGAGAGCGCAGCGATCTCGTCGCGCCCGCTCGCCTCGGCCCGCGCGGCGAGATCGCCGGCGCCGAAGGCGCTCACGCGCGCGGTGAGGCGCTCGAGGCGCCGCGTCACGCCGCGCGCGACGGGCCAGGCGCCCGCCGCGATCGAGAGCGCGAGGGCGACCAGGCTGAGCAGCATCTGCGTGTGCGGGGGGTCGACGTCGCGTCCCGCGATCACCAGCCAGCGGCCATCCGAGAGCCGCGCGACGCCGGTGAACGGATGGCGCGTCAGGTACGGGCCCTTCGCGTCGGTGCGCGGGCGGGGCAGCGGCTCGCCCGACTCGGCGATGCGCGCGCCGTCGGCGCCGTAGAGCGCGGCGCTGCCCTCGAGCGCACGCGCGAAGGCGTCCATGCGCGTCTGTGTGACCGCCCGCGTCTCGCTAGCCGGGAACGCGAGCTCCGCCACCGCGAGCGCGGCGCGCATGTGCCGCTCGTGGGGCCGCTCCGCGCGAAAGAAGATCGCGCTGGCGAGGGCGAAGAAGACGACGATCACCCCCAACAACGCGAGGTACACCTGCCAGAAGAAGCGGCTCATCGCGCGCTTCCGGCGTCGTCGTCCTGCTTGCTCGCGAACACGTAGCCGACCCCGCGCACGGTCAGGATGCGGCGCGGATGCCTCGGGTCGTCCTCGAGCGCAGCGCGCAAGCGCGCGACGTGCACGTCGATCGAGCGCGCGAACGCCTCGAGATCGTGGCCGCGCAGCTTGTGCATGATCGCGTCGCGCGTCAGCACGCGGCCCGCGCCGTCGGCGAGCGCGGCGAGCAGGTCGAACTGCATCGCCGTCAGCGCGCGCTCTTCGCCGTCGACGCGCGCGACGCGGGCGCCGCGGTCGATCTCGAGGCGGCCGAAGCGCTGCACCTCGCCGCGCCGCGCGCCGCGGTCGCGCCGGCGCAGCACGGCGCGAACCCGCGCGAGCAGCTCGCGCGGGTGGAACGGTTTCGCGAGGTAGTCGTCGGCGCCGAGCTCGAGACCGACCACGCGGTCGGCCTCGTCGCCGCGCGCGGTGAGCATCACGACGCCGAGTTCCGCGAGCGCGGGATCGGCGTCGGCGCGCAGCGTGCGGCAGAACGCGAGGCCGTCGCCGTCGGGCAGCATCAGGTCGAGCACGGCGAGCGCAAAGGGCGCACCGCGGCGCGCGGCCTCGCGCAGCGCCGCGTCGCCGGCCGCGACGCCGCCGCGCGCGGCGACGTCGAAGTCCGCGGCGGCGAAGTAGTCGGTGAGCATCGCGGTGAGCTCCGAGTCGTCGTCGACGAGCAGGATGCGGGCCATGGGCGCGACGGTCGCGCCCCCGCCCGCGCCGCGCGAGCGCTGGTGGGTGAGGCCCCGCCCCGCGGCATTGCCTCCCGCGGGAGCGGGGCCTGACCCCGCGTTCTTGCAGACCGCACGCATCCGGATGCTCGGGCGCTATTCCTCGTCCGCGGCGAAGAACTTCGCGTGCTCCTCTGCGAGCTCCGCGCGCTGCTCGGGCGTCAGCACCTCGGCGATCTGCGCGAGCGCCTCGGTGAGCTTCACGGAGGCCGCGTCGAGCGCGGCGACGTGCTCGGCGCGCAGCGCCTCGAGCCCGGCGCGGTCGACCTGCGCGCCGCTCAGCGCGGCCGCGATCTTCTCATGGTCGGCGCGGCGATCGCGCCCAGCGTGCAGCTCCTGCGCTGCGGCCGTCGCGATGCGGGTGATCTCGTCGACCTGCGCCTCGCTCGCGTCCACGCCGCGCAGCACCCACTCGACGTGCCGACGCACGTGCGCCTCGTCGAGGCGATGCGCGCCGTGGTGCCCGAAGCGCGGGCCGTGGCCGAAGATCCCTCGCGGGCCGCCGAGCGCCGGGGCGGCGAGCAGCGCGCCGAGGGCCCCTGCACCCGCGACGCCCACCAGCGACAAGCCGAGCCAGCGGCGACGGTTCATGTGGAATCTCATCTCGATCTCCTTGGGCGAGCACGCGGCTCGCCGATTCGGGCGCTTTCGATTTCGCGAGCGAACCTACGGGCGCCGCCTTTCTACGCGGCCTCGCCGGCGTAAAGTTGTGTAAAGCCGACGGCGCCCGATCCAGGTACGTACGCCCGACGCTTCCCCGGAGGTCTGCATGGCCCGCTCGTTCGACGCGAAGTCCACCACCGACCAGGTCCTCGCGGGCATCGACCTGCGCGGCCAGCTCGCGCTCGTGACCGGCGCCTCGAGCGGCCTCGGCGTCGAGACGGCGCGAGCGCTCGCCGCGCACGGAGCGCGCGTCGTGATGGCGGCGCGCGACGTCGCGAAGATCGAGCAGCACGCCGCGGCGATCCGCGCGAAGCATCCGAGCGCGCAGCTCGAGGTGATGGAGCTGCACCTCGATCGCCCCGCGAGCGTGCGCGCCTTCGCGAAGGCGTTTCTCGCGCAGCACGCGCGCCTGAAGCTGTTGATCGGCAACGCGGGCGTGATGGCGTGTCCGCTGCTGCGCACCGCCGAAGGCTGGGAGATGCAGTTCGCGACCAACCACCTCGGCCACTTCCTGCTCGCGAGCTCGCTCTTGCCGGCCCTGACGG
Organism: uncultured Spirochaetales bacterium; assembly: GCA_964501435.1. GTDB lineage: Bacteria > Myxococcota_A > UBA9160 > UBA9160 > UBA6930 > VGRF01. The sequence continues at coordinate 6,652 of CAZCTH010000032.1, read as the reverse complement.
CCGGCGCACCGTCGCGGGTGATCTCGGTGAGCAGCGCCGGCCATCAGTTCTCGCCCGTCGTGTTCGAGGACATCCACTTCGAGAAGCGCGCCTACGACAAGTGGGCCTCGTACGGCCAGGCCAAGACCGCGAACATCCTGTTCGCCGTCGAATTTGACCGGCGCTTCGCGGCGCGCGGTGTGCGCGCGTTCGCGAACCATCCGGGCGGCATCATGACCGAGCTCGGGCGGCACCTGACGGCGGAAGACATCGCGTTCATCCAGAGCCGCGCGACGCAGCGCGCTTCGAGCGGCGGCATGCAGTGGAAGACGCCGGAGCAAGGCGCCGCGACGCAAGTGTGGGCCGCGACCGCCCCCGAGCTCGAGGGACGGGGCGGCCTCTATCTCGAGGACGTGCAGGTTTCCGGCCCGACGCCGCCCCCCGGCGCCTCCGGCTGCGCGCCCTACGCGCTCGACGCCGAGAACGCGAAGCGGCTGTGGGCGGTGTCGGAGCAGCTGCTCGGCGAGAGCTTCCCGGCGTGAGCGCGCGGCGGAACCTCTTCGCGCTCGGGTGGGTGCTCGCCGCGGCGCTCGGCGCCGTCCCAGCGAGCGCGCGCGCAGAGACCCCGCTCACTCCAGAGCAGGCGCTGGCGCACGCCAACGCGGTGCTCGCGAAGGCGCCGGTGATCGACGGGCACAACGATCTCGCGATCTCGCTGCGCATGGAGCTGGGGGCGAACGCGCTCTCGAGTGATTACGGGCTGCACGCGCGAGCGAAGGGGCAGACCGATCTGCCGCGGCTGCGCGCGGGGCACGTGGGGGGCCAACTCTGGAGCGTGTTCATCTCGGGGGACACGCAGGACGGCTTCGCGAAGACACAGCTCGAGCAGATCGCGTTGATGCGGCGCGTGATCGCGGCGCACCCGAAGCACCTCGCGCTCGCGCTCTCCGCGGACGAGCTCGAGCGGGAGATGCGCGCGGGCAAGATCGGGGGCTTGCTCGCCATGGAAGGCGGCTACGGGCTCGAGGGCTCGCTGGGTGCACTGCGCGCCTACTACGACCTCGGCGTGCGCTCGATGGGCCTCGTGCACGATGCGCCCCTCGCCTGGGCGGATTCGCAAGCGCAACCGCCCGGACACGGCGGGCTGACGCCGTTCGGCGAAGACGTCGTGCGCGAGATGAACCGCCTCGGCATGCTCGTCGACCTCTCGCATTCGAGCGACGAGACCGCTCTCGACGCCATGCGCGTCTCGCAGGCGCCCGTCGTCTTCACGCATCAGGCGGCGCGCGCGCTGTGTGACATCCCGCGCAACGCGCCGGACGAGGTGCTGCGCGCGGTGACGGCGAACGGCGGGCTGGTGATGGTGACGTTCGTGGGCGGATTCGTGTCGCAGGAGATGTCCGAGGTCGTGCGGCCCGCGATGCTCGCGTACCGAGCGCGCGCCGCGACCGCGAGGACGCCGGCGGAGCGCGAGGCGCTGCGGGGCGAGATCTTCGGCGCGCTGAAGCTCCCGCGCGTGACGGTCGCGCAGGTGGCCGATCACGTGGAGCACGTGCGCGACGTCGCGGGCGTCGACCACGTGGGCATCGGCGGCGACTTCGACGGCGCGTTCGGATTTCCGGAGGGGCTCAGCGACGTCTCGATGTACCGGAACCTGTTCGCCGAGCTCGTGCTGCGCGGCTGGAGCGACGCGGACCTCGCGAAGCTCGCGAACGAGAACTTCTTGCGCGTGCTGCGCGAGGCGGAGGACGTGGCGCATCGCATTCGACAGGACGACGCGTGCGGTCCGCGGCGCTCCTCACCCGAGCCCTGCGAGCGGCCGATCGCCGAGCGATCGGGGCTCGGCTACGCGAGATCCGCCCACACCGGCGCGTGATCGCTCGCGGTGAAGCCGTCCTGCTTCTTGCGGTACTCGCGGTCGATCTCCACGGCCTTCACGCGCGCGGCGAGCGGCGCGCTCGCGAGCACGAAGTCGATGCGCAGCCCGTGGCCACGGTGGAACGCGCCGTCGCGATAGTCCCACCACGAGAACGCCTGCTTCTCGGGATGCTGCGCGCGGAAGAGATCGGTGAAGCCGAGGGCGGCGAGGCGCTGCCAGCGCGCGCGCTCGGCGTCGGTGTGGAAGATGTGACCGTGGAGTGCGGGCTCGTTCCACGAGTCGAGGGGCGTTGGGCAGAGGTTGAAGTCGCCGCACAGGAAGTGCGGCGCGCTCGCGACGCCGATCCGCTCGAAGTGCGCGGCGAGCGCGGCGAGCCACGCGAGCTTGCGCGGGTAGTCCTCGTGGGCGACGGACTTTCCGTTCGGGACGTAGACGGTCGTGAAGGTGACGCCCGCGACCTCTGCGGTGAGGAGCCGCGCGCCCATCTCCTCCTGGCCGGGCAGCCCGGCTTGCGCCACCCGCGCCTCCTCGCGCGCGAGGATCGCGACGCCGTTCCACGCCTTCTGCCCGTGCGTCACCGCGCGGTAGCCGAGCGGCGCGAACACGTCGTGCGGGAACTGGTCGTCGGTGAGCTTCAGCTCCTGCAGCCCGACGACGTCGGGCTGTCGCGCGCGCAGCCAGTGCTGCACGAAATCGAGCCGGGCGCGGAGCCCGTTCACGTTCCAGGTAGCGAGCCGCATGGCGCGTGGAGTTAGCACGCGGACCCGCGCAAGCGGACCCGCAACCCGGATGGGGTCTGACCCCTTTCGGGTTCGACGCGCGCTTTGCGTCACGATGTGACCGTTCTTGTCGCGCGGGAGTCGCGGTAGGCTGCGCGCCCCATGGCCGAAGAGCTCGACGACCTGCGTGCGCGCGTCCGGGAGTGGCTGCGCGCGAATGTTCCCACTGCCCCGCCGTTCGCGCTGCCGCACAACGCGCTCACGGTGCACAGCGAGCAGCAGCTCGAGTGGCTGCGCGCGTGGCAGGCGCGCCTCTACGACGCCGGCTTCGTCGGCGCCGAGTGGCCGGCGCAGTACGGCGGGCGTGGCCTGCCGCGCGGCGCGCAGCGCGCCATCGACCAGGAGCTCGCGCGCGCCGGCGCCCCGTTCCTGGTGAACAACGTCGCGCTCGCCTGGGCGGGGCCGATGATCCTCCACTACGGCACCGAGCCGCAGCGACTGCGCTTCCTCGCGAAGCTGCTCCGCGCCGACGAGATCTGGTGCCAGGGCTTCAGCGAGCCCGGCTCGGGCAGCGACCTCGCCTCGCTGCGCACGAAGGCGGTGCGCGACGGCGACGCCTACGTGATCGACGGCCACAAGGTGTGGACGTCCCTCGGCCGCTTCGCCGACTACATGATCCTGCTCGCGCGCACCGACCCGAGCGCGGTGAAGCACGCGGGCATCTCGTACTTCCTCTCGCCGATGCGCGCGCCCGGCGTCGAGGTGCGCCCGCTCGTGAAGTTCACCGGCGAGGGCGGCTTCAACCAGGTGATCTTCACGAACGCGCGCATCCCCGCGGATGCGCTGCTCGGCCGCGAGGGCCAGGGCTGGGAGCTCGCGACCGCGACGCTCTCGTTCGAGCGCGGCGCGAGCGAGGGCTCGGCCGGCGCCTCGGGCGTCGGCGGCGCCGGGCTCGCCGAGATCGTCGCGCTCTTGCGGAGCGGCCCGGCGGCGCTGCGCGGCGACGCCGTCGTGCGCGACCAGCTCGCCGCGCTCGCGATCGAGGCGACGGCGCTGCGCTTCAACGCATCGCGCGTGCGCATGCCGGGGCTCACCGCGGACCGCCCCCAGGCCCTCCCGCTCATGGCCAAGCTCGCGGGCTCGGAGCACACGCAGCGCCTCACCGACTTCGGCGTCGCGCTCTCCGGGCCGGCCGCCTCGCTGTGGAAGGACGACGCCGTCCCCGGCTCGGGCGAGTGGGCCCACAGCTACTTCAACTCCTACATCGGCACGATCGCCGGCGGCACCAGCGAGATCCTGCGCAACGTGCTCGGCGAGAAGGTGCTCGGCCTTCCGAAGAGTCGTTAGGGAAACTCCATGAGCGTGCGATTGCGATACGACGAGGACCACGCGCTCTTGCGCGACGAGGCGCGGCGCTGGCTCGCGGAGCGCGTGACGCCGGCGGATCTGCGGCGCCTCGCGAACGACGCGCGCGGCGACGACCCGGCGTGCTGGAAGCAGCTCGCCGAGCTCGGCTGGACGGGGCTCGTCGTCCCGGAAGCCCACGGCGGCGCCGGCTTCGGTGCGGTCCATCTCGCGCTGATCGCCGAGGAGTCCGGACGCCGGCTGCTGCCGTCGCCGCTGCTGCCCACGCTCCTCGCGGCGAAGCTCGTCGAGCTCGCGGGCGACCCGGCGCAGCGCGAGCGCTGGCTGCCGCGCATCGCGAGCGGCGAGGCGCTCGCGACGGTGGCCCACGTCGCGCCGGACGGCGCGTGGGACGCGAGCGCGACGGCGTGCGCGCTCGACGGCGCGCGCCTCTCGGGCGAGCGGGCGCACGTGTGGGCGGCGCCGACGGCACAGCTGCTCGTCGTGCCCGCGCGCGAGCGCGCGAGCGGCGCGCTGCGCATCGCGGTCGTCGAGGCGAGCGCGCCCGGCGTCGCGGTGAGCGCAGAGCAGGCCCTCGATCCGAGCCGTCGCCAAGGCCGCGTGCGCTTTGCGAGCGCGCCGTGCGACCTGCTCGCCGGCGACGCCGAGGCCGCGTGGCGGGCGTGGCTGCCGTGGGCGCAGACCGCCCTCGCCGCCGAGATGGCGGGCGGCACCGACGCCGCGCTCGCGATGACGGCGGCATACGCGCAGACGCGCGTCCAGTTCGATCGCCCGATCGGCTCGTTCCAGGCAATCAAGCATCCCCTCGTGAACGTGCTGATCGCCGTCGAGCAGCTGCGCTCGCTCGTCTACGCCGCGGCCTCGGCGCTCGATGCCGGCGACGCCGAGGCTGCGCTGCTCGCGCGCATGGCGAAGGCCGCCGCGAGCGACGCGTACCCGCACGCGTGCTCGCGCGCCGTGCAGTTCCACGGCGGCTACGGCTTCACCGAGGACTGCGACGCGCACCTGTACCTGCGTCGCGCTCTCGCCTCGCGACCCGCACTCGGCGACGCGCGGGAGCATCGCGCAGCGATCGCGAGCGCTCTGCTCGACGCGGGCGCCGAGCTGCCCTGACGCGGCGCGTCGGCCGCGCGACATTCGGGCCTGGCCCCACTGCCGACCTGCCTTTCGACCCGGCCCGACTGCGCGCGAGCCGCGCGGCTCGGACGGCGCCCTCGGCGCGGCTACGCTGCGGGCATCGAGTCGCCTCGCAAAGGAGCGTCCCCATGGTCCTCGACTACTTCCGAAAGAAGCAGCGCATGGTCGCACCCCACGAGGCGCTGCCCGGGCGCGCCGAGAAGCTGCGTGTCGCGGCGCGCCACACGGTGCTCGGCAATGCGCTCCTGCCGCCCTACCCCGCGCACCTCGAGGTGACCGAGGTCGGCCTCGGCTGTTTCTGGGGCGCGGAGCGGAAGTTCTGGCAGGCGCGCGGCGTGTGGAGCACGTCGGTCGGCTACGCGGGCGGCTACACGCCCAACCCTTCCTACGAGGAGGTGTGCTCCGGGCTCACCGGGCACACGGAGGTCGTGCGCGTCGTGTTCGACCCCGCACAGCTCAGCTACGTGCAACTGCTGCGCATCTTCTGGGAGAACCACGACCCCACGCAGGGGATGCGCCAGGGCAACGACGTCGGCACCCAATACCGCTCGGCGCTCTACTGCCACGGCGCGGCGCAACTCGCGGCCGCTCGCGAGAGCGCCGAGATGTACGGCAAGGAGCTCGCGCGCGCGGGCTATGGCGCCATCACCACCGAGATCCGCGAGGCGCCCGAGTATTTCTTCGCCGAGGACTATCACCAGCAATACCTCGACAAGAACCCCGACGGTTATTGCGGAATCGGCGGCACGGGCGTCTCCTGCCCGATCGGCGTCAAGCTCTGAGCCGCCTCGCGCGCCCCGCCCCGCGCGCGGCGTGAGCGCCACGGCTCGACGGACCGCGCTCGCTGCCGGTGCTATCGCGCGCGCGGCGGAGACACCCATCCGCGGAGCCGCGATGACGCGCGCGGAGCTGGAAGAGGCGCTGGAGAAGATGCTCGCGGCGTGCCGCGGGTGGGCGCTCGCCCAGACGCGCTGGAATGCGGCGGAGGCTGACGACGTGCTGCAGGCGAGCGTGCTGAAGGTTCTCGACGGACGCGCCCGATTCGACGCGCGCTCGAGCCTCCGCACGTTCGTGTTCGGCGTGATCCGACAGACCGCGCGCGAGCGGCGTCGGCGCGACTTCGTGCGCAGCCTCGTCTTGTTACGGCCCGCCGCGCAGGCCGAGGTCGCGCCGCGCGGCGGCGACGCCCCGCCGCCCGACGCGCGGCTCGCGCACTCGCGCGAGAGTGCGCGGCTCGCCGCCGCGCTCGCACAGCTGCCCGAGCGCCAGCGCGAGATCCTGCACCTCGTCTTCTACGGCGAGCTCACGATCGAGGAAGCCGCGCGCACCGCGGGCGTCGCGCTCGGCACGGCGCGCACCCACTACGCCCGCGGCAAGCAGAAGCTGCGCGAGCTGTTGCCCGACCTCGCGCCGGAGGGAAGCGCATGACCGAACGCGACGACGAGAGCCGCCTGCAGGACGCATTCGCCAGGCTGCGCGAGGACGAGGCGCGCCGTGCACCGACGCTCGCGCAGCTCGTCGGGCGCGCGCGCAGCGCAGCGCCTGCGCCGCGCTTCGCGTGGCTGCGCGTCGC
>CAZCTH010000031.1:0-44145 GCA_964501435.1 uncultured Spirochaetales bacterium | reverse complement strand
GCAGGACCGCGCGCGCTGGAATCGCGCACGCATCGCGACGGGCCTCGCGCTGCTCGCGCGCGCGCGCCGCGCGGCGCGTCCGGGCGCCTTCGTGCTCCAAGCGGAGATCGCGGCCTGCCATGCGCGGGCGCGCCGCTTCGCCGCGACGGACTGGCGCCGCGTCGTCGCGCACTACGACCGCCTGCTCGCGCTCACCACCTCGCCGGTCGTCGCGCTGAATCGCGCGATCGCGCTCGGCTTCCGCGACGGCCCGGACGCGGGCCTCGCGGCCCTCGCCGCATTGCGCTTCGAGCCGCGCCTGCGCCGCTACCCGTACCTCCCGGCCGCCCGCGCCGACCTGCTTCGGCGCGCCGAGCGCTGGCCCGAGGCGGCCGACGAGTTCGCGCGGGCCGAGGCGGCCATGCGCACCCCGCCCGAGCGGGCGCTCATGGCCGCCCGGCGCGCCGAGTGCCTGGCGCGCGCGGCGGCTTGCGACGGCTGACGCGCTCGCCTAAAAAGCGCCTCTTCCAGTCGGCGATTTCCGTCGCCCGACCGGGGCGTTAGCTCAGTTGGTAGAGCGCCGTGCTCACACCGCGGAGGTCACAGGTTCGAGCCCTGTACGCCCCACCATAACCGGTTGATGTTGCTCGGGATTTTTCACCGCGTTTGCGGCGGGTGACAAACCGGCGACAAGCGGGCGGGGCTGCAGGCGGCCAACGGCGTCGACGAGCGCGGCGTCGCCAAGCGCCACGTAGAGCATCGTGCTCCGAATGTCGGCGTGGCCGAACAGCTTCTGAATCGTGCGCAGGTCCACGCCGTCACGGCTGAGATTCGTGCCAGAGGTGTGTTTCGTTCCCTCGTACATTCCGACCGGAAGCGTCACGCCAGCTTTCAAGCGTGCGCGGTGCCATTCCTTTCGCAACGCCGAGTCGTGCCAACGCTTGGACTTGTTGCGAGAAGAAGGGTTCGGGAACAGCGTCGCTCCCGCGAGGAAAGCTTCCTTCGATATTGACGCGAGTCGGCGGTCGATCCACTCGCGCAACTCGCCAAGCACAGGAACGCGGTAGCCCTTGCCACTCTTCGTGCCGCCAACTGGCGCGCTCGCCGCTCTGCCCTTGATCGCCTTGTCGATCGAGAGCCAACCGACTCCGCTGTCGTCGAGCCCGAAGTCGCGGACGGTGAGGGCACGAGCGGAACTGGGTCGAACGCCTACGCACATTGCCAAGAACGCGCCTCGCCGGGGTTCGGGGATCGCCGCGAGAATCGCGCGCTGCTCAGAGGCTGAGACAACGGTCGGCAATCGCTCGGGAACGCTCACGGACGGGAAGTCGGGAACCTCGGTCAGCACGCGTTGATCGCGCTGTAGCCACCGCAAGAACGTGCGGAAGTCGCCGATCGTGTTCTTGACAGTCTTGCGCCCGAGTGGGGCGGGCTCCCGATCGCGCAGCATGAAGTCTCGCCACTCGACAAGAGAGCGCGGGCCGATGTCGTGGAGGCTGTGGCCGTTCCACCAGGCGAAATCCGCAGCACGTGCCATGATCGTTTCAAGTGTGCGCGGTGACAGCTGACCGGCGGCCGTCTCGTCTTCGAGGTGCCGCATCCACTTCTCAAGCCACGATTGCACTTGGTTGGGGTTTGACGAGCGACCCGAGTACTCAGCGACAACGGAACTCAGTTCGCGACCGCCCGCGACCTTCGCCCGAATCTGCCTGAGGATGAAGCCGGCCTGTTGCTCGCTGGCGATGCGAGTGCCCTTGATTGACATCAGCCGGCCGTAGGGTCGGAAGTCGATGAACCACCGCTTGCGCGCGCCGTCGAAGCGGATGATGCCGAGTTGTTCCACGAGCGCGTAGCGTACCTGCTCGTCCCTGGACGCCGACAGTTCCTTCACGATCCGGCTGCAGGGGACTCGCTTGTCCGTGCCGGCGGTTACGACCGGCAAAGACGTGGGCGAGTGCAGGACTAGGGCAGCGGCCATCGGTTGAACGGGTTCCCGCTATAAGCTCGCGGCACGGCGGGCCGGGTAACAGACGAGGCACTCGCACGCCGCGTGGGCGTCGCCCGGCTCGGGCGCGTGAAGTCGGCGGATGTAGGCGGCGGCCGCTCGACCTCGGAAGCCTAGTTCGGGCCACGCGCGGGGATGATCGGCCGAGGGCGCCGCAATCGGGGCACGGGCGGGCCCAGTTGACACAGCCAGACCCTCGACTTCGGGGGTCTTTCGGCGGTTTCGCGAGGGCAACTTGTAAGAGTCGGCGTCTGTGCCCGTCCGGAGTGGCTCGGAGTTCTGAGGGGCGTACACGGAGCCTCCGGACCCGACGGCTCGGAGGACGGTGTCGTGCATCCGTTCGCGACCGCGCAGGGACATACGACCGGCGCGGCGCCAGTCGTCGAGCGAGCGCCGGGTGACGCCGAGCAGGGCGGCGAAGGTGGTCGGGCTGACGGCCAGTCGCTCGCGGTGCTCGTCCAGCTTGCGAAAGGCGACCTCATCCCCGAGCAAGAAGTCGGCGAGTTGTTCAAGACCACGTTTGCGCGTGCGCCCCTCGGGGGCGGTTCGAGGGGGCAGCAACGTTGGGCTCCAGGCGGCGTTTGGAAGGGTTGAGCAGCGAGCGCATGCCAAGCGGCAACCGACCACGGGGCGGCAGGGGCGCATCGATCCACTCCCCACAGGCCATCGCCCCGGACCCCACTGGGACGAAGATGAGACATCCCGGCTCCGGGGAGACGCCTCCATCTTGCTCTCTCACTACTAGTCACTCCCGCTGCCCCGCGGGCCTTGGCTCCCAATTCCCGCCCCCCCTAGGGGGCGTCTCGCCTTCGGCGCGGGTGCCCGTGGCCGGGCCGGCACGAGAGTGGGGCGAGGGCACAGGAGAGTTATTCGGATCGAATCTCGCGTCTTTTCCATGCGGCACATATGCATTGCGAAAGACGGCACTTCCCCCAGCACCCCGGCCCCGGTGTCACGGCTTCGCGTGCCGGACGAACAACACGACGGCGAGCGAGACCGGCGGCGCTGCTGACGAGGGAGGCTGTGAGCGAGTCGATGATGCCGTAGACAGCGACGGCGGAAGGGCCACTACCTAGGCGGAGGCGTCCCGCGCTGAGCCGGACTCGCCCCCTTCCGCGAGTTGCACGAGTAACAGAGGGGCAAAAAACGGCGCCGCTGAAGCCACAACGTCTGCGACGGCGCGAGCGAGCAGGCCGGGTGGGCCTCAAGTGAATCATGGCGCGGCGAGGCGGAGGAGACTGCACAGGTGGCCAACATCTCAGCGAGTTTGCTCGGGGGTCGCTGCCTTCAGTCTCGTGAGGCTGCGCTGGGAGGGCCGGAGCCACTTTGATCCGTGCTCTCCTCAGCGCGCCGCGTCTCCGAGGACCCCTGAGCCCATACCCGCCAGACACTCAACACCCCGTTGAGTCTCATCGTGTTCAGCTCTGTGCGCCGTGAGTAGTCCTTCGAAAGCAGATCGAGCTGCTGCCCAAGGAGCGCGTTGCCGGGGCTTGCGGCCCGCGCCTTCGCTATGAACGACTGTGCGGAGTCGACGCTATCCTTCGCGCTTAGCGAAGCGTTCATCAGTTCGGCGAGAAAGCGCTCGGGCACGCGCGAGTCAGCCTCCCCCGATGCGATGTCGCGAAGCGCCTGATCGAGCACCCGTTCCTGCCCGGCGATCTCTCCGTCGAGTGCGCTCAGATCGTCCCGTAGCTTCGCCAGGATCTCGGCCGCCTCTTTCTTGTCGCGCCGCCGCTTGATGGCGCCGCCCAGTCCCGCGCCGAAATCCCCAGCGGCGTCGGGGAAGCGGTCCCAGCCGTCGACCTGACGAGGGGTGCTCGATGGGCATGCTCGGAAGTCGGTCGGAATCATCACCGCCACCACGGCGAGCACGGCCGAGAGCGTCCCGAGTCGCGGTGCCGCTAGTCGCACTCTTGAATCCAGGCGTCTTCGAGTTCCCTGTCCCGAAGAGAGTCGTACTCTCCTTGCGTGCACTCGAAGCGGGCTCCGCTGGCTAGGCGATGAAGGCGGTCCATCTCCGCACGGCATTTCCCGTCCGCCATGCAGTCGTCGTATGAAGAACCACAACCAACCAGACCGACGACCCAGATTGCAAGCAGCACGCCCGTCATAAGTCCCTCGATCGAGATCGTTCGGGAGGCTCGCGCGAACGGCCCGAGCACCGAGCGGCCCCGATTCTATATCGACTGAGGCACGCCGGGGGCGTGCCACTTGTTGAACGTTGTGGGCCGGCTTCGAGCCTCTTGGTCAAGTGAGGCGCGGCCGGCACATCCATGCCTCGCAGCACGCCAGATCCGCGGAGACTTTTGGCACGCCCGCGACTGCATGACCAGCCGTGATAGGTTGATCCTCGATAACTCCTGCACGCCGTTCCATCTCCCCGTAGATGAACCGGCCGTTCCGCACTGAGGGCAGGGTGTGATGCCGCTGCGCGTGACCGTCGACACCAACGTCGTCCCCATCGACGACCTTCGTCGGGAGACAGACGGAATCAGTATCGAGTTCGCCGCTGTGACCGTCACGGTCCGCGAGCTGGAGGACACCAGGCGCGGGCTCGGACTCGCAGGACTTGAGGTAGTACCCGAGACGCTCGTCATCGGGGAAGGACGCTGGGGCGAGGCTGCCTTAGCTTCGCCAGATTCATCAGATCGACTCGCCCTGATCCTTCGCATCATCTCGAACGGCTCATGGGCCAGGAGTCGGGAACTGACACATGGCCAGCGCAGCCAGCTCCGCGATGCGCTCGTCTTCGAGGCGCACGTTCGAGACGGGCGGGACATCCTCGTGTCAGACGATGCAACAGCGTTCATCAACTACGGACGACGCGAAGAGTTGGAGCGAGTGTTCGAGACGCGCATCTTCAGGAAATCGGAGTTCCTGGAGTTCTGCCGCTCCATGAGGCGGTCTTGATGCGGCCGGCGGCAACACTGATCAAGGTGGCGGCGCAAATTGAGTGTAATACACTGACGCTCAGTGACGTGAGGACGGGAATGACCAAGCGCATCGCCACCTACGCCCGAGTGTCGACGGCGGACCAACGCACACAGGCCCAGCTCGACGCTCTGAGGAAGTACGCGAGGGACCGCGGCGCCGAGGCGGTCGAGTTCGTTGACCACGGCGTCAGCGGTGCGAAGGCGAACAGGCCGGCGCTCGATCAGCTCCTCGCTGCGGTTCGCCGGCGCGAGGTCGGCGCGGTCGTGGTGGTGAAGCTCGACCGGCTCGCGCGCAGCGTGCGGCACCTCGTCACGATGGCGGCGGAGTTCGAGGCGCTAGGGGTCGATCTCGTCGTGCTCGACCAGGCTTTGGACACCGGCACGCCCGCAGGAAGGCTCCTGTTCAACGTCCTCGGGAGCATCGCCGAGTTCGAGCGCGACCTGATCCGCGAGCGCGTGCGCGCGGGCCAGCAGGCGGCGAAGCGGCGGGGCGTTAGGTTCGGCAGGCCCGAGGCGACTGATAAGGCGACGCGGGAGCGAATCATGAGGCTCTCAAGGGCAGGGCAGACGCTCGGACAGATCGCGGCGCTGGTAGACGTGCCGAAGAGCACGGTTGCCCGCGTCGTCGCCAGGGCTCGGGCCAAGGGCGCGACGGGCGCCGATCCGCAGCAGGGCGAAGCGGACGCCGCGTGACGGCGAAGAAGCGCGCGGCGAAGGCGCGGCCGGTGAAGCGCGACCGGCCGGTCACGAGCTTCACACTGACGCACCAGGCGATCGCGGCGTTGGACGACGCGTCGGGTGTGCTTGGGGTGTCGCGGTCGGCGGTGGTCGAGATGCTGGTTAGGCAGTTTGTGACCGAACTGACGCAGCCGAAGAAGCGGTAGCGGAGCCATGTAACGATCCGGCCCGGCCGGTGCGCCAGCTCGGATCTTGGAAGGCCGTCTTCAACTCCAGGCTGCGATCATCGGCCCTAGGGTAGCTGCAGCGCTGTGTTGGGCCGCAGCGCTTCAACGGACGCGATTTGCGAACGGGCGGCGCCCATGCCTGGCCTCGGACTGGAGGATGAGTTCACGCTCCACCTCGCGCGGCGAACGGCGAAGCTCGACGCGCCAGGCCACCAACAGACTGCTCGATTCGGCGACTTGCCAGACGAAACGACCGTCCCAGTGGGCGGCTCGTCGCCCGGCGCCGCGCGACAGGTACGCGCCGAGCCGGGAAGGGAGACAAGTCGACGCCTTGACGACGTAGACCACGCGGGCCCCTTGAACCCGCTCCTCGCGGAGGAAGGATTCGGGAACCGTGGGATCACGCCCTTTGTACCAGCCGGCCGGACCCGGCTGAAGAGATACTGGCCGTTGTGTGAGGCAGAGAATCAGATACATGCCAGCGCTCTCTGGGACCGCCGCCAGCCGGGACTCGCGAAGCGACTTCACCGACTCGAATCCGCTGAACCCAGCGCTGCGAAGGTCTTCCAGGGAGTCGAGCATGCGCCTTCTTGGAGCGGCCCAACGTCCTGCCGCCACGGACCACGATGCCGCGATTGCAGGCCGGGGCGTGTGGTCGAGGCCCGGATCGAGCGCGGGAACCGCACCGCCCAACGGTCGTCACGCTGAGGCCGCATGCGCGCGTCCGGTGCAGGGAAGCGCCCGGTGACGCCCGCCGGACCGTCACGACCCGCGTAACCTGGTGCCGCCCAAGAGGCGCGGGACCGAGCGAGAGTGAGGCCGGCTCTCTTGGCACGCGGGAACGAACGCTGTTACATCGCGTTGTGTGCCCTCACGGCCCCAACAGCCCCGAGCAGCGCGCGCGGCGCGGGATCGACGCAGCACTTGTTGCTGCGGGGTGGCAGGTCCAGGACCGCGCGGCCATGAACGTCTACGCCGCGCAGGGAGTCGCGGTCCGCGAGTTCGTCATGGCCCCCGGTTACGGGTTCGCGGACTACCTGCTGTTCGTCGACGGCAAGCCCGTAGGCGCGCTGGAGGCGAAGAAGGTCGGCTTCCCGCTCACGAGCGCGGAGATCCAGACGGAGCAGTATGCGCGCGGTCTCCCGACCGAGCTGAGCGCGCCGCTGCGGCCGCTGCCGTTCTTGTACCTGAGCACAGGAGTCGAGACGCTGTTCCTGAACGGGCTCGACCCGCGCCCCCGGAGCCGGCGTGTGTTCCATGTGCATCGGCCCGAGACCCTCGCCGAGTGGCTGGCAATGGAGCCCCTGGATGCTTGGCTCGGGAGCCGCGGAGGGCGCGACGCGGGTGTCGTTCACGACCGTTCTGACGGCGAGGCGTATGCCGCGCGCCCCTCAACACTCCGGTCTCGCCTGCAGGTGCTGCCGCCGGTTCACATCCCGAACTTGTGGCAGAACAAGGTCGCAGCAATCACGAGCCTGGAGAGGTCGCTTGCGGCGGATCGGCCGCGCGCGCTGATTCAGATGGCGACGGGCTCCGGTAAGACCTTGCTCGCCATCACGTCGATGTACCGGCTCATCAAGTTCGGCGGCGCTCGGCGCGTCCTGTTCCTTGTCGATAGGACGAACCTCGGCGAACAGGCCGAGAAGGAGTTCCAGGGTTACCGGACGCCCGACGACAACCGGAAGTTCACCGAGCTGTACAACGTGCAGCGGCTCAGCTCGGACACGATCAACGGCTCGAGCAAGGTCGTCATCTCCACGATCCAGCGCCTGTACTCGATTCTTCGCGGTGAGCCGCTCGCCCCGGAGAACGAGGACGAGTCGCTCGTCGAGCTTGAGGCGCATGCCGCGACCGCACCCGTGTCGATCGCGTACAACGCGAAGATCCCGCCGGAGTTCTTCGACGTCGTCGTGATCGACGAGTGCCATCGCTCCATCTACTCGCTCTGGCGGCAGGTATTGGAGTACTTCGACGCGTACCTGGTCGGCCTCACTGCGACGCCCGCTCAGCACACGTTCGGCTTCTTCAACCAGAACGTCGTGATGGAGTACTCGCACGCGCACGCCGTTGCGGACGGCGTGAACGTCGACTTCGAGATCTACAAGATCCGCACGCGCATCACCGAACACGGCTCGACGATTGAGGCGGGAGTTGCGCCGGTCGTGGGCGTGAGGGATCGGCGCACTCGACAGCTCCGGTGGGAGCGGCCCGACGAGGCCATCAGCTACTCGGCCGAGGATCTCGACCGGCGGGTCGTCGCGAAGGACCAGATCCGGCTGCTCGTTCGGACGTTCAAGGAGAAGCTGTTCACGGATTTGTTCCCGGATCGCCAGGAGGTACCGAAGACGCTCGTCTTCGCGAAGGACGACAGCCACGCGGAGGACATCGTCGAGATCGTTCGCGAGGAGTTCGGTCAGGGGAACGACTTCTGCCGAAAGATCACGTACAAGACGACCGGCGCGAAGCCAGCTGAGCTGATCCAGGCGTTCCGCAATGGGTTCAACCCGCGCATCGCGGTGACCGTGGACATGATCGCGACCGGCACCGACATCAAGCCGGTCGAGATCGTGATGTTCATGCGGGCAGTTCAGAGCCGTGTTCTGTTCGAGCAGATGAAGGGCCGGGGCGTTCGCGTGATCGACCCGAGCGAACTGCAGGCGGTGAGCCCGAGCGCACGCGCGAAGACGCACTTCGTCATCGTGGACTGCGTCGGCATCACCGAGACGGAACTGGCCGACACGCAACCGCTGGAGAAGAAGCCGGGCGTCTCGTTCAAGAAGCTGCTGGATCACGTTGCAGCGGGCGGAGTTGACCCCGAGATCTTGTCGTCGCTCGCCAGCCGCCTCGCGCGGCTCGACAAGCAGTGCGGACCGGCCGAGCAGGAGAAGGTGCAGCGCGCGTCGGGTGGGCCGGCGCTCGCCGAGCTGTCGGCTGCCATCGTTGATGCGCTCGACCCGGACCGGCAGGCCGAAGTGGCGCGGCGCCAGTTCTCGGTCGCGCCGACCGCAGAGCCGAGCCCCGCGCAGATCTCGCAAGCGACCGAGGTACTGCTGCGAGATGCAGCTCGCCCGCTCGCGCAGAGCCCACCGCTACGCTCGCTGCTGCAGGACTTGAAGAAGCAGTTCGAGCAGATCATCGACGAGGTGTCGATTGACGAGCTGGCGGAAGCGAGCTTCTCCGAGGCTGCGCGAGAGAAGGCACGGCTCCTGACGCACTCGTTCGAGGCGTACTTGCGGGAGCACGCGAACGAGATCGAGGCGCTGCAGTTCTTTTACAGCCAGCCGTACGCGGGGCGGCTGCGCTTCCGCGACATCAAGACGCTCGTCGAGGCGATCCAGGCTCCTCCGCGTTCGTGGACGCCGGCCGTGCTGTGGCGCGCCTACGAGATCCTCGACAAGGACCGAGTGAAGGGCGCGTCGGCGAAGCGGCTGCTGACGGATGTCGTCTCGCTTGTGCGCTACGCGCTGCATCAGCAGGGGGAGCTGGTGCCCTACGCGGAGCAGGTGCGGGAGCGGTTCGGCGCGTGGATAGCGCAGCAGCAGTCGTTCAGCCGAGGATTCACTGAGGAGCAGACGCGGTGGCTCGGGATGATGCGCGACCACATCGCGACGAGCCTTGCGATTGAGCCCGACGACTTCGACCTCACGCCTTTCGCCGAGCAGGGCGGGCTCGGACGGGCGCGGCAGGTGTTCGGTGAGCAGTTACAGCCGCTGATTGCTGAGCTGAATGAGGCGTTGGCGGCGTGAGTGTGCGAGACCTTCCGCTTGGATGGGCCGACGGCACCCTGGGTGAGGTCGGCACGTACCTGAACGGCCGTGGCTTCAAGCGGAGCGAGTGGCGAGAGCGCGGCCGGCAGATAGTCCGAATTCAGGACCTAACGGGCACCGGCGGCAAGCCCAACTACTTCATCGGCGAGGTTGATCCGCGCCACGAGGTTCAGCCCGGAGACCTCCTCATCTCATGGGCAGCCACGCTTGGGGCGTTCGTCTGGCGCGGCCCTCCCGCTGTGCTGAATCAGCACATCTTCAAGGTCGAGACCCACATCAACCCGAGGTTCCACTATTGGGTTGTGCAGCATGTTCTCGACGACTTACGGCAGCGGTCGCACGGAAGCGGCATGGTCCATGTGACAAAGTCCGCTTTCGAGGACACGCAGATTCCGATGCCCCCGCTCAAGGAGCAGGCCAGGATTGTTGCCGAGGTTGAGTCGTACACCTCCCGCCTCGACGACGCCGTCGCCGGCCTGGAGCGGGTGCGGCGCAACCTGAAGCATTACCGCGCCTCGGTGCTCCATGCCGCAGTGACTGGCCGGCTCGTGCCGACCGAGGCCGAGCTGGCGCGAGCGGAGGGAAGGGAGTTCGAGCCAGCTTCCGACATCTTGAATCGAACATCCGGAGAGCGTCGGGGGGCAATGCCACACGCTCAGCGCGAGGATCTGCCTAATCGGCCCGAGGGCTGGTGTTGGGGAGCTTTCCCGCAGCTAGTTGACGTCATCTCGGACAAGGGACTGAGAGTGCAGCAGCGAGACTACCGGCCCACTGGCCGCTTACCCGTGGTTGATCAAGGTGAGGCGTTCGTTGGTGGATACACAGACGACGAATCTATGGCCTATCAAGGCCCCCTCCCGGTAGTCGTCTTCGGCGACCATACGCGTCGGATCAAGTTGGTCTCGTTCAGGTTCGCCGTTGGTGCAGATGGTGTGAAGCTTCTTGCTCCCACTCGCGCGTGGTGTCCAGGGTTCATGGCATTCTCGCTGCTGGCTGCGCCGCTCGCATCGAAGGGCTATGCGCGCCACTTCGGCACGGTACGCAAGTTGTATTTTCTCGTGCCCCCGCTCGCCGAGCAGCACCGCATCGTCACCGAGGTCGAGCGGTTGCTCTCCATCGCAGACGGCATCGAGACTGCCGTCGGCGCCTCGCTCGCGCGTGCATCGCGCCTGCGGCAGGCGGTTCTCAGGTGGGCGTTCGAGGGCAAGCTCGTGGATCAGGACCCGAGCGATGAGCCCGCCTCGGTCCTGCTGGAGCGCATTCGCAAGGAGCGCGAGGCCACTGGCGGGTCGAAACGACGGCCAAGGAGACGCGCATGAGCCAGCAGTCGAGTGCCATCGTCACTAAGCTGTGGAGCTTCTGCCATCTGCTTCGGGACGACGGGCTGTCGTACCAGGACTACCTGGAGCAACTGACGTTGCTGCTGTTCCTGAAGATGGCGGACGAGCGCGCGGCGATGACCGGCGAGGGACAACCGATCCCGACCGGCTACCGCTGGAGCGACCTCGTACGCAAGGAAGGTGTTGCGCTGGAGGTGCACTACAGCGAGACGCTCAAGAAGCTCAGCGAAGCGGGGGGCATGCTCGGCCTGATCTTCCGCAAGTCGCAGAACAAGATTCAGGACCCGGCGAAGCTCCGGCAGTTGATCGTCGAGCTGATCGGGAAGACGGACTGGACTTCGCTCGCGGCGGACGTGAAGGGCGACGCGTACGAGGGGCTGCTGGAGAAGAACGCCGAGGACGTGAAGAGCGGCGCCGGCCAGTACTTCACGCCGCGCGCACTGATCGAAGCAGTCGTCAAGTGCATCCAGCCGCGGCCAGGGGAGCGCATCGTTGATCCGGCCTGCGGGACGGGCGGCTTCCTGCTCGCGGCGCATGAGTACATCACGGCGCACTACGACCTCGACCGCGACCAGAAGCGCCATCTGCGGTTCGACGCGCTACGAGGTATCGAGCTTGTGGACGGCGTGAGCCGCCTCTGCGCGATGAACCTGTTCCTGCGCGGGATCGGGCCAGACGATGACAAGCGTGCGCCGCCGATCCAGACGGACGATGCGCTGCGGAACGAGCCGAAGGATCACGCGGACGTCGTCCTCACGAATCCGCCGTTCGGCAAGAAGTCGGCGGTCACCATCGTGAACGACGAGGGCGAGGCCGACCGCCAGACGATCACGTACAACCGGCCGGACTTCTGGACGACGACGGCGAACAAGCAGTTGAACTTCGTGCAGCATGTGAAGTCGCTGCTGAAGGTGCACGGGCGGGCCGCGGTGGTCGTGCCCGACAACGTGCTGTTCGAGGGCGGAGCCGGCGAGACGGTGCGGCGCAAGCTGCTCCACGAGTGCGACGTCCACACGCTGCTGCGGCTGCCGACGGGGATCTTCTATGCGCAGGGCGTGAAGGCGAACGTGCTGTTCTTCGAGCGCAGGCAAGGCGCGGAGAAGCCGTGGACGAAGTCGCTGTGGGTCTACGACCTCCGCACGAACAAGCACTTCACCCTGAAGACGCGGCGAATGGTGCGGGCGGACCTCGACGAGTTCGTCGAGTGCTACCAACCGGGAGCGCGGCAGACGCGCGTGCCGACATGGTCGAGCGACAAGCCCGACGGCCGGTGGCGCGAGTACTCGTACGAGGAGATCGTGGAGCGGGACAAGGCCTCGCTCGACGTGTTTTGGCTGCGCGACGAGACTCTTGAGGATTCCGCGAGCTTGCCGGAGCCGCAGCTGATCGCTGAGGAGATTGCGGACGACCTGCGGGCGAGCTTGGATGAGATTGAGTCGATCTTGGCAGATCTCCAGGAGCGAGCTGCGGTGGTAGGGAAGCCGCGTGAGGACGGTCGATGAATGAGACAGACACCGCAGCTAAGCCGAGCACCGCTAGGCCCGTCTGGTTGGTGCGCGCGGGAAAGCATGGCGAGGATGAGGACGCGGCGCTCAAGAACGGCCTCGCGATCATTGGCTTCACTGAGGTCCCAGACCTCACTCCAGCGCGAACCTTCGACGAAGCGCTCGCCATCGTTCGACGAGCACTGCCCGACGCAGCCGACAAGAGGATTCGAAACCTCGCCTCGCAACTCGACATGTTCGCCCGCCGGATACAAGTCGGCGACATCATCGCACTCCCTCTGAAGACGCAGCCCGGCCGGATCGCACTTGGGGAGGTGTCCAGCGCCTACGCGTTCAAGATGCTGGGTGGCACGCCGAGGCACACGCGGGGTGTCCGGTGGTTGCGGCAAGACGCGCCGCGATCAGCGATCGAGCAAGACCTGCTGTACTCCCTCGGCGCGTTCCTGACCGTCTGTCGGATCACTCGGAACGACGCTGAGCGCCGAATCGCGACTGTGCTCCAAGGACGCCGCGACCCCGGGCCAGTACAAGGCGCTGGTGTCGAGGCAAAGGAGGCAGCGGAGATCGAGCCGGCCGAAGCCCTCACCGCCCCCGTGGATCTCGCGCAGATCGCGCACGATCAAGTGCTCGCTCAGATTCGGTCGCGCTTCGCAGGGCACGGGCTCGCGCGCCTCGTTGCTGCGATCCTCGAAGCTGACGGCTTCGTCGCCAAGACCTCGCCGCCAGGCTCCGACGGCGGGGTCGACATCCTGGCAGGTCGGGGACCGCTGGGCTTCGACAGCCCTCGCTTGTGTGTTCAAGTGAAGTCGAGCGATGCGCCGGAGGACGTGACGGTTCTGCGCGCCCTTCAGGGCACGATGCAGGCGTTTGGAGCCGATCAAGGACTGCTTGTCAGCTGGGGCGGATTCAAGAGGTCGGTCGAACAGGAGGCGCGTCAAGGCTTCTTCACGGTGAGGCTCTGGTCAGCCTCGGATCTTGTCGACGCGCTCTACCGGACATACGACAAGTTGCCGGAGGAGATCCAGGCTGAGCTCCCGTTGAAGCGTGCCTGGGTTCTCGTTCTTGAAGGCGAGGCTGACTGACCACCAGGCCGGCTGCGGCCACCTAGTCAACACACTCGCGACCCTTGGGCCTTCTGGAACGCGCCCGGCGCGAATCTAGTGACGAACGAGATCACCGCAGAGCGCGAGAAGCCTTGATCGACGGCGGCGTAGCGCGGCAGCGCGGCGGTGCCTGGCGGAAGGGACCAACGCGGGGCACGGATCGCTTGGCGCGCCAACAGCCGGCTCGCCACCTCCGCCCGCTCGATCGCCACGCGCTCAAGCTCATGCGCGACAGGGGCGCACAGGCCGCGCAGTCCCCTGCACTCGGGCCCTTTGGCGCGGGGCAGGGCGTCGCTGAGCTGGTAGGGGGTGAGCATCGCGGGAGCGTATCCCGATGCGCGGGCCACCAGGCGCTCACCGGGGAGGCGAAGCGGGGACCCGCCGGGCGCACAGGCAGGATCGCGCAAGACCTGCTCGAACGGGAACCGCAGGACTTGCTACAGACGGATCCCAGTCTGCTTGTACAAGTTGAAGGAACAAGCGGGAGCTTCCTGCGCCAGCGCCGGTACCGGTTGGGAATAGGGCGGTGACAACCGGGGTCGATTCGGGGTGACAGCAGGGCGCGAGAAGGCTGGAAACTCGCCGCCAAACAATAGGAATCTGCCTGGGCGAAGCGATCAGCCCTGTCTCAGTGCGCCTCTTCCTGTTTTGCCCGGCCAACGCGAATGAGGAGAGCAGGCGTAGGGCATAAGCCGGCTGCAGGCCGCCTTGAGCCCGGCGAGGCCACTTCGCGTCGACGTAGCGGAGCGCTATTTTGTCGCTCCCCCGCAAGCAACAAACCCAGGCGCACCGACCCCTCCTCCGCGGTGACGCTTGAGAGCGCAAAGCACAAGACGGCCTGAGCTACGACGTCAGGTAAGTGCTCGCGCGTACGGATCGGATCGCAATGGCGGTAGTCGAGTTGTTCTCGAAGCTCCAGAAGCGAGCGCGTGGGGAGGTGCCCGACGTGTATCGGTACGACCAGATTCCCAGCGCGTTGCGCGAGCAGATCATCTTCGTCTTGCTCGAGCAGCTGGGGCAAAAGCGTCAGTACACCCTCGGATTCCCAATGTACGCGCGCACCGCGTTCATACAGATCGTGTCCACTCTGCGACGCGAGTATGGCATGACCAGGCTCTGCGATACGGGATTGAGCGACCCCTTCCACGACGAACTCCTCGGCTTCATCCGGCGCGAATCGGACGTTGAGCGAGTCTTGGATGCAGTCCATCTCGTAGTTCAATCGATTGCGCAGCATTGTCCGCGAATCCAGGCGGACCGAGCAGTCGAGGAGATCAATGCGCGCTTTCGGGAGCATGGCGTTGGGTTCCGATTCGAGAACGGCGAGGTAGTCCGTGCGGATTCGGAGTTGCTTCACCGGGAGGTCACTCAGCCCGCGCTCTCGTTGCTCGCGCAGTCGCACTTCAAGGGCGCCAACGAGGAGTTTCTGTCGGCTCACGAGCACCACCGACACGGGCGGCACAAGGAAGCCCTAAACGACGCACTCAAGGCGTGCGAAAGCACGATCAAGGCGATCTGCGACCGACGCGGTTGGGGCTACGCGAAGGACGCGACGAGCAAGGAGTTGATCGGTACGTGCTTCAAGAGGGGATTGATCCCGGATTTCTGGCAGTCGCAGATGGGCGGGTTGCGTGCGTTGCTGGAGAACGGCGTACCGACGGGTCGAAACAGGCTCAGCGGGCACGGCCAGGGTTCTGACCCAATCGACGTGCCGCAGCACATCGTGGGCTACGTGCTGCACATGACGGCGGCGGCAATCGTGTTCCTTGGGCAGGCGGATGAGGCGGGCAAGTAGATGTCGGCGCGAACGAGGACTTTCGAGACGACGTTCCGGCGGTTCAAGGCGGTCAAGCAGATAGGTTCAGGGGGCTCGGGAAACGTCTGGCACGTTCGCGACGCAGACGGCCAGGAGTTCGCGCTGAAGCTACTCAACGAGGGCTCGGCTCGACAGGCGGCGAAGCTGGTGCGGTTTGAACGCGAGCTGAGATTCGGGCTGACTGCTTGTCACGAAAACATCGTTGAGGTTCTTGATCACGGATACATCACGACGAAGGATCTACCCAAGCAGCCCTTCTACGTGATGCGCTTGTATCCGCGGACCCTCCGGCAGGTTCTCGATTCGAACAACTCCGCGCCCGACGTGATCCTCAGCATTCTCAATAAGGTCTTAGCCGGGTTGGAGCACGCGCACTCCCGCGGTGTCACGCATCGAGACCTAAAGCCCGAGAACGTCCTGTGCGGGCCCGCCGGGGAGGTGGTCTTGGCGGATTTCGGATGCGCGCACTTCGCGGAGGAGGAGCTGTCCCTGACGCGCGCTGGCGAGCGGCTCGCGAACTTCGAATACGCGGCCCCGGAACAACGGATGAAGGGGGCCAAGATTGACCACCGGGCGGACATCTTCGCGTTCGGATGCATCCTTAATAGCGCCCTTACCGGTGTTGTCCCGCATGGTGCCGACTACACGAAGATTGGATCGGTGTTGCCCGAGTACGCCTATCTCGACGGAGTGGTTGAGCAACTGATCAAGCAAGACCCGGGGAAGAGGCCTTCATCGATCGCCCAGGTGCGTCAACTGATGACGGATCTCCGGCAGCACGCGATTTCAGCAGAGAAGGCGGCCGCTTTGGCGCGCGAGGAGGTCACGCCGTCTCCCCGAGCGGAGTGGCGGCCCCACAGTAGCCCTGGAGTCATTGGGTATCGGGGCAACCAATTGCAGTTCCAGCTCGACCGGGAGCCAGATCAGCAGTGGGTTGCGTTCTTTAGTCGCCCGCGAGGGAGTTCCGGCCCCTACCCAATGGGGTCTGGCCCACAAGACTATCTGTTCTTTCGGAATACCGTGTCGGTACGCGCCGACGAGCGAACCGCGGCAATGGTTCGCGACAACTTCGAGAGGCTCATGCGACAGGCAAACGATCAGTACGCGGCGTGGTTGGAGGCGTCACGCCGGGAAGCCGAACGGCAGCGGCAGGCTGAACATCAGCAGCGCGTCCAAGAGGCCGAGCTCGCAGAGCGAGTTCTTAGGGCGCTCAACCAGAGCCGGTCCTAGGTAAACGCGTACTCGCCGTTCACGTCGTCGATCTGGAGCGACCCCATGCGGATCGACCACGGCGACATGTTGCCGTCGCCCTCCATTTTGCTTCGCGAGCCGCGCCACGAAATAAGCCGGAATTGCTCCCAGGCTTGGCGTAGGCGGTTGTCACGGTGCAACTCGCGCATCCCGGCGAGCAGGGCTGATCGAGCAATCTGCGCATCTGCGGCGCGAACTTGCAGGCAGTCGTGGACGGACGCGAGCGGAACAAACGGCAGAAGCTCGAACGTGAGCCTCAGGTGCTCCGCGTCGAGCGAGTGGATGAAGTTCGCCGCGAAGGAGCGTGCGTTCTTCCCGACATCCAGGGTAGGCCCATCGACCACAGCGTTCGTCCAGTAGCTCTTACCGAAGAGGCGGGTGTGGATCCTGAATGGCGACGGCTCGCGGTACGACTGGATCGCGACGAAGCCGGTCGGCAGGTGCCACAGGGGGTCGGCGCCGGCGGCAGCCACCCTGCGCCCCATGTTCCGCGCGAGCTTCAGGTATTGAAGCGCACCAGGCGCGACTCGACTAAGCGCCTGACGATGCGCTGTGACGAGCTCGCGAGCAGCGGCGGCGTCCTCGCTCGGGTCGAAGGGGAACGAAGCGGGGTCGTCGGAGACTGCCCTGCGCTCGGCGAGGAAGCTCTTCACCGTGCGTACGAGGCCGTACTGCCGAGAGCCGTAGAGGGCCGTCATCGAAGGCTTCTTGGCGAGGTCGCGCCCGATCAGACCCGACGCTGACCACGCTTGGAGCATCGGGTCGGGCGAGGTCGAAGCGATGTCGACCATGGCTTCAGCAACTCGCATGTACAGGTCGTTGCGGGCGTCTCCAACGAGGTTCACCAGTTCGGCCAGCTTCTCATCACGTGTCAGCAGTGCGACGTGCTGGAAGGCCGAGCAGGTGGCGTCGATCGAGACGGGGAGCGCGCTCTCGAAGGTCAGCGGGTTCTTACCCTGATCGACGTGGACAAGGAGGCGGGCGTACTCCAGCGCGAAGGCCAGGAAGAGCCAGGGCTTCGACGCGTTGGACCAGCCGTCAATCGAGGCCTCCGGGTTCGCGGCGATCGAGCGGACGCGAGCTGTCATCTCTTCGCTGCGCATGTAGGCGAGCTGGTCGGGGCGGGCTAGGCGGTCTTTCCCGTGGCCGAACACGTTGGCGCCGTGGCAGAGCAGCGCCTCGACCGCGGCTTCGGTACCGAGGGCAGCGGGCTCAGCGAAAACGAGCAGGGCCTTGGCCAAGTTGCTGCCTTGCGGCGAGAGCGGTTCGGACAGGGGGTACATCCGGCCGCGCGTGTCGAGACGCCAGGGGAAGTAGATGCTCGGCTCGTCTACGAGATCGGCGGCTTGTTCGACGGTCTGGGTGAACTGTTGTCGCCTGCTTCGCGCGGTCAGGCGCTCCTCGCGATCGTCGGCGCCTTCGTCGTCCCACCCGTCGACGTCGTCGGGCAGCAGTCGACCGTTGGATAGACCGCGGACTGTTTCGGCTTGAGCGGTACTGAGCACCGCCCGGTTGATGCGCCAGGGCGTTGCCTGGAGCCGGTTCAGGGCGTTGTAGACGCGGCCTAGGTCGAGCCCGCCGTCGACGAGCTTGAGCAGCGCCTTCAACTCTCGGTGCCGCCGCATGAGGAGCGGGACAGACATCGACAGATAGCCGCCGCCGATCGGCGATGACCACGGCTTAGGAGGCACGACCATCGCAGTCCAAGCGCGGCGGGTCTGGCCGAGTTCGTTCTCGTCGGCGTCGAGCTGCTGGCGAATGGATTCGAGAAGGCGGACGTGTTTCATCGGCTCGGTGAAGGCCATGGCTAGAGATCTCCGGTGTCGGGGTAGGGCGGCTGGAAGCGTCCGAGGAGCCCGGTGGACTCGATCGCCAACTCGACCAGGGCGACGCCGATCCGCGCCCGCTGCTTGGAGTCCCACCGCACAGGGATCCCCGCGCCGAAGTGGTCCACGGCGTCGACGAGCAGTTCCACGACCTCGTCGAGGTGGCCCAAGATCCGCAGCGCCTTGAAGTGGTCCGACACCGCCGACCAGCCGTCGCGGTCACCGACCTCCAATTGGTGGGCTAAGGCTTCGATTAGAACCGCCCGCCCGACTTCGCGCGCAACAGCGATGAGAGGGGGCTCGTCGAAGATCCCATCGAGCAGCGTCTGGAGAGCGACAGCCGCGACTCGCTCTGGAGTGACGCCGCTGCCGCGGAGGGCCCTCGCGATATCGGACGGCCGTCCGCTGGTCGGGCTGAAGTACGCGGCCCTGACGGCCTCGACGTAGACCCCCAGGTTGTCCGCCAAGAGATCCCTTCCGCCCCCGGTCTGCGAAAGGAGCCTGCTCTTTCGGAGAGCCCGGACTCGTTTCAGGTGCCGCTCCATTCCTGTCTCACGCATGTGCCCTTCGCGAGCCAGCTGGCGCTCCCACTGGCTGCTTGAGCGGCTAGGCATTTCGATCTGGGCAAGAGTCATCGCCATGCGATTGTCCTTTCGAGTGAGGTGGCTGGATCCACGCCTGGTGCTGAATAGCTGAGGGGTGTTCGACCACTTCTATGACTGCACCGATTGAGGAGTCGGCCCCGAACGAGGGAGTACCCTCTCTCCAACGTCACGATTGGGGGTACCAGCAACCGAAGGGGGCTGCGGCCGAAGGCGCGTCGCTCGGTGTGAGCGAGCCGAATTCGGAACGAGACGGCTATCTCCGCCCGCGACGGTTGTGGCGTCCGGTGACAAGCGGGCGACAAGATTTGGCTGGACAATCCAAAGCAGAATCAACTATTTGTCGGATTGCCCGTCAGGTTCGAGCCCTGTACGCCCCACCAGTACGCGAGCCATCTCGGCCTTGCGGGGCGAGTCCGGATCGCGTGGCGCCCCGCGACACGCCACGGCACCGCCTGAACGGCGCGGAGCCTTCCCCGCCGCGCCGAAGTCCAAGCGAGAGCGAGACGTCGCCAGAAACCGAGGACGGGCGCAGCCGTTGGTCCGAGTCGCGAAGACTGCATTCCTGACCGGCTTGCTGGCGCTCTCGAGCGAAGGATCTCCCGCCATGGCCGAGAGCCATCGGTTCGAGAAGGCCGGCGTCGTCGTGGAGGCGCACGTCGACGGTGCGGGGCCTTTGGTCGTGATGATCCCGTCGCTCGGACGGCCGGCGCAGGACTTCGAGGACCTGGCGCGTCGCATCACCGCCGCGGGATTCCGCGCGGCGCGGATCGAACCGCGCGGCGTCGGCCGCAGCCGTGGGCCGATGCACGGGCAGACGCTCTTCGACCTCGCGGGCGACGCAGCGCTGGTGATCGAGCGCCTGGGGCCCGGCCCCGCGATCGTGATCGGTCACGCCTTCGGTCAGCGCGAGGCTCGGGCGCTCGCGGCAGCGCGTCCCGAGCTCGTGCGTGGCGTCGTCCTGCTGGCGGCCGGCGGAAAGGTCCCGGTCCCCGACGCGGCACGTGCGGCGTTGCTCGCTTGCTTCGACGGGGCGCTCACGCCCGAGGCGCATTTGGAGAACGTGCGCATCGGCTTCTTCGCGCAAGGCAACGATCCCGCGGTGTGGCGCGACGGGTGGTACGCCGACACCGCGCGCCTGCAGAGCGGCGCGACGCAAGCGACGCCGCTCAGCGATTGGTGGAGTGGGGGCGCGGCGCCGCTGCTCGTCGTGCAGGGGCTCCAGGATGCGATCGCGCTCCCGGCGAACGGCCGCGCATTGCAGGCCGAGCTTGCGGAGCGCGTCACCTTGGTGGAGATCGACGGCGCGGGCCACGCGCTCCTGCCCGAACGGCCGGACGAGGTTGCGCGGGCCGTTCTTCCGTTTCTCAGGCGTCATCACGATCCGAAGTGAGTCGCGGTTCTCCAACGCGATCCCGGGCGCGTGCGCCGCCGCCCTCCGCCGACGGCGCGTGCGCCGCGGACGCCCGCTAGCGTCGATCGCCGTGCAGCCCTCCGACCTCGATTCCGACGCGGACGCTCTCGCCCGCGAGCAACCCTCGAGGCCGGGACCCGCGCTCGAACGTCCGTTGCGCAGCGATCTCGCCGTGGTGGGTGCGCTGCTCCCGTACCTGCGCCCGTTTCGCGGGCGCCTCGCGCTCGCGTTCGCGCTGATCGTCGCTGCGAAGCTCGCGAACCTCGCGGTGCCGATGCTGCTGAAGCAGATCGTCGACCGCCTGGACGCCGCGCCCAGCCTGCTCGCGATCCCCGCTGCGCTGCTGCTCGCGTACGGCGCCGCGCGGCTCAGCCTCTCGCTCTTCACGGAGATTCGGCAGGTGGTCTCGGCGCGCGTGCTGGCGCGCGCGTCGCGGCTGGTGACGCTCGAGGTGTTCCGCCACCTGCACGGGCTGAGCCTCGCCTTTCACCTGGCGCGCCGCACGGGCGGCGTCGCGCGCGACGTCGAGCGCGGCGGCCTCGCGATCTCGGACCTGCTCGACTGGACGCTGTACTCGATCCTGCCGATCGCGCTCGAGGTCGTGCTCGTCACGGTCGTGCTCGTCTGGCGCTACGACTGGACGTTCGCGGCCATCACACTCGGCACGCTCGCCACCTACGCGGCGTTCACGTTCGCGGTGACGGAGTGGCGCACGCGCTTCTACCGCGCGGCCGTCGAGGCCGACACCCGCGCGAACGAGCGCGCCGTCGACTCGCTGCTGAACTACGAGACGGTGAAGTACTTCAACGCGGAGGCGCACGAGGCCGAGCGCTACGACGCGAACCTGCGCGCGCGCGAAGACGCGAACGTGAAGGCGCAGAAGACGCTCGCGGTGCTGAACCTCGGCCAGTCCGCGACGGTGGCGGTGGGCGTGACCGCGATGATGTGGCGCGCCGCAGCGGGCGTCGTCGCGGGCACGCTCACGATCGGCGACCTCGTGCTGGTGAACGCCTACCTGATCCAGCTCTCGGCGCCGCTCTTCATGCTCGGCATGGTGTATCGCGAGGTGAAGCAGGCGCTCACGAACATGGAGCGCCTGTTCGGCCTGCTGGACGAACGCCGGGACGTTCGGGATCGGACCGACGCGAAGCCGCTGTCGGCGCGCCAGCCGAGCGTGCGCTTCGAGCGGGTGCGCTTCGCCTACGACCCGCGCCGTACGATCCTGCACGAGGTCGACTTCGAGATCCCGCCCGGCGGCACCGTCGCCGTCGTCGGGCCCTCGGGATCTGGGAAGTCGACGCTCGCGCGGCTGCTCTACCGCTTCTACGACGTCGACTCCGGCGCCGTCCGCGTCGACGACGTCGACGTCCGCGACCTCACGCAAGCGAGCCTGCGCGCCGCGATCGCGATCGTCCCGCAGGACACCGTGCTCTTCAACGACACGATCTTCTACAACATCCAGTACGGGCGCCCCGGCGCGAGCGCCGAGGAAGTGGAGACCGCGGCGCGCGCCGCGCACATTCACGAATCGATCCTGCGCCTGCCCGACGGCTACGGCACGCAGGTCGGCGAGCGCGGCCTCAAGCTCTCGGGCGGCGAGAAGCAGCGCGTCGCGATCGCGCGCGCGCTGCTGAAGAACCCCGCGATCCTGATCTTCGACGAGGCCACCTCCGCGCTCGACTCGAGCTCCGAGCGCGCGATCCAGGCCGAGCTCGAGCGGATTCAGGTCGGCCGCACGACGCTCGTGATCGCGCACCGGCTCTCCACGGTGATGGCCGCCGACCAGATCCTCGTGATGGAGGCGGGCCGGATCGTCGAGCGCGGCCGCCACGCCGAGCTGCTCGCGCGGGGCGGGCTCTACGCACGGATGTGGCAGCTCCAGCAGTCGCATCGCGACGAGGCGTCCGCCTCGGAGTGACCCGCGCGCCGCGTGGCGAGCCGGCCGCGCGGCACGGGGAGCGGCCGTCAGGGCAGGGGCCCGTGCGCGACCGTCTGCTCGTCGCTGCCGCGCGTCGCGACGACGATCAGGTACGCGCCGCTCGGGACGACGCCCGCGGGCAGCGTCGCCTTGAGCGGGACCTTCTTCGCCTTGCCCGGGCCGAGGGCGCGCAGCGTGCGGGAGGCGATCGTGCGGTCGCCTGCATCGGCGGTCGCGTCGGCGGAGAGCAGGAAGCGGAGCGTCGCGGGTGCCGAGGCCGCGGCGTCGGGGTTGCGCGCGAGCAGCTTGCCCTTCAACCGGCACACCGAAGTCGCGCCCTTGCACTTGCTCGCGAGGCGGGTCCAGGCGAGCGAGAGCGGCGGAGCGGTTTGCGGGGTCACGCCGGCGATCGCGAGGATCTCGGCGTCGCTGAGTGGCGTCAGTGCGAAGCCGCGCGCGTTCAGCGCGCCGATCATCGTGTTGGCGAGCAGACCCTGGGCCGGAGTGGTGGGATGCGCGCCGTCGTCGCCGACGAAGTGCGTCTGGTAGGCGGCGGTCGGACAGGCGGGCTGTTGGGTGAGGTTGCTGAAACCGCACTGCGTGGGAGTGACGCCGCCCGGCGGGGCCACCAGCGTGCTCTCGGGCGCGGGATCGAAGGTCAGCGTGAGACCGTCCATGCGCAGCACGTTCGCCGCGCGGTCGATCCGCCCGACGATGTCGGCGAGCGCGTCGAAGAACGTCACCTCGGGGCGCAGGGCGACTGCCGCGGCGATGCGCGCATTCGCGTCCTGCACCGCCGCCACGATGTCGGCGCGGTTCGGGTCGGGGCCCTGGATGCGGCCGAGCACGATGTCGGTCGCCCCGGCGGCGATCAGGGCATCGAGGGCACCGGTCACCGCGTCGACGAGCGACGTTTGGAACGCCTGGAAGCCGGGGTCGGCCGGGTCGAAGGAGCCGCCGACGAGATTCCGTGCGAAGTAGTCGTTGCGACCCATCCAAAACACGACGGCATCCACGGCGCCGGCGTTCACGTCGGCCACGGCGCCGGCGAGTTGTTGGGGCAAGTTGCTGTTCAGGATCATGGCGCCGCCGACGGCGTGGTCGTGGGCGTAGCCGAGCGGCGCACCGATGCCGTCGAGGGTCCCGTCGTAGGCGCCGAAGCCGATCTCGGCCGGCCGCACGCGCGACAGGATCTCGACCCAGTTGAAGCCCTCGAGGCCGCGCTGCGCACTGCTCTGCGGGGCCTGGTACTCGGCGCTCAGGCTGTCGCCGATCACCGCCACGGCGATCTGGGCGGGAGCGGCTTCGGGCGAGAGCAACGCGGCGAGCGCGAGCAGGGTCAGTCGGCCAGAGCGAGCGGGCATCGAGGTTTCCTCGCGTGGGTCGGGTGGCGGCAAGGTCCCGCGCGGGGGCGGCGATGGCGCGAGGGCGGGATGAGGAAATTGCGAGGCTCGGCGCCGCGCCGTCGGCGGCGCCCGGCTCAGCCCCCCGAGGACGCCCGGCGGCCGCTGATCTCGGCGCCGGCATCCCGGCCGATGCGCGCGAAGAACGTCCAGGCGAGCAGGCTGATCGCGGCGATCGCGAAGTAGGCGGGGGCGAAGTCGCTCGGCCCGAGCTCGGTGCGTCCACGCAGCGCGAGGGTCGCGTGGAGCAGCAGGGCGCCGACGCCCACGCCGAGGGTGAGCGAGAGCTGCTGCGCCACGGACGAGAGCGTCGTCGCGCGGCTCATTGCGCGGGCCTCGACGTCGGCGAAGGCGAAGGTGTTGAGGCTCGTGAACTGGAGCGAGCGGAAGAAGCCGCCGGCGAGCAGCACGGCGAGGATGATCGCGTGGGGCGTCGACTCGCGGAACAGCCCGACCGCCGCGATCGACGCCGCGCACACCGCGGTGTTCGCGAGCAGCACGGTGCGAAAGCCGAAGCGGCGCAGGATCGGCGCCGCGGTGAGCTTCATCGCCATTGCGCCGGCCGCGGCTGCGAAGGTGAGCATGCCCGACGCGAACGGCGAGAGGCCGAAGCCCAGCTGCAGCATCAGCGGCGTGAGGAACGGCAGCGCCCCGATCGCGATGCGGAACACGAAGCCGCCGAGCACGGCGGCGCGGAAGGTCGCGACGCGCAGCAACGCGACGTCGAGGATCGGCGCCGCGACGCGCCGCGCGTGCAGCGCGTAGAGCGCGAGGCTCGCGCCGCCGCCGGCGATCAGCGCGATGATCGCGGCGTTCGAGAGCACGCCGCGGCTCACGTTCTCGAAGCCGAACATCGTGCCGACGAGCCCGAGCGCAACGAGCGCGAAGCCGACGCCGTCGAGCGGCTCGTTGCGCGCCTCGCGCACGTCGGGCACGAAGCGCAGCGCGAGCGCGAGGCCGAGCAGGCCGATGGGAATGTTGATCCAGAAGATCCAGCGCCACGAGAAGTAGGTGACGATGAACCCGCCGAGCGGCGGGCCGAGCACGGGGCCGATCAGCGCGGGCACCGTCAGATACGCCATCGCCGAGACCAGCTCGGCCTTCGGGATCGCGCGCAGCACCACGAGCCGCCCGACCGGCACCATCATCGCGCCGCCGATGCCTTGCAGGCTGCGCGCGAGCACGAGCTCCGGGACGGATCCGACCGCCGAGCAGCCGATCGACCCGAGCGTGAACACCACGATCGCGGACGCGAACACCGCGCGGGAGCCGAAGCGGTCGGCGAGCCAGCCCGAGAGCGGCAGGAAGATGCCGAG
Organism: uncultured Spirochaetales bacterium; assembly: GCA_964501435.1. GTDB lineage: Bacteria > Myxococcota_A > UBA9160 > UBA9160 > UBA6930 > VGRF01. The sequence continues at coordinate 19,062 of CAZCTH010000031.1, read as the reverse complement.
CGACAGCAGGTAGGCCGTGATGGCGAGGTTCAGCGCCAAGGGGCTCTCGCCGAACTCGCGGGCGATGGTCGGCAGCGCCGTCGCGATCACGGTCGCGTCGAGGTTCTCCATGAACAGCGCGCACGCGACGATCAACGGGACCCGATAGCGCAGCGAGGGGAGGGGCATGCTCGGCGGGGCACCATACCCGGCGGCCGAGGCCCCGCGCGCCCCCGCGCGGCGCGCCCGGTCAGTCGCTAGGATGCTCCGCCTGCGTGGTCCCGTAGCTCAGTTGGATTAGAGCGCGAGCCTCCGAAGCTCGAGGTCGCTGGTTCGAGCCCAGCCGGGATCACCACCCACTCCCGCGGAGCTGTTGGGGGAGTTCGGAACCCCCTTCGTGCTGACCTCGGCGTCAGTTGCGGAAATTTGCGGGTCGGCGCAACCGAGGAAATCGAGGTCGCCCCGCGTATTCGGGAGCGCGCTCTCGCCACGAGCAGCTACGGGCAGGGCACACCCTGGCAGAAGTTGCCACCGGCGTTTGCCATCCCAGACGTGGTCGATGGATTCCCGCCCGCGCTTGCGGTGATGTTCACGCCGCGAAAACTCGCCCCGCCGAAGCCAAATAGGCCGAAGGCGTTGGCGTTACTGACTCCGTTGTCGCGGATCGAGCCCGAATCGACCACTGCGCCATCTTGCGCCAAGAGCCCTTGGGCGGCGTTTCGTTCCGATGTGAAACCCGCGAGTCGACTCCCTTGGCTTAGCCAGATTCCGATGGACGCGTTCTGCGACGCCGTCACATTCTCGATCGTCGAAGAATTGCCCACGAAGAGGCCGTCGCTCCCATTCTGTAGCGCGACGATGTCGCGGGCGACGACTGTTCCGAGCGAGAAGCCCCGGGAAGCATTCCGCCTCGAGGTGATGCGAGTGACCCTCGCGCGGCCACTCACGAGCATCCCGGAGTCTGCGCAGTCCGAAATTATGAGATCGCGCGCAGCTCCACCGTCGTCCATGAGGACTCCGACGCCCCGGGCGCCGATGACTCGACCATTCTCGACAACGCTCCGCGCCCCGAGCTGAACGCCGTGATTGGTCCCGCCCCCGCAACCGCCGACGACCCAGCCAGAAGCGCCGACGGTGCAGACGTTCGTGCCTCGAACTGCCATTCCATTCAGGTCGATCGAGACATCGTCGACGGTCGCGACGATTCCGCCAGACGCAGTGCCGTCGTAGTCCAGATCCGAGGTCAACACGTAAGCGCCCGATTTGCAGAGGGTCACGGGAAACCCGGGCGTGTCGCAGCTCGTGACGCCGCCGGCGAGCGCCGCCGACTGATTGATCTCGATTCTGCCATCGGCCGCATTCGCACGCACCGCGAAGGCCATCGCGATCACGAGTCCGAACGAGCGGCGGGATCGGCTGTTCATCGGGGCTCCTCGTCCATGCTTGCACGATCATCGCACGCGGTCGCGGCGCGAATCGGCGCGTAGAACGAAAGCGAGCACGCGCAACTCTCGCGCAGTAAGGACGCGGGGCGGCGTCCTTTGGGGCAGGGCGGGGGGCGGGGGCTCGCGAGGGCTGTAGTCGTCACAACGTCCATTCCCAACCCGCGAAGAAATCGCGCTTGTTCTTCCCCGAGCAGCGTTGGGTGGTTGCTCGTTCGTCTCCGGCGTTCTCCGAAGCTCGAGGTCGCTGCTTCGAGCCCAGCCGGGATCACCAATCGTTCCGTGCCCGCGGGCGCGCGTGGTCAGCCGATGACTTGCAGCCGCTGGATCTGGGGCGCGCCGGCCATCAAGCCCTTGAACGAAGCGCCCGACGCCTTGAAGTGCGCGCTCTGCCCGTGGGCCGCGAGCGCGGCTTCGTCCCGGTACAACTCCATCACCAGGTAGTTGCCCTCGGCGTCCTTGCAGAGCGTGTACAGCTCGTTCCCCGGCTCGTTGGCGCGGACCTGGCTGGCCAGGGCCAGCATCGCCTTCTCGAACTCGGCGCCCTTGCCCTCTGCAACGTTCAGTCTCGCAATCAACGCAATCATCGTTCGCCTCTCTCGTGTGTGGGGTCGATACGCCGGCTCGCGGGGCCCGCGCCCGAGCGCCGAGTATGCGCGAAGCCGGCGCTTGCCGGGAGTCGCCGCGACAGCGAGCCCGCCTCAGCCCGCGAGACCGGTTTCGCGCGGCGCGAGCGCGTAGGGCGCGTGCTCCTCGACGGTGCAGGCGAGGCTTTGGAAGAGCCACGCGCCCGCGCGCCGCACGTACGTCTCGCGATAGAAGCCGATGATGCGCAGGTACTGAACCGATCCGTCCGGCTGGTTCGCGGTGTAGAGCATGATCAAGCGCCAGTGGCCCGTCGCGCGATCGCCGTCCACGGCGAGGATCGGATTGATCGCGTGGTGCGCCGAGTTGCGGATGCGCCCGCTGCGGCCGACCGCGCCCAGCATCGCCTGGATCGCGGCGCGCCCTTCGGCGCGCCCCATGTTCGACGCCTCCCACGTGGCGTCCTCGGCGAACAGCGTGCCGAGCGTCTCGGGATTGTGGTCGTCGTCGCAAGCGGCGCAGTAGCGCGCCTTGAGCGTGCGGATCGCCTCGAGCGACTCGAGGACGTCCAGCCGCCGATCCAGGTCGGTTGCCACCGGGGCTCTCCTTCGCGCCACGCCTCGGCGCTGCGTCGCGCACGCGCGGCGGCGCTCGGCTCGAGGTCGCGGCGATGGGACGCTATCGCGGCCGCGCGAAGCGGCGCTGCGATCGGGTAGGCTGCCCGTGCGAACGTGTGGAGGATGCATTGGACGAACGAGCGGTCGCAGTCATCACGGGCGCCGGGACGGGCATCGGCCGCGGCATCGCGCTTGCCCTCGCGCGCAGCGGCACACGGATCGCCGCGCTCGACATCGACCTCGCGGGAAATCACGAGACGATCCGACTCGTGGAGGCGGCGGGATCGGCGGGCGTGGCGATCGACTGCGACGTGACCGATCGCGGCGCGGTGCGGCGTGCGATCGGCGACGTCGTCGCACGTTTCGGACGCATCGACCTGCTCGTGAACAACGCGGCGACCTACCTGAACACGTCGCTCGTTGCGGGAACGTACGAGTCGCAGACGCGCGCGTGGGACGATTCGCTGGGGGTGTGCGCTTCGGGGACGTATTACTGCACGCGGGCTGCCGTCCCGTTCCTGCGCGCGCGCGGCGGAAACGTCATCAACGTCATCACCGAGCACATCGAGGAAGGGCACCTGATGACCGGGATGCCCGCGAGCGGCTACGACTGCGCGAAGTGGGCGCAGTGGCGGCTCACCGAGACGTGGGCGGTCGAGCTCGCGCCGCTCGGCATCCGCGTGAACGCGCTGTGCATGGGGGCGACCGACACGCCGATGTTGCGCGCCGTCTCGGTGCCGATCGCGGAGGCCGGGATGAAGCCCGAGGACGTCGGGCAAGCCGTGCTCAACGTGCTGGCCCACGGGCCGAAGGGGCCGACCGGCCAGTCGTACGTGTTCGGCGTGACCGGGACGCCGCGCGCCACGAGCTTGCGCGAGATCGCGCTGCTGGCGCCGCGGGGCTGAACCGAGCGCGGCTCAGAGCTCGCGCGCCGCGAGGTGACCGCTCTGGATCGCGCCGGGCAGGAAGCTCGGCTCGAGCGCGTCGCCGACGACGCGCACGGCGACGCCGAGGTCCGCGATCTCGTCCGCGATCGCTCGATTGGGTCGATTGCGCGTGACCAGCACGACCAGGTCGGCACGCACCGACTCCGCGGGCGCCCCGCTCGCGAAGCCGAGCTCGACGCGCCCCGGCGCGATCGCCTCGACGAACGCGCCGGTGCGCAGGACGAAGGCGCCGCTCGCGGCGAGGCGCTCGAGCGCGGGCTGGGCGACGAGCGCGGACTCCATGCGCTGCGCGAATCGCGCGAGGGAGGTCGCGAAGGTCACCGCGGCGCCGCGAGCGATCAGCACCTCGGCGGCGCCGATTGCCTCGTAGGCGCCCACGTCGTCGAAGACGAGCGCGCGCTCGCCGGCGCCGCCGCGCGCCGAGGCGACCAGCTGCGGCGTCGAGAGCACGTGGCCCAGCTCCGTGCCCGGCACCGCGCGCTCGGGCCGCGCGGCGCTGCGCCCGTCGCCGCGTGGCGACGCACCCGTCGCGACGATCACGGCGTCGGGCGCGAGCGCGCGTACGAGTGCGCGATCCGCGCGGCATCCGAGGCGAACCTCGACCCCGAGGCGCGCGATCTCGCGCGCGAGCCAGTCGGCGATGTCGCCGATGTCCCCGTGGTGGGGGGCCTGCCGCGCGATGCGCAGCGTGCCGCCGAGGCCGTCGCTCGCTTCGACCAGCGTCACGCGATGGCGGCGCAGCGCGGCGACCCGCGCCGCTTCGAGGCCCGCCGGACCGCCGCCGATCACGAGCACGCGCTTCGGCGACGCCGCGGGCGCGAGCGCCTCCTCGCCGAGCCGGAGCTCGTGCCCCGCGGCGACGTTGACGGTGCAGCCGAGGCGCCCCGTCGCGAGCCCGCCGACGCAGCCCTGGTTGCAGCCGATGCACGGGCGCACCTCGGCGCCGCGGCCGGCCACCGTCTTGCGCACGAGGTCCGGGTCGGCGATGTGCGCGCGCGTCATGCCGACCAGGTCGGCGACGCCGTCCGCGATCGCGCGGTCGGCGTCGGCGAGCGTGCGGAAGCGGCCCGTGACCAGCGTCGGCAACTCGGTGAGTCGCGTGAGCGGCGCCGCGTGCTCGAGCTCGTAGCCCGTCGGCTCGTGCATGCCGCCGATGATCTTGTGCGGGTTGCGATGGCTTCCGTGCGAGACGTTCAGGTAGTCGATCAAGCCCTCGCGCAGCACGCGCGCGACGATCTCGCGGTGCTCGTCCACGTTCAGGCCGCCCGCGCGGTTGTGCGGGCCGACGCGGGTGCCGAGCGGCACCCCGGGCCCGATCGCGTCGCGCACCGCGCGCAGCACCTCGAGGTAGAAGCGCATGCGATTCTCGAAGTGGCCGCCGTAGTCGTCCTCGCGTCGATTCGTCTCCGGCGACACGAATTGCTGGATGAGGTAGCCGTGGGCGCAGTGCACCTCAACGCCGTCGAGGCCGCCTTCGACCGCGCGGCGCGCGGCGTCGGCGAAGGCGCGCACCATCGCCTGGATCTCGCCGACGGTCATCGCATGCGTCCGCGCGCCGCTCGCGCTGTCGATCTCCGACGCGGACCACGGCCGCTCGCCCGGCGGACCGAGCTCGCTGCCGAGGTGGTTCAGCTGCGAGAAGACGCGCATGCCGTGGGGCCGCACCGCGCGCATCAAGGCCTCGTAGCGGGGCACGATCGCGTCGTCCCACGCGTTCAGCGTCATCGGGCCCGACGGGTGGACGCCCGAGGCCTCGAGGAACGAGAGCCCGACGCCGCCGCGCGCGCGCGCGGCGTGATAGGCGATCAGATCGTCGGAGAGCGCGCCGCCCCCGAGATTCGTGCCGTGGGCCGTTCGCACGACGCGGTTCTTGAGCGCGACGCCTCGAATCGAGATCGGCGCGAGGACGTGCCGCAGCGCGGTCGTCACACCGGCCCGGACCGTGCGCGCGGCGCGCTCAAGAGCCGGGCTTCAGTCGGGCCACCGCCTCGCGCGCGGCGGCCTTGTCCTCGAACCAGAGCGCGTTGATCGCGACGTACGGAGCCGCCTCGCGGGGCAGGGCGCGGTCGGCGTGGATCGCCTGCACCGGGCACGCGGACTCGCAGACGGCGCAGTCGATGCAGTCGCCCGGATGGATGTAACACATGCGGTCTTCCGCATCGGTGTGGATGCAGTTCACCGGGCACACCTCGATGCAGGATTTGTCCTTCACGTCGATGCACTCGGCTGCGATCACGAACGCCATGGTCCTGCCTCTGCGAGCGTCTAGATCTGGCGCGGCCCGGCGTAGTGACGCTTGGGCCACAGGAAGTCGATGCGGGTGCGGTGGATCTTCCACTCGCCGCGCACCTTCTTGTAGAGGTCGTCGTAGACCCCGAACAGGATCAGCGGGTTCTCGACGCCCTCGGTCGTGCGCAGGTCGAGCAGGTACGAGCGGCCGTGCGCGGTGGTGGCGTCCACGAGGCGCACGTCGTGGTTCGTGACGGCGTGGAGCACGCCGAACGCGGGCCCTTCGCTCTCCATGAAGGGCGCGTAGTTGGCGCGGATCTTCGCCTTGCCGATCCAGTCGCCGCCGTAGTCCGGTCCAAACTCGCAGATCGCGTCGTCGGTGAACAGGCCGACGAGGCCCTCGAGTTGCTTGCCGTCGAAGTAGTGCGAATACAGCACCCGCAGCTTGCGAATGGCCTCGATCTCGAGCAGCTCCTCGATCGTCACGGCGTGGTCTCCTGGCGGCGAGCGCGAACTCTACCGCGGCGCGCGCGCGAATTCTGGTCCACTTTACCGGCGTGCGGGCAGGGATCGGCCCGCGGAGGGGCGCGATGAGCACGATTGCCTCGTTTCTCGAGGATCGGGTCGCGGCGGTCGCTCGGGGCGCCGATGCGCGCCGCCGTTTCCCGCTGATGCCGCTCGGCCAGGCCGTGGACATGGGCCGCGCGCCGGACGGGACGCCGCTTTTCGACCCCCGCATCCTCGACACGCCGGAATTCCAGCGCAACCCGTATCCGTACTATCGGATCCTGCGCGACCACCACCCCGTGTACTTCGACAAGCTGCACAATTGTTATTGGGTCACGCGCTACGACGACATCACCGCCTGCTACTTCGACGACGAGGGCTTCAACACCATCCCGAAGGGCAGCTCGAACGGCGTGCTCGGCAACACGCAGCTCGAGCTCTCGGGCGTGGAGCATCGCCGCCGGCGCAATCTGTACGGGCAGCACCTCGTCGGACAGGCGCTCCAGAACCGCATCCCGGCGATCCGCAGCCTCGCGAAGCAGATGATCGCCGCCTGGGATCGCGCGCCGGGCGAGTTCGTGATCGACCACCCGGACGGGACGCGCACGATCGAGCTCGGGCGCGCGTTCGCGAACGAGTTCCCGATCCGCGTGGTGTGCCAGGTGCTCGGATTCCCCGAGGAGGCCAGCGACGCCTTCTTCTACTGGTACAACTCGATGATGCTCGGCCTCGGCGGCTCCGAGACCCAGCAGAAGGGGCTCGAGGCGCGGCAGCACCTCGAGGACTACGTCGAGGGCATCGTCGAGCAGCGGCGCGTGAAGCCGACCTACCTGTACGACGAGGCGGGCAATCCGCTCGGCAAGGACATCATCTCGAAGCTGTGCGAGAGCCAGCTGGACGGGGACTTCCTCTCGACCGAGGAGATCACCTCGAACATCGCCTTGATCGTGGGTGGCGGCGGGGAGACGACGCGCGGCGCGATCCTCAACCTGTGGTACCTGCTGCTGCAGCATCCGGACCAGTTCGCGCGGGTGCGCGCCGACGCGACGCTCTGGGATGCCGCGTTCCACGAGACGCTGCGCCACTCCACGTCGATCGGCGGCCAGCCGCGCCACGCCACCCACGACGTCGAGCTGCACGGCGTGCGCATTCCGGCGGGCTCGCTCGTCAACATGGTGGACGTCTCGGCGAATCACGACGATCGCGTGTTCGCCGAGCCGGAGCGTTTCGACATCTTCCGGCGCGATCTCTACACGGGGAAGATCCTGCGCAGCGGCTACCGGAAGGACGGGCGGGCGAGCCACATGGCGTTCGGCGTCGGGCCGCACCTGTGCCCCGGGGCGTGGATCTCGCATCAGGAATCGGTGACGGGATCGCAGATCCTGCTCGAGCACCTGAAGAACGTGCGCATCCACGCGGCGCGCATGCCCAAGGACATCGACGGCGAGCGACTGGCCCCGATCGGTCTCGGCGCGATTCGCGAGCTCTGGCTCGACTACGATCGCGGGTGAGCGGCAGACGATGGCGACTCTCGAAGAACGGCAGCGCGGCGCCGAGACCACCGTCGGGTTGAACGGCGTCGCGATCGCGCGGCGCGCGCCGGGGCCGAAGGCGTATCGCACGTACGAGATCCACCAGCGCCGGCGCGTCGGCGAGTCGACCGCGAAGCTGCGCCCGACCGCGCTGACCTCGCAGGACTTCCTGATCGATCCGTATCCCGCGCTCGCGATTCTGCGCGAGAACTACCCGTGCTATCGCGATTGGGTCGGCAACTCCTATTGGGTCACGCGCTACGACGACGCGACCTCGATCTTCGTGGACGACGCGAACTACGAGACGCGGCCGAAGCGCTGGTTCTACGGGCTCGAAGGCGTCGGCCGGGATCTCGGCGGCGAGCTGGCGATGCTCGAGCGCCACGCGCGCGCGATGGACGAGTGGACGCGGCCGCTCGCCGACGCGCTCGTGAGGGGCTTCGCCGGGCGCGGGCGGGCCGACCTTGCGATCGAATTCGCCGCGCGGCTGCCGCTTGAGCTCACGGTGCGCGCGTGGGGGATTCCGGAACCGGAGCGCGGCGCATTCTGCGAACGGCTGTGGCGCGCCCAGCGCGGCGTCCATGCGTCGTCCGTCACCGAGCGCGAGGGGCGCAGCGCGTTCGAGGAGCTGGTCGAGACCTTCCGGGGGCTACTCGCCGCTCGCCGCGCGGCGCCGGCCGACGACCTCGTCTCGGTGGCTGCGTCGCTCCCCCTGCCGGGCGGCCCGGCGACGGCGGAGGATCTCGCGGCGACGCTGCTCGAGGCGGATCACGAGACCTTCCACGGCGCGCTCGCGAACCTCTGGTTCCTGCTGACGACGCATCCCGATCAGCTCGCGCGGGTGCGCGAGAACCGGCGGCCCGAGGCGCGCATGACGAAGCTCGCGGTCCTCGAAGCGCTGCGGCATTCGCCGCCCGTGCTCGTCGCCAAGCGCTGGGCGCGCCACGAGGTCGAGCGCTTCGGCCAGTTGTTTCCAGAGGGCGCGCTCGTGGTGTGCGCGGCCGCGGCCGCCAACCGCGACCCGCGCGTGTTCGCGGACCCGGACGCGTTCGTGGTCGGACGCAAGGATCTGACGCAACGCGAGGCCCGCGGCATGTACCGCGCCGACGGCCTCGCCTCCGGCATCGCGTTCGGCCTCGGCCCGCCGACCCGGCATCCCGCGCTGCCCGAAGATCGACCGCGGTCGCTCTACGCGATCACGCGCGACGCGCTGTGCGCCGCGAGCGACGCGCTGCTCGATGGCCTCGCGGAGCTGCGGCTCGCGCCGGGCGAGACGCCGCGGCTCGAGTCCCTCGGCCTCGGTGAAATGCACACGTGCTGGCGGCTGCCGGTCGAGCTCCGGCCCGCCTGAAGGAAGGAGACGGCATGGGATCGATGGAAGAGTTCCTGGCCAAGGCGATCGATCCGCGAGAGTTCGACTCGCCCGCGTTTCAGCGCGACCCGTTCCCGCTCTACAAGCGGCTGCGCGACGACCATCCCGCCTATCACGATCGCTTCCACAACCGCTGGATCATCAGCCGCTACGCCGACGTCGTCGCCGCGTTCCAGGACAACGACGGCTACGACCGCGCGATCCACCGGCCCGACGGGCCGTACCGCTTCGGCTCCGAGCACGTGTTCGGTCCGAACATCCTCGAGTACGGCAACAGCCCGCAGCACCGCTTCCTGCGCAACGTGGTCGCGGGGCAGTTCGTCGGGAACCGGCTCGACGGCTTCCTGCCGATGATCGACAAGATCGCGAGCGAGCTGATCGACAAGCTGCTCGGACGCGGCGAGGTCGAGCTGGTCGAGGAGTTCACGCACCAGTTCCCGATCCGCGTGATCTCGAACATGCTCGGCCTTCCGCGGAAGGACGAAGATCGCTTCGTCGGCTGGTATCAGGCGCTCATCGCGGGCCTCGGCTTCGGCGGCGTCCATCTCGCGCGGGGCATCGCCGCGCGCAACGAGATGTGGGACTACCTGACGCCGCTCATCGAGGAGCGCCGCCAGCGGCCGGGCGAGGACCTGCTCTCGCGCATCATCGGCGCCGACCAGAACGGCGTGCGCATGAACGACGCCGAGATCAAGGGCTTCGTGGCGCTGCTGCTCGCCGCGGGCGGCGACACGACGGACAAGGCGATCGCGAACATGTGGTTCCACATGCTCTACACGCGGCCGGACCAGTTCGAGGACGTGAAGAAGGACCCCGCGCTCTGGAGCAACGTGTTCAGCGAGATGATGCGCTACGACCCCGTGGTGCACATGCAGTTCCGCCGCACCACGCGCGAGATCGAGCTGCACGGCCGCGTGATCCCGGAGCGCGCGAGCGTCACGCTCTACCTGGGCGCCGGCAACCGCGACGAGCGCGCGTTCCAGGATCCCGACACGTTCGACGTGCACCGCCAGGACCTGCACATGGGCCGCGAGAATCGCTCGGGTCGCTACCTCGACGGCAAGAACGGACATCTCGGCTTCGGCATCGGGCAGCACTTCTGCATGGGCTACGCGATGGCGCGCCAGGAGGCGGTGATCGCCTGCACGCGACTCGCGGAGGCGCTGCGCAACCCGCGCCCGAAGCTGGCGCGCCACGCCGGGATCGTGGCGCCCTCGATCGATTCGGGCGGCTTCCGGTCGCCGCAGGATCTGTGGATCACCTACGACGCGTGAGGGCCCGCGGCATGGCGCTGAAACTTCGAGTCGACACGCGGCGCTGCTACAAGTCGGGCGAGTGCTACTACAACCACCCGGAGTTGCTCAGGCCCGGTGCCGACGGATTTCCGGTCGTGCACGTCGCCGCGCTCGCGACCCCGCAGCAGAAGCTCGAGGCGGAGCAGGCGATCGAGGTCTGCCCGGCCCAGGCGTTGGCGTTGGTGGAGGAATGACGCCGGTGGGATTCGACGCGCTCGAGCTTCACCGGCGCATGCTGCGCATCCGCCGCTTCGAGGAGCGCGCCCTCGCGCTCCAGCGGGCGGGCGCGATCCCCGGGCCGCTGCATCCGAGCATCGGGCACGAGGCGGCGTGCGTCGGCGCGTGCGCACCGCTCCGCGCCGACGACTGGATGGCCGGTAATCACCGCTCGCACGGCCACCCGATCGCGAAGGGCGCCGCGCTCGGGCCGCTCTTCGCGGAGCTCCTCGGCAAGGCGACCGGCGTGTGCGGAGGGCGGGGCGGGTCGATGCATCTCGCCGACTTCTCGGTGGGCAGCCTCGGCGAGTCCGGCATCGTCGGCGCGGGCCTGCCGATCGCCGTCGGCGCCGCGCTCTCGTCGCGCGTGCGCGGTACGGACCAGGTCGCGCTCTCGTTCTTCGGCGACGGCGCGAGCAACCACGGCACGTTCCACGAGTCGCTCAACCTGGCCGCGATCTGGAAGCTCCCCGCGATCTTTCTGTGCGAGAACAACGGGTATGCGGCGACCACCGCGTTCGCGGCGACGACTTCGGTGGCGGACATCTCCGCGCGCGCGGCGGGCTACGGCATCCCGGGCGTCGTGGTCGACGGGCAGGACGTGATCGCGGTCGCCGAGGTCGTCGAGCGCGCGGTCGCCCGCGCCCGCCGGGGCGAGGGGCCATCGCTCGTCGAGGCGAAGACTTACCGCTACTGCGAGCACGCCGAGGGCGCCGGCATGCCGTCGCACTACCGCAGCGCCGACGAAGTCGCGCGCTGGCGCGAGCGCGATCCGATCGCCCTGTCGCGGGCGCGCTTGCTGCGCGACCGCGCGGCGAGCGAGGACGCGATCGCCGCAGTCGAAGCGGCGGTCGAGCGCGAGGTCGAGGCCGCGGTGCAGTTCGCCGAGGCGAGCGCGTGGCCGTCGCCGGGCGAGGCCGCCCGCGCACCGTTCGCGAGCGAGGCCACGCGATGAGCGGACGCGACCTCGGCTACGTGGACGCGATCCACGAGGCGCAGCTGATCGCGCTCGCGAGCGATCCGCGCGTGATCCTGATCGGCGAGGACCTCGGCTTGATGGGGCAGGCCGGCCCCTACGCCGCCTACGCGACGCGCCGGATCTGGAGCACACCGATCTCGGAGAGCGGCTTCGTGGGCATGGCCGTCGGCGCCGCGCTCACCGGGCTGCGGCCGATCGTCGACCTCGTGATCTCGAGCTTCGCCTACGTCGCGATGGATCCCATCCTGAACCAGGCGGGCAAGGCGGCGGGCATGTTCGGCTGGCAGCGCCGCGTTCCCGTCGTGGTCCGCGCGGGCATGTGGTACGGCCAGAACATGGCGGCCCACCACTCGGATCGGCCCTACGCGCTGTTCACGAATACGCCGGGCCTCAAGGTCGCGGTGCCCGCCACGCCCGAGGACGCCAAGGGCTTGCTGCTCAGTGCCGTGCGCGACGACGACCCGGTGCTGATCTTCGAGGACCGCAATCTGTTCGGAGATCGCGGCCCGGTGCCCGAGGGCGACGCCCCGATCCCGCTCGGGCGCGCCGCGCTGCGGCGCGAGGGCCGCGACGTGACGATCGTCGCCCTCGCAGCCTGCGTGGGGCACGCGCTGCGCGCCGCGGACGCGCTCGCGGCCGAGGGCATCTCGGCGGAGGTGATCGACCCGCGCACGCTCGTGCCCTTCGATCGCGAGGCGGTGTTCCGCTCGGTCGCCAAGACGGGCCGGCTCGTGATCGCCGACCCGGCGCACAAGACGACGAGCTTCGCCGGCGAGATCGCGGCCCTGGTCGCGGAGGAGTGCTTCGACGCGCTGCGCGCGCCCATCCGGCGCGTCTGCACGCCCGACGTGCAGATCCCGTTCAGCCCCGCGCTCGAGCACACGCTCTATCCCGACGCCGCGAAGATCGCGGACGCCGCGCGGCGAGCCGTCGGGGCGCGCTGAGCCCACCGAAGCGGCGCGGCGTCAGCCGGTGATCGTCCGGTGCGCCGCCTTGCGCGGCCCGAGCGCGACGGGCTCGCCCACCCATGCGCCGACGTTCTCGCCCGTGCGTCCGCTCGGCCCCTCGGCGAGCAGGTCGATCAGCAGCTGCGCGATCTGCTCGGGCTTCATCCACGTGCGCGCGAAGTCCGCGGGCGGGTCGCCGGACCAGAGCCCGCGCAGCATCGGCGTGTCGGTCGCGCCCATGCAGAGCGCGTTCACGCGCACCCGCTTCGGCGCGAGCACTTGCGCCCACGCCTGCGTGAAGCCGTTGAGCGCCCACTTCGAGGCGTTGTAGAGATCGGTGTCCGGAGAGTTCGTCCCGGGTCCCTTCGCCGGCAGGACGTAATACGTGCTGACGTGCACGATGTCCCCGCCGCCGGCGGCGACGAGGTGCGGGACGCACGCGCGCGAGAGCAGCAGCGGCGCCCGCAGGTTCGGTCCCATCATCGCATCGAAGTCCGCGAGCGCCTTTTCGAAGGGATCGGTCACCGGCGTGCGACGCCAGACTCCGGCGTTGTTCACGAGCGTGTCGATGCGGCCGAAGCGCGCGAGCGCGGCCTCGACGATGCGCCCGAGATCCTCGTCCTTGGCGACGTCCGCCACGAGGCCGAGCGCTTCCCCGGGACCGCCCAGGGAGCGTGCGACGGCCACGACGCTCGGCTGCACGTCGCACAGCGTCACGTTCGCGCCGGCCCGCACGAGCGCCTCGGCGAAGGCGCGCCCGAGGCCCTGGGCCGCGCCGGTCACGATCGCGCTGCGTCCGCTCAGCATCGTCATGGATGGCCTCCCGCGACGAAGTAGGGGTTGTTGCGGCGCGCGGGCAAGACGATCGGGTGACCGACGGCGGCGCCGATGTAGTCGCCGCTGCGCCCGTCGCGCAGCAGGTCGAGCATCAAGCGCGCGATGTCCGCGGGCTTCATCCAGCGGGCGACCTCCTCGGGCGCCGGCGCGTGCCCGTGGAATCCGCGCAGCATGTACGAGTCCGTCGCGCCCATGCAGAGCGCGTTCACGCGAATGCGGTGCGGCGCCAGCGCCTGGGCCCAGGCGAAGGTGAGGCCGAGCTGGCCCCACTTGCTCGCGTCGTACAGGTCCATGCCGGGGCCGCCGCCGGTCGGGCGCGGCGGCTGGCCCGCCCACGGGCAGCCGGGCGCATCGTCGTGGGAGAGCTCCCAGGGCGAGCCGCACGTCTGCACGTGGTCGGTGCACACGTTCACGATGTCGCCGCCGCCTTGCGCGATCATGCCGGGGATGACCGCCCGCCCGAACAAGTACGACCCCTTCAGGTTCGTGCCGACCAGGAAGTCGTAGTCGCGAATCGTCTTCGCGAGGTCGTCCGTGGGCAGCGACGCCGCCCATACGCCGGCGTTGTTGACGAGGAGGTCGATGCGTCCGAACGCGCGCCGCGTGGTCTCCACGACGCGCAGCACGTCGTCGGGCTTCGAGACGTCGGCCTCGGCGGCGAGCGTCGGCGCTCCGATCTCCCGCGCGAGGTCGGCCACCTCGGCGCGCACGTCGCACAGCGAGAGGCGCGCGCCCTCGGCGGCGAGCGCGCGCGCGAAGGCGTTGCCGATGCCGACCGCCGCTCCCGTCACGATCGCGACCTTGCCGTCCATCTGGCCCATCACTGTCCTCCGCTCACGACGATCGTCTGGCCGGTGATCCAGTCCGTCGCGGGCGCCGCGAGGAAGACCGCCGCCGCCGCGATGTCGTCGGGTACGCCGGTGCGCCCGACCGGGATGTCCTTGCCCATGCGCAGCGCGGCCTGCTCGTCGACGTGCATCGTCTCGAGCAGCATCTCCGTGACCACGATGCCCGGCGCGATCGCGTTCACGCGGATGCCGCGCGGCGCGAGCTCGACCGCGAGCGTTCGCGTCATCTGCATCACGCCCGCCCGCGCCGCGCCGTAGGGCCCGAAGCCCGGCGAGGGACCGAGGCCGGCGACGGACGCGATGTTGATCACGCGACCGCCGCGCTCGCCGAACTTGCGCGCGGCCGTCTTGGTGCCCCACCAGAGCGTCTTCAGGTTGAGATCGATCAGCGTGTCCCAGTTCTGCTCGGTGGTCTCGGCGAGCGCGTGCACCTGGCGATCGAGATTGCCGCCCGCGTTGTTCACCCAGATCCCGAGCGGCCCGAGCTTCGACTCCGCGGCATCGGCGAGGCGGTCGATGGCGGGAAAGTCGAGCACGTCGGTCGGTACCACGAGCGCGCGCCGCCCGCGCCGTTCGATCTCGCCGGCGACTTCCTCGAGGTCCGCCTTGCGGCGCGCGGCGAGCGCGACGTCGGCACCGCACTCCGCCAGCGCGAGGGCGATGCCGCGCCCGATGCCCTTGCCGGCGCCGGTGACGACCGCGACGCGGCCGTCGAGACGGAATCGATCGAGCATCGCCATGGGCGACTCCTCGCGACGGAAGTTGTCATGGCGTCGCGCGAACGCGGAACGCGAGCAGCAGATTGCCGGCCATGTGGTTGTAGATCCCGTAGCCCGAGGACACGACGAGCATGCCGTCCTGCGCGATCGGCGCCGCCGCGCCGCCGAGGGAGCCGCCGTGGGCGACGTCGCCGGTGACCGTCGTGTGGTCGCGCGTCGTGTCGTAGGACCAAAGCACTTCGCCGGTGTCGGCGGCGTGCAGGCGCAGCACGCCGTCCATGCCGCCCGCGGCGACGAGGTCGCCGAGCACGGTCACGGCCTGCGAGATGCCGGGATGGCAGAAGCGACGCTCGCCGCACACTTCCGGCGCGGGCGCGCTCCAGCGCGCCGCGCCGGTGAGGGCGTCGAGGGCGTGCAGGCCGGGCCGCGCCGGCGCGTCGTACACGCGGCCGTCCGCCATGTCGGTGATGGGGACGTAGAGCGTGCGCGCGTCGGCGGCCATGCCGAAATGCACGCCGCCCTGGATTCCGCCGCGCCCCACCTTGGCCTTCCAGACGAGCGCGCCGCTGTCCGGATCGAGCGCGTGGACGTCGCCGGACTTCTGCCCGCCGATCACGAGATCGCGTTCTCCGGGGCGCGAGAAGAGCAGGGTGCCGGCGCCGAAGTCGAAGTCGGGGCCCTTCTCCGGCGGGCAGCTGTCGTCGGTCGCGGTGTCGCAGGCCGTGTTCCAGACGTCGTTCGGCGTGGCTTGGTACGTCCAGCGCACGGCGCCGTCCGCGAGCGCGATCGCGAAGATCGCGTCGCTGGTGAGCGTCGCCGGCGACGACATGTTCTCGCCCGTGCCGACGTAGAGTTGGCCGCGCGCGGGGTCGATCGTCGGCGTGTTCCACACCGTGGCGCCGGAAGGGCCGTACATGGCGGTGCCCGAGCGGTTCCGGCTCTGGACGACCGCGGGCGCGGGGATCGTCGGCGTGCGCCACGCCAGCTCGCCGCTCGCTGCGTCGTAGGCGACGACCGCGCCGCTGGCCTTGCAGCATTCGTATTTGGGATCGACCGCGAGCGCGACCTCGAGCGACGACACCGGCACGAAGAGGCGGCCGTCGTAGAGCGCGGGCGTACCCGTGATCGTCGCGTTCGGGTGGTCGTCGGCTCGCTGGCGCCAGGCGAGCGCGCCGGTCCGCGCGTCGATCGCGTAGACGTTGCCGAGCACGTCGCCGAAGTAGGCGCGGGGCCTCGCGGCGGTGTCGCCGGCGCGCCACGGGGACACCACGATGCCGGTGCGCACCTCGCCGCTCGCCGCGAACTGCCAGCGCATGCAGCCCGTCTCCGCGTCGAGCGCGTAGACGGCGCCGCCGTGGCTGCCGACGAGCAGTGCGCCGCCCGCGAAGGTGGGCTGGGAGCGCATGCGATTGGCGCCCGGGAAGGCGAGGCTCCAGGCGAGCTCGAGTCGCGGCAGGTCGCTGCGCTGCAGGCCCGCCGTCGGGGCGGCGATGTTCCGCGTGTTCGCGAGGTCCTGGCCCCAGCCCGCGGCGACCGGCGGGCGCGCGAAGTCGAAGGCGCCGCGCTCCACGCCGCACGTGGGCAGCGGGCGGGGCCCGGCTTCGCTCAGCAGCCGGCCCGTGAGGTACTCGGCGAGCTCGGCGCGCTGCGCATCGCTGAGCGCCGCGGCCTGCTCGCGCATCACGCCGCTCGACAACGCCTGGAGCACCGCGGCGGGAGTCATCATGCCGATCATGTCGCGGTGCGGCGCCTTCGCGACGGCGCCGTCGTGGCAGCCCGCGCAGTACTGGCCGTAGAGCGGCTTCCCCGGCATCGCCTCGCGCGCGTTGCGTGCGTCGGCGATCGCCTGCATCCCGTCTTGCGAGGCCGGCTTTTTCTGCGCGCTCGCGTCGGGTGCGAGGGCAGGGCCCGCGCTGCACGCCAGCAGCGTCGCGAGCGAGCCGACCGCGGCGGCGCGCGCGAGGGCGAGGGGAAGGAAAGCGGTCGCGCGATGGGTCACTGCGTTTCTCCGGGCCGGCACCGTACACCGACTGCGCGGCACTGCGCGCGCGTTTCGCGACCGCAGGCGTGCCGCTTCGCGATTGCGGACCTGCGCGCGGACGCTGCACACTCGCGCCGCGCGCGATCGGCGCGCCTGCGCCCGAGGAGCCGGGGAGGCCCGTGGAAGCGAACCCTCTGCAAGCGAGCCTGCTGAACGCCAACGACTGGGCGGTCGTCGTCGGGCTCGGTGCGCTCTGGCTCGGCGCCCAGATCGTCGTCGTCGGGGGCCTGCCGCGCGCGCTGCGCCGCGGGCCGCAGCCGAGCGCGCCGAAGGGTTCGCCGGCGGCGTTCGGGATGTTCTGGATCGATCAGTACGGCTTCATCGGCCTCGCGCTCGCGATCGGCGGCGCACTCGCGGCCGCATGGGGCGCAGCGTCTTGAGTGTCCGGATCACGGCGCTCTACCTCGGCTTGTTGGGCCTGCTCGCCGTCCTGCTCGCGAACAACGTGCTGTACGTGCGCCTGCGCGCGGCGACGCAGCCGAAATGGCGGCCCGACGCGGCGCTGCGCGTGCAGGCGAACTTCGTCGAGAACGTCCCGATCGCGCTGCTCTTACTGCTCGGCCTCGAGCTGCGCGGCTTCGGCGCGGAAGCGCTCCACGCGTGTGGCGCGAGCCTCGTCGCGTGCCGGCTGCTCCACGCGTTCGGCCTCGGCAACCACGAGGGTGCAAACTATCCCCGGCTGATCGGAGCCCAGGGCACGTTCCTGTTGATCTCGATCATGAGCGTCGCGCTGCTGTGGAGCGCGCGCTGAGTTTCCAACCACCAGGAGGCGTCATGGCGACGTTCGGCAAGTATCCGGTCTTCCAGCAGGCCTATCTCGTGAACGACATCGAGGCCTCGATCCACCACTGGCACAAGCTGTTCTGCGCGGGCCCGTTCGTGATCGCGCCGCACCACAAGACGGACTCCTTTCAGTATCGCGGCACGAAGCAGGAAGCCGACGTGTCGTACGCGTTCGGCTACTGCGGCGACATGATGATTCAATTCATCCAGCAGCACGACGAGACGCCGTCGATCTACCGCGACATGTACAAGCGCGGTCAGGAGGGCTTCCATCACATCGGGATCCTCGTGCACGACTGGCAGGACGAGCGACAGCGCCTGCTCGACATGGGCTTCGTGAATGCGTGCGAGCTCTACGCGGACAACGTGAACGCCGCGTACTTCGACACGCGCTCGGTGAATGGCGGATTCACCGAGATCCACGGCGACCCGCCGCACATCCTCGAGAGCTTCGCGGGCTGGCGCGAGGCGCACCGCAAGCACAAGCCGAGCGACAACCCGATCGTGCGGCGCTGAGCGCGCGAGCGAAGGAGCCCCGATGACCCGCATCTCGAAGCTCGACCCGAAGGACTGGGACCCGGAGATCCGCGCGCTCGCGCGCCCCGAGAGCGCGACGCCGCTCGAACAGGGGCTGATGCGCATGTTCGCCCACCGCCCGCGGCTCGCGAAGGGCATGATGCAGTTCGCCGGCGCACTCAAGGCGGACCGCACGCTCGGCGAGCGCCTCGTCGAGCTGGTGCGCCTGCGCGTCGCCTTCCACAACCAGTGCCGCAGCTGCATGGCGATCCGCTATCGCGACGCGGTCGCGGACGGCGTGAGCGAGGACCTCGTGTGCTCGCTCGAGAAGCCGAGCGAGGCGGCGGATCTGACCGCCGCGGAGAAGGCGGCGCTCGCCTATGCCGACGCGTTCGCGACCGATCACCTCGCGGTGAACGACGCGACCTTCGCGCGCCTGCGCGAGCATTTCACGGAGCCGCAGATCGTCGAGCTCGGCATGACGATCGCGTTCTTCGTGGGCTTTGGGCGGCTGGCGGCGACGCTCGACATGGTCGAGGAGTTGCCGGAGCGGTTCCAGGATCACAGCCAGCGCATCGCGCCGTGGCGGGAGGAGTCGATCGTCGTCCGCTGAGTCGTGGATCGAAGATTGTTCCTGGCACGCGGCGTGCTCACTGACGGGCCGTGTCACG
>CAZCTH010000030.1:0-44406 GCA_964501435.1 uncultured Spirochaetales bacterium | reverse complement strand
GAGGTGAGTCGCCCGCAAGGCGAGATGACGAACGAGCAGGATCAGGACCAGGACAACGCCGCGATCCCGGTGTCCGTCCTGGCCGACGGCACGATCTGGGTCGACAACCGCGAGGTGGACGCCCGCGCCGTCCGAGCCAACGTGGAGCGTCTCCACGCGGTCCGGCCGAAGGCGGGCGTCCTGATCGTCGCCGACCAGAACGCGCCCACGGGCGTGGTCGTCGACGTGATCGACGCGGCGCGGCTCGCAAACGTCCTCAACATCACCTTCAGCACGGGTCAATGAGGCAGCCGAATGCAGTCGCGTAGGCACGCACCCGAGAGTGAAGACCACGGCATCGACCTCGCGCCGATGCTGGACTTCATGACCAACCTGTTGATCTTCTTCATCATCACGACCTCGTTCGTCAAGGAAGCCGGCATCACCGTCTCGAAGGAAGACGCGCTGACGCCGGAGGCCCGCGACAACGGCAACATCATGATCGCCGTGACCGCCAACGGGGATCTCTGGATGGACCGCCAGCAGGTCGACTTCCGTCGCATGCGCACGATGATCGAGCGCCTCGCGATCGAGCGCCCCGACGACTCCGTCGTGATCCTCGCCGACAAGGCCTCCAAGGCCGGCGTCGTGGCGCGGGTGATGGACGAAGTGAAGATGGGCGGCATCAACGAGGTCTACATCGCGGCTGACGACGCCGCGGGAGGAGAGTGACGTGATGTCCGCCCTCCGATTCCCCGCGACGTTCGCGGTGGGTGCCCTACTCACCTCCCTCGTGTTCCTGCTCCTGTGGGTATTCATCCATACGGGCGAGAAGTACGAGCTCGCGCAGCAAGAGGCGACGAAGATCGACTTCACGCGTCTGCGGCGCGACACCGAAGTCGCGTCGAAGCGACAGTCGAAGGCGAAGCGCGAGCGCCCCGACATCGTTCCGCAGCAGATGAAGATGAACTTCGCCAATGCCTCGGCGAGCACGGCCTCCGTGGCCATGATCCAGCCCGAGGTCAACGCCCGCGCGGCGATGACGAAGATGACCGTGAACGTCGGCGGCTCGGACCGCGACACGATGCCGCTCGTGCGCATCAACCCGGACTATCCGCCGCGCGCCCAGAGCCGCGGCATCGAAGGCTGGGTGTTGATCGAGTTCACGATCACCGCCGCAGGCACCGTGCGCGACGCCCGCGTCGTCCAGGCCAGCCCGAAGGGCTACTTCGAGGACGCCGCTCTCAAGGCGATCGCGCGCTGGCGTTACAACCCGAAGGTGCAGGAAGGCGTCGCCGTCGAGCGCGTCGGCGTGCGCGTTCGCCTCTCCTTCAACATGGAGCGGTAAGCCGTGCGAAGCACAGCCCTCCTCCGGAACCTCGGTGCCCTCTCGCTCGCCCTCTGCCTCGGCGCGGCCCCTGCGCTGGCGCAGAGCAAGAAGGAAGACGAGAAGAAGGCCGCAGCGGCCGGCGCCATCGACCAACAGACCGGCAAGAAGCTCGGCCAGGCGATCGAGCTCCTGAACGCCACTCCCCCGCAATACGGCCAGGCGAAGGGCGTGCTCGACACGCTCAAGCAGGACGGCCTCAGCCCCTACGAGTGCTCGCGCGTGCAGCAGCTGTACGCGTCGATCTACAACTCGCAGGAGAAGTACGGCGACGCACGGAACGCCCTCAACAAGGCGATCACCTGCGGCGGCCTCAACGAGGTCGAGCTCGACCAGGTGAGCTTCAACGTCGCCCAGCTCTACCTCGCGGAAGAGAAGTGGAAGGAAGGCGCTGCCGCCCTCGAGGGCTGGATCGCCAAGACCCCGAAGCCGAACTCGAACGCCTACTACCTGCTGGCCGTCGCCTACTACCAGCAGGGCGACGAGCGCCGCGCCCTCGCCCCGGCCGAGAAGGCCGTCGCGATGGCGGAGAAGCCGCAGCCGAGCTGGCTCCAGCTCGTGCTCGCGCTCTACCTGAAGAACGAGCAGTACGCGAAGGCGGAGCCGATGGTCCGCAAGCTCGTCGCGGCGGAGCCCAGCAACAAGGCGAACTGGGTGCAGCTCTCCGCGGTGCTCGGCGCGCAGGAGAAGTACGACGACGCGCTCGTCGCCCTTCAGCTCGCACACCACCTCGGCCTGCTCAAGGACGACAGCGAGATCCGGCGCCTGGCCGACCTGATGGCCTTCAACAGCATCCCCTACCGCTGCGCGACGATGCTGACGAAGGAGGTCCAGGCGAAGCGTGTGAACAACGATGGCGCGCTCCAAGAGAAGATCGCGAACTGCTGGGTCGCGGCGCGCGAGTGGGACAAGGCCGTGGCGCCGCTCCGCAGCGCGGCGCAGATGAAGCGCTCGGGGGACTTGTACGTGCGCCTCGGCGAGGTGCACGTGCAGCGCGAGGACTGGAAGGGCGCCATCGAGGCGCTCCGCCAAGCCCTCGACACCGGCAACGCGAAGGATCCGGGCAACGCCCACATCCTCCTCGGGATGTCGTACTACAACCTCAAGCAGCCCAAGGACGCCCGGCAGTGGTTCCAGCGTGCGATGAACACGCGCCACGCCAAGCAGGCCGAAGGCTGGATCCGCGCGATCGACACCGAGGCCGGTGGCTGATCGCCCACGCGCTCGGCGCGTGCGTCTCTTCGGGGCCGGAGCGATGGGAGTCGCTCCGGCCCCGTGCATTTTCGCGCTCCCCTTCCCTGCGCTCGCAATCGGCGGCACAGGCGAACTACTCTGCCAGTTCACGTAAAGGAGAACTTCGATGGCCTGGGACTTCGAGACCGACGCCGAGTTTCAACGCGAGCTCGACTGGATGGACCGCTTCGTTCGCGACGAGGTCGAGCCGCTCGACCTCCTGCTGGGCGAGTCCTACGACATGCGCGACGAGGCGACGCAAAGGCACGTGCGCCCGCTCAAGGAGAAGGTGAAGGAGCGCGGCCTGTGGGCGTGCCATCTCGGGCCCGATCTCGGCGGCCCCGGCTATGGCCAGCTGAAGCTCGCGCTGATGAACGAGATCCTCGGGCGCTCGCGCTTCGCGCCGCTCGTCTTCGGCTGCCAGGCGCCCGATTCCGGCAACGCCGAGATCCTCGCGCACTACGGCACACCGGCGCAGAAGGCGAAGTACCTGAAGCCGCTGCTCGAGGGCGAGATCGTGTCCTGTTACTCGATGACCGAGCCGCACGCTGGCGCCGACCCGACGCTCTTCACGACGCGCGCCGTGCGCGACGGCAACGAGTGGGTGATCAACGGCGAGAAGTGGTTCGCCTCCAACGCGCGCTGGTCCTCGTTCCTGATCGTGATGGCGGTGACGGACCCGGAGGTCGACGCCCACGGCGGCATGTCGATGTTCATCGTGCCGACGGACACGCCCGGCGTGAACATCGTGCGCAACGTCGGCGTCGGGCTCGAGAAGCCCGAGCACGCGAGCCACGCGTACATCCGCTACGAGAACGTGCGCGTGCCCGCCGACCACCTGCTCGGCAAGCCGGGCGGCGCGTTCGTGATCGCGCAGACGCGCCTCGGCGGCGGCCGCATCCACCACGCGATGCGCACCATCGCCCAGCTGCGCAAGGCGTTCGACATGATGTGCGAGCGCGCCCTCTCGCGCGACGTCCGTGGCGGCAAGCTGGCCGACCTGCAGATGACGCAGGAGAAGATCGCCGACAGCTGGATCGAGATCGAACAGTTCCGGCTGCTCGTGCTGCGGACCGCCTGGCTGATCGACAAGTACAAGGACTACAAGCGCGTCCGGAAGGACATCGCGGCCGTGAAGGTCGCCATGCCGAAGGTCCTCCACGACGTCGTGTACCGCGCGATGCACCTGCACGGCTCGCTCGGCGTCTCCGACGAGATGCCGTTCGCGCAAATGCTCATGGGCGCCGCCGTCATGGGCATCGCCGACGGCCCGACCGAAGTGCACAAAGTCACCGTCGCGCGCCAGGTGCTGCGCGAGTACAAGGGCGTGGACGGACTCTTCCCGAGCGCCCACCTCCCGACGCGCCTCGCCGCCGCCCGCGAACGCTTCGCCCACCTCCTCGAAAGCGAAGTCGGCAACCTCTAACCACCCGAGCCTTCCCCTCCTCTCCCTCACCGTGCACAGGCGCGCTTCGCCAAAGCCCCACCGGGCGCGCGAAGCGCCGCCCACGCCCCGATGCACGAAGAACGCGGGACTCGGCGGCTCAAAGCCGCCGAGTCCCGCGCCCGCGCCACCCATCGCCCACGCTCCCCAAGCTCCCCTCGCACCGAGCAAGCCGTCGGCGCGGGCGGCGAGGGGCCAGCGTGCTACGCAACCCCTCCATGCCCCGCGCGCGCAACGCGATCCGACGGCGCATGCCGAAGCAGGAGCGCTCGCGCCGGCTGGTGGATGCGATCGTCGAGGCGGCGCGGCTCGTCCTCGCCGAGAACGGGGCCGACGCGCTCACCACGGTGAACGTCGCCCAGCGTGCCGGCGTCTCGGTCGGTTCGCTCTACCAGTACTTCGCGGGTCGCGACGCACTGCTGTTCGCGATCTTCGAAGCGGAGCACGCGCGCTTCACCGAAGCCTGGCGAAGCTGGCGCGCCGACGGCCCCGCGCGCTCGACGGAGCAGCGCATCGGCGAGGGCCTGGCGCTGGCGCTGGGACACTACCGGCGACTCGCGGCGCTCGAGCCGCGCTTCTACCTGGCGCACCGAGACGAGATCGCGCAGAGCGCACGACGCGCGAAGAGCGCGCGCCCGAGGCCCGCGTCGCGCGGAACGACGCGAGACGACCTGTTGCGCGCGCGCGGGATCCTGCGCCCCGAACGCCTCGATCGGCCCGACGCCGCCAGCTTCCTCATGACCTACGGCGTTCCGGGCATCCTCGACGCGGCGCTCGCCAACGACCCCGCGATCCTCGCGACGCCCGAATTCGAGACGGAGCTGCGCGCGCTGATCGAGGGCTACTTGTTGGGGCCGTCGCCAGTTGATCGGGGCTAGGCGGGCTCCGGGTCCGCGAAGCCGTAGGCCGCGGCCAGCTCCTTCACGCGGAAGGTCTTGCCACTGCGCTCCAGGAGCTTCGGGTCCGTCGCGAGCGCGACGATCGCCGCGCCGGTGAAGCGCGGCGACTCCGAGGTCGTGAGATCGATCGGAAGATCCCGCTTCGACGCCTGGTCCATCACGAACTCGGTGCGCACCGCGCTCGGCCACAGCGACACCGCAGCCACACCGTGGGGACGCAGCTCGTGGGCCATGTCGGCCGCGAGCCGGTCGAGCCCGCACTTCCCGACGCCGTACGCGGTGCTCATCGCGTAGCCGCCTCCGCCCCGCGACGAGATGTTCGCGATCAGTCCGCGCTTCGCGGCGACCATCAGCGGTGCGCCGTACACGCTCGCCACGTAGTGAGCGCGCAGGCCGATGCCGACCTGGTCGTCCCAGATGGAGATCGGGTGCTCCCAGAAGCTGCCACCCCACACCGGCGGATCCGGCACCTTGAATACGTTGTTCACGAGGATGTCGAGCCGGCCGCGCTGCTCGTCGGCGACGCGCGCGAACAGCGCCCGGATCTGCGCGTCGTCCCCGTGGTCCACCTGCACCGCGATGCCGCGGCCGCCCAGCGCCGTCACCTGGTCGGCGGTCTCCCCGATCGTCCCCGGCAACGCGGCCACACCCTTCTTCACGGTGCGGCCCGTCACGTACACCGTCGCGCCCGCGGCGCCCAGCTCGAGCGCGATGCCGCGGCCGATGCCGCGGCTCGCGCCAGTCACCACCGCGACTCGTCCTGCCAGCACGCTCATTTCTCGCTCCTCGCCGTCGGGTTCTCGGAGCGGCGCAATATACTCGCGCGCCACGCGAGGAGAGACGCGAATGCAGAACATGCACGGGCGAGATCCGATCGGAGCCGCGGCGAACGCGCGGGGAGCCCGCTCGTGAGGCTCGCCGGCAAGGTCGCCGCCGTCACGGGCGGGAGCCGCAGCATCGGCCGCGGCATCGTCGAAGCGTTCCTCGCGGAGGGCGCGCGCGTCGCGCTGAACGGCCGCGACCCGGAGAAGGGCCAGCGCGCCCTCGCGGAGCTCGGCGCGGGGGACCGCGCGATCTTCGTCGCGGGCGACGTGCGCTCGTCCGCCGACGTGAAGCGCCTCGTCGACGCCGCCGCGGAGCGCTGGGGCCGCCTCGACGTGATGGTCAGCAACGCGGGCGGCATCACGGAGCCGGCCCCGGTCGCCTCGCTGTCGGACGACGCGTGGGCGAACGACCTCCAATGGAATCTCACGAGCGTCTTCTACGGCATGAAGCACGCCTTCGCGCACATGCTCCCCAACAAGTCCGGCGCCGTGATCAACATCTCGTCCGTCGAGGGCAAGATGGGCGTGCCGGGCATGGCGGGATACGCCGCGGCGAAGCACGGGATCCACGGGCTCACCAAGTCCGGCGCCGCAGAGGTCGGCCGGCTCGGCATCACGGTGAACGCGATCTGCCCGGGCCTGATCCTCACCGACTCGGTCACGATGGGCGGCCCGACCACCGCCGCGGCGATGGGCCTCTCCTACGAGGAGATGATCGACAAGGTGTTCAAGGCGAAGACCCTGACCGGCGAGCTGAACACCGTCGAACAGGTCGCGGCCGTCGCCGTGTTGCTCGCCTCCGACGCGGGCCGCGGCATCACGGGCACGTTCATCAACGTGGACGGTGGGCAGTCGCCTTACTAGGCCGGGCGCGCGCCGAGCGCAGCGCGCCGCGAGGAGACCCGCGTGACGATCGATCTCAGCCACCTCCCGCAAAGCGCGGAGCAGCTCGGGCCCGAATGGCTCGGCGCGGCGCTGCACGCTTCGGGTGCGCTGCCCCCCGCCGGACGCGTCGCGCGCGTCGACGCTCGGCCGCTCGGCGCGGGCGGCGGCTTGATCGGCGTCGTCGCGAAGGTGCGGCTCACCTATGCGGGGGACGCCGGGGACGCCCCCGCCACGCTGATCGCGAAATTCCCGTCCCCGATCGCGGCGAACCGCGCCGTGGCCGACACCTACGACATGTACGGGCGCGAGGTCCGCTTCTACCAGGAGCTCGCGCGCGAGACGCCCCTGCCCCACCCGCGCTGCTACTTCGCGGGCCGCTCGCCTGCGAGCTCGGACTTCGTGCTGCTGCTGGAGGACATCGGCGATCGGCGGCCGGGCGACCAGGTTCTCGGCAGCGATCTCGCGGAGGCCGAGGTGGTGATCGACGCGATGGCGAAGTTCCACGCCGCGAGCTTCGGGCGCACCGGCGAGGCGCGCTTCGCGTGGATCACGCCGCACGCGAACGAGGCGCAGATCACCGGGATGGAGGCCGGCTTCGCCTTCGGCTGGCCGCGCTTCGAGGCGCAGTTCGGCGACCTGATCCCGCCGCGCATGCGCACGTGGGGGCACCGCGTCGGCCCGAGGACGCGCCCGCTGCTCGAGCGGCTGTGCGGCGGGCCGCTCGTCGTCGCCCACGCGGACTTCCGGCTCGAGAACATGTTCTTCGCGGCGAAGCCCGAGCATCCGCCGTTCGCGATCGTGGACTGGCAGTCGATCACGAAGAGCTCACCGGGGCAGGACCTCGGGTACTACCTCACGCAGAGCGTTCAGCTCCCCGTCCGGCGCGCCCACGAGCGCGCGCTGCTGCGGCGCTACCTCGACGGCCTGCATGCCGCGGGCATTCGGGACTATTCGTGGGACCGGCTGTGGCACGACTACCGGCTCGGCAGCCTCTACTTGATCGACTACGCGGTGACGATCGCCGCGACGCTCGATCTCGCGAACGAGCGCGGCCTCGCGATCGCCCGCGCGCTCTCGGAGCGCGCCTGCGCCGCGGTGGACGAGCTCGACTGCGACGAGCTGCTGCCGGATTGAAGCCGCGTGCGCCGCGCCGTCGTCGGCCCCGTGCGCGCGCTTCGGAGGATGCATGGCACGGATTCGGTTTCCGGAGGGGTTTCGCTGGGGCGCCGCGACCGCGTCCTATCAGATCGAAGGCGCCTGGAACGTGGACGGTCGCGGCCTCTCGATCTGGGACGAGTTCGCGCACACCCCCGGCAAGGTGCGCAACGGCGACACCGGCGACCGCGCGTGCGATTCGTACCACCGCTGGAAGGACGACGTCGCGCTCTGCCGGGCGATGAATCTCAACAGCTATCGCTTCTCGATCGCGTGGCCGCGCATCCAGCCGGAGGGCAGCGGCAAGCCGAACGCGAAGGGCCTCGACTATTACGGCCGGCTGGCGGACGCCCTCTTGGAAGCCGGCATCCGTCCCTTCCCCACGCTCTATCACTGGGACTTGCCCCTCGCGCTCCACGAGCGAGGCGGCTGGCCCGAGCGCGACACCGCACTCCGCTTCGCGGAGTACGCCCACCACGTCGTGCGGGCCCTCGGCGACCGCGTCTCGAGCTGGCTCATCTTCAACGAGCCGGGGATCTTCACGAGCTTCGGCTACGGCATCGGCATCCACGCGCCGGGCGTGCGTTCGCGCGAAGCGCTGCTGCGTGCCAGCCACGTCGTGAACCTCGCCCACGGCGACGCCTTTCGCGCGATGCGTGCGGAACGCGGCGGGCTCACGATCGGCAGCGCGTTCTCGATGTCGCCCACGGAGCCGGCGAGCGACACCGAGCAGGACGCCGCCGCCGCCGAGCGCATGCACGCGTGGACGAACGACTGGTTCCTGCGGCCCGCACTGCGGGGCGAGTACCCGGACGCGTTCCTCGACGGCCCGCCATACGACCTGATGGGCGTCCAGGGCGGCGACTTCGAGCGCATGAAGGCGCCGCTCGACGTGGTCGGCGTCAACCTCTACTTCCGCAGCCTCGTCCGCGCGGACGCCGGCGAGCGCATCGGCCTCGGCGCGCGCGCGCTCGGCATGGGCGGAAGGCAGGGCCCGCGCACCGAGTTCGACTGGGAGGTGTGGCCCGAGGCGCTCTACACGATGCTGCTGCGCGTCGCGCGGGACTACGGGCGCGTCCCCATCGAGATCACCGAGAACGGCTGCAGCTACGGCGACGCCCCGGGACCCGACGGCAAGATCCGCGATCAGCGCCGCATCGACTTCTACCGCGGCTACATCGGCGCCGTCGGCCGCGCCATCGCGCGCGGCGTGGACGTGCGCGGCTATCACGCGTGGACGCTGCTGGACAACTTCGAGTGGGCGGAGGGCTTCGCGCAGCGCTTCGGGCTCGCGTGGGTGGACTTCGCGACCTGCGAGCGGACGCTGAAGCAGAGCGGCCACTGGTACGCGAGCGTCGCCGAGCAGAACGCCCTCGACCCGGAGGCCGAAGGCGAGGAAGTCTGAGCCCTCAGCCCAGCTCCTTCCCCCAGCGCACGAGATCCGCGTAGCCGTCGAGCACCTTCAGGCTCTGGTCCTCGGGCAGCGTCGGCAGGCTCGCGACGACCCGGTTCACGCCCTGGTCGCGCAGCTTCGCGATCTGGTCCTTGCCGGTCGGCGCGGCGAACACGGTGACGTCGATCGTCTTGCGGTCGCGCCCCTTCCGCGCGCACTCGGCGTCGAGCTGCTTCAGCTGGTCGTCGAAGCCCGGCACGCCCGCGATCGGCATCCAGCCGTCCGCGAACGCGACGACGCGCTGGATCGCCCACTTCGAGGCGGCCCCGATCAGGATCGGCGGGTGGGGCTTGCGCGCCGGCTTCGGCTCGACCCAGACCGGATCGAACTTCACGAAGTTCCCCTGATAGCTCGCATCCTTCTGGGTCCAGCACGCCTTCATCGCGTGCACGCTCTCCTCGAGCACCTTCCAGCGGTCCGCGAACGCGACGCCGTGGTTCTCCAGCTCCTCGGCATTCCAGCCCGCGCCGATGCCGAACAGGAAACGGCCGTTCGAGAGCGAGTCCAGGGACGCGACGCGCTTCGCGAGCGCGATGGGATGGTGCTCGGGCACGAGGCAGATCCCGGTGCCGACCTGCAGCCGTTCCGTCACCGCCGCGACCTGGGCGAGATACGTGAACGGCTCGTAGCTCTCCCAATAGATCGAAGGCAGCGGCCCGCCGGGCGGATACGGCGTCCGGCGCGAAGCCGGGATGTGCGTGTGCTCGACCACGAACAGCGACTCGAAGCCGCGCTCCTCGAGCGCGCGGCCGAGCGGCGCGGCGCGCATCGAGTAGTCCGTGGGAAACAGGGCGATGCCGATCTTCATGGCGCTTCTCCGATTGCGCCAAGCCTACTTCACTCGGGCAGCCGCCCGCTGGTTGCTCTCGGGGGCGCCGCGGCCGAAACTCGCGCCTTCCCCGAGGAGGACGCATGGCCGCCGCCGAGAAATCGCGCCTCGCGCACCACCGGCTGCAAGCCCCGGAGCGTCGCTGATGCGGCATCTCGCGGGACGTGTCGGCGCGGTCACGGGCGCGGCCTCAGGCATCGGGCGAGCGCTGGCGATCGCGCTCGCCCGCGAGGGCATGGCAGTCGCGATCAGCGACGTGAACGAGAACGGCCTCGCCGAGACGGCGCGGCTCGCGTCGGCGGCGCGCTCCGGGGCGATCGTCACGAGCGCTCGCGTGGACGTCGCGGACCGCGCGGCGATGCACGCGTGGGCCGATCGAGTCGCCAGGGAGCTCGGCGGCGTGAATCTGATCGTGAACAACGCCGGCGTCGCGCTGGGCGCGACGATCGAGGAGATGACCTACGACGATCTCGAGTGGCTGTTCGGGATCAACTTCTGGGGCGTAGTCCACGGCACGAAGGCGTTCCTGCCGCATCTGCTCGCCGCCGAGGAAGGCCACGTGGTGAACCTGTCGAGCGTGTTCGGCCTGATCGCCGTGCCCGGCCAGGGCGCCTACAACGCCGCCAAGTTCGCCGTGCGCGGCTACACGGAATGCCTGCGCCAGGAGCTCGAGGTCGCGGGCCGCCGGGTTTCCGCCACCTGTGTGCATCCGGGCGGCGTGAAGACGAACATCGCGCGCGCGGCCCGCCACCGGCAGACCGAGCTCGTGAGCCACGAAGAGGTGGCGAGACGCTTCGACCAGATCGCCGCCACGACCCCGGAGACCGCCGCGCTGCGCATCGTGCGGGCGGTGCAGCGCAACGCGCGGCGCGTCCTGATCGGCGCGGACGCCTACGCGATCGACTTCGTGCAGCGGCTCTCCGGCACCGGTTATCAGGTGCTCGCGGTCGCCGCGGCGAAGCGCGGCATCGCGGCGCCTTGAGCCGCGGCGCGTAACCGGGCGTCCGCGTGAAGCGTCCGTTCCGCTGCATGTCTCCCGGGGAGTCCCGATGCGTAGCGCCGCCCTCTGCGTCGTCCTGGTCGTGAGCGCGCTGGCCGTGCCGCCCGCCGCCCATGCCGCGCTCGACCTTCGCCACGGGGCCTGGACCGCGCTGCTCGCAAAGCACGTGAAGCGCGTCGACGGCCGCGGGTCGGCGAGTCGCGTCGACTACGCGGCGTTCGCGCGCGACCGCGGCGCCCTCGAGGGCTACCTCGCGCAGCTCGCGCGCGTGTCGCCGCAGGAATACGAAGCCCTGCCGCGCGCCGATCGCATGGCTTTCTGGATCAACGCCTACAACGCCGGGACGATCGCGCTGATCCTGACCGAGTACCCGCGACACGCCTCGATCAAGGACTACGGCTCCCTGCTGCGCAGCCCGTGGCAGAAGCCGTTCATACGCCTCCTCGGAGAGACCCTCAGCCTCGACGAGATCGAGCACGAGCGGCTGCGCGGGCCGCGCGGATTCGGCGAGCCCCGCGTCCACTTCGCCGTGAACTGCGCGTCGATCTCGTGCCCGATGCTGCGCGAAGAGGCCTTCGTCGGCGCACGGCTCGACGCACAGCTCGAAGAACAGGCGGTTCGGTTTCTCTCCGACCGCTCCCGCAATCGCTTCGAGCCGGAGCACGGCAGGCTCGCGCTCTCGGCGATCTTCGACTGGTACGGCGACGATTTCGCGGGCGGAGATCTGCCGCGCTTCCTCGCGCGCTATGCGGGCGCGCTCGGCACGACGGCACCCGCCCTCGCGCGCGCGGAGGTCGCGTTCCTCGACTACGACTGGCGGCTCAACGACACGCGGGTGCCCTGAGCGCGCGCGGATGCCCGGCGCCAGGACCTGCCCAGGCCGCGAAAAGCGGTAGCGTGCGGTCCGCCCGGAGGCACTCGATGACCGCTGACCCGTCGCACGCGAACCACCACGCGGGCCGCCGCCAGACCTTGTTCCTCGTCCTCGCCGGCGTCTTCATCGGGAACGCCCTGCTCGCGGAGTTGATCGGCGGCAAGCTGTTCCAGGTGCCGACGCCGTGGCACACGTTCACGCTCTCGTGCGGCATCGTGCTGTGGCCCGTGGTGTTCGTGTTCACGGACATCATCAACGAGTACTTCGGACGCGACGGCGTGCGGAAGATGTCGTTCCTCGCTGCGACGATCATCGCCTACTCGTTCGTCGCGCTGACCCTCGCTGGCGCCGTCCCCGCCGCGAGCTTCTCGCCGGTGGACGACGCGTCGTTCTCGCGCGTCTTCTTCCAGTCGCGCTGGATCATCGTGGGCTCGATCGCCGCGTTCCTGCTCGCCCAGCTGATCGACGTCACGGTGTTCTGGATCATTCGGCGCAGCACGGGCCACCGCTTCCTCTGGCTGCGCGCCACGGGCTCGACGCTCGTGTCGCAGCTGATCGACACCTTCGTGGTGGGCTTCATCGGCCTGCACCTGCCGTATCGACTCGGCCAGCAGGGCGTCGACTTTCCGACCTTCCTGAACTCCGCCTTCAGTGGCTACCTGTTCAAGTTCTTGATCGCGCTGTCCGCGACGCCAGCGCTCTACCTCGTGCACAAGCTGGTGGACGGCTATCTCGGCAAGACCGACGCCGAGCGGCTGATCGAGGCGGTGGCCGCGACCGAGCACGCCGACGACGCGCACCTGCACGTGAAGGGCTGAGGGGAACGTGCACGCAATCCCCCTCTGGACGCTCGCGCCGTTCGCGGCCCTGCTGCTGTGCATCGCGGTGCTGCCGCTCGCCGCTGGGCGGTTCTGGGACAGCAACCGCAACAAGGCCCTCGTGAGCCTCGGCCTCGCACTGCCGATCGCCGTGTGGCTCGCGCTCGCCCACGGCGCCGCCGGCTGGCTCGAGCTCGGACACAAGGCGATGGAGTTCACCTCGTTCATCGCGCTGCTCGGCGCGCTCTACGTGATCAGCGGCGGCGTCTTCGTGCGCGGCTCGCTCGCCGGCACGCCGCTCGTGAACACGGCGCTGCTCGCCGCAGGCGCCGTGCTCGCGAGCTTCGTCGGCACCACCGGCGCCTCCGTGCTGATCATCCGGCCCTTGCTGCGCGCCAACCAGAAGCGCACGCGCAAGACGCACCTCGTCGTGTTCTTCATCTTCGTCGTCTCGAACTGCGGCGGCCTGCTCACCCCCCTCGGCGACCCGCCGCTCTTTCTCGGATTCCTGAAGGGCGTGCCGTTCGAGTGGACGCTGAACCTCTGGCGCGAGTGGGCGCTCGTGAACGGCGCCCTGCTGCTGATCTTCAACCTCTGGGACCAGTGGGCGTTGAACCGTGACGAGGTGGAGCGCCCGGAACCCCTGCTCGAGGAAGTCCAGCAGCACGAGCCGTTCGGGATCCTCGGCGCCCACAACCTCGCGCTGCTCGGCGCGATCGTCGCGATCATCTACGCGAGCGGCAGCGGGCTCGGCCATGGCGGCACGCCCTGGCCCTTCGGCGCACAAGAAGCCGGCATGCTGGCCGTCGCCGCGGCGAGCTGGGTCTTCACGAATCGCGAGATCCATCGCGTCAACAACTTCAGCTGGCACCCGATCGTCGAGGTGGCCGCGCTCTTCTCCGGCATCTTCGTCGCGATGACGCCCGCGCTGCTGTACCTGAACGAGCACGCAGCTGACTTCGGCATCGCGACCCCCGCGCACTTTTTCTGGGCGACGGGCGCGCTCTCGAGCTTCCTCGACAACGCCCCCACGTACCTGACGTTCGCGGCGACGGCCTGCGGGCTCGACGGCATCCCGCTCGAAGGCCGATATCTCGCGACCTACCTCGCACGCGGCGGGGACAACGCCGACATCCTGGCTGCGATCTCGACGGGCGCCGTGTTCATGGGCGCGAACACGTACATCGGCAACGGCCCCAACTTCATGGTGAAGGCGATCGCCGAGCACTCGGGCGTTCGCATGCCGAGCTTCTTCGGCTACATGGCCTACTCGGGCGCGGTGCTGTTGCCGCTGTTCGCGCTCACCACGCTCGTGTTCTTCGCGCGCTGAGCGCAGCGCGCTAACGAATCCCCGCGAGCTTCCGCACCAGCCGGCCGTGGAACTCGAGGCCTTCGTAGAACGAGCGCACGAGGATGCGTTCGTCGCGCCCATGCGCCCGGTTGTCGTCCAGCTCCCCGAAGATTCCCGAGACGCCGTAGGCCGGAACGCCCCGCAAACGGAAGAAGTGCGAGTCCGTCGCGCCGGTGCCCATCATGGGCACCACGGGCACGCCGGGCCACATCGCCTCGGTGACCTCCGAGACGGCGCGCATCAGCTTCGCGTCGAGCGCGATCGCGGGGGACGTCTCGTCGAGCTCGCCCGACGCGACGACGACGCGATCGTCGGCGATCGCGGCGACGAGCGCACGCTCCACCTCGCGCGGCGTGCGCCAGGGCACGATGCGGCAGTTCACGAGTGCGCGCGCGGTCTGCGGCAACGCGTTGTCGGCGTGCCCCGCGTCGAGGCGCGTCGGAATGCAGGTGGTGCGGAGCAGCGCGTTGTAGCGCGGGTTGTCGCTCAGCACGGCCTCCGCGGCGGCGTCGCTCGGGTCGCGCACGATCGCCGCGAGAGCGGCGGCGACGGGGCCCGTCTCGAGCTCGCTCTGGCGCGCAAGATACGGACGGGTGACCTCGCTGAGCTCGACGGGAAACGGCTGCGCCGCGAGCCGCCCGAGCGCCGCCGCGAGGCGGTAGATCGGATTGTCCTTGCGCGGCAGCGAGCTGTGTCCGCCCGGGTCCGTGACGGTGAGCGTGAAGCTCGCGTAGATCTTCTCGCTCGCCTGTACGCCGTTGAACAGGCGCTTGCCGCCGCGCAGCGCGCCGGTGCCGCCCTCGTTGAGCACGAGGCCGCCGCCCGCGATCAGCGCGGGGCGCTCGCGCAGCAGCCAGTCGACGCCGTTGTGCGGGCCGCCCTCTTCGTCCGCCGTGAGCAGCAGGACGAGATCGCGCCTCGGCTTCGCCTTCGCCTCCGCGAGGCGCACGAACAACGCCGAAAAGATCGCCGCCATCGCCTTGTCGTCGCCGGTGCCGCGACCCCAGAAGTAGCCGTCCCGCTCGAGTAGCTCGAAGGGCGGCACCGTCCAGTCGCTCGGCAGCGCCGTCACGACGTCGAGGTGCGCCAGCAGGAAGAGCGGCGGCTCGCGCTTCGACGTGCCACGGATGCGGGCGACGAGGTTTCGTTTCTCGGGGGTCGGCCCGAGCAACTCCACCTGATCCGCCGGCACGCCGGCGGCGCGGAGGCGCGCGGCGACCGCTTCGGCGGCGACCGTCGTGCCCTTGTCGCCCGACGTGTCGATCTCGACGAGCTGCTCGTAGATCTCCCGGGCGAGCGCGCGGTCGCCCTCGGCGGGCGCAGCGGCGGCGAAGGAAGGCACGGCGAGGAGCACGAGGGCGGCGAGTTGGGTGCGCATCCGCGCATCCTAACGAGGTCGGCCGCGTGGACGCCGCATCAGCCCGGCGCCGGCGCACCCGAAGCGCCCCGACGCCGCGGCCGGCGCTTCGCCCGACGCCGCGATCGCGACTCGGCGCGGAGTCGGGGCGCGCGGAGAGCGTTCGCCGAGCGCTACGACGCGACGCGATTGCGCCCGGCCGCCTTCGCCGCGTACAGCGCGACGTCCGCCGCGTTGAGGAACGCCCCGGAGCTGCCGGTCTCGGCGCGCCAGAGCGCGACGCCGATCGAGAGCGTCACCGGGAAGCTCTTCGCGTCGAGCTCGAAGCGCGTCGTCTCGACGCTCCCGCGCAGCCGCTCGGCGAAGATCTCCGCGCCGGCGCGCGTCGTGTCGCTGAGCACGATCGCGAACTCGTCGCCGCCGTAGCGCGCGAAGCAGTCCGTACGCCGCGCCTGGCGCGCGATCAGCGACGCGATCTCGCGCAGCACGTAGTCGCCGAAGACGTGGCCCGCCTCGTCGTTGATGCGCTTGAAGGCGTCCACGTCGACGAGCAGCAACGCGAGGCCGCTCTCGCCGCGGTGCTCGCGCGCCACCTCGCGATCGAGCACGTCCATCAGGAAGCGCCGATTCTTCGCGCCGGTCAGCGCGTCCTCGGTGAGCATCTTGTAGACCGCCTCGTGGTACGAGGCCTCGGCGTCGCCGTGGGCGATGAACTTGAAGCTCGCGTCACCGGTGTGGAGCACGGCGCCATTGGAGAGCGCGACCGGCTGGTGAGGAGGGGTGCGCTCGCCGTTCACCCAGGTGCCGTTCTTCGACCCGAGGTCGCGAATCGAGACGGAGCGGTTCGAGACGCTGAACGCGCAGTGCTGGCGCGAGACCCCTTCGAGGGGCACCACGACGGCGCAGTTGGGGGCGCGGCCGAGAAGGCTCTCGCCCTGCGCGAGCTGGACGCGCCAGCCCAGCTGGGGGCCGCGGATCATCACCAGGCAGGGCGCGGACTCGTCG
The DNA here is from genome assembly GCA_964501435.1 of uncultured Spirochaetales bacterium. Classification (GTDB taxonomy): domain Bacteria; phylum Myxococcota_A; class UBA9160; order UBA9160; family UBA6930; genus VGRF01. Next base: position 27,913 of record CAZCTH010000030.1, on the reverse strand, counting down.
GCCGACGGGTCGAGCACGAAGGTCCGGGTCTCGTCCGGTCGCTGCGCCATGCCGCGACGTATCGGGAGGGCCTGCGCCTGTCTATAGAGGCGCGCGCTCTTCCTGCATGGGAGTTGCGCTGGTATTTTTCCCCATGCGCCTTTCGGGGGGCCCCATGCATCCCAGCCCGATCGGGGCTTCTGCCGAACAGCTCGTGCTCCACCTGCTGCTCCAGCTGATCGCGATCCTCGCCGCCACACGGGTCGTCGCCGCGCTGGCCCGGCGCCTCGGCCAGACCGACGTCTCCGGCGAGATCCTGGCCGGCCTCCTGCTCGGGCCGAGCCTGCTCGGCGCCCTCGCGCCGGATCTTCTGGCGTGGCTCTTTCCGCCCCTGACGGCGCCGGTGTTCACGGGCCTCTCGCAGCTCGGGCTCGTGCTGCTGATGTTCCAGATCGGGCTCGAGTTCGAGTTCGGGGAGGTCGTGCGCACGCAGCGGGAGCGCGTATTCGGGATCTCGCTGATCGGAATCGCCGTGCCGTTCGCGCTCGGCTACGCGAGCGCCGATTTCTTCTACGCGCGCCTGCCCGAGGTCGTGAAGCCCGACGAGCTCGGCTTCCGGCTGTTCTTCGCGGTCGCGATGTCGATCACCGCGATCCCGATCCTCGGCCGCATCTTCATGGAGCTCGGCCTCTCGCACACGCGCCTCGCCGCGCTCACGATCAGCGCCGCGGCCGTGGACGACGTGTGCGGCTGGCTGCTGCTCGGCGTGATCTCGCTGATCGTGACGGGCAACCTCGACGCGAGCTGGATCGGCCTCCGGTTGGCGGGCCTCGCGGCGTATCTCGGCCTCGTGTTTTTCGCCGTGCGCCCGCTGCTGAAGCGCCTCGTCGCGACGAGCCTCGCCAAGAACGGGACGCTCAGCCCGAACCTGCTGTCGCTGATCCTCGGCACGCTGTTCGTGTCGGCCGCGATCACGAGCAGCCTGCACGTGTTCGCGATCATCGGCGGCTTCGTGATCGGCGTGGCGCTCCACGACGACCGCCGCTTCGTCGCAGAATGGAAGCGACGCATGACGCCGCTCGTGAACACGCTGCTGTTGCCGATGTTCTTCACCTACACGGGGCTACGCACCGACGTCGGCACGCTCGGCAGCGGGGGCGAAGTGCTGCTCTGCCTCGGCGTGATCGCGATCGCGTTCGCGGGCAAGCTCGGCGGCGTGTTCGCCGGCGCGCGCGCGATGGGCATCCCCACGCGCGACTCCCTCGCCATCGCCACCTGCATGAACACCCGTGCGCTGATGGAGCTCGTGGCGCTCAACATCGGCCTCGACCTCGGCGTGCTGCCGCCGTCGATGTTCACGAAGCTCGTGCTGATGGCGATCGTCAGCACCTTCATCGCGACGCCGCTGATCCGCCGTCTGACGCGCGGCCAACAGCGGCCGGTCTCGCTGCACGGAGAGAACGCAGCGGCATGAGCGGCGCGCTCGTCGATCCGCGGCGACTGTTCTCGGGAACCTGGCGTGGCGAGGGCGAGCTCGTGCCGCACGGCCCCGCGCGCCTCGTCATGCGCCGCGACGCCGTTCGCGTCACCGGCACGGGCGAGTGGCTGAGCGACCGCATCTGGCTCGTCCGCGAGCGCTTCGACATGGCGTCCGGCTGGAGCTTCGAGCGCCGCATGTTCATGGAGTGGGTGGCGCCGGATCTCGTGCGCGCGACCGCCGACGACATGCCGCTCGGCGCGAACGTGCGCCTCACCGCGGACGGCTTCCGCTTCGAGCGCTTCCGCAGCTGGCTCGTCTACCGCGGCGTGCGCTTTCGGATGGGCTGCCGCAGCGAGGCGGCGCAGGGCCCCGACGGGAGCCTGCGCGGCGTGGTACGCCTCGATTGGCTCCGTATCCCGGTGGGAACGCTGCAGCTCGCCCTGCGCATCGAGGGCTGACGCCCCGCGCGCAGGCCTGTCCCGGTGGCCTCAGCCCGGCGTCTGCGCGGCCAACTGCCGGTAGCGCTCGTCGCGGAAGTGCTTGTTGCGTTTTCCGGTCAGGCTCGCGAGCCCGATCAGCATGCGCGCGTAGGTGCGCACGAAGGCGTCGATCGCCTTGTGGAAGCCGCGCAGGGCGTAGAGCTCCGGGATCGTGCGGGGGCAGTAGCGCGTGTGGAAGTGGTTCAGGTTGAAGTTGAAGAACAGGATCGACACGACGTTCACGAACAGCGGGTAGTGCTCGCGCAGCTTGTGGCCGTACCACAGCACGTCGATCAGCGAGTCGATCGTGTGGATGTGCGCGGAGACCTTGCCCTGATAGATGCGCCGCCACTTCGGATCGAGGTCGGACGCACCGGCCTTCAGGGAACGATCGAGAATGTCGCTGGCCAGGAAGCCGGTGCGCAGCGCCGTCGTGAACCCGCTCGAGAGGATGCCGTCCACGACCACGAACGCCTCGCCCACCGCGATCCAGTTCGGGCCGCTGCTGCCCTGCCCCGTGCCGCACTGGAACACGCAGGTCCACATCGGCGTCTCGGGCGTGATCAGCGGCACCAGCCAGGCGAGGTCGTCGTGCTTGCGCACCTGGTGCAGCAGCACCTCCTGCAGGGTCTTGTAGTGGCGGCGCAGCTTCACGAAGTCGGTTTCGGCGACGACGATGCCGATGTCGGTCGTGTCGTCGGAGACGTTGATGTCCCACATCCACGCGGCGGTGCCGAGCGTGTCGTCGGTGCGGATGCGCGTGCCCATCCCGTCGTAGCGGTGCGGGAAGCGCGCGCGCACCACCACCTTGCGCGGACCGATCGGATCGAAGCCGATGCCGAATTTCTTGCGGAACATCGCGGCCGAGCCGGTCGCGTCGACGAAGAACTTGCCCTCGAGCAAGCGGCCGTCCTCGAGCTTCACGCAGCGCACGCGCTCGCCGTCGGCTTCCACGCTGCTCACCTTGCCGAGGATGATCTCCGCGCCGCGCTTGCGCGCGTTGTCCATCAGGTCGCCGTCGATCATCTCGCGGTTGGCGTGGAGCGTCGGATCGCCGCGGCCGACGAGCATCATCAGCGCCTTGAAGAACGGATGGAAGCCGAGCTCCGCCTCGACCCCGGGTTGCGCCGACGACGTGCACACGGCGCCGGCCTTCCAGGTGGCCTTCCCTTCCGGCACCCAGCGATCGACCGGCAGGCCGAGGCGCTTCAGGTAGACCGGGGCTTCCCAGTCGAGCGATTCGCCGAGCCGAAACTCCGGCGGAGGCTTCTTCTCGACGAGCACCACCCGGTAGCCGCGCTCGGAGAGGCGCGACGCGAGCGCCATTCCGCCCACGCCACCGCCTGCAACCACCACGTCGTAGGACTGATTCGTGCGCTCCATCACCATCCTCTTTTGGAACCCGTTCCACAATAGCGGCAACGCAGCGAGGGGTCGGGGCCGCCCCTCGCACGGTTTGCACGGACCCTGGGAATCGCGATTGGTGGAACCGGACGAAACCGCCGCTTCGCGCGCCCTGGTCGACCGGCTGAGGGCCTGGGCGGACCGCGCGGTGCCCCCCGAGATCGCGGAGGCGGGCCCGCTGGCCATGCACCCGGCGCGGGTCATGGTCGTCGCGAGCCCCCTCGCGCTCGCGACCGGCGTCGCGAGCGTGCTGTGGAACGGTTTTCCGCTCCCGCTCGAGGTGGCTGCGACCGGCGTCGCGCTGGCCGTGTTCGCGCTGCCGATTCCCCTGATGTGGTGGACGCGGCGCGTGGATCCCGCGAGCTCGGCGCTGCCCGCCGGCCTCGCGGCCTACGTCGCGATCTCCACCTACGGCAGCGGCGGCGCGCTGCCGTTTGCCGCGCTGATGATTCCGATCGCGACGCTGCTCGCGGGGATGACCTGCCGCCCGCGCACGGCGCTCGGATGGCTCGCGGCGTTCTGGGTGCTCGTCCCGGCCGCCCTGCTCGCCTCTCCGGCGGAGGCTCCGCCGGCCGCGTACGGACGCGCCCTGCTCGGCACCGCGCTGATCATCGCGCTGCCTTCGTCGCTGATGATCACGCTCTACCGGACGCTCTACGACCAGCTCCTCGCCGACCGCATGGCCGACGCCGCCGCTGCGCGGCGCGCCAGCGAACGCCAGGCCAGCCTCGACGCGCGGCTCCGCGAAGCCGAGCGACTGGCGAGCCTCGGGCGCATGGCCGGCGGCATCGCGCACGGCTTCAACAACCTCCTCACGGCGATCCGCGGCAGCGCGGAGTTGCTCGAGATGTCACCGCGCGCGAGCTCCGCCGACCGCGAGCACACGGCGCGCATCGCCGGCTCCGTGGACCGCGCCTCGTCCCTGGTGAAGCAGCTCCTGGATTTCACGGGGCGCGGCCGACGCCGGCTCGAGATGATCGAGCTGCGCGCGCGCACCGCGGAGTGCCTGCGCATCCTCGGCGCCGCCCTCGCGAAGGAGGCGACGCTCGAGCTGCGCGCGGCCGCAGAGGCGCAGCTCCAGGCCGACCCGGCGCAGATCGACCAGATCGTCGAGCAGCTCGTGCGCAATGCGGTGCGCGCCTACGGCGGCAAGGCAGGCGTCGTCGTGCTCGAAACCGATCGCGCGACCGACACCCAGCCGACGGTCACCGTGCCACCCGAAGGTCTTCCGCGCGGCGACTACGCGGTGCTGCGCGTGCGCGACCAGGGCTGCGGCATCGACCCAGCCGACCAGCGGCGCATCTTCGAGCCTTTCTTCGCGACCTTCGAGGGCGGGCGAGGCCTCGGCCTCGCCGCGGTGCTCGGCATCGTGCGCGGGCACGGCGGCGGCGTCTCCGTCGCGAGCCGCCTCGGGGTCGGCACCGAGATGACGGTCTACCTCCCCTGTCGGCCCGCGGACGATCTGCGGGCGGCATCGCCCCCGCCGCCGCGCGCGCTGTCGCTCGGCGCGCTGCGCGGTCGGCGCGTGCTCGTGGTCGACGACGAGGCGGACATCCGCGCCGTGCTCGTGCGCCACCTCGCCGAGTCGGGCGCCGATCCGCACGCCACCGTCGACGGCGTCGACGCCCTGCAGCGCCTCGCCACGCTCGGCCCCGTGGACGCCGCGTTCGTGGACGTGTCGATGCCGCGCATGAACGGCATCGACCTGCTCGAGGCGCTGCGCGCTTCGGGCCGCAGCTTCCCCGTCGTGCTGATGACCGGACACGCCGAGGTGGACGTCGCGCGCTTCGGCGACGAGGCGAACGTCGCGGTGCTGCTGAAGCCGTTCCATCTCGAGGAAGTCGGCCGCGCGCTCGAGCGCGCGGGGCGCGTCTCGGCGCAGCTGCAAGCCTGAGCGCGCCGCGCGTCAGCGAACCGCCGCGTCGAGCTCCACCAGCGCCGCGCCCTCGGGCACGCGCTCGCCGGCCTGGAAGCGCACCGCCTTCACGACGCCGTCGTGGGGCGCGCGAATCGCGTGCTCCATCTTCATCGCTTCGACGACGACCAGCGTGTCGCCCGCCTTCACGCGATCGCCGGGCTTCACGTCGACGCGGATCACCACGCCCGGTAGCGGCGTCGTGAGCGAGCCCGCGACCTGTTGCGCGCCGGCGCTCGCCTCGCGGTCGTCCACGATGCCGAAGGTCGCCGTCTCGGCGCCGCGCCACGCCGTCACGCGATCGCCCGCGACGAGCGCATCCACGGCGTCGCGCGCGTCGAACGGCGAGAGCCGCTGGAGCTCGCCACTCTGCGACGCCGCCGCGAGCAGCTGGACGTCGCCACAGCGCGCCGCGACCTCGCGGGGCGAAGGCCGCGACACGGCCACCGTCCATTCGTCCTTGCCCCGCTTCAGGCGGAAGGCGACGCGCGCCGCGAGGTTCACGCGGAAGCCGTCGGCGGCGTCCCAGGGCGACGGCCGCGCACCGCTGGGCGCGAGCGCGGCGAGCAGCGCGGCCCCCGCGCAGCACGCGAGCTGCGCGACGTCGGCGCCGCCGGCGAGCGCGTCGCCGTGCTCTGCCACGAACGCGGTGGAAACTTCGCCCGCGCGGAACGCGGGGTGCGCGACGGCGCGGGCGAGCCACGCGGCGTTGGTGCTGATGCCCGCGATGCGGACCGCCGCGAGCCCGCGGCCCAGCTGCGCGAGCGCCTCGCCGCGCGTCGCGCCGGAACCGACGACTTTGCCGAGCAGCGAGTCGTAGTGGGTGGGCACGACGTCGCCGCTCGCGAAGCCGGCGTCGACGCGGATGCCCGGCTCGTCCGCGGGCCAGTGCGCGAGCCGCAGCGTGCCCGCGCTCGGCACGAAGCCCTTGCTCGGATCCTCGGCGCACACGCGCGCCTCGACGGCGTGTCCGCGCACGCGGATCTCGTCCTGCGGAAGCGGCAGCCTCTCCCCGGACGCGACCCGCAGCTGCCACTCGACCAGATCGAGGCCCGTGACGAGCTCGGTGACCGGGTGCTCGACCTGGAGGCGCGTGTTCATCTCCATGAAGAAGAACTCGCCGTCCGCGTACAGAAACTCGACGGTGCCGGCGCCGCGGTAGGCGATCTCGCGCGCCACCGTGCATGCCGCGGCGTGCAGGCGTGCGCGCACGGCGGCGGGGATGCCGGGGGCGGGCGCCTCCTCGAGCAGCTTCTGGTGGCGGCGCTGCACCGAGCAGTCGCGGTCGAACAGGTGCACCACCTGCCCGTGCGCATCGGCGAACACCTGCACCTCGACGTGGCGCGGCGCGGGCAGGTAGCGCTCGAGCAGCAAGTGGGCGTCGCCGAAGGACCGCTCGGCCATGCGCTGCGCGCCCTCGAGCGCCGCGCGCAATTCCCCCGCGGCGCGCACGATCTGCATGCCCTTGCCGCCGCCGCCGCCGCTCGGCTTCACGATCAACGGGAAGCCGAGCTTCTCGGCCTCGCTCGCGAGCCGATCGAGCGATTGATCGTCCCCGTGATACCCGGGCAGGACGGGGACGCCGGCCTTCGCCATGCGCGCTTTCGCCGCGGCCTTCGAGCCCATCGCCGCGATCGCGCCCGAGGTCGGCCCGACGAACGCGAGCCCGGCCCGCTCGACCGCCGCCGCGAACTCCGCGTTCTCCGAGAGGAAGCCGTAGCCCGGATGCACCGCGTCGCAGCCCGCACGCTGCGCGATCGCCACGATCTTCGCGATGTCGAGATAGCTCTGCGCCGGCGGCGGCGGCCCGAGCAGATACGCCTCGTCGGCCGCCCGCACGTGGGCCGCGCTCGCATCCGCCTCCGAGTACACCGCGACGACCCGAACGCCGAGCCGCTTCGCCGTGCGCGCAATGCGACACGCGATCTCTGCACGGTTCGCGATGAGCAGCTTGCGGATCATCGCGAACCTCGGTGCCGCGGAGCGGCCCCACGCGCGACCCCGCCGCCGCCTTCGACGAAACGCGGGCTCGCTGCGTGCCGCAAGCCGCGAGCGCCCAAGCGGGTTCGTGCCGTGCGCATGACGCGGCGCGCAGCGAGCCGGAGTCCGCGGAGGCGAGCGAAGCCCAAGGAAATCGAAGCGAGACCCACCGGCGCGCGACTCCGCTGCATCGCACTCACATCCGGAACACGCCGAAGCGCGTGTCCTGCGGCGGCGCATTCCTCGCCACCGCGAGCGCGAGGCCGAGCACGCGCCGCGTGTCCAGCGGATCGATCACGCCGTCGTCCCACAGCCTTGCGCTCGCGTAGTACGGATGACCCTGCGTTTCGTACTGCGCGCGCAGCGGCGCCTTGAACGCCTCCTCGGCGTCGGCGCTCCAGGCCTCGCCCTTCGCGCCCAGTTGGTCGCGGCGGATCGTCGCGAGCACGCTCGCGGCCTGCTCGCCGCCCATCACCGAGGTGCGCGCGTTCGGCCACTGGAACAGGAAGCGCGGCGAGTAGGCGCGGCCGCACATGGCGTAGTTGCCGGCGCCGTAGCTGCCGCCGATCGTGAGCGTGAACTTCGGCACGTTCGCGCAGGCCACGGCCATCACCATCTTCGCACCGTCGCTGGCGATGCCGCCGGCCTCGGCGCGGCGGCCCACCATGAAGCCGGTGATGTTCTGCAGGAACACGAGCGGCGTGCCCTCGCGCGCACACAGCTCGATGAAGTGCGCGCCCTTCTTGGCGCTCTCGCTGAACAGGATGCCGTTGTTCGCGAGGATGCCGACGGGGTAACCGCACACGTGCGCCCAGCCGCAGATCAGCGTCGCGCCGTAGAGGGCCTTGAACTCGTCGAGCTCCGAGCCGTCGACGAGGCGCGCGATCACGTCGCGCACGTCGAAGGGCTTCCGCAGGCTCGCGGGCACGACGCCGTACAGCTCGCTCGGGTCGTAGTGCGGCTCGCGCGGCGCCTGCGGCGGCGCGACGTCGGGCGCGGCGCGCAGGCGGCCCACGATCTTGCGCGCGATGCCGAGCGCGTGCGCGTCGCTCTCGGCGTAGTGGTCGGTGACGCCCGACTCGCGGCAGTGCACGTCCGCGCCGCCGAGCGATTCGGCGTCGATCTCCTCGCCGGTCGCCGCCTTCACGAGCGGCGGGCCGCCGAGGAACACGCGGCCCTGCCCCTTCACGATCACGTTCTCGTCGGCCATGGCGGGCACGTAGGCGCCGCCCGCGGTCGAGGAGCCGTGCACGACGGCGATCTGGGCGACGCCCGCCGCCGAGAGCGTGGCCTGGTTGTAGAAGATGCGGCCGAAGTGCTCGCGATCGGGGAACACCTCGTCCTGTGCGGGCAGGAAGGCCCCGCCGCTCTCGACGAGGTACACGCACGGCAGCCGGTTCTCGCGCGCGATCTCCTGGGCACGCAGGTGCTTCTTCACCGTGAGCGGGAAGTAGGTGCCGCCCTTCACGGTGGGGTCGTTCACGACCACGACGCAGGCGCGGCCCGCGATGCGGCCCACCCCCGTGACGATCGAGGCGCACGGCGCGTCGCCGCCGTACAGGCCGTGGGCCGCGAGCTGGGAGAGCTCGAGGAACGGAGCGCCGGGGTCGAGCAGGAGGTCGAGCCGCTCGCGCGCCGTGAGCTTGCCGGCCTTCTTGTGCTTCGCGACCGCGTCCGGCGGGCCGCCCGCGGCGATGCGCTCGATCTGCGCGCGCAGGTCGGCGACGAGCGCGCGCATCGCCGCGTCGTTCGCGCGGAATTCCTCGCTGCGCGGATCGATGCGGCTCTGGATCACGGGCATGGAGGCAGACGGTTCACGTTTCGCGGGCGCGATGCAACCCGATCGCCAGGGCGCTACGGGGCGAGGCGATGGATCGCGCCGCCGTAGTCGATCACGTACAGCTCGCCGTCCCGGCCTTGCCCGAAGCTCGAGATGCTGAGCCCGGCCGGCGCCGCGAGCTCGTCCACGCGGCGCGGGTTCGCGAGGAAGCGGTAGGCGAACACACGGCCCGTGACGAAATCGCCGTACACGTAGCTGTTCGCGAGGGACGGCAACGCGCTGCCCCGGTAGACGTAGCCCCCGGTGATCGAGCGCGCCTCGCTGCGCGGGTGCACGACCTCGGGCTCGACGAACGGCGGCGTGCAGTTCGGATCCGGGTCGAAGTCCTGGTCGCCCTCGCGGCAATCCCACCCGAAGTTTCCGCCCTTCACGATGCGGTCGATCTCCTCGAGCGCGGATTGTCCGACGTCGCCGGCCCAGAGCTCGCCGGTCTGCGCGTCGAAGCTCATGCGCCACGGATTGCGCAGGCCATACGCCCAGATCTCGTCGCGACCGGCGGAGCCGACGAACGGGTTGTCGGGAGGAATCGCGTAGGGTGCGACCGAGACGTCGAGGCGCAGGATCTTGCCGAGCAGCGTGGCGAGATTCTGCCCGTCCTCGGGGTCGGGATCGCCGCCGCCGCCGCCGTCGCCCATCGCGAAGTACAGCAGGCCGTCGGGGCCGAACGCGAGGTCGCCGCCGTTGTGGTTGCTCTGCTCGGAATCGAAGCGGATCACGTCGGGATTGCCGGCGACGGGCGCGAACGTGAGGCCGCCGTCCACGCTCTCGAAGCGAGCCACGACGGAGTCGACGTTCGTCGCCGAGAGCTCGGTATACGAGAGGAACACCTCGCCATCGGTCGCGAAGGCCGGACTGAAGGCCATGCTGAGCAGCCCTTCCTCGTTGCCCTGCGCGAGGTCGAAGAGCGCCTCCACGTCCACGGCGAGCGCGCGCGTCGCCGCGGGATCCGAGGCGAGCAGCGTGAAGACCTTCCCGCGCTGCTCGACCACGTACCAGCGATCCGCGTCCGTCGGGTGCTGCACGAGCTTCACGGGCAGCGCGAAGCGCTCGCTGCCGAACGCGGGCACGAAGCGCACGGCCGCGGGCGGCGGAGGCGGCGGCGGGCCGCCGTCCCCGCCACTGCCGCCGCAAGCCGAGAACGCGAGCGCCAGTGCGACCCGCAGCCCTGCGCTCCGGATCCGCTCCGCGTCCCCGGCGATCTCACCGCGCATCCGTCCGACCTCCCGGCGGCTCGAAGGTCCCAGCAGGCTGGCGATCGGCCAGTGACCGCGCTCACGGCGCGTGCCCGCGATCGGCCTGGGCGCGCGCGGGCTCGCACCGGCCGGGGCGATCTCACCGGTCGCCGCGATCTCGGGATCGCGAGCCCGTTCGCGGTGATAGCCTGCCGGCTTCATCCGGGAGTTGAGCGATGGACGGGCTGGCGGAGCGGCGTGCGCGGGCGATCCGCGCGATGCGGCTGGACGACGCGGTGCTGCTGATCGGGGCAGGCGACCCGGTGCCGCTGCCCGAGGGCTCGGACCAGACCTACCCGTTCCGGAGCCACGCCGAGTTCGTGTACTTCACCGGCGGCGAGAGCGTCGGCGGCGTGCTCGCGGCCGACGTACGGGACGGCGTCGCGCGCGAATGGCTCGAGCTCGCCCCCGATCCGACCGAGCGCGAGCGCGTCTACGATGGCCGCGAGACGCCCCACACGACGCCGCTCACCGCCCTCGCCCCGTGGCTCGCGGCGCGCCGCGGGCGCACGCTGATCTCGCTCGGCGCGCCGCTGCCCGGCGTGCACGCGGACGAGGAGCGCTCGCTGGCCGCGCGCGCGGCGCTGCTGCACGCGCGCCGCGTCAAGGACGACGCCGAGCTCGCGCGAATCCGTGCGGCCGCCGCAGCCACCGCGCCCGCCTACGTGAGCCTGCGCGGCAACATCCGCGCGGGGGCGACCGAACGACAGCTCGCGATCGAGATCGACGCGGACTTCTGCCGCGCCGGCGCCTCGCGCCCGGGCTACGCGACGATCGTCGGCGTCGGGCCCAACACCGCCATCCTCCACCAGATGCCGACCGCCCGCGCCGCGCGCCCGGGCGACTTCGTGCTCGTGGACGCCGCCGCGGAGATCGACCGCTGGATGGTGGACGTGACGCGCACGTTCTGCGTCGGCGAGCCGAGCCCGTTTCAGCGCGACCTGCACCAGGTCGTGTTGCGCGCCCAGGAGCGCGCCGTCGCCGCCTGCGTGCCGGGAGCGGAGTGGAAGGAAGTTCACCTCGGCGCCGCGCGCGACATGGTGGCGGGCCTCGTCGAAATGGGCGTGATGCGCGGCGACGCCGCGTCGCTGGTCGAGCGCAACGCGCACCTGCTGTTCTTCCCGCACGGCATCGGCCACATGGTCGGGCTCGGCGTGCGCGACGGCAGCGGAAACGAGCCGGGCCGCGCGAAGGATCCGCGCCCGTGCCTCGAGAATCTGCGCATGGACCTGCCGCTGCGCGCGGGCTACGTGCTCACCGTGGAGCCGGGCGTCTACTTCATCCCGTACTTGTTACGGGACGCCGCGCGCCGCGAGCGCCATCGCGACGACGTGAACTGGGCGCTCGTGGACGCACACCTCGACGTCGGCGGCGTGCGCATCGAGGACACCGTGCACGTCACCGCCGACGGGCCCGAGAACCTCACCGCCGCGATCGCGAAGGCGCTCTGAGCGTGCAGACCGTGCGCGTCGTGGACTCGCATACGGGCGGTGAGCCCACGCGGCTCGTGCTCGAAGGCGGCCCCGAGCTCGGCGACGGCCCGCTCGACGAGCGGCTCGCGCGCTTCCGCGGCGAGCACGACCACTTCCGCTCCGCCGTGGTGAACGAGCCGCGCGGCAGCGACGCGCTGGTCGGCGCCCTGCTCTGCGCGCCGCATCGCCCGGACTGCGACGTCGGCGTCCTCTTCTTCAACAACGTCGGCTTCCTCGGCATGTGCGGCCACGGCGCGATCGGCGTGGTCGCGTCGCTGGCCGCTCTCGGCCGGCTTGCGCCCGGCCGCTTGCGCCTCGACACGCCGGTCGGCGCCGTCGACGCGGCGCTGCGCGCCGACGGCTCGGTGTCGCTCCGCAACGTGCCGAGCCGGCGCGTCGCGAAGGACGTGCCGCTCGCGCTCCCGAACGGCGAGCGCGCGACCGGCGACGTCGCCTGGGGCGGCAATTGGTTCCTGCTGGCGAAGTCGCCCGGGCTCCCGATCGATCTGGCGCACGTCGACGCGTTGACGCGCGTCGCCGCGGAGCTCCGCGCGGCCGCGAATGCCCAGGGCTTTCCCGAAGTCGACCACGTCGAGCTGTTCGGCGCGCCGGCTGCCGGCGCCGACGCGCGCAGCTTCGTCTTGTGCCCCGGCAAGGCCTACGACCGCTCGCCCTGCGGCACGGGCACGAGCGCGAAGCTCGCCTGCCTCGCCGCCGACGGGGCGCTGCCCGAGGGAGAGCCGTGGGTCCAGGAGAGCGTGATCGGCAGCCGCTTCCGCGCGCGCTACCGCTGGCTCGACCGGGCGCGGGGCGAGATCTCGCCGTGGATCACCGGCGAGGCGCACGTCACGGCCGAGGCGACGCTGCGCCTCGATCCGCGCGATCCCTTCCGTTGGGGGATCCGCGCATGACGAGGGGGCCGACGTGACCGAGCGCAAGCGCATCGTCGTGATCGGAGGCGGCGCGATCGGCCTGTGCGTCGCCTATTACGCCCGCGCGCGCGGTCACGCCGTGGCGCTCGTCGAGCGCGAGCGCGACGGCGGCGACTCGTGCTCGCTCGGCAACGCCGGCCTCGTCTCGCCGAGCCACTTCGTGCCGCTCGCCGAGCCGAGCAAGATCCAGAAGGCGCTCACCTCGTTCCTCGACTCGCGCAGCCCGTTCTACCTGAAGCCGCGCCTCGACGCGGACCTGATCCGCTGGGGCCTCCTCTTCCTGCGCGCCTCGACGCCGGCGCGTGCGCGCCGCTCCGCCCCCGTGTTGCGCGACCTGATGCTCGCGAGCCGCGCGCTCCACGTGCAGCTCGCCGCCGCGCTCGGCGACGCCCAGCGCCTCGAGACGCGTGGCCTCTTCATGCTCTGCCGCACGCAGGAAGCCCTCGACGAAGAGGCGCACCTCGCGGAGCAGGCGGGCGCGCTCGGGCTCGAGACCGAGGTGTGCACGCCCGCCCGCGCCGCCGAGATCGACCCGGGCGCGCGCATGGCGATCGCCGGCGCCGTGCACTACCCGGGCGACGCGCACCTCGTGCCGATGCGCTTCGTGCCCGCGCTCGTGGACGCACTGCGCAAGGACGTTGCGCTGCACTGGGGCCACGAGGTGACCGGCTGGCGCCACGATCGCGGCCGCGTCGCCGCCGTCGTGACGCGCCACGGCGAGATCGCGGGCGACGAGTTCGTGCTCGCGAGCGGAAGCTGGTCGCCGGAGTTGCTGCGTCCGCTCGGCATCCGCCTGCCGCTCGAAGCGGGCAAGGGCTACAGCCTCACCCACCCGAGCCCGCGGCAGCTCCCGCAGCTCCCCTCGGTGCTCGTCGAGGCCAGCATGGCCGTGACGCCGATGGCGGGCGCGCTGAGACTCGCCGGCACCATGGAGATCTCGGGCCTGCGCTCGCCCGACCTGCCCGAGCGCATCCGGCAGCTCGCGGACGGCTTCGTCTCGTACTTCCCCGACTTTCGCGCGCAGGACTTCCAGGACCTGCCGCCGTGGCGCGGGCTGCGCCCTTGCTCTGCCGACGGCCTGCCCTACGTCGGCCGCGCCGCGGGCTACGAGAATCTCACCATCGCGACGGGCCACGCGATGCTCGGGGTCACGCTCGCGCCGATCACCGGCGAGCTCGTCGCGCAGCTGCTGAGTGGCGAGGCCGCGAGCCTCCCGCTCGAGCCGCTCTCGCCCAGCCGTTTCGCCCGATGACGCGCGGCCCCGCCATGCGCTGGACCGGCGTGATCCCCGCGCTGACCACGAGCTTCCGCGCGAACGGCGCGCTCGACGCGCGCGCGCTGGCGAAGCACTGCGACTGGCAGATCGGGCACGGGGTCTCCGCGCTCGTGTGCTGCGGCTCCCTCGGCGAGGCGGCGACGCTCTCCTTCGACGAGAAGATCGCGGTCGCCGCGACCTGCGTGAAAGCCGCGCGCGGCCGCGTGCCCGTGGCCCTCGGCGTCGCGGCGCTCGCGACGAGTGAAGCCGTCGCGCTCGCGCGGGCCGGCGCCAAGGCCGGCTGCGCCGGGCTGATGGTGCTGCCGCCGTACGTCTACAGCACGGACTGGCGCGAGATGCGCGCCCACGTCTCGGCGGTGATCTCGGCGACGCGGCTCTCGTGCATGCTCTACAACAATCCGCCCGCCTACAAGACGGATTTCACCGCCGACCAGATCGCGGAGCTCGCGGCCGCGCACCGCAATCTGCACGCGGTGAAGGAGTCGAGCGGCGACGTGCGACGCATCACCGCACTGCGCGCGCTGCTCGGCGACCGACTCGCGCTGCTGGTCGGCCTCGACGACGCGGTGGTCGAAGGCGTGCGCGCCGGCGCGACGGGCTGGATCGCTGGCCTCGTGAACGCCTACCCCGCCGAGTCCATCGCGCTGTTCGACGCCGCGCGCGCCGGCGACACCGCCCGCGCCGACGCGCTCTACGCGTGGTTCCTGCCGCTGCTGCGCCTCGACGCCGCGCCCAAGTTCGTGCAGCTGATCAAGTGGGTGCAGGCGCGCGAGGGGCGCGGCACCGAGACCGTGCGCGCGCCGCGCCTCGCGCTCGCGGGCGACGACCTCGCCCACGTGCAGCGCGTCCACGCCGCCGCGCGCGCGACGCGGCCCGCACCGTGAGCGCGCCCGCCGCCTCCCACGACGAGCGGACCTGGTTCGGACACCCGCGCGGCCTTGCGACGCTCTACTTCACCGAGCTCTGGGAGCGCTTCAGCTACTACGGGATGCGCGCGATCCTGCTGCTCTTCCTGCTCGCGCCGGCGGCGAGCGGCGGCCTCGGCCTCGACACGCGTGCGGCCGGCCTGATCTACGGCACCTACACGATGAGCGCCTTCCTGTTCGCGATCGTGGGCGGCTTCGTCGGCGACCGCTTCCTCGGCGCGCGGCGCGCCGTCCGGATCGCGGCCGTGGTGATCGCCGCCGGGCATTTCACGCTCGCGATCCCGTCGCAGGGGACGTTCTTCGCGGGCCTCACGCTGGTGGCGGTCGGCTCCGGCCTGCTGAAGCCCAACATGAGCACGCTCGTCGGCGACCTGTACGCAAAGGCCGATCCGCGACGCGACGCCGGCTTCTCGCTCTTCTACATGGGCATCAACGTCGGCGCGTTCCTGGGCCCCCTCGCCGTCGGCTTCCTCGCGCAGCACCCGACCTGGAAGGCGCTGCTCGAGAGCTTCGGCTTCGACCCCCGCGCGAGCTGGCACTGGGGCTTCGGCGCGGCGGGCGTCGGGATGGGGCTCGGCTTGCTGTGGCTGCGCGCGACCGAGCACCGCATCGCGCACGTGGGCGGACCGCCCGCCGCCGGCACGCCGCGGCCCTGGCGCGCGCTGGCCGGCGTGATCGCGGGGTCCGCGGCCTTGATCGCCTACGTCCTCGCGGCGGATCAGCGCGGCTGGGAGTGGCTGCGCTGGCTGTTCGTGGTGGCGCCCGTGTCGCTCGCCCTCGGGCTCGGGCTGCGCCCGAGCCTCGAGGCGCGGCGCATGAGCGTGATCCTCGCGTTCTTCCTCGCGGCGATGGTGTTCTGGGGCGCCTTCGAGCAGGGCGGCTCGACCCTCGCACTGTTCGGCGACGCCCTCACGAACCGCCGCGTGCTCGGCTGGGAGTTTCCGTCGTCGTGGTTCCAGTCGGCGGGGCCGGTGTTCGTCTTCACGCTCGCGCCGCTGTTCGCGTGGCTGTGGCCGCGGCTCGGCCCGCGCCAGCCCTCGAGCCCGTTCAAGTTCGCGCTCGGCCTCGCGTTCATGGCGGCTTCGTTCGCGCTGATGATCCCCGCGGCGCGCGCCACCGCGGACGGGCTCGTCTCGCCGGCCTGGCTCGTCGGCGTGTTCTTCCTGCAGACGATCGGCGAGCTCTGCCTCAGCCCCGTCGGGCTCTCGGCGATGACGCGGCTCGCACCGGAGCGGCTCGCCGGCATCGTGCTCGGCGTCTGGTTCCTGGCGGACGCGCTCGGCAACAAGCTCGCCGGCGTGCTGGTGGGCGAGTTCACGGCGACCGACCCGGCGCGCCTCTCGCGCTTCTTCGAGCTGCAGACCCTCGCGATCGCGGGCGCAGCGCTCGCGATGTTCGCGCTCGTCCCGGCGTTGCGGCGCCGGATGGGCGAGGTGCGCTGAGCTACTCGCGCTCGATCTGGAGCCGCCCCACCGAGAAGCCGAGGTCCCAGCCGCGGCCCGTGCCGCCGAGCGCGAGCGAGACCTCGCCCTTCGTGAGGACCTGCCCGCCGGCGGACTTCACCGCGCCGGCGGCCGCCTCGGCCGCCGCGTAGCCGCCGAGAATCTCGTCGGCCTTCGCGACGCTCGAGAACGTGCCCTTGCCGTCTTCGATGACCGACTTGCCGACCGTAATGCCTGCGCCACGGATGCGGAGCTTCACCGGGAAGGTCGTCCCGTCCGAGCACTTCACGACGCCGCGCCCGTTCGCGCTGCGGAAGCCGAAGGACCACCCCTTCAGGGTGAAGTCCATCGTGCACTCCACCTTCGTCGTGTCCGCCTGCGCGGGAGTTGCGAGCGCGAGCGAAACGAAGCCGAGGACGAGGGCGAGTCGGCGCATCGGGATCTCCTGGATCGAGTGCGCGCAGCATGACGAATCCGCGGCGCGCGGTGAACGGGTCCGGGGCTCGCGTCCTTCACGGCGTCGGGAATCGCCTACGGCGCGGCTCTGCCCGCAGTCGCAGGACATTCGGTCGCGCGCTGCAGGAGCAAGCGGAACTCCGCGCCGCCGCCGTCCCGAGGCGCGGCCTCGAGCCGGCCGCCGTTCTTGCGCGCGAGCTCCCACGAGAGGCTCAGGCCGAGCCCGAGACGTCCCGGGCGCTCGGTCGTGTAGAAGGGGCTGAAGATCTCGGCGACGTCGGCGGGCAGACCCGGACCGCGATCGAGCACGCGCACCACCACACCGTCCGCGTCCTCCTCGATGCGCACCTCGACCGGCGCTTGCTCGGGGCTCACCTGCACTGCGTTCTGCAACAGATGAAAGAGGATCTCGAGCAGCTCGGAGGAGCGGCCGCGCACGCGCGCGTCGCATGCCTCGGGCAGCGCGAGGACGGGCGTCGGCTTGCCGAGCCGCGCGAGCGTAGCCGCGAGCTCGACGATGCGGCGCACCTCGGCGACGCCGGACGGGCCGAGCTCGCGCACGGGCGTCGACAGGCGCGCCATGCGGCCGATCACGCCGCGAATCCGCTCGGCGCCGTCCTCGATCTCGCGCACGAGGTCGAGCGCTTCGACGCGCAGCGCGCTCGGCGGGAGCGCGTCGAGCCGCATGCGCAACACCTCCGCGTTTCCGACCACGCTCGCGAGAGGATTGTTGATCTCGTGGGCGAGCCCATGCGCGACGATGCCGAGCGCGCGCAGGTGATTGTCCACCTCGACTTGTTTCTGGAGCGAGCGCGCCTCGCGCCGGTCCATGACGACGGCGGCCTCGCCGATGCGCGCGCCGGCGCGAACGATCGGGAACGCGTGGACGAAGTAGCCGGGATCGCCGGCGAATGGCGCGAGCACCGCCTCGAGCTGCGCGCCGACGGGCGGCGCGCCCGCGAGCGCGACGGCCGCACGATTGCATTCGAGAACGCGCCCGTGGCCGTCCGCGACGAGCACGCCCGCCGGCACCTGGTCGAGCACGAGCGAGCGCGCGTGCGCCGCGAGGAAGTCGCTGCCGAGCAACTCGACGGCGCCGCTGCGCAACGCGATGCCGGCGAGCGCGACCGCGACCGGCGTCGGGTCGTCGCCCGGCCAGCCCGTCGCGACGTAGATCCAGTTGAGGACGAGCGGGGTCCCGACGCCAGCGACGGCGGCCGCGGCGGCCCAGCGCCCCGAGCCGCGCGTGCGCCAAGCGGCGGCTGCGATCAGCAGGCTCCCGGCGACGAGCGTCAGCCACGCGACCGTGCCGTGGACGTAGAACGCCGGCCCGTAGTTCTGGCTGCCAGGAGAGCCCGAGATGAACAGCTCGGCGCGCGGCGTGAACAACAGCGCATAACAAGCAGCCTCGACCGCGGCCGCCCCGATCAGCAGCGGGAAACCGATGCGACGCGCCGTGCGCCCGCTCAGCTCGAGCGCGGCCCAGAGGAGGAGCGGACCGATCGAGCAGACCGCCGCAAAGAGCGCGCGGCGCGCAACGAGCATCTCGCGCGCGTCGGTCGCGTCGCCGAGCCAGAGCTCGGCGGCGGCCCACACCGCTGCGGAGAGGCCCATCAGCCCGATCGTGAGCGATCGCCCGCGACGCGATCGCGCCACCGCCTCGCCCGCGATCCCGAGGCCGACGGCGATCGCCAACGAGAGCGCGATCGGCCACCAATCGTGTGACGCCATCTTCTGCCCACTCCCGCAACCCGCGCGCGCCGTTCAGCGGTAATCATGGCACGCGCGCGCGGTGCTCCGGGCGACCGCGGGGTACGTCGGGGCAAGGGAAGTTGCACTGCGACGAAGCTCTCGGCCCGGGCGGCGAGCGATGTCGCGCGCGATACGATGCCCCGCGTCCTCCCCTCGGAGGCGCGGAGAACGTCATGTCGGCCTCGCAGCGCGCGCTCGTCCCGCAGGTCCACCCGACGCCGGCGCGAGTCCGCGGCCTCGCGCTCCGCTTTCCCGTCCCGGCGGCCGAGCCCGTCCTCAGCGACGCCTGGAGCAGCGCCGGCTGGCGCATCCGCTTCGCGCGGCTCGGCGCCGGCCACGGCCTCGCGCTGCCGCGCGGCGCCGAGGCGATCCACGTGAAGGTGATCGCGGGCGCGCTCAGCGCGCCGCCTTTGCGGGCCTTCCCAGCGGCCGGCACGGTGCGCGACACGCGCTGCCTCGCGGAAAGCGTCTGCGCCGGCGGCGACGGCGCGTGGATCGCGGTGATCGAGCAGACCTCCGATGTCCCCGAGAAGCTGCGGACGATGGGCGAGCTCGCCTTTCGCGGACCGCTCGCCGAGCACCTCGCGTGGGAGCCTTTCGCGAAGCGCTTTGCCGGCATCACGCGTTACTTCGACGGCGCCGACGCCCACATCGCCGCGGGCTTCCACCTGCTCGACGAGCGCGGCGTGAAGGTCGCGTACGTCCACTTCTGGACGGCGGGCAAGGGCGTCGACCTCTCGACCCACGACCACGGCAACGCGCCGAGCGAGGACGCGCCGACGTTCGCCGAAGTGCACTGGGTGCTCGCCAACGGCACGGGCCACGGCGCCATGTACCGCTGCAGCGCACCGGGCAGCGCCGAACGCGAGCGCACGCCGATGAAGCGCGGCACCGAGCACGGGCCGTTCTTCCGCGTCGCGAACGGGCGGCCGCAGCTGCGCGAGAACGGCGCGGTGGACTACCCGTGGCACGGCTGGCAGGCCGGCCGCGACGCCGAGCCGGGACAAGCCTACGACTTCGTCTGCGCGTTCGAGATCAACCCCGACTTCGTGCGCTTTGGGGAAAGCGATCGCGGGTGACGCGAGGCCGGGATGCGAACGCGAGCAACGACGCCGCACACGACGCGGCTCGCGGAATCGAGCGCCCGACGAGCCGAGCGGAGCGGCTGCCGCCGATGGCTCCGCGGGCCGACTGAGGTTGTTGGTGGAGGCGCCGGGAATCGAACCCGGGTCCGCATGATGTCCAATGCCCGCGTCTACGCGCGTGTCGTCCGCTCGATCTCGGGGCGGCCAGTCGCGAACGCCGGAGCAGCCATCCCCTTGGCATGCATCGATCTCGCCATTCGGTAGCGGCCTGCCAGCGGCCGATGGCCAGCCTTCTGATGGCGTCCGTTCCCCCCTAGAAGGCGTCGGGGACGGACGTCGCTATCTAGGGATTAGCTAGGCAGCGAGTGCGTAGTTGTCGTCGGCAGTTGTTACTACCAACTCGCAGCAGGATTAACGAGGTCGCTACCCCCTCGGCGCGCAGCGTGCGTCTTCGATCACCCGTCGAAGCCGATCGCCCCCACAACGCCGGCGAAGCTAAGCCCGGATCCGGCGCGCGCCAACTCCGGAATGGAGATCGGACTCCCCGCCTGACGGACCGGGCGCCCTGTCCTAGTCTGCCTCGTCGCACCCGAGGAGGCGTCGATGTCGGACTCGCTGTCGGATCTGGACCTGCTCTCGCCCGATCTCTACGTGCAGAGCGGCTACCCCCACGAGGCGTGGACGCGCCTGCGCCGCGAGGCCCCGGTGCGCTTCATGGAGAAGGCGGTGATGCCCTACTGGGCGGTCACCCGGCACGCCGACATCGCGTGGGTCGGGAAGCACCCCGAGCTGTTCCTGAACGCGCCGCTGCTCGTGCTGCCGACCGAGCCGCGCGACCTCGAGCGCGCCTTCGAGCCGCCGCCGACGCTGATCCAGATGGACGGCCACAAGCACACCGCTTATCGCAAGCTGATCTCGAAGCGCTTCACGCCCGGCGCGCTGAAGAAGATCCACGCCGACATCGAGGCGATCGCCAAGGAGATCGTCGACGACCTGCTCGCGCAGGGCGACGAGGGGCGCTGCGACTTCGTCGAGAAGGTGGCGGCGCCGCTGCCGATCGCGGTGATCGCGTGGCTGCTCGGCGTGCCGAAGTCGGACTGGCGCCTGCTCTTCGACTGGACCAATCGCACGATCGGCGCGGGCGACCCCGAGTATCAGGTGCCCGGCCAGACGCCCGCGCAGACCGCGCAGAAGGCCATGACCGAGCTGTTCATGTACTTCGCCAAGATGGTGGAGGAGAAGCGCAAGAACCCGGGCGAGGATCTCGTCAGCGCCTTCGTGCACGCCGAGGTCGACGGCGCGCCGCTCCCGCCGATGGACGTGCTCTCCTACTGCATGATCGTCGTCGTCGCCGGCAACGAGACCACGCGCAACGGCACGAGCGGCGGAATGCTGTCGCTGATCGAGCACCCCGCGGAGCTCGCGAAGATCCAGCGCAACCCGCAGTTGTTGGGGAATGCGATCGAGGAGATGCTGCGCTGGGTGAGCCCGATCATCCACTTCGCGCGCACCGCCGCCGAAGACGTCGAGCTGCACGGGCAGAAGATCCGCAAGGGCGACCGGCTCGGGCTCTTCTATCCGTCCGCGAACCGCGACGAGGAGATCTTCGACGCGCCGTTCACGTTCGACGTCGAGCGCCAGCACAATCGGCACCTCGCGTTCGGCATCGGCGAGCACTTCTGCGCCGGCGCGCACGTGGCGCGGCTCGAGCTCGAGATGGCGTTCAAGTACCTGCTCCCGCGCATCGAGAGCATCGAGCTCGACGGACCCGTCCGGCGGCTGCGTTCCTCGCTGGTCGGCGGCGTGAAGCACCTGCCGATCCACTACCGCTTGAAACGCTCCTGACCGGGCGCCGATCGAGGCCATCGGCCCCAGCGCGTGAGCGGCAACGCGATGGCAACTCGCGTCGCGGAAAACCGTCTCGACGCCCCTGAATAAGCTCCTAGGATGCGCGTCCGATTCTGCGCCGGGCCATGGGGGGCCGGCGTCTCGCGGGGCGTTCCGCGATCCCTTCCCCTCCATTCCAATCGACGCCGCCCGACTCGCACGAGCGGGAATCGGCAGGAGAGAGCAAAGCGATGAAGATCTGGACGATGGCGCTGGCCTTCGCACTCACCACCGGCCTCGCGGCCACCGCGTTCGCGGGCGACGCCGCGGCGGGCAAGGTCGTCTACACGGGCAAGGGCACCTGCTGGACCTGCCACGGCCAGGCGGGCAAGGGCGACGGCCCGGCCGGCAAGGCGCTGAACCCGGCACCGCGCGACTTCTCGGTCGGCGCGTTCAAGTTCGATGCGGACAAGGACGGCAAGGTGGGCACGGACGCCGACCTGAAGCTCGTCATCACGAAGGGCGCGGGCGCGTTCGGCGGCAACCCGACGATGGCGCCCTGGGGTCACCTGTCGGCCAAGGAAGTCGACGACGTGATCGCATTCATCCACACGCTCAAGAAGTAGTCCGCGCCATTTCCCGCGCCGCTCGCGACACCGCGAGCGAGCGCTGCGCACCGAGCGGGGCCGAGCGTGAGCTCGGCCCCGCTTTCGTTTGGGGGCTCGGGGTAGCTAGGTTGCACGCGATGGCTGGCGAGCAGAACGAGCGCGATCCGAACGCGCTGCCGGTTCCGGCGGCGCCCGCCCTACCTGCGCCCGCCGTCGAGCCCGGCCTCGGGCGCGTCGACTCGCTCACCCGCTACATGGCCCAGCTGCGCGAGTACCCGCCCATCACGCGCGAGCAGGAGCAGGAGCTCGCCCGCCGCTGGGTGGAGCAGCACGACCCGGAGGCCGCCCGCCGCCTCGTGCTCTCGAACCTGCGGCTCGTCGTGAAGATCGCGATGGAGTACCGGCGCGCGTGGGCGAACACGCTCGACCTGATCCAGGAAGGCAACGTCGGCCTGCTCCAGGCCGTGCAGCGCTTCGACCCCTACCAGGAGGTGAAGCTCTCGACCTACGCGGCCTACTGGATCCGCGCCTTCATCCTCAAGTACCTGATCGACAACATCCGCCTCGTGCGGCTCGGCTCGACGCGGGCCGAGCGCAAGCTGTTCTTCCGCCTGAACAAGGAGAAGCGCGAGCTCGAGCGGCTCGGCTTCGAGGCGACGCCGAAGCTGATCGCCGAGCGGCTCGACGTGAGCGAGGGCGACGTCGTCTCGATGGAGCAGCGCCTCGCCGGCAGCGACCTCTCGATGGAGATGCCGGTCGGCGACGAGGACGGCGGCGCGCGCTTCGGCGACTTCATCGCCGCCCCGGGCGACAGCGCCGAGCAGCAGTTCGCGGACGAGGACTTGAAGCGCACGTTCATGACCCACGTGAAGGCGTTCGCCGATCGTCTGAAGCCGCGCGAGCAGCGCATCATGCAGGCGCGCGTGCTCGCCGACGAGCCGATGACGCTGCAGGAGCTCGGCGACGAGATGGGCCTCACGCGCGAGCGCATCCGCCAGATCGAGAAAGGCCTCGTGGACGACCTGCGCGACTACCTGCGCGAGAAGGTCGTCGACTTCGCCTACTACGCCCCGAGCGAGGACTGAGCGCCATGGCCGCCGCGCCGAACGCCAGCGCCGAGCCGATCTCCCGCCGCGTCGTCGTGCGCGGGCGCGTGCAGGGCGTGGCGTTCCGTGCGTCCACCCAGGCGCAGGCGGAGCGCCTCGGGGTGGCGGGCTGGGTCCGCAACCGAGCGGACGGCGGGGTCGAGGCCGTCCTCGAAGGCGCTCCCGACGCGATCGAGGCCCTGATCGCGTTCCTCCGCCGCGGCCCGCCCTTCGCGACGGTGACCGAGCTGGCGGTGAGCGAAGCGGCAGCCGAGGGCGCGCGCGGGTTCGCGATCCGATGAAGCCGCTGCGCACCCTCGCGCTCGCCCTGCTCTGCGTGCTGGCCGCCGCCGAGGCGGCGCTGCCCGCAGGCCCCCGGCGCCCCGTCGTCGTCCTCGACGAGCGCGTGCACGTGGCGGTCGACGTGGTGGAGACGCCCATGCTGCGCGCGCGCGGCCTATCCGGCCGCCCGGGGCTCGCTCCCGAGGAGGGCATGCTGTTCCTGTTCGAGACGGCGCGGATCCAGTCCTTCTGGATGAAGGACATGCGCTTCCCAATCGACATCCTGTGGATCCGCGACGGTCGCATCGTCGGGATCTCGCCGAACGTGCCCGTCCCGCGCACGCCGACCGAGCTGCCGCAGTACCCCTCCCCGGTGCCCTGCGACGTGGTGCTCGAGGTGCGGGCCGGCGCGGCGCATCGCTGGGGCCTCCTGCTCGGCGACGCGGTGCGCATCGAGCGCTGAGCAGCGCGCCGCCTTGGCGCGCCGCCGTCAAGGTGCGCGCGCTTCGCGCCGAAACCGCAGGCATGGCTGGCGACGCCCCGATGCTCTTCGTTCCCCCGCTGCCCCCGTTCCGGCTCGAGCCGGGGCGCGAGGCGGTGATCGGGCGCAGCGCCGAGTGCGAGGTGCGCGTGCCCTCCGTGGCCGCGTCGCGCCGCCACGCCGCGGTGATCCGGCGCGGTGACGACGTGTTCGTGCGCGACCTCGGCAGCACCAACGGCACGCTCGTGAACGGCAGCAAGATCGCCGAGGAGCGCGCGCTCGAAGCCGGCGACCGCATCGAAGTGGGCGGCGTGATCGTCACCTTCTGCCGCGTCGACGCGAGCCTCGCCGGCGCGGATGCCGTGCCCGCCGATCGCACCGTGATCTCGTTCGGCCCCGCAACGGCGCCGCCGCCCTCCGCCCTGCGCGGCGACCTCGCGAAGATCCCGATCTTCGCGGTGCTGCAGATGCTCGAGATGGGCGGCCAGACCGGCTGCCTCGTCGTCGAGGGTGCGGACGGCGAGTGCGGCCTCTGGCTCGCGAGCGGACGCCTCGTGCACGCCGAGACCGCGAAGGCGGCCGGCCTCGACGCCGCGCTCGAGGTCGCGCAGACCTTCTCTGGCCGCTTCGAGTTCACGCCGGGCAGCCCGCCGCCCGAGCGCAGCTTCGACGCCTCGATGACCGAGGTGATCCTCGAGGCTTCGCGCCTGATCGACGAGTCGAACGCGCGCTGAGCGCTGACGCTCGCGGCTCGCCGCTCAGCGGCTCGCCGCCACCTCGGCGGCCGGCGCCCGCGCGGCGGCGATCTCGCGGCGCAGCGCGGCGTCCAGGCCCTCCGTGTCGAGTCCGATCGCGGCGCGCAGCGCGGCGTCGAGGTCGGCGCCGCGGCCGAGGGCCCGTAACAACTCCGCGCGCTCCGTCGCCGTGCTGTTGCGCACGAGCCAATCGGCGGTGGCGGTGGAGATCGCGTACGCGAGCCGCGCCTGCTTGTCGCTGAGCCCGCTGAAGCTCGCCGCGATGCGGCGCAGCGGCAGCCACTCGCCTGCGGCGAGCGCCCCGCGCAGCTGAATCTCCTCGCCCCGCGACAGCGGCGGACGGCGCAGCGCGCTGCGCTCGAGCAGCTCCGCGAGGCCCTCGTTCAGCCAGTAGGGCGTGTCGCCGCCGGTCTCGCTCTTGAAGATCGCGTGGGTGTACTCGTGGACCAGCAACCCGCGCAGCTCGCCCCCGGGATGGGCCGCCGAGACGACGTGGATGCGGCCGTCGTAGAAGCCCACCGTCTGGAACGAGAAGCGGTGCGCGTTCGCGCGCACGTAGTTCGCGCGGCCGTAGAGCACGACGCCCGTCGGCGCGGCGGGCCGGATGCCGAGGGCGCTGCCCACGTGCGCGTAGGCGTCGTCGAGGAGCCGCCCGACGGTCGCGGCGAACTCCGGGCCGCCCGCCTCCACGAGCGCCTCGTCGGCCTGGATCGCGAAGTCCGGGTGGCGCAGCCCGACGAAGCGCAGCGCGCTCGCGGAGGGCTCGGTCATCAGGCGGCGCTCGTCGTCGAGCTGGCCGAGACGGCGCAGCGCCGACGCGCGCCACTCGTCGTAGCCCTCGCCCGCCACCGACAAGAAGGCGCGCAAGTGCGCCTCCGCCGCATCGAGGCGGCCACGGCGCCCCTCGATCAGCGCCAGGTAGAAGTGCGCCTCGGGGCGGCTCGCGTCGCGCCGTAGCACGTCGTGGAGGCGCGCGACGGCGAGCGTCGTGTCGCCGCGCTGCAGGTCGACCAGCGCGTCGCGCAGCGCGCGGTAGGCGCGGTCGTCCTCGGAGCTCGATGCGCCGAGCTCCCGGCGCAGCGGCGCGCCGAAGCGCTCGTCGCCCCACAGCGCGCGGGCCTCGCCGGCGGAGCGTGCGCTCGCAGGCGCCGCGCTGGGCTCGTTGGTCGCGTGGGTGACGCCGCGCTCGTCCACCCAGACGCGGATCTCGGCGGGCGCAAGGAACGCCGCCGCACCGGCGGCGACCCCCGCGACGACGGCAGCGTTGGCTGCCCAACGGCGAGCGGCGTGGAGCATTCGATTGCGCATGGCCGTGGGTGGCCACGCCCGGGGCGGAGGGAACGCGCGTCGATGCGCAGCCGATGCGCAGCGCGGCGGCAGCCGCTGGGATCATGCGCCGCGCGCGGGCGCGTGCTGGCCAGGCTGCTTCGTCGCCTCGCCCACGAGGTGGCCGAGCTCCGGCAGCGCGAGCCGTTCGAGCGCCAGCCGGATCGCGGCGGGCGAGCCCGGCAGCCCGAAGACGACCTTCCCCGCCCGCGTTCCCGCGAACGCGCGCGAGAGCAGCGCGGCGGGGCCGATCTCTTGGAACGAGAGCATCCGGAACAGCTCGCCGAAGCCCGGTAGCTCGCGCTCGAGCAGCGGCCGCACGGCCTCGGGCGTGACGTCGCGCGGCGATGTGCCGGTGCCGCCCGTCAGCAGCACCGCGCGGCAGTCCTCGCGCGCGAGCGCGCGCTCCACTGCGGCGCGGATCTGCGCCGCGTCGTCGCGCACGATCTCGCGCGACACCAGCGGGTGCCCGGCGCCGGCAATCAGCTCCGCGAGCAGGTCGCCGCCGCTGTCGGTCTCGGGCGTGCGCGTGTCGCTGACGGTGATCACGGCGCAGCCCACTCGCTTCGGCGCGCTCGCGTGGTGCTGCTTCGCCGCGGCCGAGTGGCGATGCCCCTCACCGGGGCCGTGCTTCGCGTCGTGGGCCGCCATCGCTAGGCGTGGTCCTCGACCCAGTACTCGCCGCTCTCCGCGAACTCTTTCTTCCAGATCGGCACGCGCTGCTTCAGCACGTCGATCGTGTAGCGGCAGGCGGCGAAGGCCTCCGCGCGGTGCTTCGCGGCGGCAGCGACGACCACGGCGATCTCGCCGATCGGCAGATGGCCGACGCGATGCGCGACCGCAACGCGGGCGCCCCACTGCGCGGCGGCCTCGTCGCAGATCTTCTCGAGCTCGCGTTCGGCCATCTCCGGATACGCCTCGTACTCGAGGTGACGGATCGCATGGCCACGCGAGGCGTCGCGGACGGTCCCGACGAAGGTGACGATGCCGCCCGCGTCGGGCCCGAGCACGCGGTTCACCACCGCACCCGTGTCGAGCGGCTGGTCCGAGATCCAGCAGCGCTTCGGCTCGGCGCCGCCCGAGACCGGCGGGAGGAACGCGACCTCGTCGCCGTCGGCGAGGGGGTGCTCGAAGCCGACGACGTTCTGGTTGACCGCGACGCGGAGCTTCGCCCCGAGCTTCTCGAACGCGGCGTGATCGCGCGCGAGCAGGGCGAACAGCGCGTCCACCCGCGCGCCGGCGGCGAGCGAGACGGCGAGCTCCTTCGCCCCCGTCGCCTCGCGCAGGGAGCCGAACAATCGCACCGTGACCTGCATGGCCGGAACCTACCCAGCCCGCCGGGCCGCTGCGAGACGCGCGGGGCCGCGGCGTGCGCGGGGCTCAAGCGTTCGCCCCCAAGGGCCGAAGCGCGGGAATGTCCTCCGAGCTCGTCCGCCCGCTGCGCAGCAAGATCGAGCTGGCCCTCGACCGGCTGCGCCCCGCGTTGCTCGCGGACGGCGGCAACGTCGAGCTGCTCGACGTCTCGGAGGAAGGCACCGCGCGCATCGAGTTCCAGGGCGCCTGCGCCACCTGCCCGGCCCAGTCGGCCACGCTGCGCCTCGCGCTCGAGCCCGCCGTGAAGCGCGAGGTGCCCGAGCTCGCCGCGCTCGTGTCGGTGGCCACGGTCGCGCGCCCGCCCGGCTGAACGCGGCCGCGGGACCGCGGATAGACTGCGCGCGCGTTCGGGGGGAGCGATGGCGGCGCGGAAGAAGACGGCGCGCAAGCGCGCGCGAAAGCGCGCGGCGACGACGAAGAAGCGCGCGACGCGGAGCCGCGGCCGCGCGAAGAAGCGGGCGCCCGCGCGGCCGAAGAAGCAGCGCGCAGCGGCGGCGACACGCGGCGCGAGGCCGCGCCGCGCGC
>CAZCTH010000029.1:0-45789 GCA_964501435.1 uncultured Spirochaetales bacterium | reverse complement strand
CGTGCGGCGGGCGCGAGCGCCTCGGCGACCTCGCGCGCGTCGACGCACTCCACCGCGCCGGCGCGAAAGGCCGCCACCGCCTCGGCGTCGCTGCGCGCGATCGCGAGCGCCGGGGGGCCCTGCTCGTCGCGCAGGCGCGCGAGCCAATCGAGCGCTCCCGCCGCGCGCAGATCCGCGACGGCGAGCGCCACGCCGCCGCTCGCGAGGGCAGCGCGCGCGGCCCCCGCGTCGTGACACACCTCGATCGCGACGCCGGTGCCGAGTCGGCCGAGCGCCTCGGCTGCGGCGCCGCGCAGATCGTGGGCCGCGGGTTGCGGCGCGAGCAGGAGCACGCGGGTGGGCGGTTTCGCTTCGCGGCTCACGGGATCCCCTAATTCCTCGCGGGTCGGAGAGGCGCCGCGATCGCATCGCGGCCGGGGGTCGGGGCAGTCTATCCGCGCTGCGCGTCGCTGCTAGCGCGAAGCCCGCACCGGTCAGCGCGGGGACGGCTGGACCGGGACGCTCGCCTCGCTGCGCGGGCGGCGCGCGGCGAGGCCGTGCTTCGCGAGCTTCCGGTAGAGCGTGGAGCGACCGACGCCGAGCTTGCGCGCGGCGGCAACGGCGTCGCCGGCGGCCTCGGCGAGCGCGCGCTCGATCACGCGCCGCTCGTAGGCGTCGAAGCTGAGCGGCAGCTCGGCGCCGGCACCCGGCGCCCCGAGGGCCGCGACGGGGCGTTCGCGCCCGAGCCGGAAGTCGCGCGCCCGGAGCAGCGGCCCGGCGGAAAGCGCGAGCGCCGACTCGACGGCGTTCTCGAGCTCGCGCACGTTGCCCGGCCAGGCGTGGCGCGAGAGCGCGTGCAGCGCCTCGGGCTCGAACCCCGTGACGGGCGAGTCGCCGCGTCGATGCTTCGCCAGAAAGTGCTGTGCCAGCAAGGGGATGTCTTCGCTCCGCTCACGCAGGGCAGGAAGCTCGACGCGGACCACGTTGAGGCGGTAGAAGAGGTCGAGTCGGAAGCGGCCTTCCTCGGCGAGCTGCGCCAGGTCGCGGTTCGTGGCCGCGATGATGCGCAGGTCGACGGGCACTGCGCTGGCCGACCCGACCGGCCGCACCTCGCGCTGCTGGAGCGCGCGCAGCAGCTTCGCCTGGACCGACTGCGCGATCTCGCCGATCTCGTCGAGGAACAGCGTGCCGCCGTCCGCCACCCGGAACAGGCCGATCGCGCCGGTGGCCCCGGTGAACGCTCCGCGCTCGTTGCCGAACAGCTCGCTCTCGATGATCGACTCCGGGAGCGCGCCGCAGTCGACGGGCACGAACGGCCGCTCCTTGCGCGGGCTCGCGGCGTGGATCGCCGCGGCCACGAGCTCCTTGCCGGTGCCGCTCTCGCCCTGGATCAGCACGCTCGACTCGTTGTGACGCAGGCTCTCGATCGTGCGCAGCACGGCGCGCATCTTCGGCGACGCCCCGATCAGCGCTGCATGGCTGCGCTGCGCGAGCTCGCGCTCGAGGTCGCGATTGCGTGCGACCAGGCGGCGCCGCTCGATCGCGCGGCCGATCACGGCGCGCACGCGGTGGGGGTCCGCGAAGGGCTTTTCCAGGTAGTCGAACGCGCCGCGGCGCATGCAGTCGACCGCGCTCTCGACGCTGCCGTGGCCGGTCATCATCACGACTTCCACGTCGGGCCGCGCCTGCTTCACCTGCTCCAGCAGGTCGACGCCGCTGGTGGCACCGAGCCGTACGTCGAGCAGCACGACGTCCACGTCGCCGCTCGACAGCGCCCGCTCGGCCTCGGACGCCGAGGTGGCGGCAGCGAGGCGGTGGCGGTCGCCGTGCAGGATGCGCTCGAGCGCGCGCAGGAACAGCGGCTCGTCGTCGACGAGCAAAACCGTCCCCGCGAGCTGCGCGCGCGACGCGCGCTCTACCGCTTCCGCCATGCGCGCTTCATCGGAGGCGATGGGAGCACCCTTGAGGTGGAAGCGTGCTCGCCTAAGCTGCCGCGACCCCCTGCGAGGTTCCAAAGGTGCGCAAGCCGCACGTGCTCGTCGTCGACGACAACGAGTTCTTCCGCAGTGCGGTCGAACGGATGCTCGCGCGCGCCGGCTACACGGTGAGCGCGGCGCGCGACGGCGCCGAGGCGATGGGCCTCGTGTCGTCCCAGCCGGTGGACCTCGTGCTGTGCGACGTGAAGATGCCGGGCATCAGCGGCCATGAGCTGGTGCGGCAGGTCCACGACGTCAACGCCGACCTGCCCTGCATCGTGATCACCGGCTACGGCGGCGCCGAGGCGTCGCTCGAGGCGCTCCAGGCCGGCGCCTATTGGTACCTCGACAAGGGGACCGAGCAGACCTCCCACGACGTGCTGCGCAAGCTCGTCGGCCAGGCGATCGAGCACGGCCGCCTGCGCACCGAGAATCGCCTGCTCCACCGCCAGCTCCAGAGCCGCTACCGCTTCGACCAGGTGGTCGGCGCGAGCGATGCGCTGCGCCGCGTGCTCGACCTCGTGGAGCGGGTCGCGGACACCGACTCGACCGTGCTGATCACGGGCGAGAGCGGCACCGGCAAGGAGCTCGTCGCACGCGCCGTGCACTTCAACAGCGGCCGCGCCGACCGCATGTTCGTCACCGTGAACTGCGGCGCGATCCCCGAGGAGCTGCTCGAGAGCGAGCTGTTCGGCCACGTGCGCGGGGCGTTCACCAACGCGGTCGCGGCGCGCGAGGGCCGCTTCGCGCTCGCCCACGGCGGCACGATCTTCCTCGACGAGATCGGCGACATGAGCCCCACCCTTCAGGTGAAGCTCCTGCGCGTCCTCCAGGACCGAACCTTCGAGCCGGTCGGCTCCTCGCAGACCCAGCGCGTCGACGTGCGGGTGATCGCGGCGACCAACCAGGACCTCGCCGTGGCGATCAAGGAGAAGCGCTTCCGCGAGGACCTGTTCTACCGCCTCAACGTCATTCCGGTGGAGACGCCGCCACTGCGCGCGCGCAAGGACGACATTCCCCTGCTCGTCCAGCACTTCCTCAAGAAGGTGCAGGAGGAGCGGCGCGTGCCGGCGTGCTCGATCGAGAGCGACGCGCTCGCGCGGCTGTGCGCCCACGACTGGCCGGGCAACGTGCGCGAGCTCGAGAACACGATCGAGCGGCTCGTCGTGCTGAAGGGCGGCGGCGCGATCGGCATCGCCGACCTGCCTGCTTCGATGCGCGAGGCGGCGCTGCGCGACGCGAGCGCCGCTCCGGAGCTGCCGGCCGACGGCCTTCCCCTCACCTCCACCGTCGACCGCTTCGAGGCGGACCTGATCGCCCAGGCGCTCCGGCAGACCGGCTGGAACAAGAACCAGGCCGCCAAGCTGCTCCAGATGAACCGGACGACCCTGCTCGAGAAGATCAAGAAGCACGGCCTCTCGCCCGAAAAGTGAGAGCGTCGAACGGCTTCGCGCTCGCCAGCCGGCGGCCCTCGCCGCCCGGTCCGGCGCAGCGCCCGCGTGCGCGCGACGACGCCGCCCGCTGCGCCCCGCTCTGCCCGCGCGACTGACGGTTTCGTAACTCCCGCGCCGCGCGTGCGTCGGGGTCCCGACGCTTTTGCGCGTCGGCTTCGGTACACGCCGCATCGGGCGGCGGCCGAGAGCGCGCAACTCGTTCGCAACTCCTCGGCGATTTCGTTTGTGAACTCGCTCACTTGCGCGGCGTTCCCGCCGCCGCGTGCGATGCCGACGCCGCCCTCCGCGCCGCTTGGCATGGCGCGTGCTCTGTCACCCGCACGGCTTGCGAGGGGCGAGCCCAAAGAGCCCGAGACGAGCGGGAGCACACCGAGATGGAGGAAGCGATGGAAGCGCAGCTCAAGACGGCCAAGGACAAGTTCGGTGAGATCCCGGGCACTCTGAAGGAACAGATCGTCCTCGAGCACGCGCCGCTCATCCGGTACATCGTGAACCGCATCGCGGTCCGCCTGCCCTCGCACATCGACCTCGACGATCTGCACAACACGGGCGTGATCGGCCTGATGGATGCGATCGACAAGTACGACCCCGACAAGAACTGCAAGTTCAAGACGTACGCCGAGTTCCGCATCAAGGGCGCCATCCTCGACCAGCTCCGCTCGCTCGATTGGGTGCCGCGCAGCGTTCGCCAGAAGGGCCGCCGCCTCGAGCGCGCTTACGGAGACGTCGAGCAACGCCTCGGCCGCTCCGCAAACGAGGAAGAGGTCGCGGACTCGCTGGGTCTTCAGCTCGACAAGTTCCACGAGCTCATCAACCAGGTGCGCGGCATCTCGCTCGTCAACCTCGAAGAGCTGCGCGGCGGCGGTCAGGACGGCGATCGCAACGGCAGCTACGCCGACATCGTCGAGGACGTGAACGCGGAGAACCCGTTCGCCACGCTGAAGATCCAGGAGATGCGCAGCGTGGTCGCCGACACGATCGCGACGCTGCCCGAGAAGGAGCGGCTCGTGATCTCGCTCTACTACTACGAAGATCTCAACATGAAGGAGATCGGGAACATCCTCGGCATCACGGAGTCGCGGGTGTGCCAGATCCACACGAAGTCGGTGCTGCGGCTGCGGTCGAAGCTGAAGTCGGTGATCGAGAGGGCGTAGAACCGGGAGCCGCCGGATCGGGGACTCCCGGCGGCGGACGTGCGCCGCGCAGGCCGGGACGGGGGCTCCGTTCCGCTCCGGGCCTCCGCCGCGAGCCGTGCGTCCCATGGGTGTCGCGGACGTCCGGGCGAGCGATGCAGCGGAATCGTCGCGCCGGGTGAATGGGCGTCCGGGCGTCTCGCGCTTCGTGGTTTGTGCACGCACGTTCGGGCGCGCAGGCATCTCGCGGGCCCGCCGGCCCTGCGCTCCAGGACCCCCGCCCCGGCCTTCGCTCCGAGCCGTGCGGTCGCGGGCGGACATCCTGCCAGTCAATCCGGCGCCGCCGACGGCGTCGAACCGCCGGCGGCGCACGCTGCGCGCAAGGCGGGCCGCTCGCCGCGCGAGATTCCGAGCGTTCCCTACGCCGCGCCGCTGCGAGCCGCCGGAAACGCACGGCGGCGTTGCGCGCCTGCGCGATGTGCAGCCTAGGCGCGGCTGGCTGTTAGGCCCTGCAGCGGCTCGTACACCTCGATGCATTCAGCGCGGCATTCGGCGGCTCAACGCCGCCGAATGCCGCGACGTCCAACCCAGCCCGGGCACGCTTCGACGGACCAACGCTCAGCGTGTCCGCGTGTCCGACGTGCGGCACGAGCGAAGGGCGGGAGCGGGGTCCTGGAGCGCAGGGCCGGCTCGCCTGCGAGATCCAGGCAGGCCCGAACGCGCGTGCGCAAACCACGATGCGCGAGACACCCGAACGCCCATTCACCCGGCGCGACGATTCCGCTGCATCGCTCACCCGAATGCCAGCGACACCCACCGGGGGCACGGCACACGGAAGAGGCCCGGAGCGGAACGGACCCCCTCCCGCCCTGAGCGCTGCCCGCGACACCGCCCCCGAGGCGCCGGAGCCCACGATCGGCGCGGATCCGACCGCCTACGCCTCGACCCGCGCCAGCACCACCGTCACGTTGTCCTCGCCCCCGCGCCCATTCGCGAGATCCACGAGATCCTCACACGCTTCCTGCAAGTCGGTCGCTTCGGCGACCAGCTTTGCGAGCTCGAGATCCTCGATGTGATTCGTGAGGCCATCGGAGCACAGCACGAACACGTCGCCCGGCGCCGGGGTGAGCTCGGCGAGGTCCGGCTCCACGCTCTCGCGCACGCCGAGGGCGCGCGTGAGGACGTGGCGATGCGGGTGCTCCCGGGCGGCGTCGGCGGAGATCTCCTGCCGACGCAGCAGCTCGCCGACGATCGAGTGGTCGTCGGTGAGCTGACGGATGCGATCGCGGCGCACGAGGTAGGCGCGGCTGTCTCCGACGTGCGCGAGGGCCGCGCGCTCGCCCGCGGCGAGCACGGCGACGACGGTCGTGCCCATGCCGGCATACTCGGGCTGGCGCTGCGCGGCGAGGTAGATCGCGCGATTCGCGGCGTTCACGACCATGCGCAGCTTCTCGGCCGGGCTCGCGGAGGCGCCTTCCAGCGCCGCGATCGCGCGCGCCGCGGCCTCGGCGGCGAGCTGACTCGCGATCTGGCCGGCCGTGTGCCCGCCCATGCCATCGGCGACGAGGTAGAAGCCGTGCTCCGGCACGAGCGCGAAGCGGTCTTCGTTGCTGCGCCGGCGCAGGCCGACGTCGCTGCGGGCTGACGCCCTGAGAATCATCGCCGCTCCGTTCGCCGAGGTGGACGTCTCGGGCGTATCGGGCTCCGCCCGGAGCGACTTGACCGCGGTTCGGCGGAAGTTGCTGCTAGCCTGCGCTCGCTTTTCCGCCTCGAGCGTCAGTTCGCCGTCAATGTCACGGACGCGCAGACGATAGAGAGGAAGACAAGGGAGCGATCAGAGCGGCGCTCGGCCACGTGCCGCGGCTCGGCTCGGCTTCGTGCTGGGGGGAACATGCCCAAGACCCTGCTTCTCGCGGACGACAGCGTCACGATCCAGAAGGTCGTCGGCATCAGCTTCGCGAGCGAGGACATTCAGCTGGTCGCCGTGGACAACGGCACCGCCGCCGTCGCCAAGGCGCGCGAAGTCCGGCCGGACATCGTGCTCGCCGACGTCGTGATGCCCGGGCTCAACGGCTACGAGGTGTGCCGCCAGATCAAGGCCGACCCGTCGCTGCGCCACGTTCCCGTGCTCCTCCTCACCGGCACCTTCGAAGCGTTCGACGAAGCCCGCGCGCGCGAGGTCGGCTCCGACGGTCACATCACGAAGCCGTTCGAGGCGCAGGCGCTGGTCGATCTGGTGAACGCCCGCCTCGCCGCGGCCGCCCCGCCCGCTCCCGTCGCCGCAGCGGCGAAGTCCGCGGTCGGCAGCTCGCCCCTGTTCGGCGAGGAAGAAGAGCCCTTCGATTTCATGTCCGACGAGAACACGGAGCCGAGCGGCGTGCGCGCCGCGGCGCTCGCGGACGACGCGCTCTCCTTCGGCGGCGCCGACGACCTCGAGGTCAGCGCGAGCGACGACCTCGGAGACGCCGACTCCGGCATCGCTCCGCTCGCGGACGACGACGACGAGAACGCCGAGACCCTGCCGCCGGTCGACGACGCGGATCCGTTCGACGAGGCGCCGGCGCAGACGCGCGTCCTGTTCGGCGAAGCGAACGAAGTCGCGGCCGCGCAGGCCGACGTCTCGAGCGCGACGCAGGTGTTGTTCGGCGAGCCCGAGGCCGCGGGCGTCGGCACGATCACGCCGGCCGACGCGGGCGTTGCAGGCGATCCATTCGCCGAGCTGATCGGCGGCGGCCGCAGCGCCAGCCAAGCCGTGGCGCCGACGGACCTCGGCGACCCCTTCTCCGACGAGGCCGAGCCCGCGCTCGCAGACGCGCCGGCTGCGCGCACGACCGTGGTGCTCGGCGAGCCCGACGCGCCCGCCTGGCCGGCGGCCGAGGCCGTCGACGACGACGGCGACGACCTGTTCGGCCGCGCCGAGCCCGTGGTCGAAGCCGCTCCGCTGCGCGCAGCCGAGGTGGCCCCTGCCCCCAAGGCGCGCGCCCTCGACACCGCGGACGCCCTTCCGAATCGCGACGAGCTGCGGAATCTGCTCGAGAAGATGGCGTGGGAGGCGTTCGGCGACGTCACCGACCGCATCGTCCGCGAGACCGTCCAGAAGGTCGAGCAGATCGCGTGGGAGGTCATCCCGAAGATGGCCGAAACGCTGATCCGCGAAGAGATCCGCAAGCTGAAGGAGAGCGACGAGCAGTAGGCCCGCCGCCCGCTTCCGCGCTCCCTGCCTTAGACTGCGCGCGTGACTCCCGCGATCCTCCCGCACCCGTCCAGCTGGCTGCCCCTCGTCGCGCGCGCGCTCGCCGAAGATCTCGGCAGCGGCGACGTCACCAGCAACGCCTGCTTGCCGGCGTCGCTGCACGTCGAGGCGGAGATCGAGGCGCGTGCGCC
Organism: uncultured Spirochaetales bacterium; assembly: GCA_964501435.1. Taxonomy (GTDB): domain Bacteria; phylum Myxococcota_A; class UBA9160; order UBA9160; family UBA6930; genus VGRF01. The sequence goes on along the minus strand of CAZCTH010000029.1, from coordinate 37,863 downwards.
GCTCCTGGCGTGCGGACTGGGCGTCGCCGCCGCCTGCTTCGCGGCGGTGGACCCCGCGCTGCGCTTCGAGGCGCTCCGGCGCGACGGCGAGCTCGTCGCCGCCAATACGCCACTCGCGCGCGTCGTCGGCAGCGCCCGCGCGGTGTTCGCCGGCGAACGCATCGCGCTCAACTTCCTCGGCCGGCTGTGCGGGATCGCGACGCTCACGCGCCGCTACGTGGACGCCGTCGCCGGCACCGGCGCGCGCATCCTCGACACGCGCAAGACGCTGCCCGGGTGGCGCGCCCTCGACAAGTACGCGGTCGCGGCCGGCGGCGGTACGAACCACCGCTTCGGCCTCTACGACGCCGTGCTGATCAAGGACAACCACATCGCCGCCGCCGGCGGCGTCGCCGCAGCGGTGAAGGCCGCGCGCGCGAGCGCAGCGCCGCATCTCGCGATCCAGTGCGAGGTCGAGAGCGCGGCGCAGGCCGAGGAAGCGCTCGCAGCCGGCGCGGGCCTGCTGCTGCTCGACAACCGCACCCCGGCGGAGCTCCGCGAGCTCGTCGCGCGCTTCGGCGCGCGCGCTTCGCTCGAGGCGAGCGGCGGCGTCCACCTCGGCAACGTGCGCGCGATCGCCGAGACCGGCGTGCACCGCATCTCGATCGGCGCGCTCACGCACTCGGCGATCGCCGCCGACGTCGCGCTCGAAGTGCGCAGTCGCAAGGACGTCGCATGACGGGCGCCGCCTCCAGCGGCGACGCCGGCGCGAGCCCGAGGCTCGCCGCGGCGCACGCGCCCGAGGAGGCGCTGACGCGCGAGGCGATCGCGGCGCATACCGCGTGGCTCGCGCGCGACGTCGTCTGGTTCGCGGAGATCGACTCGACCAACCGCCACGCGCTCGCGCTCGCCGCCGAGGGCGCCGCCCACGGCACCGCCGTGATCGCCGAAGCCCAGAGCGCGGGCCGCGGGCGGCTCGGGCGCAGCTTCTTCTCGCCGCCGCGGACGAACCTCTACGTGAGCTTCGTGCTGCGCCCGGCCGGCAGCGTCGCGACGCTGGGCACCCTGCCCCTCGCCGCGGGCGTCGCCCTCGCAGAGACGGTCGCCGCGGAGCTCGGCGACGCGGCGCGCGTGGCGCTGAAGTGGCCCAACGACGTGCTCGTCGACGGAGCGAAGGTCTCCGGCATCCTGCTCGAGCGCGCGAGCGCCGGCGCCGACGCCGCCGTGATCCTCGGCATCGGCGTGAACCTGAACGTCGACCCCGCCACGTTCCCGGACGAATTCCGCGCGCGAGCGTCGAGCCTCGCCGCGCTGGCCGGGCGCAAGATCGACCGCGCGCGCTTCGCGGCCTCGCTGTTCGAGCGCCTCGAGGCCGCGCTGGACGCCCATGCGGCGGGCGGCTTCGCGGCCCTGCGCCCGCGCTTCGACGCCCTCTTCCGCATGATCGGTCAGCGCGTCCGCGTGTCGGACGCGGCCGAGCGCGTACGCGACGGGCTCGTGCTCGGCGTCGGCGCGGATGGATCGTTGCGTCTCGGGACGTACGACGGCGAGGAACGCCTCTTCGCCGGCGACGTCACCCTGCTGAAGGAGCCCGTCTCGTGAACGCGCTGCTGTGCGTCGACATCGGCAACACCAACGTGACGCTCGGCGTCTTCGACCTGACCGATCCGGCGAAGCCGAATCTCGCCCACCACTGGCGCATGGCGACGCATCGCGAGCAGACGAGCGACGAGGTGCTCGTGACGCTGCGCGGGCTGACCGATCTCGCCGGCTGCAAGATGGAGTCGTTCCGCGACGCGATCGTGTCGAGCGTCGTTCCGCCGCTGCTCCCGATCTGGGAGCGCGTCTGCACCAAGTTGTTGGGGAAGCCGCCGCTCGTGGTCGGCCCCGGCATCAAGACCGGCATGCCCGTCCGCTACGAGAATCCGCGCGAGGTCGGCGCCGACCGCATCGTGAACGCGGTCGCGGCGTACGAGCTGATGGGTGGCCCCGTGATCGCGGTGGACTTCGGCACCGCGACCACCTGGGACTGCGTCAGCGAGAAGGGCGAGTACCTCGGCGGCGCGATCTTCCCCGGCATCGTGATCTCGATGGAGGCGCTGTTCGAGCGCACCTCGATGCTGCACCGCGTCGAGCTCGCGCGGCCGCGCTCCGTGATCGGCCGCACGACCACGCAGTCGATTCAATCGGGCCTCCTGTTCGGCTACGCCGGCCTCGTCGACGCGATGGTGCGCCGCATCAAGAGCGAGCTCGGCGAGCACACGCGCGTGATCGCGACGGGGGGCCTTGCCCAGCGCATCTCTGCCGAGACCGAGACCATCGAGCGCGTCGAGCCCTACCTCACGCTCGAAGGCCTGCGCCTCCTGTTCGAAAAGAATCGCACGCAGGAGAAGCCGCCCACCTAACGACCGAGGAGACCGCCATGCGGAACACCGACGCCGCCCACACCCGCAACTTCGCCTTGATCGGCCACGCGGGAGATGGGAAGACCAGCCTCGGCGAGGCGCTTCTGCACGGCGCGGGCGCGATCCGCGAGCTCGGCTCGGTGGATGGCGGCACGTCGCACCTCGACGTCGCACCGGAAGAGCGCGAGCGCCACCACACCCTCGCCGCCCACGTCTACGGCTTCGACTGGAACGGCCTGCACCTGACGCTCGTCGACACGCCCGGGGATCCGAGCTTCCAGGGCGACGCGCAGATCGCCCTGAAGGCGCTCGACGGCGCGATCCTCGTGGTTTCCGCGGTGGGCGGCGCGAAGGTCGGCACCGAGCGCATGCTGCGCGCGGCGCAGGCGAGCGGGCTGCCGCTCGTCGCCTTCGTGAGCGGCATCGACCGGGACCGCGCCGACTTCGACGCGGCCGTCGAGTCGCTGCGCGAGCTCGGCGTGAACCCCGTGCCGCTCGCACTTCCGTTCGGCGCGACGCCGGCCTTGCGCGGCGTCGTGGATCTGATCGCGATGCGCGCGACGCGCGACGGGCGCACCGGCGCGATCCCGGCACCGCTGGCGGCCGAGGCGCAGTCCGCGCGCGCGCGCCTCGTCGAGGCGGTCGCGGAGACCGACGACGCGCTCACCGAGCGTTACCTCGAGCGCGGTCAGCTCTCCGACGCCGAGCTCGAGGCCGGCCTCGTCGCGGCGACCCGCGCGCGCAAGCTGCTGCCCGTGCTGTGCGGCGCCTCGACGAGCGAGCTGGGCACGGCCGCGCTGCTGTGGGCCGCGACGCACCTATTGCCCTCCGCGGCCGAGCGCGGGGCGTGGCAAGCGGAGCGCGTCGAGGACCACGTCCCGCAGGGCGCACTCCCGAGCCCCGGCGCGCCCTTCTCCGCCGCCGTCTTCAAGACCGTGGTCGATCGCTACGCGGGCACGCTCTCGGTGATGCGCGTGGTGTCCGGCACCGTCCACCACGACGACACGGTGCTCAACGCGACCCGCGGCGAGAAGGAGCGGCTCGGCAAGCTGCTGCTGCTCCACGGGAGCGAGCTGGTGGAGGTCGCGGAGGCGGGCCCGGGCGACGTGATCGCCGTCGCGAAGCTGAAGGACGTGCACACGGGCAACACCCTCACGGCCGAGAAGAACGGCCTGCACCTGCCCGAGATCCCCATCCCGCATGGCGTCTTGTCCTACGCGATCGCTGCGAAGTCGCGCGCCGACGAGGACAAGCTGTTCCTCGCGCTCCATCGGCTCACGGAGGAGGATCCGACGCTGCTCGTCTCGCGCGATGCGGGGACGGGCGAGTTCCTGCTCACGGGAATGGGCGAGCTGCACGTGCGGATCGCGGTGCAGAGACTGCACCGCCTCTACGACGTGGACGTCGCGCTGCACACCCCGAAGGTCCCGTACCGCGAGACGATCACCGGACGTGCGGAGAACGTGGAGGGAAAGCTCAAGAAGCAGACCGGCGGCAAGGGCATGTTCGGGGTGGCGATCCTGACCCTTGAGCCCCTGCCCCGCGGTGCCGGGGTGGTGTTCTCGGACGAGGTCGTGGGCGGCGCGATCCCGCGCAACCTGATCCCGGCCGTGGAGAAAGGCGTGCGGGAAGCCGCGCAACACGGGCCCTTGGCGGGCTTCCCGGTGGTCGACCTGAAGGCGCGCTGCGTGGACGGGAAGTTCCACCCCGTCGACTCGAACGAGATGGCCTTCAAGCTGGCCGGGGCCCATGGCTTCAAGGCGGCCCTCGAGCAAGCCCGCCCGACCCTGCTCGAGCCGATCATGCGGGCCGAGGTCACGGTTCCCCCGGAGGGAGTCGGCGAGGTGATGGGCGATCTGGCCCACCGCCGGGGCCGGGTCCAGGGCACGGAAAGTGCCGGCGCGGCCATGGTCATCAAGGCGGAGGTGCCCATGGCCGAAATGCTGGAGTACGCGAGCGCGCTCACCAGCCTGACGGGAGGCAAGGGCGCGTTTCAGATGGAGTTCTCGCGCTACGACGAGGTGCCCGCGGCGCTGCGGGACAAGGTGATCACCGAAGCCCGGGCGAAGGCCGCCGCGAAGACGTGAGTCGCGGCCCCCTCGCTCAGGGCGCGAGGGGTTTGGTGAGTCAGCAGAAGATCCAGCTCACGCTTTCGCCGCAGGCCGGGCGCTACGTCCACAAGGACGCACCGGTCGAGGTGCGGCGCCTGGCGGCGCGCGGCGCGTTGCCGCTCGAGCCGATCGAGCTCGCCACCGTGCTCTTCGTGCTCGCGAACGACGGCGACGCCGCGGTCAAGGACACCGCGCGGGCGAGCCTCGAGGGCCTGCCCGACGCGATCGCGAAGACCGTCCTCGGCGGCGCGACCCATCCCGCCGTGCTCAGCTTCCTCGCGCACGTCTACCGGGACGACGCGGGCCGCATGGAGACGCTCGCGCTGAACGCGAACGCGGACGACGACACCGCGGCGTTCCTCGCGAGCCTGCCGCATCGCCGCGTGATCGACATCGTCGCGAACAACCAGACCCGCCTGCTGCGCGCGCCGCGCATCGTCGACGCGCTCGGCGAGAACCCGCTCACCGGCAAGGCCACGATCGACCGCATCCTCTCGTTCCTCGGCCTCGAGCGCCCGGCCGCCGAGGAGAGCACCGACGGCGAGCCGCCGTCGGACCTGACGCCCCAGGAAGTCACCGACGAGGCCGCCCTCGCCGCCCTGCGCGCCATCCTCGGCGACGACGCCTCGGAGTTCGCGAAGGAGCTGGTCGAGGACATCCCCGAGGACGTCGAGCTCGACGAGGACGCCAAGGGCAACCTGATGGCGCTCATCCAGACGATGAACGTCATGCAGAAGGTGAAGCTCGCTCGCATGGGCAACAAGGAGGCGCGCGGCCTGTTGATCCGCGACCGCAACAAGATCGTCTCCACCGCGGCGATCCGCAGCCCGCGCATGACCGACAACGAGGTGGCGGGCTTCGCGAAGTCGCGCAACCTCTCCGACGAAGTCATGCGCATCATCGCGAGCAACCGGGAGTGGACCAAGAACTACGCCGTGAAGCTCGCGCTCGTGATGAATCCCAAGTGCCCGGTGGGATTCTCCGTGAAGTTCATGAACTTCCTGCAGGAGAAAGACCTGCGGACGCTGGTGAAGAGCAAGGACGTGCCGGCGGTGATCGCGACCCACGCGCGCCGCAACCTGACGAAGAAGGGGAAGATGTGATGAACGACGCGCCGGACTCGAGCGCCGTCAACGCGCGCATCGTCTACTGGGGCGCCGAGGGCGCCGGCAAGCGGACGAACCTGCGCGTGATCCACGCGAAGCTGCGCCCGGATCATCGCGGCGAGCTGCGCCAGCTGCCGACGCGCCTCGACCCGACGGTCACCTACGCGACGCTGCCGATCGAGCTCGGCGAGGTCGGCGGCGTGCGCACGCGCATCCAGATCGTCGCCGTCCCCGGCGAGCGCGAGCACGCGCCCACGCGCAAGCAGCTGCTCGACCGCACCGACGGCGTCGTGCTCGTGCTCGACGCGCGCCGCGAGAAGCTCGCCGAGAACCTCGCGAGCTTCGAGGAGCTGAAGGGCGCCCTCGCCGCCTACGGCCGGCGCGTCGACGAGATGCCGCTCGTGGTGCAGTACAACAAGCGCGACCTCGCCGATCCGTACGCCCTCGAAGACCTGCACCGCAAGCTCGCGATGCGCGGCGTCGCGGCGTTCGAGGCCGTCGCGAAGGACGGCACGGGCGTGCTCCAGACGCTCACCACGATCTCGAAGCGCGTGATCCGCCATCTGCGCGATCGCGCGGACGAGGCCGCCGCGCCGCCCGCGCCGCGCGCGGCAACGCCCACGGCGAAGCCCGCGAGCGCGCCGAGCGCCGACGCCGCGACGCAAGTGCGTCTCGCGCCGCCGCCCGTGGCACCGGCTCCCGCACGGCCCGCACCGCCGCCCGGCGTGACGCAGTTGATCGACCGCGCCGCCTTCGAGGCGTCGCTCTCCGCGCCGGCGGCGAAGCCGCTCGCTGCGATGCCCGTCGTGTCGCCCGAAGACTCGTCGCCGGATCTGCACGCGGCACCCGCGACTTTCGCCGACACCGTGGCCGAGACGGAGTCCCTGTTCGACGCCGGCTTCCAGGCTGCCAAGCGCGGCGTGGCCGAGGCCCCGCCGGCGAGCAAGCCCGTCGCCGCGCGGAAACCCACCATCTCGCTCGACGCGGGCGCTGGCGACGTCGGCCTCACCCTCGAGCCCGCCGGCCCCGCCCTGCCCGCCCCGGACGGGCTGCGCATCCCGCTGTGGGTGCGCGACGCGTCGGGCAAACGCCGAAAGCTCACGCTCTCGCTCCGCCTCGAGAGCGAGGACAGCTGAGCCCATGCGGAAGGCCGTCGCGCTCTACGGCGTCACCGAGGAGACGCTCGCGCTCGTGCCCGTGTTGCTCGACAACGCGGAGATCGAGATCGCGGGCGCCTTCGCGGACGACGTCGCGGCGGCGCGCACGCGCGCGGCCGCTCAGCGCGCGAGCTTCCCGATCGACGCCGACCCGGCGCTCTTCTCGCGGCCGCTGCACGCGGTCGTCGATGCCGGCGCCGGGCGCCCGTTCGCCGAGCGCTTTCCCGACGCCGCCGCGGGCCTGCAGGTCGTCTCGCCGCTGACCGCGCGCTTGCTCTGGGGGTACGGGGTTTCGAGCAGCGATCGCAAGAACGAGCTGCTGCAGGCGCTCCACGAGATCGTCGAGTCCGTGAACCTGACCGTGGATCCGGACGAGCTGTTCGCGCGCATGCTCGAGATCGCGAAGGGCGTGACGGGCGCGGACGGCGGGTCGCTGATGCTGCTCGACCCGGCGAAGGGCGAGCTCGCGATCCGCGTCGCGAGCGGCGTCGAGCCGGAGCTGTGGGCGAAGATCCGCGTGAAGCTCGGCGAGGGCGTCGCCGGCCGCGCCGCAGCGGAGGCGCGCCCGATCAAGGTGCGCGGCCGCGCCGACCGCGCCGAGTTCCGCCTGTCGCGCGACCGCAGCGACATCGCGAGCGCGCTGTGCGTGCCGCTCGTCCACGACGGCCGCGTGCTCGGCGTGCTGAACCTGCACCACACGCAGCGCGAAGACGCCTTCGACGACGACGACCTCGCGTTCGCGGAGCAGCTCGGGCGCCTCGACGCCGAGATCATCGCGCGCGCCCAGGAGCACGAGTGCATGCGCAAGCAGGCCTCGCGCTACGCGGCGGTGAAGGCCGTGCGCGAGGCCCTCGGCGGCGGCGCGGCGATCGAGGCGCGCCTCGAGGCGCTCTGCGCGCGCGTCGCCGCGCTCACGCCGGGCGGCATCGCGACGCTCTACCTGCTCTCCGACGACGAGCTCCGCCTGGCCGCGACCTCGCTGCCCGGCGGCGGGCTCGGCGGCGAGTACCGCATCGCCCTCGGCGCGGGCATCGACGGACGCGCCGCGCGCGATCGCACGCCCGTCTTCCTCGACTCCGAGCCGGGCGTGCTCGCCTACGGCGCGATCCCGCTCGTCGCGGGCGACGCCTGCCTCGGCGTGCTCGCGGTGCAGACCAGCGGCGCGAAGGGGCGCCCCGCCCGCGCGCTGCGCGAGACCCTGCTCGAGATCGCCGCGGCCGCCGCAGAGGAGATCGCCCACGCTGAGCGCGAGGCGCGCACCTCCGCGCGCGCGACGAAGGTGAGCGCGATCAACGAGAGCGGCGTGCGTCTGCTCTCGACCCGCGACCCGGCCGAAGTCGCGCGCATGGCGACCTCCTCGGGCGCCCTGATCCTCGAGTCCGACCACGCGGTGCTGCGCCTGCAGGATGCGGAGAGCAAGCGCTTCGTGATCCGGAGCTACTACGGCTCGGCCGACGCGCGCGCCCAGGAGGCGCTCTTCAAGCTCGACAAGCTGCTCTGCGTCGAGGCGCTGAAGGCGCGCCAGCCGAAGCTGCTCCGCAACCTCGCGAAGGAGCCCGCCTACGCGTCGCTCGCCGCCGGCGTACGCTCGGCCCTCGTGGCGCCGCTGAAGCGCGACGGCCGCGCGATCGGCACGCTCGCCTTCTACGACAAGGTCGCGCAAGACCAGTTCTTCCCGGGCTTGTTCGGCGAGGACGACCTGCAGGTGTTCGCGCGCTACGTCAGCTACGTCGAGCGCGCGCTCGAGAACGCCGCCTTCCACGCGGCCACGGCGAAGCATCGCAACTTCGACGAGGAGACCGGGCTCCCGAACGCCGATTATTGGGGCCGCCGCCTCGACCAGGAGCTCGCGCGCGCCGCCGGCCGCGAGAACGCGCTCGCGGTGGTGTCGTGTCGCATCGAGAACCTCGCCGACGTGCGCCGCGCCGACACGCGCCGCGCGGACCGCGTGCTGCAGCGCGCCGCCGAGGCGCTGCGCACGCATTGCCGCGAGTTCGACGTCGTCGCCCGCGGCGGCGACGCCGAGCTGCTGGTGCTGATGCCCGACCCGGGCCCGCATCCCGAGGAGCGCATCGCCGGCCTCGCGCGGCAGGTCGCTGAAGAGATCGCGCGCGACGAGGGCCTCGCCTCGCCCGTGCGCCCCGCGCTCGGCTTCGGCTACGCCGCGTATCCGAGCGAAGGCGCCGACCGCGCGGCGCTGCTCCACCGCACGAAGACGGCGCGCATCCGGATGGTGTGAAGCGCGGCCGCCCCGGCTAGAGCACCGTCTCCACCGGCACGTACGCGAGCCCGAGCGACTCCGCGACGCCCTGGCACACGACCTTCCCCTCCCACACGTTCGAGCCCTGGCGCAGCGCCGGATCGCGGCGCACGGCCTCCGCGGTGCCGAGGCTCGCGAGCGCCTCGATGTAGTGGAAGGTGGTGTTGGTGAGCGCGAAGGTGCTCGTGCGCGGCACGGCGCCCGGCATGTTGGCGACGCCGTAATGGATCACGTCGTGCACCACGTAGGTCGGGTTCGAGTGCGTGGTCGGGTGGATCGTCTCGATGCAGCCGCCCTGGTCGACGGCCACGTCCACCACCACCGAGCCGGGCTGCATCGACTTCACCATCGCCTCGGTCACGAGCGTCGGCGCGCGCCGCCCGTGCACGTAGACGGCGCCGACCACGAGGTCGCTGGTGCGCACGGAGCGCTCGATCGTCGAGCGGTTCGAGTAGAGCGTGTTCAGCTCGCCGTGGAAGATGTCGTACAGGTACGAGAGGCGCTTCAGGTCGATGTCGATCACGTCGACCTCGGCGCCGAGGGCGTGGGCGAGGCGCACCGCGTTGATGCCGACGATGCCCGCCCCGATGACGGTGACCTTCCCGCGCATGACGCCCGGCACGCCGCCGAGCAGGAGGCCCGCGCCGCCGCGGTCCTTCTGCAAGAGGTTCGCGCCGATCTGCGTCGCGAGCCGGCCCGCCACCTCGCTCATCGGCGCGAGCACGGGGAACGAGCCGTCGGGATTGCGGATCGTCTCGTAGGCGATGCCGATCACGCCGCTGTCGCACAGCGCCTGCGCGAGCTCGCCGGCCGCGGCGAGGTGCAGGTACGTGAAGAGCGTCTGGCCCCGGTGCAGGCGCCTCACCTCCGTCGGGTTCGGCTCCTTCACCTTCACCACGAGGTCCGGCGCGGACCACGCCTCCTCGGTGGGGACGATCGTCGCGCCCGCGGCCTGATAGGCGGCGTCCGCGAAGCCGCTCCCGACGCCGGCGTTCCGCTCGATCAGGACCTGGTGGCCGTCCTCGACGAGGATCTTCGCGCCGTCCGGCGTCATCCCGACGCGGAACTCCATGTCCTTCGTTTCCCTCGGAACACCGATCTTCATGCGAGCTCCGCTCGGCTTCGCCTCGCTGCGCGCCGCGAGGGCCGGCTGCGCCGGCCCTCGGCCGCACGCGCTTCACGAGCCGCGTTCGGTCGTTGCGTTCCTCTCCGATGCTCGCCCATCGAGCCGCCGCTCACGCCTGTTGGTACGCCGTGATCAGGATGTCCGAGATCTCCGGGCGGATGATGCGCGCGTCGGGGTGCTCGCCCGCCTTGAGCTGCTCGCGCAGCTTGGTGCCGCTGATCGAGTACGGCTTCTCGTTCGGGTGGTTCTCGGTGAGGTCCACCCTGCCGAGGGAGTCGTAGTACGCCGCGAAGCCGATCTTGACCGGCTTCGTGTGCAGCTCGCCGGGCAGCTTGTCAAAGATCTCCTGGGCGTCGAAGTCGCCCCAGATCGCGCTGCCGTCGTCGTAGGGCGCGTCGGCGTGCTTGCGGCCGATCACGAGGTCGCTGAAGCCGTAATTCTGGCGGTAGACCGCGTGCATGAGCGCCTCGCTCGGGCCGCCGTAGAACATCTTGATGTCGAGCCCGATCAGCTCGAACACCTCGGAGATGTCGTAGCCGGCGTTCTTCCAGACGGCCTCGTCCTTGTCGCCCTGCCCGAGCAGCTTCTTCGCGTGCAGCTCGCGGTAGCAGCGCATGCGCATCACGGCGGGCACGTCGTCGCCCTTCAGCTCGCCCACCAGCGGGTTCAGCACGACCCCGGTGTAGTGGCCGGCCGCCGTCAGGCGCTCGGCGCCGCACACCAGCGCGTACTCGTGCGCGCGGTGAAGGGGGTTGCGCGTCTGGAAGGCCAGCGCGCGCTGCCACTTCTTGTCGCGGATGAAGGCGCGCGTCATGCGCGGCGAGAGCATGAACTCCGCGTACTCGGGGTGCTTCACCTGGGGCAACACGCGCAGGTCGCCGCCGAGCAGCTTCGTGCGCGCGTCGTCGGTCGCGATGCGCGCGCCCGGATGATCGGTGCGCTTCGTGCCGTACACGCGCTCGACGTACTGCGCCTTGTCCCAGTCGAACACGTCGGGGGCGCTCACGATGCCGACCAGCTCGCCAGCCTCGTTGCGCGCCGCGACGGCCTTGGCGCCCTTCGCGGCGCCGGCCTCGGCGTCCGTGACGGGCAGCGCGAGCGGGATGCCCCACGCGTACTTCTTGCCGCGCGAGAGCACGACCTTGTCGTCGAGGACGCGCTGGTAGACGTCGCGGCGCATCGGCCCCTCGAGCGGCGAGAGCGCGCCGTCCCCGACGCGGTAGAGCGTCGCGAGGTCGGCCTTCAGGACCGTGATCGACGGAAGCTCCTTCGCCTCCTTCACGAGATCCTTGCGCTGCGGGAGCGGCACCGTGCGGTCGACGAGCTCGTCGAGCCCGCCGTGCACCGGAACGAGATCCTTCTGCGACATCGGCTGCGTCCTTCCTGTGTCTCTGGCGTCGTGCCTTGCGTGAGTGCCGCTCACCAGGTCGTCCGGTGCGGCTTCTCGTCGAAATCGAGCTTGCGGTCCTTGCCGCCCGCGAACGGGCGGATCATCAGGCTGGTCTCGTAGGGTTTCCCTTCGTAATAGCCGGTGAAGAGCACCCACTTGCCGTCGCGTGAGACCGACGGCTCGACCTCCTGCATCGTGCCGCCCACGATGTACTGCTTCCCGCTGCCGTCGGGCCGCACCTTGAAGACCTTCCAGCCCTTCCCGGTCCGCGCGCTGTAGACGATCCACTTGCCGTCGGGCGTGAACACGGGCGAGCGGCCGTTGGCCAGGTAGCGGGGCGCAGCCGGCGCCGCGGGATCGACCGCGACGATCTCGTCGAGGCCCGTGCGGCCGCGCGACTGGTAGACGAGCAGCGAGTCCGTCGGCGACCACGCGGGTGCGACGTCGAGCGGCCCCGGCGTGACGGGCTGCGGCGTACCACCGGGGACGCGCACGAAGATGCGGATGCCCCCCGTGGTGCCGCCGGTGGGGGCCGCGGCGAGCGGCGTGCCGGCCGCCCACGCGATCTCGCCCTTCGGCCCGAAGGCTCCGTCGAGCACCGTGTCCTCGCCGTGGGTCAACTGCGTGACCGCGTCGGTCTGGCGATTCCACTCGAAGAGCTGCGCCGTGCCGGCGCGCTCGGAGAGGAACAACAGGCGCTGGTGATCGAGGGACCAACCGGCGGGCCGGTCGCCCTTCGCGGCGAAATCGGCGTCGACGGTGCGCTCGTCGGGCAGCGTGTGCAGCGCCATGCGCGCCGACATGTCGATGCCCGCGTTCTCCATCGCGCGCACCTCGAACTCCTCGCGCACGGCTTCGACCGAGTTCGGGGCCGGCCGCGCCCGCTTCACCTCTTTCGCCTTCTCGCGCGCCCGCTCCTGCGCGCGCGCGTCGAGCTGCTTCTGGACCTTCTCGATCTCGTCCGTCTTGCGGTGCGTGAGCGCGATCGGGTCCGCGGGCAACGTCCCCACGTCGAACGATCCGCCGATGCCGCCAGTTCCGCCGCAGGCGAACATCGTCGCCGCCATCGCGCCGAGCCAAGCACGCTTCATTCGGGAGCCTCCGCAGCGAGCAGCCGGCCGGTGAACCCCGGCGGCGCGTCGCCTCGTTCGAACACCGCGACCTCTTTCACGAGGCCCTCGAGCACCGAGATCACGACGTGGCGCGCCTGCGGGAACGGGAACCCGGGCTGCGTCGCGAACTCCTGGTCGAGCGTCGAGAAGTAGGGGCCGGCGTCGGCGTGGGAGTGGTACACGCCCGTCACGTGCCAACCTTCGGCGTCGGCGAGCTTCTGCGCCTGGAGCACGTCGGCCTCGTTCATGTGGAAGGCCTCGCGCCCGTCGCGCGGGAACTGCGCGGCATCCTGGCGGTGGAGGCGCGTCATCTCGTTCCTGCACCGCACCACGCGCTCGAGCGCTCCGACCCGCCGTCCCAAGATGAGTCCACAACATTCCTCGGGATGGGTTTCGCGCGCGTGTTCGTGCAGGTCTGCGAGGACGCGGGCGGGCACGGCCGCCGGCGGCTCGTCGCGATCCGCGAAGATGCGCTCCCTCACGACCGGACGACCTCGCCCCAGGGGTGAAGAGGCGGCGCAGCATAAGGAATGGGCTCGGCGCCGGCAGGGCTCGGGCGCGCGTTTTCGGCGCCCTGCGCCCGCGATCCCCGCAGCGCCCGGCTCCGGTCGCGCCCGCCCGGGTGAGTGGCCCTGCCCCGCGCGGCGCCCGGGGGCGTCAGATCACGTACTCGGGGGCTTCGGCGTCGGGCCGCTTCACGCCGCTCGCAGCCGCCCGCCGGCACAGGTCCTCGAGCGTGCGCGCCTCGAACACCTCCTCGAGCCGCGCACTGAGCTCGCGCCACAGGAAGGTCGGCCGGTAGAGCGTGCGCCCCTCCCGCGGCGGCGGGCCTTGGGCGAGGTCGTCCGCCACCGTGCCCTCGACCGCGACGAGGATGTCGCGCAGCGTGATCTCGGCCGCCGGGCGCGCGAGCACGTAGCCGCCGCCCGGGCCGCGCTTGCCGCGCACGAGCTCCGCCTTGCGCAGGCGCTGGAAGATCTGCTCGAGGAAGCGCTCGGGGATGCGCTGCCGCTCCCCGATCACGCGCACCTGGACGGGGCCGCGCGACGCGCCGTACGCGAGGTCGAACATCCCGCAGATCGCGTACTGGGCTTGCAGGGAAAGGCGCATCGCGCCGGAGCATGCGCGACCCCGCCCGAACGCGCCCGCTCGCGTCCCGCGGCGCGGCGCCAGAGCCCGGCCCGAAGGGTCACGCTGACGGGCGCCGCGACCGATTCCGACGCGCCGACGCCTCGGGCGTCGCCGGGGACGCGTGCGTCCCCTAGAGTGCGCCCACCCCCAGGCCGAACACCGTGCTCACTCGTCGCGTCGCGCCCTCCTGCGCGGCGCCGGAGCACATGCACATGAGCGCGTTCGGCAGCGCGGATTCCTCGCGCGCGCAGGGTCTCGGCGCGTTTCTCGCCGCGGTGCGCGCGGACGACGAGCTGTCGCGCGCGCTCCGTCACGCGAGCGCGCTGCCCGCGGAGCTGCCCGGCCGGGTCGCGCTCGAGACGCTGCCCCTCGCGTCGCAGGAGGTCGCCCGGGCGCGCGGCATCTCCGCGCTGTACCCGCACCAGGCCCGCGCCCTCGCCGAGCTGCGCGCCGGGCGCGACGTCGTGCTCGCGACGCCGACGGCGAGCGGCAAGTCGCTCGTCTACGCCCTGCCCACCCTCGAGGCTGCCCTCGCGGACCGCGAGTCCCACGCGCTGTTCCTGTTTCCCCTGAAGGCGCTCGAGCAGGACCAGGCGAAGAAGCTCGCCGCCGACGCGGAGGCGCTCGGGCTCGCGGGCGAGCGCACCGTCGCCGTGTACGACGGCGACACCAAGCCGAGCCTGCGCACGAAGATCCGCAACGACCCGCCCAACGTGATCGTGACGACGCCCGACATGCTCCACCTCGGGCTGCTGCCGCACCACATGAGCTGGGAGCGCTTCTTCCGTGGCCTCTCGCTCGTCGTGGTGGACGAGCTGCACAGCTACCGCGGCATCTTCGGCTCGCACGTCGCGCAGGTGCTGCGGCGCCTCGACCGCGTGTGCGCATTCCACGGTGCGCGCCCGCGCTTCGTGTGCGCGTCGGCGACGGTCGCGAACCCCGGCGAGCTCGCGCAGCTCGTCACCGGCCGCACGCCCACGGTCGTGCATGCGGAGGGCGCGCCGCGCACGAAGCGCGAAGTGCTGCTCTTCAATCCCGTCGGGACGTCGCCGTACACCGCGGCCGCGCGCCTCTTTCGCCACGCGCTGAAGAGCGGCCTGCGGACGATCGCGTTCACCAAGGCGCGCCGCGTCACCGAGCTGATGCACCAGTGGATCGCCGCCGCGGAGCCGGAGCTCGCGCCGCGCATCAGCTCCTATCGCGCGGGCTTCCTGCCTGAGGAACGCCGCGAGATCGAGCGCCGGCTCTTCACGGGCGAGCTCGCCGGCGTGATCTCGACCTCCGCGCTCGAGCTCGGCATCGACGTCGGCGGCCTCGACGTGTGCATCCTCGTCGGGTACCCGGGCAGCCAGATCGCGACCTGGCAACGCGCCGGTCGCGTCGGCCGCGCGGGCGACGCCGCGATCGCGCTCGTGGCGCAGCCCGACGCGCTCGATCAGTACATGGTCGCGCATCCCGAGCAGCTGCTCGGCGGTGCCTTCGAGCACGCCGTGCTCGACCCGAGCAACGCCGACCTGCTCGCGAGCCACCTGCCCTGCGCCGCCGCCGAGGTGCCTCTGCGCGAGGGCGAGCCCTGGCTCGCGCAGCCCGCGGTGCGCGCGGCCGCGAGCGCCGCCGAGCAGGCCGGCGAGTTGTTGCGGAGCGAGTCGGGTCGCGAGTGGTTCGCGGCGCGCCGCAACCCGCATCGCCTGCTGAGCCTGCGCGCGACGGGCGCGAGCTATGCGATCCAGCTCGCGGGGAGCGGCGGACCCGCCGAGGAAGGCGCGGACGTCGACGACGACTTCCTCAGCGATCGCCCGCCGCGCGCCCGGCGCACGCCGCGCGCGCGCAAGCCGACGATCATCGGGTCGATCGGCGCGGGCAGCGTGATGAGCGAGTGCCATCCCGGCGCGATCTACCTGCACCACGGGCGCCAGTACCGCGTCGTGAACCTCGACCTCGAGCAGCGCAAGGTGGACGTCGCGCCGATCCACGCGGGGTACTTCACCAAGCCGCTCGGCGAGCGCGAGACGGAGATCCTGAGCCGCGCGCGCCAGCGTCCCGCGGGCTCGTTCCTGCTCGTCGAGGGACGCGTGAAGGTGACCTCGCGCGTGGTCGGGTACGAGCGGCGGCGCGTGCGCGGCCAGGAGCTGCTGGGCACCGAGTCGCTCGATCTCCCGCCGAGCTCCTACGAGACGAACTCGCTTTGGCTCGAGCTGCCCGACGAGCTCTCCCAGGCCCTCGCGGCGAACGGCCGCAACCCGATGGGCGCGCTCCACGCGGTCGAGCACGCGTCCCTCGCGCTGCTGCCGCTGTTCGCGCTGTGCGACCGCTTCGATCTCGCGGGCATCACCTACAAGCTCCACCCGCAGCTCGGCCGCGCCTGCATCTTCCTCTACGACGCCCACGAGGGCGGCATCGGCCTCGTGCGCAGCGTCTACGACCGGCTCGAGACGCTGCTCGAGACGACGCTGACGCGGCTGCGCGAGTGCGAATGCGCGGAGGGCTGCCCCGCCTGCGTGCACTCTCCGCGCTGCAGCAACGGCAACCGCCCGATCGACAAGGCCGGCGCGCAAGAGGCGCTGGCGCTGATGCTCGGCCAGGAGATCCTGCCGCCGGCGCCGGCGCCGCTCCGGCTCGAGGCGGTCGTCGCCGACGAGGAGGAGGCGCGCGCCGACGCGCAACCCGGCCTGCGCATCGTCACGTTCGACCTCGAGACGCAGCGCAGCGCCGAGGAGGTCGGCGGCTGGCACAACGCGCACCTGATGCGCGTCGCGTGCGCGGTCGCGTGGGACGGCGCGGAGGAGGAGTTCTTCACCTACCGCGAGGATCAAGTGGACGCGCTGCTCGCGAAGCTCGCCGAGGCCGATCTCGTGATCGGCTTCAACGCGCACCGCTTCGACTACCGCGTGCTGCGCGGCTACGACGCGCGCGACCTCTCGCAGCTGCCGACGTTCGACCTGCTCGACGCCATTCACGAGCGCCTCGGCTTCCGCCTCCCGCTCGGCCATCTCGGCGAGGAGACCCTCGGCGTGCCGAAGTCCGCGGACGGGCTCCAGTCGCTGCAGTGGTTCAAGGAGGGGCGGCACGACGAGATCGCGCAGTACTGCCGGCAGGACGTCGCGATTCTGCGCGACCTCTTCGACTTCGCGTGTCGGCGCGGGCACCTCTTGTTCCGGGCGAAGAACGGCGAGCGGGTGCGGCTTCCGATGAAGCTCTCGGTCGCGGAGATCGTGGATCGCGAGCGGAAGAAGGACGCGAAGCGGAGAATGCATTAGGGGTGGAAGGTGCGCGCCGGCGCGATTGGGGGCGCCGCGTCTCGCGCGGGCAGCGCGCGGGGCGGGCCGGGGGGCGCTGCGCTCCGGCGCTCCCGGGATGCGCCTGCGGGCGAACGCCGGTGCACCGCGGCCACGGGGCGAACGCGAAGTGAACGCAGCCGGGCGTCGCGGCGCGTGGGGACTCACGTGAGGGACCGGGCGGCATGCGCTCGCGAAGCGGGCGATCGCTCCTCCGCACCGGCCCCCCGCCCGCTCCGCGCTCGTGCTCGGCTGCGCTCGTTCGCGGATCGTGGGTGGAGAGCGCCGCCATCGAAGACTCGGCGGCGGAGAGAAGACGAGCCGGCCTGACGGCGAGCTCGCGGCGCGGTCAGTGCAGCGTCGCGGCTCGGCGGACGTGGGTGTCGAGGAGGTCGAAGTAGATCAGGACGAGGACGTGGCGGATGCCGGCGTCGAGGCGCTCGATGAAGGCGCGGCCGCGGTCGACGTCGTCGACGGCCATGAGCGTGTCGATGGCGCTTTGCACCTCGGCGGCGCGGCCGGCGAGCTCGTCGCGGAGGGCGGCCGCATCGCGCTCGAAGGCCGCCTCGATCTCGTCGTTGCCGAAGAGGAGGTGAACGCCGCGCGCGCCGAGCTCGAGAAGCTTCTCCGTGTCCATCCTGGGCTCCCGGCCCTGCATCGGCGGGAGGCGGGCGGGCGCTGAGGAAAAGTTGAGGGCCCCGGCGGATCGGCCGGGCAGCGGGCTCCGCATTGTTACCGTGCGCGCCCCATGTCCCTTCAGCTCAGCTCCGTCATGCGGCGCGTCGGTGCGCGCGTGCTGTTCGAGGGCGTCGACCTCGAGGTCGGCGCGGGCGACCGCGTCGGTCTGGTGGGCCCCAACGGGGCCGGCAAGACCTCCCTGCTGCGCATCGCCGCGGGGGTGGATGCGCCGGACGGCGGCGAGCGCTCGCTCGGCCGGGGCGAGCGAATCGGGTACCTGCGCCAGGAGATCGACCCCGCCAGCGGCGCCACCGTGCGCGAGGAAGCGCTCACCGCCTTCGCGGCGATCGACGCGCTCGAGCGGGAGATGCGCGAGATCGAGGAGCGCATGGCGCAGCACGGCGATCTGCCCGCGCAGCTCGCGGAGCGCTACGACCAGCTGCACACGCGCTTCGAGCGCGCGGGCGGATTCTCGCGGGAGGCGCGCGCCGAGCAGGTGCTCGCGGGCCTCGGCTTCGACGCGACGGCGCGGGCGCGGCGGCTCGCGACCTTCAGCGGCGGCTGGGTGATGCGCGTCGAGATCGCGAAGCTGCTGCTCGCCGAGCCCGACGTGTTGCTGCTCGACGAGCCCACCAACCACCTCGACCTGCCCTCCCTCGAGTGGTTCGACGACACCCTCGGCGGCTTCCCCGGCGGCGTGATCCTGATCTCCCACGACCGCGCGTTCCTGCGCAAGCACACGCGCCGCATCGTCGAGCTGCGCGACGCGAAGTTCGTCGCCTACCCGTGCGGCTACGACGCATACCTGGAGCGCAAGGCCCAGCGCCGGCTCGAGCTCGAGGCCGCGGCGCGCACGCAGCAGAAGCAGATCGAACAGACCGAGAAGTTCATCGAGCGCTTCCGCGCCAAGGCCACGAAGGCCAAGCAGGTGCAGAGCCGCATCAAGGCGCTCGACAAGATCGAGCGCATCGAGGTGCCCGAGGAGAAGAAGCGCAAGCTGCGCCTGCGCATCCCCGAGCCGACCCGCTCGGGTGCGATTCCGGTGGCGCTGAAGGGCGTGCACAAGCGCTACGGCGACGTCGCGGTCTATCAGGGCGTGGACTTCGCGCTGAAGCGCGGCGAGAAGCTCGCGCTCGTGGGGCCGAACGGCGCCGGCAAGTCGACGCTGCTGCGCATGCTCGCGGGCGTGTTGCCCTTCGAGCGCGGCGAGCGCGACCTCGGACACAACGCGCAGGTCGCGTTCTACGCGCAGCACCAGCTCGAGTCGCTCACGCCCGAGCGCAGCGTGCTCGCGGAGCTCGAGGCGGTGGCGAGCTTCGACGACGTGCCTCGCCTGCGCTCGCACCTCGGCGCGTTCCTGTTCTCCGGCGACGACGTGCAGAAGAAGGTGAGCGTGCTGTCCGGCGGTGAGAAGGCGCGCCTCGCGCTCGCGAAGATGCTGCTCCGACCGAGCAACGTGCTCGTGCTCGACGAGCCGACGAACCATCTCGACGTCGAGGCCTGCGAGGTGCTCGAGGGCGCCCTCGCCGACTACACGGGCACGCTCGTGTTCATCTCCCACGACCGCGACTTCCTGAACGCCCTCGCGACGCGCGTCGTCGAGGTGCGCGGCGGCCAGCTGCGCGAGTTCCTCGGCAACTACGACGGCTACCTGACGAAGCTGCGCGAGGAGTCGCAGCGCGCCGCGAACGCCGAGGCGGCCGCGCAGCGCGCGAGCGCCGGCGGCGGCGCGCCGGCCTCCGGTGCCGGCGACGCGCAGCGCTCGCGCGAAGAGCGCAAGGCCCGCGAGCGCATCGAGCGCAAGCTCGCGCGCATCGAGGAGCAGATCGGCGAGAAGGAAGCGCAAGTCGAAGAGCTCGCCGCGCGGCTCGGCGACCCCGACGTCTACGGGAACCATGCGCGGCTGCGCGAGGTCGAGACAGAGCGCGACGCCGTGAAGGACGAGGTCGCCGCGCTGTATGCGCAATGGGAGACGCTGGCGGCGGAGCTCGAGGCGGGCGCGAGCTGAACGCGGGGGGACGACACACGTGGTGTTCAGCAAGCGACTCCGGGACGGAATCCGCAGCGGCGAGATCACCTGCAGCGTGCGGATCTGGATGCAGCCTCGCGTGAAGGTCGGCGGGCGCTACCGCATGGAGGAAGGCGAGATCGAGGTCGATGCGATCCTCCCGATCACGCTCGCCGACGTCACGCCGCAGCTCGCACGCGAGTCCGGCTTCAAGGGCGTCGTCGATCTCCTGAAGGTCGCGAAGCACGGGCGAGGCGAGCAGATCTTCTTGATCCGCTTTCGCTACCGCGCGCCGCGCCGAGGGCGCGGCGCCGCGACCGCGACGCGCGCGGCGGCCCGCAGTCGCCGCGCGGGCGGACGCGCCGCGCGCCGCTGAGCGCTAGCCCGCAGCGAACCGCTTGCGCGCGTCGATGCGGGCCCGCGACGCGGCGAGCGCGGCGGCGAACGCGGGCTCGCGGGCGGCACGGGCGCGAGCGGCGCGGGCGGCCTCGAGGCATTCCTCGGCTTGCGCGAGCAGGTTGTTGCCGACGCACACGAGGTCGACGCCCGCGGCCAGCGCCTGCAGCGCCGCGTCCTCCGTGCCGGCCGCGCCCTGCAGCCCCTGCATCTGCACGTCGTCGGTGATCAGCAGCGCGTCGGGCTGCGCGGCGCGGAAGCGCGCCACCGCGGCGGGCGAGATCGACGTGGGACGCTCGGCGTCCCACTCGCGCACGATGCCGTGGGAGAGCAAAGCCGCCCCCCCCGGCAGCTCGGCCGCGAGCTCGAAGAACACGCGCTCCTGCTCGGGCGAGACGAGGCCCGAGATGTCCGTCAGCGCGCGATGGCTGTCGGTCCGCGCGCCGCCGAGGCCCGGGTAGTGCTTCACGCACAGGCCGAGCCCGACTGCGCGCGCGGCGTCGCCGAACAGGCGCGCGCAGCGCCGCACCTCGCTCGCGTCCGCCGAGAAGGCGCGCTCGATCTTGCCGATGTTCGGATTGTCCGGGTTCGTGTCGAGATCGACGACGGGCGCGAGGTCGAAGTCGATGCCGAGCGCCTTCATCTCCGCGCAACTCGCGGCCGCGAGGCGACGCGCCTCGGGCTCGGGCAGCGCCGCGAAGGCGCGCGCGCTCGGCAGATCCGCGAAGCCCGCGGCGACCTTCAGGCGGCGCACCAGGCCGCCCTCCTGGTCCACGAAAACGAGCGGCCGGCCCGGCAGCGCGTGGACCTCCGCGCACAGGGCGCGCACCTGAGCCGGCGACTCGACGTTGCGCGGGCCCCCGAGCTGCACGTCGCGGTCGAACAGGATCACGCCCCCGAGCCCGAACTCGGCCGCGAAGGCGCGCAGCCAGTCCGGCAGCGCAAAGCCGCGGAAACCGAGCATGAAGTGCTCGCCGACGCGGATCGACTCGGGGGCCGAAAGGGTCACCGCGCTCGCTTCAGGAAGGCACGCCGACGCGCAAGGCGTGAGGGAAGTGGTGCCCGGGACTGGAGTCGAACCAGCACCTCATTTCTGAGACAGGCTTCTGAGACCTGCGCGTCTGCCAATTCCGCCACCCGGGCTCGGGAAAACGGGACGCGCAAACTAACTGCGACGGGGCCGAATCGCGAGCGTCCCCGGGCACTTTTCTTGACCCGGGGCGCCTCGGCCATAGCCTCGGCCGACCTTTGGGCGCGGAGAACGCGCAGCGGGCCGGCGACTGCGGCCCAGCGAGGAGCCCCCGTTGAGCGAGCAAGCCATCCAGCGCATCACGATCGGCGGCGAGACGATCGACATCCCCGCCGTCCTGCCGGTGCTGCCGGTGCGCGATGCGGTCGTCTTCCCCGGCACCACGGTGCCGCTCTCGATCGGCCGCGCCCGCTCGCTCGCGGCGCTCGACGAGGCCGGCGCGACGGGCTTGATCCTCGTGGCGACGCAGCGCGACCCCAAGCAGGAAGAGCCCGCCCTCGACGCGCTCCACCCGGTCGGCACCATCGCGAAGATCGTCCGCACCACCGAGGCCCGGCAGAACGCGAAGCAGGCCATCGTGATCGGCGTCGTGCGGGCGCGCTTCGCCGAAGCCCCCGGCACGGGCCGGGCGCTGCGCGCCGCGGTGACCCCGCTGGCCGAGCCGCGCGAGCCGAGCGCCGAGCTCGACGCCGCCCGCGCGCGCGTGGTCGAGCTGTCCCATCACCTGATCGACCTGCGCGACGACTACCCCGACGAGTGGAAGGGCATCGTCACGAGCATGCCCACCCCGGGCTTGCTCGCGGACCTCGTGGCGTCGAGCCAGCAGATGCCCGGCGAGCAGCGCATCGCCCTGCTCTGCGAGCCCGACCCGACAAAGCGCCTCTGGGAAGTCGCGCGCGTGCTCGAGCGCGAAGTGACGATCGCCGAGACGCAGAAGACGCTGCGCGCCGAGGAAGGCGAAGAGCCGATCGACCCGAAGCGCCGCGAGCGCCTGCTGCGCCGGCGCATGCGCGACATCCAGGAGGAGCTCGGAGAGGCCGCTGGCGGCGAGCGCGAGGCCGACGAGCTGGCCGAGAAGCTCGAGGCAGCGCAGCTTCCCGAGGCGGCTCGCACCCACGCCGACCGCGAGCTGAAGCGCTTCCGCGCACTCCAGCAGAACGCTCCGGACCGCCACTTGCTGCGCACCTACCTCGAGTGGCTGGCGGACCTGCCCTGGGCGAAGGAGACCGAGGACAAGCTCGACATCCTCGACGCGCGCCGGGTACTCGACGAGGACCACCACGGCCTCGCGAAGGTGAAGGAGCGCATCCTCGAGTACCTCGCCGTGCGCAAGCTCGCGCCCGGTGCGAAGGCGCCGATCCTCTGCTTCGTCGGCCCGCCGGGCGTCGGCAAGACCTCCCTCGGCAAGTCGATCGCGCGCGCGATGGGCCGCAAGCTCACGCGCGCCTCGCTCGGCGGCGTGCGCGACGAGGCGGAGATCCGCGGTCATCGCCGCACCTACGTGGGCGCGATGCCGGGCAGAATCCTGCAGAGCCTGCGGCGCGCGGGCTCGCGCAATCCCGTCTTCCTGCTCGACGAGGTCGACAAGCTCGGCGCCGATTTCCGCGGCGACCCGTCCTCGGCGCTGCTCGAGGTGCTCGACCCCGAACAGAACGCGACCTTCAGCGACCACTACCTCGAGATTCCCTTCGACCTCTCGCGCGTGATGTTCATCGCCACCGCGAACTCCCTCGCGACGATTCCGCCCGCCCTGCTCGACCGCATGGAGGTGATCGAGCTCGCCGGCTACACGGAGCGCGAGAAGCTCGCGATCGCCGCGCAGCACCTGATTCCGAAGCAGCGCGAGGCCCACGGCCTGCGCGCGGACCAGGTCGAGGTGACCGAGGACGCGGTGGCGCGCGTGGTGCACGAGTACACGCGCGAAGCCGGCGTGCGCAATCTCGACCGCCTGATCGCGACGCTGTTCCGCAAGGTCGCCGCCAAGGTCGCGGGCGATCCGGGCGTGACGCCCCTGCGCGTCGACGCCGCATTCGCGGCCGAAGCGCTCGGGGCTCCGCCGCACTTGCCCGAAGTGGCGGAGCGCACCGAGCAGGCCGGCGTCGTCGTCGGGCTCGCGGCCACCCAGGCCGGCGGCGACATCCTGTTCATCGAGGCCACCGTGACGCCCGGCGGCGAAGGCGTGCGCCTGCGGCTCACGGGCCAGCTCGGCGACGTGATGAAGGAGTCGGCCGAGGCGGCGCTGTCCTGGGTGCGCGCCAACGCCGATTCGCTCGGCCTGGTCGGCACGGCGCTCGCGGGCGCCGAGGTGCACCTCCACGTGCCCGCCGGCGCGGTGCCGAAGGACGGCCCGAGCGCCGGCGTCGCGCTCGTCACGGCGATCGTCTCCGCACTCGGCGGCAAGCGCGCGAACGGTCTCGTCGCGATGACCGGCGAGATCTCGCTGCGCGGCAAGGTGCTGCCGGTGGGGGGGATCAAGCAGAAGCTGCTCGCCGCCCAGCGCGCCGGCGTACAGACCGTGCTGATCCCGCGCCGCAACACCAAGGATCTCGTCGAGGTGCCGGCCGAAGTGCTCGAGAAGCTCGAGGTCGTTCCGATCGACGCGATCGAGGAGGCGCTGGCGCGGGCGCTGGAGGGCTGAGCGCTCAGCGCAGCGCGCGCGCGATCCGCTGCACGTCGGCGAGCAGCGCCTCGAACGCGGCGTACCCGAGCTGGCTCGGGCCGTCGCACGGCGCGCGCTCCGGGTCCGGGTGCACCTCCACGAACAGCGCGTCGACGCCCACGGCCACCGCCGCGCGCGCGAGCGGCGTGACCATCTCGCGCTCGCCGCCAGTGGCGTCGCCGTGCGCGCCGGGCCGCTGCACCGCGTGGGTGGCGTCGAAGCACACGGGGGCGAAGCCGCGCATCCGCACGAGGGCGCGCAGGTCCACCACCAGCTCGCGGTAGCCGAAGCTCGTGCCGCGCTCGGTGACGAAGGCGGCGCCGCCGCCCGCCGCGACCTTCTCGACCGCGAGGCGCATGTCCTCCGGCGCCATGAACTGGCCCTTCTTCACGTTCACCGGCACGCCGCTCGCGGCGCAGGCCAGTAACAAGTCGGTCTGGCGGCAGAGGAAGGACGGCACCTGCACGCAGTCCACGACCCGCGCGGCCTGCTTCGCCTGCGGCGGCTCGTGGACGTCCGTCAGCACCGCGATCCCGAGCTCGCGCTTCACGCGCGCGAGGATGCGCAGCCCCTCGTCGAAGCCGGGGCCGCGGAACGAGGCCAGGGAGGAGCGGTTCGCCTTGTCGACCGAGGCCTTGAACACGAACGGGAAGCCGTGCTGCGCGGCGAGCGCCGCGATGCGGCGCGCGGCGTCTAGCGTCGCGGCCTCGCTCTCGATCACGTTCAGGCCCGCGATCAGCGCGAGCGGGCGCCCGTCGCCGATTTCCACGCTGCCGACTCGGATCACGCGCCACCCCGCTGCTTCGAACGAACGTCGCCGCCTTTTAGCGGGCGTCGGCCAGCGCCGCCTCGCGCAGCGCCGGCAAGAACTCCGGCAGCGCGGAGGTCACCCGATTCCAGTTCGGGATCTGCGGCGCGCCCATCGGGTCGCGCACGAAGTCGAGGCCCGCGGCGCGCAGCGCCGCGGCGAAGGTCTCGACCGCGATCTCCTCTTCGTGCCGATCGAAGCGGATGCCGTTCAGCGCGGCGACGTCGGAGTAGCGCGCGACGGCGTCCTGGGCGGTGCGGACGTACGCGTTCGACACGGTGTTGAGGAAGCCGGCGTCGAACTCGACGCCGTAGGACGCGAGGTTGCGGATCAGCGACGCGCCGATGTCCGCGACCATCTTGTGCAGCCCCCGCGTGCCGTCGAGCGGCGAGAGATCGCGGTGCTTGTGGTCGTAGTTTTCGGCCAGCTCGACCTGGCAGATCCGCTTCAGCGACGAGTTCCGGTAGACCTCGGTCAGCAGACCGATCTCGAGGCCCCAGTCGCTCGGGATGCGGATCGAGCGCGCCAGGTCCGTCGTCATCGCGCACTCGCCCGCGAGCGGAAAGCGGAACGAGTCGAGGTATTCGAGCAGCGGGTTCGGACCGAGCACCGCCTTCATCGCGCGCAGCACCGGGGTCATGAAGAGGCGGGTGACGCGTCCGTAGAGCCGGTCGCCGGCGCGCGCGTAGTAGCCCTTCGCGAACTCGTAGTTCATGTTGCGGTTCGCGATCGGGAAGGCGAGCCGCGCGGCGAGCTCGCGGTCGTAGTCGCGGATGTCGCAGTCGTGCACCGCGATCACCCGCGCGCGGTCGGTCGCGAGCACCATGCCGAACGCCAGCCAGACCCCGCGGCCCTTGCCTTCGGGCCCCGCCTGGAGCCCTTCGTCGGCGAGCGCCCGGTAGAGCTCCTGGAGGCGCGGCCCGTCGTTCCAGAGCAGCGTCGTCGGGCGCCCGTCCGCGGTGCGCACCGGCGCGAAGGCGCGCTGCATCTCCTCGAACTGCTCGCGCTCCGGCGCCCCGGCGACGCTCACCACCACGTCCGTCAGGTACGGCACGCGCTGGAGCTGGTCGATGATGCCCTTCAGCGCAACGTCGTGGAGCTCCGAGTGGAGGCAGGGCAGCACCAGCGCGACCGGCCGCGAGCGCGCCGGATCGCCGAGCTCGCGCTCGAGCCGCGCGAGATCGCTGCGGCCGAGCCGATGCAGCGTCGAGACGACGCCGGTTTGGTGGAAATCGCTCACGCGCCCACCGTGCCAGGAAGCCGCGCATGCGGCAACCCCGGTTTGATTGGCGATGGGGCTGGGCCCCCGGGCTTACTCGTCCTCGAGGTCCTCGAGGATCCGGGCGGCATCGGGGTCGAGCGACTCGAAGGCGACGCCGATCTCGAACGTGACGGCATCGAGCTCGGTCGCCCAGCTCACCTGCCCGACCGCCTCGAGGGTGCGCTCGCCCACGTTGAAGGTCACGCGGATGCGGTCCCCGACGTCGAGCTCGCAGCCGATCGCGTGGAAGCGGATGCCGCCCTGGCTGATGTCCTTGCCGACCGCGAGCTGGTCCGTGTGGCCGAGCATCGCGAACGAGATCACCTGATCCGTCGAGATCCGCGCGTACTTGCGCCGCTCACTTCGCATCTTGCCCCCGGCCGATTGGGGGCTCATCGGTCCGCGGGGATGCAGCCTTGAGGCAACTCGGCCCCGCAACGCTCCGCGCCGGAGCGCGGATCAGCCGCGGCGCCCGAACAGGTCGAGCTGGCGGTCGTCGCGGCGCGCCCTGACCAGCTCGCTCGCGATCAGGCCGAGGCCGCGAACGGGGCGCGCACCCACCTGGGTGCGATCGAGCAGCGGCGCCGCCTGGGCGAGCAGCTCGCGGGCGGCCGTCATGGCATGGACGCCGGTTCGGCTGCGGGTGATCAGCTCCCCGTCGGCGTAGCGAATCTTCACCACCACGCGCTTCGCGCCGAGCCGCTCGCGCGCGAGGGCCTCCTCGACCCGGGCGGCGAGGCCGGCCAGCCGCTCCTCGAGCGCCACGCGATCGACCTCCGGTTCCGCGAAGGTGGCCTCCTGGCTCACGCTGCGCGGGTGCGCCGCGGCGCGCACGACCCCCGGGTCGCGGTCGCGCCCTTGGGCATAGGCCCAGATCGCGAGGCCGTGGTTGCCGAGGCGCTCCTCGAGCCACGCGCGATCGAGACGCGCGAGGTCGCCCGCCGTGCGCACGCCGAGCTCGGCAAGCGTGGCCTCGGTCTTCGGCCCGACCCCAGGCAGTCGCGCCACCGGCAGCGGGTCGAGAAAGGCGCGCACGCCTCCGGGCGGAATCGCACGAACCCCTTCCCGTTCGAGGGATTCTGCCGCGAGCTTCGCGAGGAACTTCACCGCCGAGACGCCGACCCGCAGCGGCAAGCCGAGCTCGGTTCGCACGGCTGCGCGCAATTGCTCGGCCACGCGCTCGGGCGGCTCCGGCCGCTGCGACACGTCGAGATAGGCCGCCCCCGCCCCGGCCCCTTCGATGCGATCGGTCGCGCGCCGGAACTGCGAGCGAAGCTGGGCGCTCGCCTCCCGATAGCGCCGCATGTTCGTCACGATGGCCCGCGCGCGCGGGCAGCGCTCGAGCGCCTCGAGCATCGCCATGCCGTCCGCGACGCCGAGCGCGCGGGCATCGGCGGTCGCCGCCTGCACGGCGCCGCGCTTGCGCGGATTCCCGCCGACGATCACCGGCCGATCCGCGAGGCTCGGGTCCGCCGCGCGCTCGAACTCCGCGTAGAAGCCCGGCACCTCGGCGTACAGCAGCATCAGCGCGCGGGCTCGAGCGCGAGCGTCTGCACCGGTCCGTCCTCGATCACGGGATCGCTGGTCGAGAGCAAGCTCGGCTTCCCGAGGCGCCAGCGCTCGATGCCATCCGTCGCGTGGGGGTGCCCCGCGTGCTCGGACTCGCCGGGCGCGAAGGCCGTCAGGGCTTGGTCGAGATTGCCTGCGTCCACGAGCAGCCGATAGCCCGGAACGACCGCGGCGTCGAAGGTCTCGCCCAAGGCCGCGTACTCGGAGACGAAGATCGCATCGGCGTCGCCCCCGAGCGGCACGGGGCCGAGCGCCGCGTCGTCGTCGCGCCAGGCGCCCGGCCAGAGCGGCTCAAAGCGCACGCCGTGGAGGCGTCCCCAGGTCCACTTCTCGCGGCTCGCGCCGAGCCGTGCGGCGAGGAGCAGCGAGGTCTCGCGGAGCGCGCGGGAGAGCGCGTCGCGCGCCAGCGCGGGGGACGTCCACGGGGCCTCGGGATCGCCCCCGGCGGCCGCGCTCTCGAGCGAGTCGGCGAGCAGGGTCGAGGCGGAGACGCGCGGCAGCGACAGATAGGCGTCGGCCAGCGACTCGCCGAGCGGTGGCCGTAACAACCGGGGCAGCGTGCGTACGCACAGCACGTGATAGGCCGCCGCGGCGCGGTCGTCGGCGCGGCTCGCGCCGTCCCAGTGCCGCAACAGCTCGAGCAGCAGCGCCTCGTCGTGCCCGAGTGCCGGCGCGTCGGCCATCAGCGCGAGCACCGCCTCGACGGTGCGGTGTGCGAGCTGCGAGCCGGTGTCGCCCTGGAGCGCGACGAGCTGCGCGAGATCCGGCCGGCCCCGCGCGCTCGCCTCGCGCAGCCGGGCCTCGAGCTGGCGGGCGCGAGCGCCCGTGCGCCACAGCGTCTCGATGCGACTGGCGCCCGCTGCGAGCGGCGCGTCGGCGGCGATCAGCCACGGCCGACCTGCGCTCAGCGCCTCGTACGGCAGCTCTTCGAGCGCGAGCCGCGACGTCCACTCGTAGGTCGCGTTCGACGACGGCACGGGCTGCAGCCCCGTCGGCATCGCACGGCGCGGGAGCGCGCCGGCGAGCTGCACGAACCCGGCGCCGCGCGCGTCCGCGATCAACGCGCTCACCACGGGCTCGGCGTGGGCGCGCAGTGCCTCGCGCGCCGAAGCGCCGTCGCGCGCATGGGCGAGCGCGATCAGTCCGTCGATGCCGCCACCGAGCGCACCGGTCCAGCGCAGCGCGAGGGGACGCCCGACCTCGGGGAACAGCGCGTCGATGAGCGGGCCGCGCGACGTCTGCCGGACCGCCAGCACGACGTCGGGGCGCCCGGCGACCGCGATCCGTTCCTCGCGCAGCGCGAGCTCGCGCCACTTGCCCTGCTCGAAGTAGCGCCGCGGATTCTCGGCGTAGAGCGTCTCCTCGAACAGGTCGACCACCACCGCCGGCGTCTGCACGAGCGCCCAGGCCACGTCGGGGTTGAAGCCCACCCAGAACCCCGGGATGCCCGGCAGCGTGGCCCCCGCGACCTCGAGCGCCCCGCCGCGCAGGTCGGCCTCGTACACCCGTGCGGGCATGGTCGGCGGGAAGTGCAGGTCCGCGGCGAGCAGGGCGCGGCCGCGGCGCGTGCCCTCGCCGCCCACGATCCAGCCCGCGCTGCCGACCGAGGCGCCCGCGAGCCCGAGCGCGCGGCGCGCGGCGGAGAGGCGCGCGACGTCGGGCACGGCCCGCGGCGCGCGGGCCGCCACCGACGTCGCGTCCAGCCGCGGAGGTGCCGGGAAGAGCCCGCGGGCGGGGCCGGGCCCGATCGCGCGCACGACCTGCTCGAGCACGAGGATCTCGGCGATCGGGTCCGCGAGCGCGAAGGCCTGGTGCTTCGCGATCGCGAGGGAGTCGCGCGGCGACCAGGCCTCGACGCTCGCGAGCGGTTCCGCGAGGCCGAGCGGCGGAGCGACCACGCCCGCGCGGAGCTGCGCGAGCCAGGCGTTCACGCCGGCGGCGTAGGCCTCGAGCGCGCGGCGCGCCGCAGGCGTCGCGCGCGCGAGGTCGCGCTGCGCGAGCCCGGCGAAGTCGAGCGTTCGCGCGAGCGAATCCGAGGCGACGCCCGCCTCCCCCGTCCGTTCCGCGCTGCGCCCGAGGGCCAGCCGCCGCAGCCACACGAGCTGCCCGAGCCGGTCTTGCGCCTGGGCGAAGCCGAGGCCGAACCAGGCGTCGCGCTCGGAAGCCGCGCGCACGTGGGGCACGCCGCGTCGGTCGCGCACGATGCGCAGCGGCGCCTCGAGGCCGGCGACCGTCAGCGAGCCCTCCACGGGCGGGTGGGCGCCATGCCGTTCGCGCCGCGACTCACGCCACAGCGCGAGGCCGGCGAGCGTCACCGCGACCGCGGCGATCAGCCCCGTGAAGAGCACGCGCGTCGACGTCCCGCGGCCCGCGCCGCTGCCCCCGTCCGGCACGTCCCCTCCCCCCTGGTTGCGCAGTATCGGAGCGACACGGCGGCAAGAGAAGGTCGGATCTCACCGAGTTCGCGCCCGCAGACCATGACTGTCCGAAGGTCGGTGGGTAAAGTGCGCCCGCCTTTGCGCCGGCCTCGCGAGCGGGTGGGTGCGAGCGCGGTTGGCAGCAGTCGCGCGGGGCCACGGGGGGACGCTTTTTCCGCGTTTCCTGGGACGGGTCGTCGGGCACTCACGCCGCACATTCCTCGACAGGAGAACGCGAGTCATGGCAGTCAAGGTCGGCATCAACGGCTTCGGGCGAATCGGACGCAACACCTTCCGCGCGATGCAGTCGCGCAACGTGGAAGTGGTGGGCGTGAACGACCTCGTGGACGCGAAGACGCTCGCGCACCTGCTCAAGTACGACTCCGTCCACGGCCGCTTCCAGGGCGAGGTCGGCGCGGACGGCAACGCGCTCGTGGTGAACGGCAAGAAGATCCCGGTGTTCAGCGAGCGCGACCCGGCGAAGATTCCCTGGGGCAGCGTCGGCGCGAAGATCGTGGTCGAGTCGACCGGCCTCTTCACCGCGCGCGAGAAGGCCGAGCTTCACCTCCAGGGCGGCGCGGAGCGCGTGATCATCAGCGCTCCGGCGAGCGGCGAGGACGCGACCTTCGTGCTCGGCGTGAACGACAAGTCCTACGACGCGAGCAAGCACCGCGTCGTCTCGAACGCGTCGTGCACCACGAACTGCCTCGCCCCGGTGGCGAAGGTCATCAACGACACGTTCGGCATCGAGCGCGGCCTGATGGTCACGGTCCACTCCTACACCTCGGACCAGGCGCTGGTGGACACGCCGCACAAGGACCTGCGCCGCGCGCGCGCGGGCGCGATGTCGATGATCCCCACCAGCACGGGCGCCGCGAAGGCGATCGGGCTCGTGCTGCCCGAGCTGAAGGGCAAGCTCGACGGCTACGCGATGCGCGTGCCGACGCCGGACGTGTCGTGCGTCGACCTCGCGCTCGTGCTCAAGAAGCCGGCCACGGACAAGGAGCTCAACGCCGCGATCCAGGCCGCCGCGAGTGGCCCGCTGAAGGGCATCCTCCAGTACTGCGACGAGCCGCTCGTGTCGGCGGACTTCATCGGCAACCAGCACTCGTCGATCTTCGACGCGCTCTCGACCAAGGTGATCGACGGCAATTTCGCCAAGGTGCTCGCCTGGTACGACAACGAGATGGGCTACGCGACGCGCGTCGCCGACCTCTGCGTGTTGATGGGCCGCTGAGCCGCCGCCATGGCCGTGCAGACGCTCGACGAGTTGCTCGCCGCCCCGGGCGGCGTGCGTGGGCGGCGCGTGTTCGTGCGCGCCGACCTCAACGTCCCGATCCAGAAGGGCGTCGTCGGCGACGACACGCGCATCCGCGCGTCGCTCGGCACCTTGCGCCGGCTGCTCTCCGGCGGCGCGCGCGTGGTGCTGACCTCGCACCTCGGCCGCCCCAAGGGCGGCCCGAGCGCGGAGCTCTCGCTCGCGCCGATCGCGGCGCGGCTGGCCGAGCTGCTCGGGCGCCCCGTCGCCTTCTGCGCGCACACCATCGGCGTCGAGGCCGAGGCGGCCGTCGCACGACTCGCCGACGGCGAGGTCGTCGTGCTCGAGAACCTGCGCTTCGACCCGCGCGAGGAGAAGAACGACCCGGCCTTCGCGCGAGCGCTCGCCGCGCTCGCCGACGACTACGTGAACGACGCCTTCGGCACGGCCCACCGTGCGCACGCGTCGACCGCCGGCATCGTGCCCTTCGTGAAGCGCGCCGCCGCCGGCGACTTGTTGCGGGACGAGGTGCGCCACCTGCGCGTCGTGCGCGAGCCCGAACGCCCCCTGCTCTGCTTCCTCGGCGGCGCGAAGGTCTCCGACAAGCTCGCCGTGCTCGAGGCGCTCGCGCCCCACGCCGACGTGCTCGCGATCGGCGGCGCCATGGCGTACACGTTCCTGCGCGCGCTCGGCCGGCCGACCGGCGCTTCGCGGGTCGAAGCCGACCGCGTCGAGGACGCGCGGCGCGTGATCGCCGCCGCGGAGAAGGCCGGCCGCAAGCTGCTGCTGCCGACGGACCACGTGGTCGCGCAGAAGTTCGAGGCCGACGCGCCCTCGCGCGTCGTGGAGACCCTCGAGGACGGCTGGATGGCGCTCGACATCGGCCCCGCCACCGCGAAGCGCTACGCCGAGGAAGCGGCCCGCGCGCGCACGATCTTCTGGAACGGCCCGATGGGCGTGTTCGAGATGGACGCCTTCGCGAAGGGCACGGAGGCCGTCGCGCAGGCGGTCGCCGCCTCGCGCGCGCACACCGTCGTCGGCGGCGGCGACTCGCTCGCCGCGATCAACAAGCTGAAGCTCGGCGACCGCATCGGGCACCTCTCGACCGGCGGCGGTGCGTCGCTCGAGTTCGTGCAGGGGCTCGTACTGCCCGGCGTCGCAGCGCTCGAGAGGAACCAGCCGTGAGCCGAAGGCCGCTGATCGCCGCGAACTGGAAGATGCACAAGACGATCGCGGAGGCGGAGGCCTTCGCGCGCGACTTGCTGCCGCTCGTGGCGGGCGCGAGCGCGGAGGTCGCGGTGGCGCCGAGCTTCGTCGCCCTCGCGGCGCTGGGGCGCGCACTCGCCGGCAGCGCCGTCGCGCTCGCGGCCCAGAACGTGAACCCGAACGAGCAAGGCGCCTTCACCGGCGAGACCTCGCCGGGGATGCTCGTCGACGCCGGCTGCCGCTACGCGATCGTGGGCCACAGCGAGCGCCGCGCGCTGTACGGGGAGACGAGCGCGTTCGTGGCCGCGAAGGCGGCGGCCCTGCTCGCGAAGAACATTCGGCCGATCGTGTGCGTGGGCGAGTCCCTCGCCGAACGCGAGGCGGGCCAGACCCTCGCGATCGTGGGCGCGCAGCTGCGGGAGAGCCTCGCGAGCGTTCCGAACGACCGCGCGACCGACGTCGTGGTCGCGTATGAGCCAGTTTGGGCCATCGGCACAGGCCGCACCGCGACCCCGGAGATGGCGCAGGAAGTTCACGCGGCGCTCCGCGCCGAGTTGATGAAGCGCTTCGGATCCGCGGGCAACGAGATCCGCATTCAGTACGGTGGGTCCGTGAAGCCCGACAACACGGCCGATTTGATGGCGCAGCCGGACATCGACGGCGCGCTCGTGGGCGGCGCGAGCCTGGATGCGAAGAGCTTCGCGGCGATCGTGCGCGCGGCTGGGGGGACCCGATGACGATTTTCGTGACCTTTGTGCACGTGCTCGTGTGCCTGATCCTGATCGTGCTCGTGCTGCTCCAGAAGGGCAAAGGCGCCGAGATCGGCGCAGTGTTCGGCGGCAGCTCGGCGGCGACCCTGTTCGGGAGCCGCGGCGCGGGCAACTTCCTCACCAAGCTCACCACCGGCTCCGCGGTGATCTTCATGGTGACGAGCTTCTACCTCGCCTACGTCGCGCTGAATGCCGAGAGCGGCGGCAAGTTCGCCGCGCCGCCGCCGAGCGCGGCCACGCCGCTCGCGACGCCCGGAGGCGAGACGGCGCCCGGCGAGAGCGACTTCGTGGAGGTGATGAGCGAGGCCGGCGCTGCGGAAGGCGCCCCCGGCGAAGCAACCGCGCCCGCCGCCGGCGACTCCACGTCGCCGCCGAGCGAGGTCCCTGCGCAACCCGAGGCCGGCGCAGCACCGAGCGGAGCGCCGACTCCGCAATAAATCGCTTTTCGCGCTCGGACAGCTTGGTTACAGTAATCGTTGCTTCGTGCGGCAGTGGCGAAACTGGCAGACGCACCAGCTTGAGGGGCTGGCGCCCGCAAGGGCGTGGAGGTTCGAATCCTCTCTGCCGCACCAACCGACGATCTGTTCCCTAACAGCCAGCCGCGGACGACGGTGGATGCGCCGCCGGACTTCGCGGCTCATGAGCGCGAGCCATCCGGGGTTCTTGGGCCGTTGCCGCGAGGCAACCGAACGGGTGCCGCGCGAGGAAAGCGATGCAGAACCTTCCCAACGTCTACTGGATCGAGACGAGCGACACCCGCGGCTGGTACGTGAACATCCAGCGCAACGGCAAGAAGTATCAGAAGTTCTTCGCGATCCGGCTGCACGGGGGCAAGGGACAGGCGCGCATCGCGGCGGCGCGCTGGCGCGACGCCGTCCTCGCCAAGATGAAGCCGGCGAAGAAGGCCGCCCCGAAGAAGGCAGCCGGCAAGAAGTGAACCCTCCGCGCCGAGCGCGGGCGCACGGACGACGCGCGGGTGTGCAGCGGCGCCCTCGCCCTCTCCGTGATGCCCGCGCGGCGCGCTGAGCCCCTCGCGAGCCGCCGCGCGATCGCGCAGGCCCGCCGGTTCAGACGACGGTCCAGCCTCCGTCCACGACGAGCACCTGCCCGGTCACGAAGCTCGAGGCGTCCGAGGCGAGGAAGAGCAGCGGGCCCGCGAGCTCGCTCAGCGCGCCGCCGCGACCCATCGGCGTGCGATTGCGCAGCCACTTCATCGAGCGGTCGTCGTGGAACATGTCGTCGGTCATTTCCGTCGGGAACCAGCCCGGCGCGAGCGCGTTGACGCGCACCCCGCGCCGCGCCCACTGCGCCGCGAGCTCGCGCGTGAGGTTCACCTGACCGCCCTTCGCCGCCGCGTAGGCCGCCTGGCGAACCTGCCCCGAGCCCACCACGCCGAGCATCGAGGCGACGTTGATCACGTTGCCCTTCCCCGCCGCGAGCATGTGGCGCCCGAAGCGCTGGGCGCACAGGAACGAGCCGGTCAGCATCACGTCGACGTGGGCGCGCCAGTCCGCCAGCGACTGTGTCTCGGCGGGCACGATCGTGGTGAAGCCGGCGTTGTTGACGAGCACGTCGGCGGCGCCGAACGTGGCGAGCGTCCGCTCGACGAGCGCGTCGATCTCGTCCTCGCGCGCGACGTCGCAGCGCACCGCCAGCGCCTCGCCGCCCGCGTCGCGGATGCGCTGCGCGACGTCGCCGAGCAGCGACTCGCGCCGCGCCGCGAGGACCACGCGCGCGCCGGCGGCGGCGAGCGTCTCGGCAAAAGTCACGCCCATGCCCGAGGACGCGCCGGTCACCACCGCGACGCGCCCGTCGAGCCGAAACATCCGCAGCGGATCCGTCACGCGCTCGCCTCCGCCTGGGCGCGCAGCTTCGCCACCCAGCGCCGATAGACGTCCAGCGGCTGGGCGCCCATCAGGAACGCGTCGCTGCCCGAGACGCGAACCGCGGGCACGCCGGTCATGCCGAGCTCCACGGCTTCGTTGTGGTCGTCGATCGTCTCGCGCAGCAGCGAGGGGTCGCCGCACGCCGCGAAGTCCTCCGGCGGGAGCCCCGCCTCGGCCCACAGCGCGCGCAGCACGGCCTCGCTGCTGATGTCGCGATTCTCCTCGAAGTACGCGCGCAGGATGCGCTCGTGCAGCGCGCGACCGGCGGCCTCGCCGCGGCGGCGCGCGGCCCGCGCGACCACGTGGGGCGGAATGCTGTGCGTGGGCGGACCTTCGCCACTCTCCCACGGCTGGAAGTGCGGAGCGTCGGGCTCCGCCGCCGGCCGCAGCCAGCCCTGCGTGTAGCGCACGAACTTCGGCAGATCGCGGCCCTCTTCCGGCCGCGGCCGTAACAAGTAGCTGCGCCACACCAGCTCGACCGCGCCGGCGTTCTCCGCCTCGACGATCTTCAGCCGATGCGCCGCGAGGTGGCACCACGGGCACAGGTAGTCCGAGAACACCTCGAGGCGGAGTGCGCTCACGAGCCGCCCGCCAGCGCGCGGTAGCCGCCGCGGAAGTAGAGCAGCGGCTCGCCCTCGCCACGCACGAACGCCTCGATCTGGCCCACCACCACGACGTGGTCCCCGGCGTCGTGTTGCGCGACGACCCGGCAGTCGAGGCTCGCGACCGCACCGGGGATGAGCGGCGCCCCCGTCGCAGCCCGCGCGCACGCGAGCCCGTCGAAGCGCGTCCACTCCTCCTTCTTCGATGCGAACTTGTTGGAGAGCGCGTCCTGGCCGTTCGCGAGCAGGTTGATCGCGAAGTTGCCGCCCTTCTGGATCACCTTCAGCGTGTTGGCGCCCTTGTCCGCGCAGATCAGCGCGAGCGGCGGCGAGAGCGAGACGCCCGCGAAATCCGTCATGGTCATGCCGTGGATCTCGTCCCCGGCGCGCGCCGTCACGATCGACACGCCGCTCGCGCGCAGTCCCATGGCGGCCTTGAACTCGTCGGCGCTGATCGGCATGCGTCGCTCCTGAGATGGGCGCGCAGTCTATCGAGCTTCGCTCGCCGCGCGCTCCCGGCGCCGGGTGCTCAGGTCGCCGCGCGCTTCGCGGGGGGCGCGCCCAGGAAGCGGATCACGTAGGGGCCGACCACGTCCATGGGCCGGATCCCCGGCGCAAGCTCCGACGTCAGCCCCAACAACAGACCGAACGCGCGGGTCCACAGCACGAGCCCGTCCGGGATCTGGAAGCTCCGCACCTTCTTCATCTGCGTCCGCATGCGCGACACGTGGGCGCCGACGTCGATCTGGGCGAGCTCCTTGGGCGTCAAGTTGAAGTACTTCGGGTCGAACGAGATGCGCCCGATCTCCTCGACGGTCGCGAGGTCTTCGGGGTGCACCATGCCGGCGTTCAGGAACGCGCGGGCATAGCGGACGGGGTCGCGCGCGAAGGTCGCGAGCAGCGTCTCGCGCAGCATCGTCAGCACGCGCGCATCGAGCCGTTGGTGCATGCCGAAGTCGAGGATGCCGAGCCGACCGGCGTCGTCGACGACCAGGTTGCCGGGGTGGGGATCACAGTGGAAGAAGCCGTCGCGGAACATCTGGTGGAGGAACGCGCGCGCCGCCCACACCGCGAGCTCGCGCGTCTCGATGCCGCGCGCCGCGAGCGCCTCGCGATCGTTGATCTTCACGCCTTCGACGAACTCCATCGTGAGCACGCGCCGCCGCGTGAGCGGCCAGTGGATCGCGGGCACGCGCACGCGCTTCGCGAGCTCGGGGTCGGCCGCCAGGTTGCGCGCGACCTCCTCGGCCGCGCGCCCCTCGGCTTCGTAGTCCATCTCGCCGTGAATCGAGCTGCGCACCTGCGCGTACACGGAGTCGAGGTCGGCCACGGTGACGAAGTCGAACAGCCAGAGGCCGACGCGCGCTGCCGCGAGGTCGATCGCGACCGATCGCTCGACGCCGGGATAGAGCACCTTCACCGCCACGCGCTCGCCGCTCGCGAGGCGCGCCTCGTGGACCTGCCCGAGGCTCGCCGCCGCGATCGCGCTCTCCGAGAACGACGCGTAGAGGTCCTCGAGCCGCCCGCCGAGCTCGCGTTCGACCTGCGCCCGGATCTCCGCGAGCGGGTGCGCGTCCACCCGATCCTGGAGCTTCGCGAGCTCCGCGCTCACCTCTTCCGGCAGCACGTCGACGCGCAGGCTCGCCACCTGCCCGAGCTTGATCAGGCCGCCCTTGTAGGCGACCGCGATGCGCACGAAGCGCACCGCGAAACGGCGCATCGCGCCGGCGATCGCGCCGTCACGCGCGCGCAGCACACCGCGGTCGTCGGCCCAGTAGCGCGCGTAGATCCAAGCGGCCTGCGCGACGAGCCCGAGCAGCACGCTGAATCGGAGCGCGAGCGAATGGAGCGCGGGGCCGCGGGGGTGCATGAGCAGGCGCGCACTCTAGGAGCGCGGCGCGACCCAAACCAGGACCACGTCGAGCGCGTTCGTGCCCGTCGGCCCGGTCGTCCAGAGGCCGCCTTCGCGCACGAAGAACGCGTGCGCGTCGTTGCGCGCGAGAGCGTCCTCGGCGTCGACGCCCGCCGCGCGACCGCGCGCGACGGTGCCGCCGTCCGCGAATGCGCCCGCCGCCTCGGTGGGACCGTCGCTTCCGTCCGTCCCCGACGCGAGCAGCGCGACCCCGCGCTCTCCCTGCAACGCGAGCGCGGCGCCGAGCGCGAGCTCCTGGCAGCGCCCGCCGCGGCCGCTCCCGCGCACCGTGACGGTGGCCTCGCCGCCCGCGACCCGTACGACGGGGGCGGCACTTCGCAGCGCGAGGGC
>CAZCTH010000028.1:0-47246 GCA_964501435.1 uncultured Spirochaetales bacterium | reverse complement strand
GGCCGTCGCGCAGCAAGGCGAGCGCGCGGCCCGCGAGACCCGCGGGCTCGGGCGCGCGCGCGGGCTCCGTCGGCGCGTGCGGCACGGCGATGCCGAACGCGTCCAGCAGGTCGGCCGCGCACGTCACGAGCCCCGCGCCGTCGCGCAACAGCTGGTGCGGGCCCGCGCTCGTCGCCGCGTGCACGGGGCCGGGCACCGCGAGCACGTCGACCCCCTGGTTCGCCGCATGGCGCGCGGTCACCAGCGTGCCGCTCGCGATGCGCGCCTCGACGACGACCACCGCCTCCGACAGCGCGCTGATCAAGCGGTTGCGCAGCGGGAAGTACGGCGGCAGCGCGGGCGTGCCGACCGGGAACTCGCTGACCACCGCACCGCGCGCTTCGAGGGCGGTCGCCAAGCGGCGATGGCTCGCCGGGTAGACGCGCTCGATGCCGCACGGCAGGAACGCGAGGCTCGCGCCGCCCGCGTCGAGCGCGGCCGCATGCGCCTCCGCGTCGATGCCCCGCGCGAGCCCCGACACGACGAGCAGTCCGCCGCGCGCGGCGCCCGCCGCGAGCTCGCGTGCGACGCTGCGCCCGTACTGGGTACACGCGCGCGCGCCGACCATCGCGACGCCGCGCACCAGCAACAGCGCCGGATTGCCCCGCACGAGCAGCAGCGGCGGGGCATCCGCCAGGCGGCGCAGGCGCTCGGGATAGAGCGGCGACGAGATCGGCACGCCGCGCGCGCCGGCGAGCGCGAGCACGTCGCAATCCCGCAGCGCGCGCCATGCGGCGTCCGCGTCGCGCTCGAGCGCGCGGGCCAGCTCGGCCGGCGTCCGCGAGCGCCGCAGCGCGGGCGGCGCTTGCTCCGGGTGCAGCCCGTACCGCCGCTGCGCCTCCAACCACAATGCCAACGTCGCGCGCTGCTCGGGCACGCGCGGATCGAGTACGTCCACCGCTTCGCTCCGCGGGACCGGGAGCACGCGCACCCTGCCGCGCGGGAGCCGTGCGCGCAACGCCAACGCGCGTTCACGCGCGCGGAAGGCCGAACGAACGCCGCCTGCCGAGCGGACCCGCGTCGCGGGTCCGCCAGCGGGCGCTCGCGTCAGTTCCGGATGTCGTCGGTGCCGCGCACCTTCATCCCGCGGTTCAGCTCGGTCGTCGTGTGCGTGACGACGGCCACCGAGGTGTCCTCGTACGCGTCCACGACGATCGCCTTCGCGAGCACGCGGTCCGCGAGCTTGCGGTCTTCCTTGCGGACGGCGTCCCAGGCTTCGCCGCGCGACTCGTAGACCTCGACCGGGCTGCCGACCGAGAGCCCCTCATGAGAGCCGCGGTTCAGGTACAGCACGTCGCCGCTGCCCATCTGCACGCGGCGGCTCGGCGTGTAGGCGATCACGCCCTCGAAGTTCACGCGGTCGCCGATCGGGATCTCGGCCGTGCGCGCGCGGCGCGGCATCAGGTGGTCGCCCTTCACGATGTCCGAGCGGGAGAGGCGGATGATGCCGGTCGCCGACTCGTCGTGGACGGCCGTGACCTCGAGCCAGCCGAGCTGCTCGGTCACGCGGCCCATGGTGTCACCGGTGCTCGGGTCGACCACGAGATCGCCGGGCCGGAAGACGTCGAGCTGATCGCCGACGGCCACCTCGCCCTGGCCGAGACCGATCTCGACCTGCGTGTGGTCGCTCAGCACCGTGCGATTGGCGGGGCCGGCGATGATCGCCGCCGCACCCTCGAGCTCTTCCAGCGTCACGAAACCGGTCGTCTGGATTTCGGTGTAGCGATACATCCCGCGCTGCGGGGCCAGGGCCGGGCCGTCCGGGTCGGCCATCGCCGCCGGCATCGGCTCCTCCGCGGCGGCCGGGCCGCGGGCGAGCATCTCGGCAGCCTCGGCCTCGGTCAGCTTGCGCATCTCGTGCGGGCTGATCCAGATGCGCTCGTTCGGATAGATGCGGTGCGGATTCTCGACCTCCGCGGTGTTGTCCTTCCAGATCGAAGGCCACACCCACGGCGTGCCGAGATACGCGTCGGAGATGTCCCACAGCGTGTCGCCGGCCTGCACCACGTGGATGCGGCCGGGGCGGCCCTGTGCGTCGTGACCGACCGGGCCGAGCGCCTCGCTCGGCGCCGCCTCGGGCGACTCGGCGGGAGCCGCGGGCGCAGCCTCCTCCGCGATGGCGAGGCCAGCCGGGAGCGAGAACGCCAGCGCCACCGCGGGCGCGAGCTTTGCGAACTTCATGAGTCCCTCCGCGCGATTCGTCGCTCGGCGCAAGTGCAGCCGAGGCTCTGCGCTTCATCGGCACACGCCCTGCGCGGCTTTACGGAGATGCGCACGCCCCGCACGGGCGCGGCGGAGCGGCCGCGGGGCGGCGACGAGCGCTGGGCGCGGCGGGGGGCTCGCGCGTCTCGCGGCGCGCCCTAGGCGCCCGTCTTCGCGAGCGCCGCGCGGGCTTCCTTCACCCAGTCGGGGTCCGGGGCGTTCGGCGCCTTTGGCAGCTGCGCTTGCTCGTCGAGCGCCTGTTTCCATTCGCTCGCCGCCGCCTCGTTCTCGCCCAGCGCTGCGAGCGCGAGGGCGAGGTGGTGGCGGATCAGCGGCCGCTGCAGGCGATCCTGCGGGTAGCTCGGGTCGAGCCCGCCGACGGCCTCGCGCAGGTAGTTGACCGCCGCTTCCGGCAGGTTCTTCTTGTAGAAGACCCAACCGAGCGTGTCCGCGGACATCGGGTTCTGGCGCGGAGACTTGGCGAGCACCGCCTTCGCTTCCTGGGCGAGGTCGAGGGCGCGGTCGAGATCCGTGCCCCGCTCGGCGAGCCAGTAGGCGAGATTGTTCTTGGCCGCCGCGAGGGAGGGATTCAGCTCGATCGCCTTCTCGTAGTGCTTGATGGCGGCGTCGACGCCGGCCGGCCCCTGCCCTTCCTTCAGCGTGCCGAGCACGAGCTGCAGCTCGCCCGACTTCGGATTCTCGGCCGCGGCGTTCTCGTAGGTGCGGATCACTTCGGCCCCGCGGCCCTGGCGCGTGTACAGGCCGGCGAGCTTGCCGTAGCTCTCGAGCTGATTGGGATCGATCTCGATGGCACGCCGGTAGCTCTTCTCGGCGGCGTCGACTTCGCCCGCCGCGAATTCGAGGTCGCCCTGCAGGCGCGCGAGCAAGGCGTCCTTCGGCGCGGCCT
Organism: uncultured Spirochaetales bacterium; assembly: GCA_964501435.1. Taxonomy (GTDB): domain Bacteria; phylum Myxococcota_A; class UBA9160; order UBA9160; family UBA6930; genus VGRF01. The sequence continues at coordinate 44,098 of CAZCTH010000028.1, read as the reverse complement.
GACTCGCCGCGCGCACGCGCGCCAGCGACTCGCCGCCGCGCTTCTGGCGCAGATCGATCGAAGCCAGCGAGGCGAGCACGTCGGCGTTGCCCGGCAGCAGCTTCGCCGTCTGCTCGAGATGCACGCGCGCCTCGGCGAACTCGCGATCCGCGCGAGCCTCGAGATCGGGCTTCACCACCTCGCCCTGCGGGTTGCGCGCCTGCGCCGCCAACGAAAGCGCCTCGATCAGGTGCACGCGACCCACCGCGAAGTGCGCTTCCGCGCCGCGCTGCTCGGCCGGGATCTTCTCGAGCTCGAGCAGCGCGTCGCCGCGCTGGTCGAGCGCGACGAGGCTCTGCGCGACCGCGATTCGCATCTCCGGTCCCGCGCCGAGCGCGAGCGCGCGATTGCCGGCCTCGACCGCGAGCGCGTGATCGCCGAGCGCGGCGTGCGCCCGCGCGAGCAGCGCGATCGCTTCGGGGAAGTTCGGCTCGATCTGGAGCGCTTCCTGCGCATCGCCGCGCGCGCCGGCCCGGTCGCCGGCGAGGAACTTCGCGGAGCCCGAGAGGAACCAGGCCTGCGCCATGTCGGGGCGCCGCTCGACGGTGCGACGCAGCGCGGCGAGTGCGGCCGGGTAGTCCCGGCGCGTCAGCTCGAGCTTGCCCTTCACGAAGTTCGCTTCGGGGTGGTCCTCGTTCACGCTGAGGATCGCATTGACCACGGCCTCGGCCTGCGCGAGCACGGCGCTGTCCTGGCGCTGCGCACCGAGGTCGACGAGCACCTCGGCGCGGCGGAGCTTCGCGAGGTCGTTCTCGGGCGCCACCTTCACGGCTTGCTCGGCGGCCTCGAGCGCGCCTTCGAGATCGCCGCGGCGGCCGTGGTTGGCCGACAACACGAGCCACGGCTCCGGCTTGTCGGGCTGGGCCTTCGTCGCCTGCTCGATCATGCGATCGGCTTCTTCCTCGCGCCCGTGCTCGCTGTAGAAGGCGGCGAGCGCGTAGATCAACTCGGTGCTGTCCGGCGAGCCGGCGATCGCGCCCTTCAGCACGTCCTCTGCCTCTGCGACGCGCTGCCGCGAGCTGAGGAAGTTCGCGAGGACCTTGTTCGCGAACACGATCTCTTCGGGCTTGGCCTCGGCGAGGGCCTTGCGGTACGCGGCCTCGGCGTCGGCGTCGCGGCCCTCGATGCCCGCGAGAAAGCCGCCCAACGCGGCCGACGTCGCGAATCCGGGCGAGAGCGTCGCGAGCTTCTGGTAGGCGGCCTCGGCGTCCGCGAGCTTGCCCTGCTGCTTCAGATGGTTCGCCCAGAGCAGTACGACGGGCGGCTGGTCCGGCGCCGTCTCGACGCCGCGCTTGAACGACTCGCCCGCCTCGTCGTGGCGACCGAGCGCCGCGAGGGCGCGGCCCTTCAGCGCGTAGCCCTCCCAGCGTTTCGGCTCGGCAGCGATGATCGCGTCGGCGCTCGTCACGGCCTGCTCGAGCTCCTCGGTGCGGCCGTACAGCAGGAACTCGCCGTGATCGATCCGCGCCTGGACGTCGGACGGATCCAGCCGAACGGTTTCCTGCAGCTCCCAGTAGGCGTTCCGCGCCTCCTTCTTGCCGAGATAGGCCTTCGCGAGGCCGTAGTGGGCCTTCGCGTCGTTCGGCACGAGCTTGGTCGCGTTCTTGTACTCGATCGTCGCCTCGTCGAACTTCTCTTCCTTCAGCAAGGCCTCGCCGCGGGCCATGTGCTCGGCGGCGCGATCGGCTTCGCTCTGGCAGCCGACGACCGCGAGCGCGAGCAGACAGAGCAGGATTCGGGCGAGAGACATGGGTGCTCCTCGAGGGGGCCGAAATCTATCCGGCGGCGACGCGGTTGCGTCCCCGACTTGGGTGAAGTTCTCGCGCACGCCGGAGCGGCGCGCGACCTCAGTCAGTGTCCCGATTGCGGCGCCAGGTTGCGTGCGTGATGCCCATCTGCTGGATCATGTAGTTCAGCTTGCGGCGGGAGATGCGCAGCCAGGCCGCAGCCTCCTTTTGCACCCAGCCCGTGCGGTCCAGGGCTTCGAGCACGATCGCCCGCTCGGCGTCGTCGAGAGCGAGGCCGGTCGGGGGGAGTTGGGGGCGCCAGCCTCCTCGGCCCGCCGGCGTCGGGGCCTGGCCGATCGAGAGGTCGCTGGCCTCGACGGCCGGCCCGTCCCCCATCAGGACGGCGCGCTCGACCACGTTGCGCAGCTCGCGCACGTTCCCGGGCCAGGAGTGGGCGCGGATCCGCGCGAGGGCACCGGCGGCGTAGCCTGAGCGGGGGCGGCCCAGCTCCCCCGCGAACTCGGCGAGGAACTGTTCCGCCAGCGCCGTGACGTCGTCACCCCGCTCGCGCAGCGGCGGCAGCTCGATCGTGATCACGTTCAGACGGAAGTAGAGGTCTTCGCGGAACTCGCCGGCGAGGATCGCGGCGCGCAGGTCCTTGTTGGTCGCCGCGACCACGCGCGCGTCGGTGCGCAGGGTGCGCGTACCGCCCAGGCGCTGGAACTCCTGGTCCTGGAGCACCCGTAACAGCTTCGCCTGCGTCGCGGGCGAGAGGTCGCCGATCTCGTCGAGGAAGAGCGTGCCGCCGCTGGCCTGCTCGAAGCGGCCGATGCGCTGGCGGTCGGCCGACGTGAACGCACCGCGCTCGTGACCGAACAGCTCCGACTCGAGCAGCGTCTCGGGCAGGGCCGCGCAGTTCACCTTCACGAACGGGCCGTCGGCACGCGGCGAGGCCGAGTGGACCAGCCCGGCGATCAGCTCCTTGCCGGTGCCGGTCTCGCCGGTCACGAGCACGGTCGAGCGCGTCGGCGCCACGCGCTCGGCGAGCGCGGCCGCCGCGACGAACGTGGGGTGCGAGCCGACCAGCGCGCTGCGCGAGCGCCGGGCCCCGCGCTCGGCGCGCAGCTCGGCGACCTCGCCCACGAGACGCGCCTGGGCGGCGGCGCGCTGCGCGCGGGCCTCGAGCTCCGCGAGCTCGAACGGTTTCTGCAGGAAGTCCACGGCGCCTTCGCGCATCGCCTCGACCGCCGTCTCGACGCTGCCGTGAGCGGTCATGAGCACGACCGAGCTCCGCGCGTCGCGCGCGCGCGCGGCGCGCAACACGTCGATGCCGTTGCCGTCGGGCAACCGCAGGTCGGTGAGCACGACGCTGAAGGCGTCGTCGGCCGTCGCGATGCGCTCCCGCGCGGCAGCGCACGTCTCGGCCTCTTCGACGAGCTGACAGCGCGGCCCGAGCGCGCGCACGATCGCGCGGCGCAGCGTCGCGTTGTCCTCGACGACGAGCACCGAGGCCGCCGCGAGGCTCACGGCGTGCGCTCCGCCGGCACGAACAGCGTGAAGCGCGCGCCGCCGCCGGAGCGGTCGGCCACGCTGACGCTGCCGCCGTGGGCGGCGACCGCCTTCTGCACCCACGCGAGCCCGATGCCGGAGCCGTTCGCGCGCGTCGTGAAGAACGGGAAGAAGATCCGCTCGCGCAGCTCGGGCGAGACGCCGGGGCCCGTGTCCTCGACCCCGAGCGAGAAGCCGCCGTCGGCGGTGGGGGCCGCGTGCACCGACAGCGCGTGGCCGCTCGGCCGGGCAACGGCGCCCATCGCCTGCACGGCGTTCACGAGCAGGTTCTCCAGCGCGGAGCGCAGCAGGGCGGCGTCGCCGGTGCCACGCGCGCGCGCGTCGACGTGGCGGTGTACGGCGCCGGCGAACGGGGCGCGGGCGAGCGCGCGGCGCAGCGCATCGTCCACGAGCGTCGCGAGGTCGAGCGGGACGCGCTGCGCGGGCTCGGGCCGCACCCAGGCGAGGCACGCCTCGACGGTGGACTCGATCGCGTGCACCTCGCGAGAGATCTCCTCCGCGAACTCCTTCAGCGCCGGCTGCCCGTTCGCTTCGCGCGCGACGAGCCCTGCCAGCAACTCGATCGACGCGAGCGGATTGCGGATCTCGTGGGCGAGGCCCGCCGCCATCTGGCCGAGCGCCGCGAGCCGGCCCGTGAGCCGCTCCTGCTCGCTCTGCCGCTCGAGCGGCGTGAGGTCGCGGAACAACATCGCCGCGCCGCCCGAGGCGACCGGCAACGCGGTGAATCCGATCGTGCGCGTCTCGCCGCCAGGCCCGCGCAGCGTCAGCTCGGCCCGCGGCGCGGGCCGGCCCGCGCGCGCGGCCTCGAGCTGCGCGAGCACCTCGGGCTGCCCCGCGAGCAACACCGCCGCCGGCTCCCCGAGCCGCGCCGGCACCCCCAGCAACCGCGCCGCGTCGAGCGAAATCGCAGCCACACGCCCGCCCCCATCCACGGCCACCACGCCGGAACGGAGCGAAAGCAAAAGCGCATGCGCAAACGCGGCATCCTGGACGAGCACGCCCAGTCATCGGCGCAGCGCTGCGAGCGCTGGAGACACCCGAAGCGCCTCGCACACGAGGGAGGGCCGACTCGGCAAGCGAAGCGCGCAGCGAGCCGCAGGCGAGCGGAGTCACACGAACGTGGCGCGCAAGCGAAGCCGTATTGGAAATACGGCGAGCGCAGCGCAACGCAGCCAGGCGGCAAAAGGCGCCGCCGGCTGCACCGGTCACCTAGTCGATCACTGCCTCAGCAGCATCGCGAGAGACCACGTACCGCTTGCCGTCTTGGCCGAGCCATCCCGCGCCCTTCAGGTCCTTGATCACGCGCGTCACCGTCTCGCGGGACGTCCCGATCATGTCGGCGATCTGCTGGTGCGTGAGCGCCGGCGTCATCACGTGATCGGCGTCGGCCGCTTCGTCCTTGGCGAGCCGGATCAGCAGGCCCTTGGTGCGGTCCTTCACGCGCTGGAAGGAGAGCGCGCTGGCCTGATCGTTGACTGCGCGCAGGCGGCCGGAGAGCTCGCGGATCACGGCGATCGCGAGGTCGGGGCTCTTGCGGATCAAGCCCGTGAAGTCTGCGCGGGAGAGCGCGAGCACGCGAACCGGCGTCAGCGCCTTCACCGAGGCCGAGCGCGGCGCGCGGTCGAGCAGCGCCATGTCGCCGACGAAGTGCCCGGGCTCGAAGAACGCGAGGATCTTCTCGCGCCCGTCTTCGCTGAGCTTGGTCACCTTCACGCGGCCTTCGCGGATGATGTACATGTAGTCGCCGGGCAGCCCCTCTTCGACGATCGTCGTGTTGCGCGGATAGCGCCGCTCGATCAGGTGCGAGGCGATCTGCTCGAGATCCGCGTCCGCGACGTGCGAGAACAGCGGGATCGAGCGAAGCGCCTCGAGTGCGTCGTTGCCTGCCATGCGCTTCCCCTCTTCGGATCGTTCGCGAGTTGTTACAGGAGCTGGCGGCGCCCGCGCCTCCGCAAGCTCGCCACCACGTCTCGGACTTCGCCGCTGCGCGTGAGATCTGCGACGAGGAGCGCATCCCCGGCGTCGATCACCGCGAGCCCGCGGACGCCCAGCAGCACAATCGGCCGGTCGCCCCCGGCGATCAAGTTTCCCGGGGCGTCGTAGGTCCAGGCTGTGCCCGAGATCACCGAACTGCCCCCCGCTGAAACACCGACCTCCTGCGCCAGCGAGGCCCACGTACCGACGTCGGACCAACGGAAGTCCACGGGCAGACACCAGACACGGCCGCTTCGTTCGAGCAGCGCGGTGTCGATGGGCGCCTTGGGCACGCGGCCGTAGGCGGCCGCGATGGCGGCCTCCACGTCCGCCGCGCGGGCGCGTGCGGGGAGCGCTGCGACGGGCAGAAGCGCCCGGGCGATGGCCGGGGCGTGCTGCGCGAGCTCCGAGAGGAGCGTGCGGACGCTCCACACGAACATGCCCGAGTTCCACAGGTGGGAGCCGCTCGCGAGAAAGGTCAGCGCCGTCGGCAGGTCGGGTTTCTCGACGAAGCGCTCCACGGCGAACAGGCCGGGGTGTGCGGAGCCGACCGCGTCGCCGAGGCGGATGTAGCCGTAGCCCGTCTCGGGACGCGTCGGGCGCACGCCGAGCGTGACGAGCACCGGCTCGCGGGACGCCGCGCGCACGGCGCTGCGCACCGCGCGCGCGAACTCGGCGGCGCGCGGGACGCGGTGATCCGCGGGCAGCACGACCATCACCGCCTCGGGCGCGGTCGACGCGATGCGCGCTGCGGCGAGGCCCACCGCCGCCGCGGTGTTGCGCATGCGCGGCTCGACGAGCGTGCGCGAGGGCGGGAGCCCGGCCTCGCGCCGCACCGCCTCCGCGTGATCGCGCCCGCACACGAGCCACACGCAGCCCGGATCGGCGACGCGCCGCGCGCGCGCGACCGCCTCCGCGAGCAGGCTGCCCTCGCCCGCTACGCGCAGCAGCGGCTTCGGGCGCGCCTCCCGCGACAAGGGCCAGAAGCGCGTGCCCGCGCCGCCGGCGAGCACCACGGCGTGGACGGGCGCGCGGCTCATCGACCGACGCTGCTGTACTCGAATCCGGCTTTGCGGATCGTCTCGGGCTCGTAGACGTTGCGCAGGTCGATCATCACCGGCCGCCGCAGCGCGAGCCGCGTGCGCTCGAGATCGAGCAGGCGGAACTGGTTCCATTCGGTGACGATCACCGCCGCGTCGGCACCCTCGCAGGCCTGATAAGCGTCCTTGCAGAGCGTCACGCCCGGGAGCAGCGGCTCCGCGGCGTGCATCGCCACCGGGTCGAACGCGCGCAGCGCGGCGCCGCGCGCCGCCAGGCCCTTCGCGATGTCGATCGACGGCGCGTCTCGCATGTCGTCGGTCTCGGGCTTGAACGAGAGGCCGAGCAGGCAGATCGTCTTGCCGCGCAGGCTGCCGCCGACCGCGCGCTCGATCTTGTCCACCATGCGCTCGCGTTGGCGCTCGTTCACGCGCACGGTCGCCTCGACGATCTCGAGCGAGTTGCCGAGGGCCTTCGCGAAGTACGCCGCGGCGCGCGTGTCCTTCGGGAAGCACGAGCCGCCGAAGCCGGGGCCCGCGTGCAGGAACTTCTTGCCGATGCGGCCGTCGAGACCGATGCCGCGCGCGAGCGCCTGCACGTCGCCGCCGACGGTCTCGCACAGGTTCGCGAACTCGTTGATGAACGAGATCTTCGTCGCGAGGAAGGCATTCGCCGCGTACTTCGTGAGCTCCGAGGTCGCGACGTCGGTGAGCACGAAGGGCGTCTCGTTCAGGTAGAGCGGGCGGTAGAGGTCGCGCAGGATCGCGCGCGCGGCGTCGTCCTCGGCGCCGATCACCACGCGGTCCGGGCGCATGAAGTCGCCGATCGCGGCGCCCTCGCGCAGGAACTCGGGGTTCGAGGCCACGCTGAAGCTCTCGTCGCGGCCGGCCGCGTCGAGCTCTTCGCGGATCAGCTCCTTCACGCGCTGCGTCGTGCCGACCGGCACGGTGCTCTTCGTGACGACGACCTTGTAGCCGTTCAGCGCGCGCCCGATCTCGCGCGCGACGCCCTCGACGGCGCGCAGGTCGGTGCCGCCATCGGGCAGCGTCGGCGTCTGCACGGCGATGAACACGACCAGCGACGAGCGCACCGCCTCGGCGGTCTCAGTGGTGAACGAGAGCCGGCCCTGCTCCACGTTACGCGCCACCAGCGCGTCGAGGCCCGGCTCGTAGATGGGGATCTTGCCCGCGCGCAGTGACTCCACCTTGCTGGCGTCCTTGTCCGCGCAGATCACGGAGACGCCGAACTCGGCGAAGCACGCGCCGGTGACGAGACCCACGTAGCCGGTGCCGATCACACAGATGTTCATGACGCGCGCGCTCCTCGATAGCTGTCGATGGTGACGGCGAGGCCGTCGAGCAGAGTGGTTTGCGGGCGAAAGCCGAGCAGCGCCTCGGCGCGCGCGAGGCTCGCGAGGCTGTGCCGCACGTCGCCCGCGCGGGCGGGCGCGTGCTGCGCCTCGAGCCGCGTGCCCGCGACGTCCTGGATCGCCCGCAGCAATTCGTTCAGCGAGATGCGCCGGCCGCCGGCCACGTTGACGACCGAGCCCACCGCTTTCGAGCTCTCGGCCGCGAGCAGGTTCGCGAGCGCGACGTCGCCCACGAACACGAAGTCGCGCGTCTGCTCGCCGTCGCCGTAGATCGTCGGCGCGCGGCCCGCGAGGCAGGCGGTGATGAAGCGCGGCAGCACCGCGGCGTACTCGCTCTGCGGATTCTGGCGCGGCCCGTACACGTTGAAGTAGCGCAGCGCGACCGTCTCGAAGCCGTAGAGCTTGGTGAACAGCGTGCAGTAGCCCTCGGCGGCGACCTTCTGCAGCGCGTACGGCGACTCGGGCTCGGTGGCCATGTCTTCCCGCTTGGGGAGCTGGTCTCCGTTGCCATAGGCCGCGCACGAGCCGGCGAACACGAAGCGGCGCACGCCCGCCGCGCGGGACGCCACGAGCAACGCCAGCGTCGCGTCCACGTTCACGCGGTGCGTCCACTCCGGCTCCGCCACGCTGCGCGGCACGGAAGGGATCGCGGCCTCGTGGAACACGACCTCCACGCCGGCGACCGCCCGCGCGGCGAGCGACGTGTCGCACACGTCGCCCCGCAACAACTCGACGTGGCCCTTCGACGCGGCCAGGTTCGCCTCGGTACCGCTCGAGAAGTCGTCGAGCACGCGCACGCGCCAGCCGGCCCGCACCAGCAGGTCGACGAGATGGCTGCCGATGAAGCCGGCGCCACCGGTGACGAGTGCGGTTCGGCTCATCGCGTTCCAGGACCTCCGAGGCGGCGTCCGCTCGACCTCTGCTGCGCCTCCATATCGGCGTCCACCATCCCCCTCACGAGATCCGCGAACGAGGTCCGCGCCTTCCAGCCGAGCTGCCGTTCGGCCTTGCGGGGATCGGCGAGCAGCAAGTCCACTTCGGCGGGACGCAGGTAGCGCTCGTCCACGCGCACGAAGTCCTTCGCCGCGAGGCCCACGTGGGCGAACGCCAGCTCGACGAACTCGCGGGGAGAGTGCGTCTCGCCGGTGCCGATCACGAAGTCGTCCGGCGCGTCCTGCTGGAGCATGCGCCACATCGCCTCGACGTATTCCGGCGCGTAGCCCCAGTCGCGCCGGGCATCCAGGTTTCCCAGCGCGAGCTCGTCCTGCAGGCCGAGCTTGATGCGCGCCACCGCCTCGCTGATCTTGCGCGTGACGAACTCGCGCCCGCGCCGCGGGGATTCGTGGTTGAACAGGATCCCCGACACCGCGAACAAGCCGAAGCTCTCGCGGTAGTTCACCGTGATGTGGTGGCCGAACACCTTCGCCACGCCGTAGGGGCTGCGCGGATAGAACGGGGTGGACTCGTTCTGCGGCGTCTCGCGCACCTTGCCGAACATCTCGGAGCTCGAGGCCTGATAGAAGCGGATGCCCGGATCCACGAGCTTCAGGGCCTCGAGGATGCGCGTCACGCCGAGCGCCGTGAACTCGCCGGTGAGCGTCGGCTGCGACCACGAGGTCGGCACGAACGACTGCGCCGCGAGGTTGTAGAGCTCGTGGGGCCGCACGAGCGCGACGACGGCCTGCAGCGAGCTCTGGTCGAGCAGGTCCGCCTGATGCAGCTCGACGCGGCCGTGCAGATGCCCGATGCGCTCGAAGTTCTCGCTGCTCGAACGGCGCACGACGCCGTGCACGGCGTAGCCCTTGCCGAGCAACAGCTCCGCCAGATACGAACCGTCCTGGCCCGTGATGCCCGTGATCAACGCGACGCGCGCGCTCACGATCGGTCTCCGTTCTCGCGCGCGGGCGCGGGCGCGCTCGCCTGCGGATCCTCGACCGCCGCGAAGCCGAGGTTGCGCAAGATGCGCAGCGTGAGCAGGACGACGATCGCGAGGAAGAGCAAGCTGGTCACACCCTCGAGGCGCGTGAACGAGATCGCGATCAGGCAGAAGCAGGCGGTCAGGCCGTAGAGCGAGAGCACGGCGGGCCGGTGGTCGCCGTGGTACTCGGCGAGCAAGCGATGGTGCATGTGCTGGCGGTCGGCCTGCATCACGCCCTTGCCCGAGCGCAGGCGGCGCAGGATCGAGAGCGTGGTGTCGAGCAGCGGCACCGCGAGCGCGAGCAGCGGCACGAGGAAGGTGATGACGGTCGCGCGCTGGTAGCCCTCGAGCGCGAGGATCGAGAGGCTGTAGCCGACGAACAGCGCGCCGGTGTCGCCGACGAAGATGCGCGCCGGCGGGAAGTTGAAGGGCAGGAAACCGACCAGGCCGCCGGCCAGCGCGAGGCCCGCGACGACCACGACGCCGTGGCCGGCCTGATAGGCCACCGCCGTCAGCGCGAGCGTGATGATCGCGCTCACGCCGGTGCACAGGCCGTCGAGGCCGTCGATCAGGTTGATCGAGTTCGTCACGACCACGATCCACGCCATCGTCGCGAGCCACGCCAGCCAGGGGTCGAAGATGAGCACCTCGCCACTGAGCGGGCTCGTCAGGTGGTCGATGCGCGTCCCGCTCGCGACGGCGATCGCCGCGGCGACGAGCTGCACGCCCAGCTTTTGCCACGCGTTCAGTCCGTAGCGGTCGTCGAAGGCGCCGAGGCACAGCATCAGGAAGCCGCCGATCAGCAGCGGCTCGATCCCGCCCGAGAGGCCGCCGCCGTCGGGCAGCAGCTGGATCGCGAGCGCGAGGCCGACCCAGAAGCCGAGCGCGACCGCGACGCCGCCCATCAGCGGCATGCGCGCGCGGGAGCTCACCTTGCGCTCGTTGGGCCGGTCGACGACGCCCATCGCGAGCGCCAGGCGGATCACGAACGGCGTCGCGGAGGCGGCGGCGATCGCCGCGCCTCCGAACGTCGCGAATGCCCAGAGCGCGTCGCCCATCGAGATTGCGTCCGCCCGCGCTTCAGCTGCGCAGGTACTTGGCGTACGTGTCGCTCGGCGAATCGGCGCCGTTCATCACGATGCCGAGCACGCGCTCGCGACCGAGCACCTCGAGCGCCGCCTCGATGTCGCGCTGCGGCGTCTCGTCGGCGCGCACCACGAACACCGTGCCGTCGCACAGGCCGCTCACCGTCTTGGCATCGGGCAGGCCGAGCGTCGGCGGTAGATCGAGGATCACGCGCTCGTAGCGATTCGCGAGCTGCGTGATCAGGTTGCGGAACGCGTCCGAGGAGAGCAGCTCCGAAGGATTCGCGGGGCGGCCGCGCACCGCGAGCACGTCGAGCGCGCTGCCGGGCGCGCGCTGGATCGCGCGCTCGAGCGGCGCGCCGTCCACGAGCACCTCGGTGATGCCGGCGTCGAGGCGCAGCCCGAGCGCCGCGGCGATGGTCGGCTCGCGCAGGTCGCACTCCACGAGCACGACCTTGGCGCCGAGCTGCATCGCGCTCACGGCGGCGAGGCTGATCGACGCCATCGTCTTGCCTTCGCCGGGCATCGTGCTCGTCACCGCGATCGTGCGCAGCGGCCGCGTCTCGGCGAGCGCGTCGATGCGGGCGCGCAGCGAGCGGAACTGCTCCGCCACCGCGGATTCGGGCTGCAGCAGCACGATGCGGCGCTTGTTGTGCGCGTCGCCGCTCTCCGCGCTCGCCGGCCGCGCGTCGTCGCGCAGGCGTTGGAACGGAGTGGCCGCCGCCGCGACGGCGCCGCCCGGCGCACCGAGGTCGCCGGGCGCGGGGTTCGCCTCCGCGGCTTCCTGGAGTCGCCGCGAGCGCTGCTCCTCGGCCTTTCGCAACGCGTCGTACACCTTGCCCATCACGCTCTCCCTGTCTGGCGGCGCAGCCAGCCGCGCCAGCCGCCGCTCCGCACCGGGGCCGCTGCGGGCGCCTGCGCGGGCTTCTTCTCTTCCTGGATCGCGGCGACCGGCGTGAGCGCGAGGTCGCGCGCGACCTCGGCGATCTCGCCCTCGCCGATGCTGCGGAGCTCCCGCCCGTAGCCGAGCAAGAGCGCGCCGTCGCACACCACGTTCACGAGACGCGGAATGCCGCCCGTGACCTCGTGGAGCCGCTGGAGCGCGCGCTTGTCGAACAAGTCCTTGCCCGTGTAGCCGGCGATGCGCAAGCGCTCGCGCACGTACGTCGCGGTTTCTTCACGCGTGAACGGGCGCAGCTGGTGGCGCATCACGATGCGCTGGCGCAGCTGCCGCAGCTCCGGCCGCGCGAGCATCTCGGCGAGCTCCGGCTGCCCCACCAGCATGATCTGCAGGAGCTTCGAGGTCGGCGTCTCGAGGTTCGAGAGCAGGCGCACCTCTTCGAGCATCTCGGCCGAGAGATTCTGCGCCTCGTCGATGATGAGCAGCGTCGGGAGATCCTGCTCGAGCCGCGCGATCAGGAAGCGGTTCAGCGCGATCAGGTAGTCGGCCTTGGTCGCGCACGGCGCCTCGATGCCGAGCTCGTCGAACAGCACGCGGAAGAAATCCAGCGGCTCGAGGCGCGGATTGAAGACGAACGCGGCGAGCGTGTTGCGGTCGAGCTGAGCGAGCAGCGCGTGAAGCAGCGTGGTCTTGCCCGTCCCGACCTCGCCGGTGAGCAACACGAACCCCTTCCGCGCCTTCACGCCGTACACCAGCGTGGCGAGGCCCTCGGCGTGCGCGTCGCTCATCCAGAGGAACGCCGGATCCGGCGTCATCTCGAACGGGCTGCGCAGGAGTCCGTAGTGCGCGTGGTACATGCTCAGCCCGCCTGCGCCGCCTGGCCTTCCGCGGCTTCCGGGTTGCCCGACGCGGCGCTGCGCGTGCCCTGCCACCAGTAGCCTGCGGCCGAGACGACGAGCACGACGGCAGCCGTCGCGCCGGCGAGGGCGACGCGCCGGATCGTGCGCGTGCGCCGCTCGGCGACGTCGGTGGGCAGCACGACCGCCGGAATCGCCGCGAGCACCGGAATGCCAAAGCGATCTTGCAGCCGCCGCGGCGTGTGGAACGATTCGTCCGTCGCCTCCGCGGCGAGCGCGTAGCCGACGGCGAGCGCGATGCCGAGCAAGAGGCCCATCGCGAGCAGCAGCGGGCGATTGGGAGACGACGGCTCCGGCGGCGCGACCGCCTGCTCGAGCACGCGGAACTTCTCGCCCTTCTGGCGCGACTCCATGTCCGCCGCGACGCCCGCCTCGAGGCGCTTCTTGCTGAACTCCTGATACGCGTCGAACAGGTGCTCGTGCTCGCGCTCGAGGGCGTTCAGCTGCTCGGCGACCTTCGGGGTCTTGTTGAGCCGCTCCTCGACTGCCTGGAGCTGGTTGCGCATGCGCTCGATCTCCTGCTCCGCCGATGCGCGGCGCAGGCTCGCGCGCTGCATCTCGAAGCGCGCATTCTGCTGCGCGGGCGAAAGATTCGCCGGGTCGCTGGCGCCTGCTTCGATCTCCTTGCGCAGCCCGGCGATCTCGTCCTTCGCGGCGATCACGTCGGGGTGCTTGTCGGTGAATCCTCGCGAGCGGTACTCGGCGAGCTGCAGCTCGAGCATCTCCACGCGACGCCGCGGCGTAACCACCTGGCCGCCGAGAAAATCCTCCGCGCCTCCGCCGACGAGCGCCTGCTGCTTGTAGAACGCTTCGTCGCTCATCGCGACCGACAGCTCGCGCTGCGCGTCGCGCATCGTCTCGGTGAGGCGCTCGAGCAGGCGCTGGTTCGCGTCGAAGTCCTCGGGCAGGATGCCGGCGTTCGCCGTCTTGACGTCGGCGATCTCCTTCTCGACGCGCGCGATCTCGACCGACTGGCGGCGCAGCTCTTCCTGGATGAACTCCGCCGTGTCCCCGGAGACTTCCGTACGCTCGCGCAGGTGCTCCTCGATGAAGCTGTTCGCGAGCCGGTTGGCGACGGCGGCCGCGACGGTCGGCGAGCGGTGCTCGAAGCGGAGCTGGAACGTGGTGACCGAGACGTCGCCCGGGCGCACGCCCGTCTGGGCGCGCGCCTCGGTGGCGAGCTCGGGCAGCACCGGCACGAGGCTGATCTGCTCGCGCATCAAGTCGATCACCTCGGCGCGCGTCAGCTCGTCCTCGAGCTCGGGGTAGACGTTCAGGTCGTCGATCACCTGCGAGAGCCGGCCGCGCGAGAGGATCTGCATCTGCAAGAGGTGGAGGCGGTTGTTCAGCTCGGTCTCGGGCACGCCCGACTCGACGAGCCGTTCGGAGATGCTCTGCGGTTCGATCAGCAGCGTGGTCGAGGCCTGATAGGCGTTGGGCAGCCAGCCCGCGACGAGCACGAACGCGAGCACGGTGGCGCCGAGCACTGCCGCCATGATCGCGCCGCGCCGGCGCACCACGCCGCCGAGGTCGTCGAGGGCGAAGCCTTGTTGCATGTCCATGGGGGGTCTCCAGTCCAGTTCGATCGGCGCTCTACCAGCGGATGGGGCCGTACTCGAAGTCGAGGCCGACGCGCAGCCAGAAGCGACTCGCATCGCCGAAGCCAGAGTTCGCGGAGGCGGCTTGATCGTTCCAACCCGCCTGCGCCTCGAGCTTCAGCGCTGGGTGCAGGAAGTAATCGCCGCCGACGCTGACGCTGACGTTGCTCACGGTGGCCCGTTTGCCCGAGATGGCAGGGACGATCCGCAGCTCGGTCGGGACGAGGTTGTTCACCGGCGGCAGCGTCCCGGCGGGTGGGAGGGTGTCGAGCAGCGTCACGAACGAGAGCTGCGCGGCGGCTCGGTCTGCCTGGTCCCTGTCTTCCCAGGCCGTCGTGACATAGAGCGAGAGCCTTTGGAGCGGTCGCCACGAGGCGCTCAGGGACACGCTGTCCGAGATCGACGTGAAGCCGAGCGCAGAGCTCGAGCCCTGGTCGCGCCGATACGCTCCCGTGAGGCGCGCGTTCTCCCACTCCTTGGAGAGCTCGACGTCGGCGAAGTAGGTCCAGCTGTTCCGCTCCGGTGTCGGCACGCTGGACACGACGGGGATCGCGGTGCCGAGCCGCAGGAAGGCCGGGTCGAGGCTCCACGGGACGAACACACAGCCAGGCCCGTCGAAGACCTCACCGCCCGGAAGCTGCGGGCACGTGCCCACGATGCCGACGAGCGGAACGCCGGCGCCATTGAAGCGCTGCACGTTCCCGCGGAACACGGCGCTCGGGAATCGCGAAGACGCGCCGGGCTGCCGGACGAGCGTCGGGCCGACCGACGCCCTGAACAGGAAGGACTCCGCGGGCACGTAGCTGCCGGTGAACGACGCGTTGAAGTAGTCCGTGTGGTTCGAGCGAGACGCCTCGGGCTCGAGCTTCTGCCGCGAGAACTGCACCGAACCGCCGAGCCGAGCTCGCTCGTTCACGAGCCAGTCGTAGCGAAGCGCAGCGGCGCCGCTCTGCTGGTCGACGCGTCGGGTCGTGTCGAACTCCCACAATGCGTGGGATCCATTCAGGTAGAGCGTTCCCCGCGGACTCGTGCGGTGCGCAACGCTGAACTCTGCGGTGTTGCGGTTGAAACGCTCTCGCCGGCCCGTCACCGCGCCAGCGTCGTTGAAGGCGCTTACGGTTCGATTTCGCCTGAAGATGTCTGAGAATCCAACGGTGGTCCGCTCGGTCGGCTTCCATTCGAGCGACCCGTTGGCGTCGTAGTTGATCCCGCGCAGGGCCTCTTCGTCGAAGTAGAGCTCGTACGTCGGCCACAGATTGAGGCGCCCTTCGACGGTCTTCCAGCGCTCCGTGAGCTCGAACGTCGGCGCGATCGTCCAGTATCCGTCCGAGACCTCGTTGCTGGAGCTCCCGAAGACGTTGTCATCAAACCGCATGTCGGTTTCGGCGCCGACGATCAGATCGCCGGCCCGCACCGGATCGGCGAATCCAGCGAGCAGCGCGATCCCGAGCAGCATGCGGCGCATCTTCGACACTCCTAGTGCTCTGCGATCACTTCGGGACGACGATCTTGTCGCCCGGCTGCAGCAGGATGTTCGTGCCCGGCGCGCGGCCGCGGACGTAGGCGCCGTAGTCGAACTTGAACTCGAGCTCGGCGCCGCCCTCGCCGCGGCGGATGATGCGGATGTCGTCGTCGTCCGCGAACGGCGAGAAGCCGCCGGCCGCGGAGAGCACGTCGATCACGGTGAGGTTGCTCGAGAGCGGAATCGGGCCGGGCCGCGCGACCTCGCCGAGCACGAACACGCGCTTCGAGTCGGGGCGCAGCACCACGATCGTGACGTCGGGCTTGGTGATGAACTCGGAGAGGCGCGTGGTGATCTCGGCCTTGAGCTGATCCGTCGTCAGCTCCGCGGCCTTCACGTCGTTCAGCAGCGGCACCGAGATCATGCCGTCCGGCCGCACCGGCACCTCGACCGACAACTCTTGGTTCTTCCACACGCGTACGGCGAGCAGGTCGCCCTCGCCGATCAGGTACGGGCCTGCGGGCGGCGCCTCCTGCGGCTTGGTCTCGATGCGCTGCGTCGCGCAGCCGGCGAGCGCCAGCGCGAGCGCGCAGGCGCCCAGCCCGGCGCGGATTCCGAGTTTGTGGTTGCGATGGCTCACGGAGATCTCCCGGCCCTGGCGGCCCAGCGGCGTCACGGTCGCCCTAACGGCTCTCGGACAGACCGCAGTCCTTCATCTTGTAGAGCAGCGCCTTGTAACTGATCTGGAGCCGTTCCGCGGCTTCCTTGCGGTTCCAGCGCGTCTGCTCGAGCACGCGCGCGATCACGCGCTTCTCCGCGACCGCCGCGGCGCGCTTCGCGATCGCCTTCAGGTCGAGCGAGCCGCCGTTCGCGAACTCGGGCGTGAGCAGCTCCGCCGTCACCCCCGCGTCCGACTCGCGCCCGCCCGCCTGCGGCGTGCGCGACGCGATCTCCTGGACGACGGCCTGCTCGCCGCCGAGCACGACGATGCGGCGCAGCATGTTCTCCAGCTCGCGGACGTTGCCCGGCCACGGATAGGCCACGAGCGCCGCGAGCGCCCCGGGCGACAGCGGCTTCGGCGTCTTCTTGTATTCCCGCGCGAACTTCTCGAGGAAGTGCGCGATCAGGAACGGAATCGCCTCGCCGCGTTCACGCAGCGGAGGCAAGGTCACGGTGACGACGTTGAGGCGATAGAAAAGGTCCTCGCGGAACTCGCCCTTCGCGACCGCGTCCTCGAGGTCGCGATTCGTCGCCGCGAGCACCCGTGTGTCCACCTGCACGTCGCGCTCGCCGCCGAGACGCGAAAATTCTCCGTCTTGCAGGACCTGCAACAGCTTTGCTTGGAGCGCCGGGCTCATCTCGGCGATCTCGTCGAGGAAGATCGTGCCGCCGTTCGCGAACTCGAATTTGCCCAGCTTGCGCTTCTGCGCGCCCGTGAAGGCGCCCTTCTCGAAGCCGAACAACTCGCTCTCGAGCAGCTCCGAGGGCAACGCGGCGCAGTTCACCTTCACGAACGGCTTGTCGTGCCGGCTCGAGAGGCGATGCAACGTGCGCGCGACGAGCTCCTTGCCCGTGCCGCTCTCGCCGCGGATCAGCACCGTGATGTCCGTGTCGGCGACCTGCTCGATCGTCTCGCGCACCTCGCGCATGCGGCCGTCTTCGGAGCCGAGCAGCAGGTCGCCGGAGCCGCGCGTCCCCTGCCCGCGCAGCTCCTCGACCTCGCGGCGCAGCGCGCGCGTCTCGAGCGCGCGCTGGAAGGCGAGCTGCAGCTCCTCGACCTCGAAGGGCTTGCGCAGGAAGTCTGCCGCGCCGAGCTGCATCGCCTCGACGATGGTGCGGGCGTGACCGTGGCCGGAGATCATCACGACCGGCACCTCGGGCAGGCGCTTCTTCAGGCGGCGCAGGGTCTCGATCCCGTCCATGCCCTCGAGCACGACGTCGAGGGTGATCAGGTCGGGCCGCGCCGTCGGGAGCGCGTCGAGCGCCTCTTCCCCGCTGGCCGCGGTGAAGACGGTGTGGCCAAAGCGGCCGAGCAGCGCCGAGAGGTATTCCCGGACGCCGAGATCGTCGTCGATGATCAGGAGTCGCGAAGGAGCGGTCACCAGCAGGGCCCTCGAAATGGACGGGGCAGGCGGATCGTGAGTGCGCCGGCACCCAGAAACGGAACGGAAGATTTTTGCCTTCGACGCCCGGTTTCGGTGTGTCAGGCGTCGGCCCGAAGGCCCTGTGGAAAACTTTTTCCATCGGGGAACGACGTGTACGTTTCAGGGCGCAACGATTCCCATTGGCAGGGCCTCAGACCTCCCCTTCATGGGCCGCGCGGGTCGGCCGATCCATCCTGGGTGGCCACCCCTTGCCCCGCGGGGCACCCAAATCATACGTCCCGTTTCAGACGCAACGGGGACTCACCGGATCGAGGTCGCGCCGGGTGATGCAGAGCCGCCAACGCTTTCGGGTGATCGCCGTCGCCGGCGCGCGGCCCAATTTCATGAAGGTCGCGCCGCTGCTGCGCGCGCTCAACGAAACGGGGCGCTTCGAGACGGTCCTCGTGCACACGGGACAGCACTACGACGAGGCGATGTCCGAGAGCTTCTTCCGGGAGCTCGGCATCGCGAAGCCGGACGTGAACCTCGGCGTCGGCTCGGGCTCGCATGCCGCGATGACGGCCGAAGTCCTGCGCCAGATCGAGCCGATCCTGATCGAGCGCAAGCCCGACGCGCTGATCGTCGTGGGCGACGTCAACTCCACGCTCGCGGCCGCCCTCGCTGCTTCCAAGCTCGGGATCCGCATCGCCCACGTCGAAGCCGGCCTGCGCTCGGGCGACCGCAGCATGCCCGAGGAGATCAACCGCCTGCTCACGGACGCGATCTCGGACTGGATGTTCGTGACGGAGCCGGCCGGGCGCGAGAACTTGCTGCGCGAGGGCGTGGACGCCGCGCGCATCCACTTCGTCGGCAACGTCATGATCGACACGCTCGTCGCGAACCTCGCTCGGGCGCGCGCGCAGGGCACGCTCGCGCGGCTCGGGCTGCGTGCGGGCGAGTACGCCGCGCTGACGCTGCATCGCCCGAGCAACGTGGACGACCCCGCGAAGCTGGCCGCGCTGTTCGGCGTGTTCGAGGACCTGCACCGCACGCTGCCCGTCGTGTTCCCCGTGCATCCGCGCACGCGCGCCGCGATCGAAGGGAAGCTCGGCGGCCGCGCGCCGCGCCTGCTCACGACCGAGCCGCTCGGCTACCTCGACTTCCTCGCGCTGATGGCCGACGCCCGCTTCGTGCTCACCGACTCGGGCGGCGTGCAGGAGGAAACCACGGCGCTCGGCGTTCCGTGCCTCACCATGCGCGACAACACCGAGCGGCCGATCACGGTCGCGGAGGGCACGAACACCCTCGCGGGCACCGACCCAGCGGCGATTCGCGCGGAAGTCGCGAAGCTGCGGAACGGAGACGCCAAGCGCGGGCGCGTTCCGAGCCTCTGGGACGGTCGCGCCTCGGAACGCATCGCGGCGATCCTGACGCGCGAGCTGGAGACGACATGAGCGACGTGCAGAGTTCCTTCCTCTCGCGGCTTCGCACCGGCTGGCTCGAGATCGCCGCCGCGTTCGCGGAAGTGCAGACGCTGATCATCCTGGTCGTCGCGTACGCGGTCGCGATCGGGCCGATCGCGCTGATCATGAGCGCGACGCGCCAGGACCCCCTGCACAAGCGGCCCTTGCGCGTGACGGGCACGGCCTGGGATGCGGCCGACAGCGTGACGGGCCCCGATCTCGAACGCGCCAAGCGTCTCTTCTAGGAGTGCCGCGATGAACATCCTCGGACTCTCCTGTTTCTATCACGACGCGGCGGCGGCGCTGCTGCGCGACGGCCAGCTCGTCGCGGCGGCGCACGAGGAGCGCTTCACGCGCAAGCGCCACGACGAAGCGGTGCCTGTGAAGGCCGTCGAGTACTGCCTGCAGGAGTCGGGCCTGCGCCTCGCCGACCTCGACTACGTCGTGTTCTACGACAAGCCGCTGCTCAAGTTCGAGCGCATCCTCACCACCTATCTCGCGACCTTCCCGCGCTCGCTGCCTTCGTTCACCAAGGCAATCCCCGTATGGCTGAAGGAGAAGCTGCTCGTGCCGAAGGCGCTGAAGAGCGCGCTCGGCTACGAGGGCGAGATCCTGTTCTCCGAGCACCACCAGAGCCACGCGGCGTCGGCGTTCTTCCCGTCGCCGTTCGAAGAGGCCGCGATCCTGACGCTCGACGGCGTCGGCGAGTGGGCGACCTCGACCTCCGGCGTCGGCCGCGGCAACACGCTCGAGCTGCTGCACGAGATCCGCTTCCCGCACTCGCTCGGCCTGCTCTACAGCGCCTTCACCTACTACCTGGGCTTCAAGGTGAACAGCGCGGAGTACAAGGTGATGGGCGCGGCGCCCTACGGGCAGCCGAAGTACGCCGACCTGATCAAGCGCCACTTCATCGACGTGCGCGACGACGGCTCGTTCAAGCTCGACATGAAGTACTTCGCGTTCGACTACGGCCTCACCATGACGAACGCGCGCTTCGACGAGGCGATGGGCCGCCCGCGCCGCGATCCCGAGTCCAAGATGGAAGACTTCCATTGGGACGTCGCGGCGAGCGTCCAGAAGGTCACGGAGGAGGTCGTGCTGCTCATGGCGCGCGACCTGCGCAAGAAGACCGGCATGAAGAACGTCGTGCTCGCGGGCGGAGTCGCGCTGAACTGCGTCGCGAACGGGCACCTGCTGCGCAGCGGCGTGTTCGACGACGTGTGGATCCAGCCCGCCGCGGGCGACGCCGGCGGAGCGCTCGGCGCCGCGCTGTTCGCGGAGCACTGCGTGCTGAAGCGCCCGCGCAAGTTCAAGATGGAGCACTCGTTCTGGGGCCCGCGCTTCAGCGACGAGGAGATCCGCAAGTTTCTCGAGAAGCGCGGTGCGCCCTACCAGACCTACACCACCGAGGGCATGCTGCAGGAGACGGCGCGCGTCCTCGACGAGGAGCAGGCCGTGATCGGTTGGTTCCAGGGCCGCATGGAGTGGGGCCCGCGCTCGCTCGGCGCGCGCTCGATCATCGCCGACTCGCGCAACCGCGAGAACTGGCAGCGCGTGAACCTCAAGATCAAGTTCCGCGAGAGCTTCCGCCCGTTCGCCCCCGCCGTGCTCGCCGAGAAGGCCGGCGACTGGTTCGACCTCGACCGCGAGAGCCCGTACATGCTGCTCGTGTGCCAGGTGAAGAACCTCGAGCCCTATCAGGTCGAGACGTCGTCCGGCCCGGTCACGCGCTACACGAGCCAGCTCGCGGGCATCACCCACGTGGACGGCTCGGCGCGCGTGCAGACGGTGCGCCCGGACCAGCACGCGGAGTTCCACGGCCTGCTGCAGGAGTTCGACCGCCGCACGGGCTGCCCGGTGCTCATCAACACGAGCTTCAACGTGCGCGGCGAGCCGATCGTGTGCACGCCCGAAGACGCCTACCTGTGCTTCATGCGCACGAACATGGACGTGCTCGTGCTCGGCAACCAGATCCTGCGCAAGGCGGACCAGCCGGAGCTCGTCGAAGACTTCGACTGGCGCGACCGCTTCGCGCTCGACTAGGGCACGCAGGCCTCCACGACATTCTCAACCGAGCGGACGCAAGCGGCGCAACGCCGCGCGCAGCGAGCCGCAGGCGAGCGAAGGACAACAAAATGGGATCGCTTCTCTCCGAGCTCTGGCAGTTCATGCGCGTGCGCAAGAAGTGGTGGCTCGGGCCGATCGTCGTCACGCTGTTCCTGCTGTCGGCGCTGATCGTCTTCACGCAGGGCTCGGCCGTGGCGCCGTTCATCTACACGCTCTTCTAGGCGGCGCAGCGCGAGCGGCTCGGAGGGAACGCGCCGTGCGCATCCTGTTCCTCACGCACTACTACCCGCCCGAGGTGAACGCCCCGGCGAACCGCGTGCACGAGCACGCGCGGGCCTGGGTGCGCGACGGACACGAAGTCACGGTGATCACGGGGGTGCCGAACCACCCGCGCGGGCAACTCTTCCCGGGCTACGAGAACCGCTGGCTGCAGGAGGAGCGCATCGACGGCGTGCGCGTGCTGCGCACGTGGATGTACGTCACCGCGAACGAAGGCTTCGTGAAGCGCACCGCGAACTACGTGGCGTTCATGTTCACGGCGATCCTCGCCTCGCTGCGGGCCGAGCGCCCCGACGTCGTGGTCGCGACGAGTCCGCAGTTCTTCTGCGGCCTCGCGGGCGCGGTGGTCGGCTCGCTGAAGCGGCGGCCGTTCGTGCTCGAAGTGCGCGACCTGTGGCCCGAGTCGATCGTCGCGCTCGGCCAGCTGAAGCGGGGCTCGCTCCCGGTGCGGGGGCTCGAGGCGATCGAGCGCTGGCTGTATCGGCGGGCGGCCGGCGTGGTGGTCGTGACGCGCGCCTTCGCGCGCCACGTGGCCGCCCGCGGCGTGCCGAACGAGCGCATCGCCGTCGTCACCAACGGCATCGACGGCGACGCCTGGAAGCCGCGCCCGCCCGCACCCGCACTGCTCGCGAAGCACGGCGTCGGCGGCGCGTACCGCGTGGGCTACGTCGGCACGCTCGGCCTCGCCCACGGGCTCACCACCGTGCTCGACGCCGCGCAGCGGCTCGACGATCCGAGCATCCACTTCGTGTTCGTCGGCGACGGCGCCGACCGCGCGCGCATCGAAGAGGACGCGAAGCAGCGCGGCCTCGCGAACGTCCACTTCACCGGCATGCTGCCGCGCGGCGAGGTGCCGGACTGGCTCGCCTCGCTCGACGTACTGCTCGTCATGCTGCGCGACCTGCCCGTGTTCGAGACCGTGATTCCGTCGAAGCTGTTCGAGTTCGCCGCGATGGAGCGCCCCATCCTGTTGTCGGCGCCAAAAGGGGAAGTGCGCGAGATGGTCGAGAGCGCGGACGTCGGCGTCGCGGTGGACGCGGAGGATCCGGCGGCCCTCGCCGCCGCGATCGACGCACTGCGCCGCGAGCCCGAGCGCGCGCGGCAGATGGCAGGGCGCGCCCGCGCCTGGGCGGAGGCGGGCTTCCGGCGCGACGTGCTCGCGCGCCGCATGGCCGCGTTCCTCGCGGAGCGCGCGGCGTGAATCCGCTCTACGAGGCGCTGCCGGTGTTCGCGCAGAACGTCGCCTGCTCCGTGGCGGGCTGGGCGAGGCTGCGCCAGCGATTCACCCGTCACTTCTGGTCGACGGTGGCTTCGTGGGAGGAGTCCGAGTTCTTGAGCGACGATGAGCTCGCTCGAGTCCAGGCGGCAAGGCTCGCCGCGTTGATCGACAGAGCGCGCCTGCACACGCGCCACTACGCAGGCATCCCTCCCATGGCGCGGCATCACGATGCCAGGCGATGCATCGCACAGGCGCTGAGCCAGCTTCCGCCTCTCGAGAAGGAGACCTATCGCGCGAACCCCGAGAGGTTCCTCGCGGACGACATCGGTGTGCATCGCTTGATCCGCGGGCGAACCAGCGGCACGACGGGCACCGCCCTCCGCCTCTGGTGCACCGCCGAAGCACTCGCCGAGGAGTACGCAACGGTCTGGCGGATGCGACGGCACGTGGATGTATCACCGCGAGACCCACACCTCACTTTCGGCGGCCGCATGGTCGTTCCGTTCCGCGAGGATGAGCCTCCCTTTTGGCGTCGCGATGCAAGCGTCCGGCAAACGCTCTTCTCCCTTTATCACATGAGCCCCCGCAACCTGGAGGCCTACGTAGACGCCGTCCACACGAGCCCCGCGGCTTACGTCCAGGGATACCCATCCTCCCTGCATCTCATGGCGCGAGCACTACTGGAGTCGGGTCGCCCCCTCCCGCCAGGGCGCGTGCGTGCCGTCTTCACTTCCTCAGAGTCACTCCTCGCGTTCCAACGCGAGCGGATCGAAGCGGCCTTCGGTGCGCGTGTCTTCGATCGCTACGGCACCAGCGAGTTCGCCGTGTCGATGACCGCGTGTCCAGCCCTCCGTCTCCATGTAGACATGGAGTACTGCATCGTCGAGGTCGAGCCGGCGGAGGAGACCGACGCGTTCGTCCGCGGCCCCCTGCTCGTCACCGGTCTCTCGAACCATGCGACGCCGTTTCTCCGCTATCGGATCGGCGACGTGGGGACCCGGCTGAAGCGAGCGTGTGAGTGCGGACGCCCCGGTGACGTGTTCGAGAGCGTCGATGGCCGAATCGAAGATTACGTCGCCACACCCGACGGCAGGCTCGTCGGGCGCCTGGATCACATCTTCAAGGAACAGCCCGCAGTCGCGGAGGCGCAGATCGTTCAGACTCGCGTCGGGGAGATCGTCGTGTACGTGGTTCCCGCGGGCGCATGGAGTCAACGAGAGGAGGAGGGTCTCCTTCGAGAGTTCCACGCGAGGCTCGGCGACAGCGTTGCGATCGCGATCAAACCAACCAACCGGATCCCTCGCGAGCCGAATGGGAAGTTCCGCCTGGTGAAGTCGTACATCGGCAAGCTCGAAGGCCGCGAGGAGCTGCGATGATCGCCGTTGCGCTCGCCCGGACGCGTTCGAGTTATCACGGCCTGTCCGCGCCCTGGAACCCGGGGTGCCGCTACCCAGAACTCGATCCGATCCTGGGAAGGACTTGCGAAGAGGGGCCGCCCAATGCGGTGTATGCCGCGGTTCGGTCGGCACTAGCCGCGCTCGGTCTCGATGCGCCGAACTTCGGCAGCGAGCGATGGAATCCGCTCCGATCTCTCGTCCGGCCCGGCGGCCGTGTCGTATTGAAGCCGAACTTCATCCGCCACTGGAATCCAACCGAGGACGCGACGATCGAGAGCGTCGTCACGCATGGTGCAGTCATCAGGGCGATGCTCGACTACGCCACGCTGGCGGTCGGGGCCGACGGCACCGTCGCGCTCGCCGAAGCCCCGCAGCATGATTGCGACTGGGCCCAGGTCACGAGTCTGTCTGGCGTTCCGGAAGTGCAATCCCTCTACGAAACGGTGCTCTCTCGAAGAGTCGAGTGCATCGATCTGCGTCGCGAGTCGGTCCGATCTTCTGACGGGGTCGTCGTCGCCCGCAAGGAGCTACCGGGCGATCCGCTCGGATACCGCGAGGTCGACCTCGCCCGCGCGAGCTTCTTCGAGGGCTCCGGGCTCGATCCAACGAGGATGAGGGGTGCCGACTACGACCCGTCCACGACAGGCACGCACCATTCCGGCGGCCGCAATGCCTACCTGCTCTCCGAGACGGTCCTGCGCGCCGATCTCGTGGTCAATTTGCCGAAGCTGAAGACTCACAAAAAGACCGGCGTGACACTCGCGCTCAAGAATCTCGTGGGCATCAACGGCGACAAAAACTGGCTCCCTCACCACACTGTGGGCTCCGGGGGAGACGAGTTCCCGGGCGCCCGACTCGTTGACCGCGCACGGAGCGTCGCCATCGAATGGGCGCGCGGCTGGCTCGCGCGTGGCCGCCTGACGACCGCGCTGCGCCTCGCACGGCGCACCGAATGGGCGGTTCGGGGAGATGATTTCGTACGCAGCGGAAACTGGTACGGGAATCGAACGACGTGGCGGATGGTCTGCGACCTGAATCGCGCCTTCTACTACTCGGATGCGGAGCGCCTGCGTCTTGACGCGCCTTCGCCGGTGAGGCGCGTGCTCACGGTGCTCGACGGCATCGTGGCCGGCGAAGGGAACGGCCCCCTCGCGCCGCTCGATCGCCCGCTCGGTGCCATTGTCGCCAGCGTCGACCCAATCGCAGTGGACCTCGCAGCGATCCGCTTGATGGGGTTTGACTGGCGGAAGGTACCCAAGGTCGTCGCGCTGATGGAAGACCGAGGACCCCGGATCACCGAGATCCGCACGCCGTCGGACGTGCACGTGCTCGAGGTCGTCGGAGAGGAACCTCCGCGGCTCCGAACACTCGATCAGATCGGTTGTGATCGTCCATTCACTCCTCATCCCGGCTGGGTCGGACGGATCGAGCTCGAGAGGTCCGCGTCATGAAGCAGATCATCCAGAACGCGCGTACGGGGGTGCTCGAGATCGTGGATGTCCCGGCCCCGCTTCCGGGGCTTGGGCAGATCCAGG
The DNA here is from genome assembly GCA_964501435.1 of uncultured Spirochaetales bacterium. GTDB lineage: Bacteria > Myxococcota_A > UBA9160 > UBA9160 > UBA6930 > VGRF01. The sequence goes on along the minus strand of CAZCTH010000028.1, from coordinate 18,457 downwards.
TGCGCAATCACTTTTCCGTGGTCTCTCCAGGAACTGAGACTCTCGCGATGGACTTCGCCCGGAAATCGCTCATGGAGAAGGCGCGGAGCCGGCCGGACCTCGTGCGACAGGTCCTGCGCAAGCTGCGCGAGGAAGGTCCGAGCGCGACTTACCAAACCGTGACCAATCGGTTGGACGCCCCTCAGTCCCTCGGATACTCGAGCGCCGGTGTCGTGGTCGCCGTCGGTGAGGGAGTGTCCGGCCTTCGTGTGGGAGACAGGGTCGCGTGTGGAGGAGCGGGCTACGCGAACCACGCGGAAATCGTCGTGGTGCCCGAGAGCCTCGCGGTCGCGATACCCGACGGCGTTCGCACCGACCAGGCAGCCTTTGCGACCATCGGCGCAATTGCTCTGCAGGGTGTGCGAATTGCTGATCCGACGATCGGCGAGACAGGCGTCGTGGTCGGCCTTGGTGTCATCGGCCAGCTCACGGTGCAGATCCTTCGCGCGAACGGATGCCGCGTGCTCGGCGTCGATCTTCAGGACTCGCGCGTGAAGCAGGCGCTGGATCTCGGAGCGGAGTGGGCGAGCAGCCCCGATGCGATCCCGCCCTCTTGGAAGCAATCCGTGAACGGCGGGCTGGGAGCCGATTTCGTGGTCGTCGCCGCGTCTGCGAAATCGGCCGCGCCGCTTCAGCTCGCGGCCGAGTTGGCGCGACCGCGCGCGCGTATCGTCGTCGTCGGCGCCGTTCCGATGAGCCTCGATCGACGCTCGTTCTACGAGAAGGAGCTCGAGCTTCGAATGAGCATGTCGTACGGGCCGGGTCGCTACGATCGAGCCTTCGAAGAGCACGGCCTCGACTACCCCCTCTCGTACGTGCGCTGGACCGAGAACCGCAATCTCGGGGCCTTCCTCCAGCTCGTTCGTCAGGGTGCCGTTCGCATCGAAGCGCTCGATCCGAAGTATCACCCTTTCGCGGAAGCGGTTCCGACCTACGAAGCAATGGCGCAAGGCGGCTCTAGCGATCTCGTGGTCGTCTTCCGCTACGACGAGGCGAGCGCGGCCGTCGCCTCCATTCCAATTGCCCCCACGAGGAGCACTCGTCGACGCGGGGACGTCGGCGTCGCTTTCGTGGGAGCGGGCAACTACGCGAAGGGTGTCCTGCTCCCGGCACTGGCTCTCGTCTCCGATACTCGCAAGGTCACACTCGTGGCAGCGACTGGTGCTTCGGCCCGCCGCACGGCAGAGCGACACGGCTTCGCCGGATGCAGCACGGACGCCGCCAGCGCGATCGATTGCAACGATGCCGATCTCGTATTCATCGCGACCCGGCACGACAGCCACGCGCAGCTCGCGACCAAGGCACTCGAGGCGGGCAAGGCAGTGTGGCTCGAGAAGCCCGCGGCCCTGCATGCCGCCCAGCTCGATCCGCTTCTCGCCGCGGCGACCGGCCGCTTCCTGTTCGTCGGCTTCAATCGCAGGTTCTCGAAGCACGCGAGAGCGATCCGCGAAGCGTTCTCGAAGCGTGTCGGCGCTCTCTCGATCCACTACGTCGTCGCGGCGGGTCCGACACCTCGAAACAGCTGGATCACCGAGGCGAGCGTCGGCGGCGGACGGATCGTGGGTGAGGTCTGCCACTTCATCGACCTTTGTCAGTTCCTCGTGGGCTCCCCGCCGGTCTCGGTTTCTGCCGTGCCGATTGGCCGCCTCGGGGATTCAGACGACGGTCACGTTGCGACGCTCTGCTTCGAAGACGGCTCCGTCGCGACCATCGAGTACCTGACGCACACCGACCGGGGCATTCCCAAGGAGCGCTTCGAGGTGTCGGCCGATGGCCGTACTGCGCGCTGCGACAACTTTCGCCGAACCGCCATCACATCGGGCAGCGTTCTTCGCAGCCTCAATCAAGACAAGGGGCAGCGAACTGCGGTACGCGAGGTCGTGGAGGCCGTACGCGACGGTCTCCCGTCTCCGATCTCGCTCGCCGAGATTGCGGCGGCAACCCGGGCGACCTTCGCGATCTGCGACGCGCTGCGAATGAGCACGACCATCCCGATCGCGCGCTACGTGCCGCCCACAGAGCGTCCCACATGAGGGTGCTCATGGTCAGAGATTGGCGCGGGGGGTTCCTCGATGAGCACCGCCCGCCGGGTGCGGTGCGCGTGCGAGTCCTCGCCATCGTCAACTGCCTGCAGCTTCGAGATCTCTACTACGTGCGTCGGCCGTCACTTGCTCGCGCGGTCGGCCATCTTCGGGAAGTGGGACCGCTTTGGCTCGGTCGCAAGATCATGTCGCGCCTCTCAGAATCGAACCGCAACGAGAAGTTCCTTTCGATCGGGATCGGCGAGATCGTCGAGGCCGATGGAGCTTCCAGCGCTCTTGACGGCGTCGTCGTCTTCATCGCGCCATGCCACCCTCGCGCCGCGGAGCGCATCGTGCTGCCGATGGAACTCGTCGCGCGCTGGCAGGGCGCGGTCCCCCCCGGAGTCGACGCCCGGTCGCTGGTGCGCGTCGAGGCGAGAGCCGCTGCGACGGCCGAACTCCGGGCCTTGGCCGGGTGGAGCCCGTACTCTGGCGTCGCCCTCCGGGCGGCCGACGTCGAATCAGCCCTGAAGTCTGCCCAGGCGATGCTGGCGTCGATCTCGTGGGAGCGCGCCGCAGAGCGCTACCCGACCGAACCCGCCGAGCCCCTCCGGGAGTGCTCGGGCGAAGGGGCGGGCACTGGCAGACCCACCGCCGCGCTCTTCGGCTTTGGCCACTACGCACGGACCATCGTGTGGAGCGGGGTTCGTTCGTCTCTCGATGTCGTCGCAGTGCACGAAGTCGACCCCGCCCTGATTCCGCCGAAGCGGAATCCCCGGATCCAGTGGTCGACCAATCCGGAGCTCTCGACCTCTGCGCGCCACGACGCGTATTTGATCGCGTCCTTCCATCACACGCATGCCCCGCTTGCGGTACAGGCGCTCGCCCGCGGTGCCGCCGCCGTAGTGGAGAAGCCGCTAGCCACCGATCGCGCGCAACTCGGCACACTCCTCGCCGCGCTGAAGCACGGACGCGGTCGCTTCTTCGCAGGTTTCCACAAGCGTTACTCCCCGTTGAACGACCTCGCGCTGCGCGATTGCCCAGTGCCAGAACCGATCCACTATCACTGCATCGTCTTCGAAGAACCACTTCCGGCCCGTCACTGGTATCGGTGGCCGAACTCGCGCACGCGGATCGTGTCGAACGGCTGTCATTGGCTCGATCACTTCCTCTACCTGAACGACTGGTCGCCTCCGACGGACATCCAGGTCGCCAGATCCACCGCGGGGCGGGAAAGTGCCAACGTTTCGGTCCGACTCGAGAACGGCGCGTTCTTCAGCATGGTCCTGAGCGATGCAGGAAGTAGCCGGATCGGCGTACGCGACTACATCGAGCTGCGATGTGCCGGTGTGACGGTGCGTATCGAGAACGGCTCCAAGTACACGTCGGAAAACGGCGCTCGCGTGATCCGCCGTGCGTCGGTGAACAAGATGGAGTCCTACGAACGGATGTACCGAGAGATCGCGTCACGAATTGCCGCGCGCGACGCAGGCGACACTCTCCACTCGATCGAGGCGTCCTCTAGCCTCGTCCTGCGTGTCGAAGAAGAGATGCTGACGATACGGTCTTGAGCTCCGCCGCGACGTCATGGGGATCCAGCAGGCCAATCGAATGACGCTACCCCTGAATCGAGGGCTCCTTGTCTTCGCTGCCCTCGTGGTGGCGTTCCTGACATCGGCATCAGCCCGCGCAGCGGGCGTGGCGCAGGCGGTGCCCTATCCCTTCCTGCCCGTTGCGGTTGCGCAATCAGAATCCGGGGTCCGGGTGTCCGTGTGGGGACGAGAAATCGTCTTCGGCCACGGGCCGCTCCCGCACCAAATCCGTTCCCAAGGAGTCGACCTCTTCGCGCATCCCCCGGTGTTTCTCCTCGTCGCGCAAGGCGCGGATGCGCCGATCGCGTGGAGCCCGGTGGAGGTCCGCTCCCAATCGCCGCGAGCCGTCACGCTCGCGTGCGTGGGCCTCGCCACGAATTTGAGGCTGCGCGCGATCACCACGATCGAGTACGACGGGATGATCCGGACCACGCTGCAAGTCTCGGCTCGTTCGGCCGCCGAGATCTCCCTCTTTGGCTACGAGTTGGCCCTGCACGCCGCTGTGGCGTCCTACTTCACGCAGCACGTCGCATACGATTACCGGCAGCTGCGAATTGACCTCCGACAGCTCGCTGCGTCAGCCGGCCGGGTGGGCCCCGCTGAGGCCCGGTACGCGTTCGCGCCGAGCTTCTCGCTCAGCAACCGCCACGTCGGTATCGAGTGGTGGGCGGAACGCGACTCTGGACTCGCGCCTAAGCCGATTCGTGTCATCCCAATGGGCCGCACGGTCCGCTGGGCATTCGAGCCGATCACCAGCCGGATGGCGTTGGCGGCCGGGGAGACCTGGGCCCACGAGTTCGCGCTCTTTCCTCTTCCGCTGCGACCGCCCCCTTCAGACTGGCGACGGATTCGCTTCACGGGCCCCGGCGAGGCCAAAATGATCGGGACCCGCGCCGGGATCCGAAACGTTTGGATCGCGTTCCCTCTCCAGTTTTCTGCGCGTTGGCACGGGCTCCCAGTCTCGCTTGGCGACCCCAGGCAAGCCCGACTTCGCGCCGACCTCGAGCGCGACGGGGTCGGCTACATCCCGTACGGCAAGCTCGCGGCAGTGCCGTCATTCCACCCGGTCGCGATGGCGCGCGCTGAAGAATGGGCCGCCTCCTCTGAGCGATGGACGGGGCCGCCGGGCGAAGAGGCGGAGCACATGCAGAAGCAGGGCTGGAAGCGCGGCCAACCCTACGGATACGGGCCCTGCCTCGGCAACGACGGGTATCTCGACTGGCTGCTGAAGGAGAATCTTGAGGCGTTCGAAGCCGAGCGGCCAGCGGGACTTTATTTCGACTTCGGATCGATTCTGAGTCCGTGCGTGCGCGGCGATGGGGAGCGCTCGCGGATGCTTCCGCGGTGGAACTACTTCGCAGTTCGTTCCTTCTACCAGCGACTCTACGAACGCGTAAAGAGAGAGAACCCAGACGCCCTGATCACAATTCACTCGAACGGCCAGCCGAAGGCGCTCGCTGGCTTCGTCGACTTCGTCTTCGTCGGAGAAGCGCTGAACGTGAAGTTCCGAGGGGGGCGTTCCTTCGCGGAGATGCGCGCACGCCCCGAGATCTACGTGCCCGATTACTACGCGCTTCCCCTCGGCTTCTTGGACGCGCTGATTTATCCGCAGAGCGGCGGCATCACCGCGCTGCTACCGGAAGTCCATCACGCGCGCGATCCACGGGAACCCGGCCGATTGAAGCCCTTTACGCGTTCCCTGCTCTCGCTAGCCCTAGCCAACGACTACCCGCTTTGGTGGGTCAACGCGGACCTCGAGACGCTTGTCTCGGTCGCGAAGGCGCTAGATCGCTTCCCCGGAACCACCACCGCTCGATTCGTTCACTGGCGCGACCGTGCGCCAGACCCGGGGCCGTGCCGGCTGCGCGTATCATCCCACGTGGGCGTGTCAAAGAGCCTCCTCATCGTTTCAAACCCTGACGACGTCAACTGCACGCGCGGCGTTCGTCTTGCCGAGGGTCGGAGGGCCCCCGTCTCGATCCGCGACCTGGAGTCGCTTAGATCGATCGAAATCGCCTCCGGACGGATGCGGATCTCCGTTCCGGCGCATGACTTCCGATTGATCGAGGCAACCTTCCCCACGCCGCCTTGATCCTCGAAGCTGGCACAGCGCAAGCCTGCAAGGTGACTCGAATGACCGCACTCTCTTCGTTCCGCAACCTGGTCGCGGTGAACCGTCGAGCTTGTTACCGGCTCGTCGCCCGGTTCCCTGGCTTCTTCTCGAGCCCTTCCTACCACGAAGAGATTCTCGGGCGGATCCGGTCGGATCTCGAGGCAGGGCTACGCCACATACTCGAAGCCGGTGGCAACGACCGCCCGATGTTGTCGCGAGGCGACGGACTCCGCATTGATGGGCTCGATATTGCGAACAGCCCCGCGTGTGCCGCTGTCTACGATGATTTTCTGGTGCAATCGATCGAGTCACCAATCCCGAAGCGATACGAGCAGATCATCTCCATGACGTTGTTGGAGCACGTCCCCGACAATCGGAGCAGTATTCGCGAGATCTTCGCGGCGTTAGTCCCAGGTGGGCGCACACACCACTACATCCCCTCGAAAGGCCATCCCTATGCGATCGTGTTGAGACTGGTTGGGCCGCGCCTGCAGAAGAAGCTCATCTCTTTGCTGCGTACGGACGCCGACGCCAGCGTCTCCGGATTCCCCACCTTCTTCGATCACTGCTCGGTCCCCGAAATGCGCCGGCTCTTCGTCGCCAGTGGATTCACCGACGTCCGAGTCCAGCCCTTCTACCGTGCCAACGACTACTTTGCCTTCTTCGTTCCGGCGTTTGTGCTCGTCACTGCCTTCGAGAATCTGGCGCGTACTCTCGGCTGGACCTACTTCGCCTCAGGCTTTGTCATCTCCGCCACGCGTAGAAGCGATCGCTAGCGCCAGTGCGCAAGGCTGCGACCCATGGCGCGCTCTAGCTTGCGCATGTCGCTTTCAAACTCCGCGCTTAGCTCCTTGCGGAACGTCGGAGTCAGCTCTCGCCGCTGCACTCGACGGCGATTCAGTCGGCGTAGCGGGTCCAGAAAGCCTCCCCGCATGCCGAGCGTGCGGCGACCCCAGTCGGCAATCGTAGAGATCGCTCGAGGCGGCCGCGACAGCGCGGTGGCGAGCGCGCGGCTCCGCACCTCCTTGTTTTCGTTGACCCGCGGAAACTCCGCTCGATCGTCGTCTCGCACACCCAAGAACGAGAGTACTCCGCGGTAGACGCGGAGAGGATCTACTGCCAGGTCATCGTGAAGAATGAACATCACCTGCGACCGCGGAAACACCGAGAGCAGGCGCTCCGCTTGCGCCCCAACCATGGAAACTCGCCGATACTGGAGCAGCTGAGGCTCGCGACATCGTCGAGGGATCGCGCCGCCGAGACCGCGGCGCTCCTGGAGCCGCCAAGCGGTCTCGAATGAAGGCTCGTCTTCGGACGTGTCGTAGAGGAGCTCGGAATGGAAGGCATGCGCGATCTCTACCGGGTTTCTGACCATGAAGATGATCCGGGCTGCGGGGTCGAACTTCGCGATACGCTCGATCGCGACTGAGGAAAGCGCATACACCGCCGACGCCTCGCCCGCAGCCTTTACCCCCTTTGCCGCGCGTCCGAAGAGCGCCAGGTACTGATCCAACGAGGAAATGCGCGGGAGCCCTGGAAGATCGTCCGCGAAGTAGTACGGCTCCTTCGGGGAGCAAACGAAGATCTCGGGATGAGTCGCCAGATACGTACTGAGGGCGGTGGTTCCGCATTTTGGAGCCCCGACGATGAAGAACGACGGACGCATGAGGTACTCGCGGCTTGAGCTTGTTACGAAACGCTTTCAGCGTGTTCGCGACGTCGATCGTAGCGATGCCCGTTGGCCTGATCACGAGCGTTCTGCTCGCACGCTGGCTGCTACCCGAACAACTCGGCCTGTACGCTCTAACCGTTACCGTGGCGGCCGTCAGCGTCCCTCTCCTACACCTGGGATTGCCGAGCGCGGCCGTATTCCGAATTCGAAGCCGCGCGGCTGGGACGGGCGCTGTGGCCACCGCAGTGCTTGTCGGAACCGCTGCCCTCGCTTTGGCGGCTGTCCTGATCGGAACTGCGCTCGGAGGCATGTTCCGCGAGACGTTCTTCGGTGACCCGAACGCACCTGGCTTCGGATACGCCATCGCGATCGTTCCGGCGGATTTGTTCGGCATGGCGCTCGTTGCCATCGCGCGTGGCATGGATCGATTCGACATCGCGAATCGCTACCGAATTGTCGTCGCCTGCCTGACGCTTCTGGGCGTCGGCTCGCTCTGCGCGGTCGGCCCCGTCGGCCTCGAGGTATTCCTGGCTGCGACGCTTACCGCGCGCGTGCTCGGCACGGCGCTCGCAGCGATCGAGTTGTCCTCCAGCCTCTCGCTGGAGCCATTCGCGCCTGCAGAATTGGCAGCGCAGCTTCGCTACGGCCTCCTGACATACTGGCAGACGGTCGCCGATCGCGTGCATGAACAGATCGACGTCTTCATGCTCGCTGCAATCCTTGGGCCCTCTCCAGAGGTCGGCGTCTACGCCGTCGCCGTCTCGATCGTAGATCGGCTCCGGGTCATCCCCGATGCGATCGCCTCCGCCTTGTTTCCCCACCTCGCTGGGCTCCAGCCGGTCGAAGCGGGCCCAACCGCGGCGCTCGCTACGCGCCATTCGTTCGCTGGCGTCGTCGCCACCTGTATCGCCATCGCACTGGCGGCCCCACCATTGCTCACGGTCCTCTACGGGGAGGCGTTCGAGCGTGCCCTGACTCCGCTCCTGCTCCTCATTCCGGCAATGGCGTTCCTGACGCTCTACTTCGTTCTCGCTCGATATTTCATGGCGATCGCCAGACAGGAAGTCTCCGGCATCACGCAGTTGATCTCGATCGTGCTCAACCTCTCCCTCAACGTTGCTCTCATTCCGCGCTTGGGTGCGGTCGGCGCCGCGATGGCGAGTCTCGCCTCGTACACGCTCGAGGGCTGCATCAGCCTCTGGATGTTCTCGCGAATATCGAAGCAATCGGTCGTCGCAGCGGTACTACTGACGGCTCGCGACGTCGCGGCACTCAAGCAGCGCGTTCGCGACGGCCTGCGGCGGCTTCGAGCTGGCTGAAGACGCGGTCCGCCTGCACCTCGATCGTGAATCGTCGCCTCAATGACTCGTGCCCGGCAGTTGCCAAGCTCCGACGAAGGTCCGGCGAGGCGAACACGCGCTGGAGCTCGCGAGCGAGCGCCTTCCAGTCGCCGGGCGGGAATAGGAGGCCGTCCACACCGTGCTGCACGATCTCGGGAACTCCTCCCCCGGCGGAGGCCACGACCGGAACTCCCGCGCGCATTGCTTCGAGGATCACGAGGCCGAAGGGTTCGCTGTCGGAGGCCACGACGAGGCACGTCATCGTTCGGAGCAGCGCCTGAGCATCGCGCCGGAATCCGGCGAACTCTACTCGGTTTTCGACTCCGAGATCCCGCGCCAGCTCTCGGAGCTCGTTCGCGTAGTCAGCAACGCTCTCCGATCCAACCAAGAGCAACTGCGCCTCGACGCCGGATCGCCGCAATTCGGCGAGCGCCCGAATGCAAAGATCCTGGCGCTTCCAGCGGTGGAGGTTCGCAATCACTCCGATCGTTGGCACTGCGGGAGCGGCACTACGCTCCGCGTGGTCGCCCGCGTCGGCCTCGACACCGTTCCAGATGACGGAGACATCCTCGCGACGCGCTCCGGCGGCTAGCAGTTCGTCGCGAACGGCGCCGGTGATCGCGATCGTGTGCGTCACTTGGCGAAGAAGGAGGCGGAAGCCCCTCTGCCAATGCGATTTTGCGCGCAATGACGGAAGCCCATGCTCGTGGTAAACGACGGGAATCCCTGCGAGACGCGCTGGCAGAGCAGTGAAGTAGAGTGCGTAGAGCGAGTTCACATGTACGACGCCAGGCCTCGTGCGACGAAGTAGAGCGAGCATCTTCCAGTTGATCAGCGCCATGGTCCAGCAGGCCCCAAGCAATCCTTTGAGTCCTGCACGGACCCGGAAGGGAGGCAGCACGTGCGCTGCGACGGCCGGGGCGGCGAGAGGCACGGCAGGTTCGAACGGAGCAGCGAGATGGACCTCGAATCTGCTCGCGGCGCGCTCCAACAGGAGCGTCAACACTCTCTCAGCGCCGCCCGCCGCTGGATCCATCGTGTGGCTGGTGAACAGCACTCTCGCCGGCATTGTGGAGATCGACCTTCGTCGGGTATCAAATACCACCGGTCTCGCTCGGTGGTTTGACTCGTGACGCTAGCTGCATCCAACCTGCGAGTCGTCGTGAACGTCATCAGTCAAACCGCAGGTGGCGGCACGACCGTGGCGAGGCACCTGATTCGAGAGCTTGCCATCGCCAGGCCGAAGTGGGCACTCGAGGTGCACGTCGCGGCCTCCCTCGCAGAGGTCGACTGGCCTGCGACGGTGAGCGTCGTGCGACATGCGGGCCTTTCCTCCTCCCTCAAACGGTTGGCGTGGGAGCAGGTTGTGCTTCCGGGCATCTTGGAGCGCGGTCGCGCAGATGTCTACCTCGCGCTGGGGGGCTTCGCTTGCGTGTTGACGCGCGTCCCGCAGGTCTCCGCATGGCAGAACGCGTTGATCTGGGCACCGAACACGCCCGGGCGGGGCGCCGCCTCGAGGCTCTACATCCGTATTCAGCGCGCACTCCTGAAACTTTCGCTCCGTGTCGCGCGCGTGAACGTCTTCCCGAGCCGAACGGCGATCGAAGAGCTCTCGAGCGTCCTTGGGAGACGACCGCCCAACGCGATCGTTTCCTACTTCGGTCTTCCTCCCGCCATGCCGGGCGGGCACCCCGCTCGTTGCGAGGCGTTCGCGCTGGCCGTCGGCGATCTCTATCTCCACAAGAACTACAAGACATTGATCGATGCCTTCGGAATCTATCGCCGAGAACTTGGTGGACGCATGACCCTGCGGATCGCCGGCGCACCGATCGATTCCCGTTGTCGTCTCGAGCTAGAGGATCAAATTCGCAGCACGGACTCGAGCTCCTTCGTGTCCCTGCTCGGACAGCAGAGTTCGGCACAGGTTCAGTCCCTCTATCGAACGGCTTCCCTGTTCGTCACGTCCTCACTGACGGAGAGCTTCGGCCTCACACCGCTCGAAGCGATGGCCGCGGACCTTCCGGTCCTTGCTGCGCGAGCGAGCGGAACGCCGGAGATCTGCGCGGATGCGGCCGTCTACTTCGATCCGGCCTCGCCCCGCGACCTGGCGCTTCAGCTCCGCACGCTTGAATCCGACGCGGAAGCCTGCGATCGACTTCGTGCCGCTGGGCGCCTCCGCGCGGCTGAGTTCTCGTGGCGAAAGACTGCCGAAGACTACGCGGTCGCGATTGAATTAGCCGCGAGCGGCACTGGAAGCCCGCGATCTCGGGATGAACAGGCGCAGTAGCAGAAGCGGAGCGGTGAGCAGAGTGAGCTCGAAAAGCAGCTGGCCAACACCGACGACGACCATCGACAGAAGCGGCAGCAGCGCCACCGAGTACGTCGCGACGGACAAGAAATCCGGGCGGTCCACGATCAATCGGCGATAGGTCCTTTGGAGGATCGCTCCGTATGCAGCAAGGAAGCCAGGCGAGACGTACCAAGGAAAGTTCATCAATACTTCGCCAACCAGCGACGGGTGGTAGCCCGTCTCCAAGTTCCCCATGCCAGGTTGCGCAAGGCGGAACAGAATGACTCCGGGAGGCCGCTGAAAGGGGCGACCCACGAGTCGCAGGAACGGATCGAGAACCTGGAGGAACGTCGAGCCCCATCGGTAGGGCATCCGATCCCCGATGTTGTCCAGGACGAGCATCGCTTGGAGCAGGCGATTGAAGGGCTCGCCGAAGTTGCTCGTCGCGAACTTCTGCGCGCTCGCGACGAACGACAACACGACATCCAAGGGCCGCGAGAGGACCAGAAACCTCACCTCGGGATCGCGCGCGTATCCGACGAAAAGGAACGCCACGAGCGAGACGCCGCCAGCGGTCGCGATCCACGCGCGCGGAATCGGCCTTACGAGGTAGTGATACGCGAGCGCCAGCGCGACCGCGGCGGTGAAGGCGCGAAGCCGACCCTGCAAAAGCATGAACCCAACAAGCGCCAGCAGGAGCGGTGCAGCCGAGACCCAGCGGAAGCGCCCCGACTTGACCGTCGCCCGCGTCAGCCACAGCGCGGCGCCAGGGAACACGAAGAACGACGCGTGATAGAGCGCGCCGAACCCTCGGAAGAACTGCACCCGCGATTCGTCCCCGCCAACCATTCGCTCGAGACCGCCCGCAAACACGAAGAGCAGTGCGTAGGAAACGCCCGCGACTGCGATGAGCCCGGTCGCAGCGACGAAGCCTGTCGCCAGGTGGGATTTCGGGGAACGATGCACCCGAGTCGGTCGCGCGGCCGACATCCCCGCCAGCCAGAAGCCGGCGAAGATGCTCACGAGCGCGAGAAGGGCGATCGCTGCTGCCTGCGTGAGCAAGTCGACCACGCTTCCTCGGAAATACCACGTGATGCGGAACAAGAATTGCGGGGCGATGCAGTAGGTGAGTAGGAAGAGTCCACTCACGAGGCGAAGAGGATGCAAGCGGTCGGCGAAGGGAAATATCGCGACGAGGCTCGTTGCAACGAGAAACAACAAGGTAAGCGTGGCGACCGCGGCAGGGCTCCGGCCCAAGACCGGATTCGAGATCGAGATCCCGGCAAAACCGAACGTCAGAAGGACGACGGCAGAGCAACGCGCGAGGAAGTTGCGCGATTCTCCCGATCCGCTGGGCGCTCGCTCGGCGATTCTCGTGCCCAGCACGCTCGTTCCCCGACGCCTTGGGACCCGCCCGAGCCCTACTCCGGGCTCAGCTCGCACTCCCGAATCTTCGCCAACAGCGTCTTGTAGCTCACGCCCAGCACCCGCGCGGCCCGTCGCCGGTTCCAGTGCGTGCCCTCGAGCACGCGCGCAATCGCGTCGGCCTCGGCGAGCACGGCGGCGCGGCGGCCGACTTCCTTGAGCGGCAGCCGGCCGGCGCTCTCCTCGACCTCCACGAGCAAGTCTTCGAAACGCCTTCGCCCCTGCCCGCGTTGCTTCGCGCCGAGCTCGCGCAGGATCGGCGCTTCGCTGCCGAGCACGGCCATGCGCTTCATCAGGTTCTCGAGCTCGCGCACGTTGCCGGGGAACGGGTGCGATTCGAGCGCGGAGAAGAGGCGCGCGCTCGGCCGCGGCGCGGTGCGCGCGTAGCGCTCGCTGGCGCGGGCGAGGAAGTGCTTCGCGAGCGCGGGGATCTCGTCGCGCCGCTCGCGCAGCGGGGGCACGTGCACGTTCACGACGTTGAGGCGGAAGAACAGGTCTTCGCGGAAGCGGCGCTGCTCCACCAGCTCCTGCAGCGGGCGGTGCGTGGCGGAGAGGATGCGCACGTCCACCTGGATCTCGCGGTTGCCGCCGAGGCGTGCGAAGGCGCGGTCCTGGAGCACGTGCAGCACCTTCGCCTGGGCGGACGGGCTCATCTCGCCGATCTCGTCGAGGAAGATGGTGCCGCCATCCGCCTGCTCGAACTTCCCGCTCTTGCGGCCGGCCGCGCCCGTGAAGGCGCCCTTCTCGTAGCCGAACAGCTCGCTCTCGAGCAGCTCGCCCGGCAGCGCGGCGCAGTTCACCTTCACGAAGGCGCGCTCGCGCCGGCCCGAGGTGCGGTGGATCTCGCGGGCCACCACCTCCTTGCCGCTGCCGCTCTCCCCGGAGATCAGCACCGCGACGTCGGTGTCCGCGATCTGCTCGATCACGGCGCGCACGCGCGCGAGGCTCGGCGACTCCCACAGCGCCGGCGCGTCGGCCCGCGAGCGTTTCGGCGCCGCGGGCCTCTCGCGCAGCTCGGCGCCGAGCGCGAGCGCGCGCTCGATCGCGAGGCCGAGCTCGCGCTCGTCCACGGGCTTCGCCACCAGGTCGCTCGCGCCGGCCTGCATCGCCGCCACGATCGCGCGCGCGCTGCCCCCAGCCGCGAGCATCACGATCGGCACGCCGGGCTCGAGCGCGCGCACGCGTCGCAGCAAGTCCACCCCGCCGTCGCCGCCGCCGAGCCCGAGGTCGAGCAGCACGAGGTCGTAGGGGCCGTTCGAGCGCACCGCCGCGAGCGCGCGGTCGGCGTCGTCCACGGATTCGACGCGCAGGTCGTGCGCAGCCAGCACGTCGGCGATGCGCGCGCGCGCGACAGAGGAGTCGTCCGCGACCAGGGCGCGCCGCTGTGCGCTCTTCACGCTCACGCGCGCGCTTCCGCTGCGGCTCGGCTCGGCATCTGCGCAGGCACCTCCACCCGGCCGCATGCGGCCGCACCGCGGCACGGCGCGGCACCCTCGTATCGGCCGACCGCGTGGGGTGGCTTGACCCGCGGTGGGGGCTTGGGGAGGATCGGCGGGGCCTTAGCCAGGTCGACCCTACGCCGGGAGCATGATCGATGATCGAGATCGCCAACCGCATCACGGTGGACCCTGAGCAGTGCGGTGGACGGCCTTGCGTCCGTGGGCTTCGCATCCGAGTCAGTGATGTGCTGGATCTGCTGGCCACGGGCCTGACAGCCCCGAAGATCGTCGAGGAGCTCCCCGATCTCGAGATCGATGACGTCGCAGCGTGCCTCCGCTTCGCGAGCCAGCAACTGCAGAATCATCCGGTTCTGGCTGCGTGAGGCTTTGGCTCGACGAGCAGCTTCCGCCCGCACTCGCGCCTTGGCTCACTGAACGATTCGGCGTCGAAGTGATCTCGGTGCGCGACCTCGGGCTCGCGCGAGCGCGTGACGCGGAGATTTTTTCCGCAGCTCGACTCGCCGACGCGATCGTAGTGACGAAAGATCAGGACTTCGTACGGCTCCTCGGGGCGCGAGGCCATCCACCCCAGGTGATCGGGAACACCTCGAACGAGCATCTCCGACGCGCACTGGCGGCAACGCTCCCAGCAGCCCTCGCTCTCGTTCGCGCCGGTGAACCGCTCGTCGAGATCCGTGATGCGGCGCTCGTCAAGGCGGTCGCGCCGTGACGCGCGCGAATCCCAAGCACTCCGAGCTCCGCGCCCTCGTCGACGATCTGAACCGCCACCTGCGGCTCTATCACCAGCTCGACGCGCCCGAGATCAGCGACGCGGAGTACGACCGGCGCTACCGCGCGCTCGAGGCGCTCGAGGCCGAGCTCGGCGTCGTGCTGCCCGATTCGCCGACGCGCCGCGTGGGCGCTCCGCCCGCGGAGGGTTTCGCGCCGGCCGAGCACCGCGTGCCGATGCTGTCGCTCGACAACGCCATGAACGAGGCGGAGATGCGCGCGTTCGTCGAGCGCGTGCAGCGGCAGCTCGATCGCGAAGGCCCCGTGGCCCTGCTCGGCGAACCGAAGCTCGACGGCCTCGGCGTCGAGCTGGTGTACGAGCGCGGCGTGCTGGCGGTGGGCTCGACGCGCGGCGACGGGCGCACGGGCGAGGACGTGACGGCGAACCTGAGGCAGGTGGTGAACCTGCCTCTCGCGCTGCGCGCAGGCGCTGCCGGCGGCGCCGACGCGGGCGACTTCCCGGAGCGCGTCTCCGTGCGCGGCGAAGTGGTGATGACGCTCGGCGGCTTCGCGCGGCTCAACCAGTCGCGCGCGGCGCGGGGGCTCGAGGCCTTCGTGAACCCGCGCAACGCGGCGGCGGGCGCGCTGCGGCAGCTGCACGAGATCGACCGCGAGCGGCTGCGCGCGCTCGAATTCCGCGCCTACGCGATCGGCGAGGGTGCGCCCGCGGGCGCCACGCGCCAGCGCGACCTCGTGGCCGCGCTCGAAGCGTGGGGCTTCGACACGAGCCCGCGCTGGCGCGTGTGCGACGACGTCGACGCCGCGCTCGCCTACTACGGCGAGCTGCTCTCGCAGCGCGGCGCGCTGCCGATGGAGATCGACGGCGTCGTCTTCAAGGTGGACGACCTCGCGCTGCAGCGCGATCTCGGCGAGCTGGCGCGCGTGCCGCGCTGGGCGATCGCGTTCAAGTTTCCGGCGCACCAGGAGACGACCGTCGTCGAGGAGATCTTCGCGAGCGTGGGCCGCACCGGCGCGATCACGCCAGTGGCGAAGCTGCGCCCGGTGTTCGTGGGCGGCGTGACCGTGTCGAACGCGTCGCTGCACAACCAGGACGAGATCGATCGCAAGGACGTGCGCGTGGGCGACACCGTCGTGATTCAGCGCGCCGGCGACGTGATCCCGCAGGTGGTGTCGGTGGTGCTCGCGAAGCGCCCCGATGGCACGCAGCCGTACAAGCTTCCGCGCGAGTGCCCGGCGTGCGGTACCGCGGTGGTGCGCGCCGAGGGCGACGCGGTGACGCGCTGCCCGAACCGCGCCTGCCCGGCGAAGCTGAAGAATCGCCTGCTGCACCTCGCGGGCCGCGGCGCGCTCGACATCGACGGCCTCGGCGAGAAGATCGTGACGCAGCTGCTCGAGAAGGAGCTCGTCGCCGCGCTGCCCGACGTGTTCGCGCTGACGGCGGAGCGGCTCGCCGCGCTCGACCGCATGGGCGAGAAGAGCGCGGCGAACCTCGCGGCCGCCCTCGAGCGCGCGAAGCAGACGACGCTGCCGCGCTTCCTCGTGGCCCTCGGCATCCCCGAGGTGGGCGAGAACGTGGCCGACCTGCTCGCCGCGCACTTCGGCGATCTCGACGCGCTGATGGCGGCGAGCGCGGTGGACCTCACCGCGATCGACGGCGTCGGCCCCGTGATCGCCGAGCGCGTCGCGCACTTCTTCGCCGACGAGACCCACCGCGCCGAGGTCGAGCGCTTCCGCGCGCTCGGCGTGCGCTGGCCCGCGATCGAGAAGCGCGCACCCGGCGCCGGCGCCGAGGGCCCGCTCGCGGGCATGACGTTCGTGCTGACGGGCACGCTGCCGACGCTGTCGCGATCCGATGCGGAGGAGCGCATCGAGGCAGCGGGCGGCAGCGTGACCGGGACCGTGTCGAAGAAGACGAGCTACGTGGTCGCGGGCGAGGCCGCGGGCTCGAAGCTGCGCAAGGCGGCGGAGCTGAACGTGCCGGTGATCGACGAGGCGCAGCTCGTCGCGGCGCTCGGCGGGGCGCCGTTGCCGGAGCGGGTCGCGCCGGCGGCCGCGGCGAGCGGCGACGGCGAGGCGAAGCCGACGAAGAAGAGCAAGAAGAAGGCGGCTGGCGCAGAGCCGCAGGGCGGTTCGCTCGAGAAGATCGACTAGAGCGCGCGGCCGCCGAGCGCGCCGCGCCGCAGACGGCGACGCGCTCCGCGCGCTCGCGGGTTGCGAACGCGCGCGGCGAGGAGCGGGGCGTCATCCGATCCGGCCGCCGACGCTACGGCGCGAGCTCCATCCGCCATTCCGCGCGAGTCAGGCTCGCGCCCTCGCCCACCAGCACGGCGCGCTCCTCTTCGCGGCCGAACTCGGGGTAGTAGGCCGCGCGCTCGATGCGCCACGCGAGCGTCTCGGGCAGCGCAATGCGCAGCGCGCCGCCCGCGCGCAGCGGAACGGTCGCGACGCGGCCGGCGAGCGCAGGCTCGAGCCCGGGCGCGAGCGGCAGGAACGCGCGGGCGCGCGGCGCGGGCGCGTCGAAGGTGTCGCCGATCGCGAGCGTGCCCTCGTCGCTCAGCTCGATGCGGCGGCGGTGCAGCACCTCGGGCGTCGCCCAGCCCGCGCACACGGCCTCGAGCGCGCGGCGCGGCGTCACGCGCACGAGCGCGACGTCGGGGCGGCTGCCGATGCGGTGCGCGGCCCAGCACTCGGCCTGGTCGCGGCCGTCCACCTCGATCGTCGCGTGCGAGCGCGTCGCGCGCGCGACGTCGCGCTTCGGGCCGGGGACGTACTCGGTGACGCCCGTGTCCGTAATCACTCGCTCGCCGCGCACCGAGAGCTCGAACGAGAGCGCGTCGCAGTGCGCGTGGCCGGGCTGGTGCTCGGGCCACGGGCGCGAGGCCGTGACGATGCCGACGAGTCCGCCGCCCTCGAGGCGCACGATCCCGGCGTCGCGCAACACGCCCGGCTCCTTGGGCGCGGTGGGCGCGATGCCGAGCGCGGCGGCGTACTCCGCGAGGCGCGCGGGCGAGTGCGCGATGCCGAACGCGGAGTCGCCGAGCAGCGCGATCTCGCCGTCGGGGTGCGTCACCACCGCGAGCGCGCCGAGCATGCGCGCCGCCGTCTCGCGCAGCTGCGCCGCGAACGCGGCGGGCAAACGCCCGGTCGCGCTCGCGCCCGCGTTCGCGAGGTCGAGCACGTTCTCGAGCAGCAGCGCGTGGTACATCGGGCTGCGCTCGTAGTGCAGGCCCGAGGGCAGGATCTGCTCGCGCAGCTCGGAGGCGAGCCGCGGCGCGAAGGCGAGCCAGCGGTCGGCGGCCGCCCCCGTGTGCGTGGCGCCGGCGAAGGCGAGCGCGAGCAGGTTCCACAGGAAGTGGTTGCCCGAGAGGTGCGTCTCGAGGTTGGCTGCGAGCGTCTCGAGCTGCGCCGCGAGCGAGGCGCGCAGGCGCGCCGCGTCGGCGCCCGGCGGCAGCGCGGCGGGGGTCGTGAGCAGCTTGATCCACGCGAACGTGCGCAGGCTGATGGGGCCCGCGTCCCAGCCGACGCCGCTGGTGTGGCGGTCGACCCAGCTCTCGAGCGCGGCGAGGCGCTCGCCGGGCGCGAGGCGCGGGTCGCGCGCCCAGTCGAACTGGTGGAGGTGATACGCGAACAGCGGGCCGTGCTCGGCAGTGCCCCACGCGATCGTGCCCGCGCCGGCCGGGCTCGCGAGCTCGCGGCAGAGGAGCGCGATGCGCGCGGCGCTCTCGCAGCGGGCGTGAGGCGGGCTCGCGAGCCACGCAGCGCGCGGCGCCGCGAAC
>CAZCTH010000027.1:0-47648 GCA_964501435.1 uncultured Spirochaetales bacterium | reverse complement strand
CTCCTCGCGCGCGGCGTGCGCAGCACCTACGCCGCCCAGGCGGCCGAGGCCGCGCCGCCCCTGCTCGGCGGCGACGCGCTCGCCCACGCGCTCGCTTGCGACCCGCAGACCTCCGGCGGTCTGCTGTTCGGCGTCGCGCCCGAGCGCGCGCAGGAAGCCGTCGCCGCGCTGCGCGCGAGCGGCGACCCATGCGCCGCAGCGATCGGCCGCGTCGTCCCCGGCGCCGGATCCATTCGTTTCGGCGCGAGCTCACTCGAGGGTTAGGAACTGCCAGTTCGCGCTCGGCGAGGTTCCGAGGCCGATCGCGCGCGTCTGCCAGCGCGTGGTCGAGCCGCTCGGGCGTACCGGCAGGACCGCCGTCCCGGTGAGCACCGCGCTCGTGCCGGTCACGAGGTCGTCCTTGCCGTCCGAGTCGAGATCGACGACGCCGCGCAGGCGAGCGCCCTTCGGCAGCGTGAGCGCGATGCCGCTCTTCGCAGCGGCGCCGGGCGCGAGGAACCAGACGTCGAGCGCGTAGCCCGCAGAGCTCGAGCGCCGCCAGACGAGATCCTCGACGCCGTTCGCGTCCAGGTCGCCGACGCCGCCGACGATCGCGCCGATGACGGCGGCGCCGATCCCGTTGACGGCTTGCGGCTCGGCGCCGTTCATCAGCCACGCCTCGAGCGCACGCGTCTTGGTGTTCTGCCAGACGAGATCCGGGAACTGATCTCCGTCGGTGTCGCAGACCGCCACGAGCTTCGTGCCGAGCGGCGCCGGGTCGACACTCAGCTCAGCCTGCCGGCCATTCGCGCCGAGCGTCCAGAGCGCGCTCGCGCCGAGCTTCGCGTCGTGCCACAGGAGGTCGGCGAGGCCGTCTCCCGAGAAGTCGCGGAACGCGGCGATCTTGAAGCGCGCCCCCTTCTCCGGGAGCGCGAGGACGGAGTACGTGAGCCCGCGCAGGATCCAAAGCTCGTTGGCGCCGCTCGAGGCGTTGCGCCAGATCACGTCGGAACGGCCGTCGCCGTCCACGTCGGCGAAGCCGAGCGGACGCATCGCCTTGTCGCGCGGCGCGCCGATCGTCACCCAGCGCGGGGCTCCGTTCGGCGCGTTCAGCAGCGCGCTGAGTGAGCCGGTCGAGAGGTTGACGGCGAGAGCGTCACTGCGTCCGTCGCCGTCGAGGTCCGCGCTGAGTCCGACGGGCGGCGGCGGCGGCGGAGGAGGCGGCGGCGGAGGCGGAGGCGGAGGCGGAGGCGGAGGGGGCGGCGACGCTACGAAGACGATCGCGTCGGAGAGCGGCGAGACGGGTCCACGGCGCCCGGTGGCATCGAAGGCCGCGACGCGAACCGAGAGCGTCTCGCCCAGGCGGCCGCCGAGTTGCACCGCACTCGACGCGACCTGCGTCTCGACGATGTAGGCGCCGCCGCTGCGCGAAACCTGCACGTCGTAGCCGCTCACCGGACCGCTCGCGGCCGCCCAGGAGAGCCGAACGCTGGTGCCCTGCACGTCGACTGCCTGCGCGGCGAGCGCGAACAGCGCGAGCCCGCAGCCGGTTGCGATTGCCGGAATCCTTCGAAGCGCGCGCATCGATCCCCCGGTCCGAATTCGTTGGACGAAGGGGGTGATCGGAGGGGGCCGACGGATTCGTGGTGAGCCGACTCACCGTCGCAGGCACTTCGCGGCACACGGGCGCAATCGCGCGAGCGCGGGGTGAGCGCGCGCACGCGGATCGCGTGACGCGCATCGCACGGGCAGCGTTACACCACCGCGCCGCCCGCGCGCAGCGCCGCGACTTCGGCGGCGCTCTTGCCGAGCTCGCGCAGCACCTCGTCGCCGTGCTGCCCGCGGGCCGGCGCCATCCAGCGCGGGTGCCACGGCGTGCCGGCGAAGTCCGCCGGCGTGGCCGGGAAGGTCGTCGTCGTGCCTTCGTCGGGCACCTCGACGAAGCCGCCCGCTGCGCGCGCCTGGGCGTCCGCGATCACCTCCTCGAGGTCCTGCACCGGCGCCCACCACATGTCCTCGATGGCGTCGAAGACCTCCGCCCACTCCGCGCGCGTCTTTCGCGCGAACTCGGCGTCGAGCAGCGCGATCAGCGCGGTCGCGTTCTTGGCGCGGTCGCGCGGCGTCGCGAAGCGCGGGTCGTGCTCCCACTCGGGGTGGCCAGCGGCTCTGCACAGCGGCCCCCAGTGCCGCTCGGCTTCGAGCCCGACCACCCAGAACCACTTGCCGTCTTTCGCCTGATAATTGTTGATGCACGGATTGCCCATCGACGCGCGGCGCGCGACGGCGAGCCCCGTGCCGAGGCGCAGCGCCGTCGCGAGGTCGAACGAGAGCGTGTAGAGCCCCTGCCGGAGCAGCGAGGTGGAAACGAGCTGGCCCCGCCCGGTGCGCGCGCGCGCGACCAGCGCCGCGCTGATCGCCCCGGCGAGGACCATGCCGGTGCCGTGGTCGCCCATCCCGCCGCGCTGGAAAGGCGGGTGCGAGCCGGGCTGCGTGAGCATGTGCGCGATGCCGGAGCGCGCCCAGAAGCCGGAGATGTCGTAGGCCGCCTTGTCCTTCTCGGGGCCCTCGGTCCCGTAGCCGGTAATCAGGCCGTAGATGAGGCGCGGGTACTTCGCGAGCAACGTGTCCGCGTCGAGCCCGAGGCGAGCGAGCGCGGCGGGGCGCACGTTCGTGACGAACGCGTCCGCGCGCGCGATCAGCTCCTCCGCGAGCGCGCGGCCGTCGGGCTTCGTGAGGTCGATGCCGATCGAGCGCTTGCCGCGATTGTCCATCTCGAAGGGCGGATTGAAGGGCAGGTCGCCGCCCAGCATGAACTGGAAGAGGCGCGCCGGGTCGCCGATGCCTGGGGGCTCGATCTTCACCACGTCGGCGCCCCAGTCCGCAAGGATGCCGCCCGCCGCGGGCCCCGCGATCCACACGCCCAGCTCGACGACGCGAATGCCTTCCAGCGGTCCCATGGCGCGCTCTCCCGATTCGTTCGCAGTGACGGCGCGACAACCTAACCCGAGCGCACGCATCCTCGCGCGCCGCCCGAGCGCCGAATTCCGAATCGGGGTCTGACCCCAATTCGGAATTCGTGAACGCAGGGGCGCTCGCCGCTAGGGTGGACCGCGTGACGCGCGCGATCTCTCTCTACACCGAGTCGTTCGCCGAGCGCGCGGCCTACGACACCGGCGTTTCGCGGGCGCTGCTGCACGCGGCGGCGCGGGGCGAGGCGCGCGAGTCGCTGCGGCTCCACGTGCCCGGCGACGTCGTGGCGTTCTCGGTGCTCGACCGCGCGCGGCCCGGCTTTCGCGACGCAGTCGCGGCTGCGCAGGCGGGCGGCTGGGGCGCGATCTTGCGTCTCGCCGGCGGGCGCGCCGCCGTATTCCACGCCGAGACGATCGCGTTCGCGTGGTGCATCCCGGATCCCGAGCCGCGCGGGGCGATCGCGCGGCGCTTCGACTGGATCGCGGGCGTGGTGGCGCGTGCGCTCCGGTCGCTCGGCGTGGACGCGCGCGTCGGCGCGGTGCCCGGCGAGTACTGCCCGGGCGACCACAGCGTGAACGCGCGCGGCGCGCTCAAGCTGATGGGCGTCGGGCAACGCCTCGTGAAGGGCGCCGCTCACGTCGGCGGCGTGATCGTGGTGAAGCGCTCCGACCGCGTGCGCGACGCGCTCGTGCCCGTGTACGCCGCGATGGGCGTGGACTGGAATCCCGCGAGCGCCGGCGCGGTGGACGACGAGCTGCCCGGCGCGACGCGCGCCGACGTGCTCGCCGCGCTGCAGCGCGAGATCGCGCGCGAGGCCGAGCTCGTGCCCGCGCGGCTCGACGCGCGCTGGCTCGCGGAAGCCGAGTCGCTCGCCGCGGAGCACGCGATCGACTGAGCCGCCGCGCGCCGCGGCCCGCGGATCCGCGGCCGGCTCACTCCTTCGGCGCGAGCTTCCGCACCACCGCCGCCTTGCCGGTCGTGCCCCAGTCGAGGCCCACGAAGTCGAATTGCGCGGCGACGTCGTCGCTCGCGGGCTCGCGACGGCGGCTCGGGAGCGAGGGGCCCGCGGCGGTGAGGCCGCCGTCGACGACGAGCGCCTCGCCCGTCACGAAGGCGCTCTCGTCGCTGGCGAGGAACAGCGCGGCGTTCGCGATGTGCTCGCCGCGCCCGAAGTCGGGCCAGGGCTGGAGCTTGCCGAGCCGCTCGCGCGCCTGGGCCTCGTGGCCGCGGTGGATGAGCGGCGTGAGGATGCCGCCCGGACAGATCGCGTTGACGCGCACGCGCAGCGGCGCCAGCTCGAGGGAGGCCGCGCGCGTCAGGTTGATCACCGCGGCCTTGCACGCGGAATAACAAGCCGGGCCCGCGCCGCCCGAAAGCCCCGCGACGGACGCGGTGTTCACGATCGAGCCGCCGCGCCCCTGTTTCTTCATCGCGCGGCCGGCGTGCTTGATGCCGAGGAAGACGCCGCGCAGGAGCACCGCGCAGGTGGCGTCCCAGTCCTCCACGTCGAGCTCGAGCAGGCTGCCGATGGCGCCGCCGATGCCGGCATTGTTGAACATGCAGTCGAGCCCGCCGAACTGGTCCTGTGCGCGCTCCACGGCGGCGGCGACGTCGTCCTCGTCCGCGACGTTCGCGCGCACGAATGCGATGCGCTCGCCCGCCCCGAGCTTCGCGGCGAGGTCGAGGGTCTCCTTGCCGGTGCCCTCGTTCATGTCGGCGACGACGACGCTCGCGCCCTCTTCGAGGAAGCGCAGCGCGGTCGCACGGCCCATGCCGCTCGCGCCGCCCGTGACTACGGCGATCTTTCCCGTGAGGCGCCCGCCGTCCGCCCGGCGCGTTCTCTTCGTCGGCATGCGCGACCTCCACGCTCTCGCGAGCGCGCGCCACGCTAGCCCGGCGTGCGCTCGCGCGGCGAGCCGCTGCCCCGCGCGCGCCACAGGCGCTCCGCGTCGGCGGCGGGCACGGGCTGACTGAACAGGTAGCCCTGCGCCTCTTCGCAGCCCCAGATCGAGACGAGGTCGCGCTCGGCGTCTTTCTCCACGCCCTCGGCGACGACGCGCAGCCAGAGCGCCTTCGCCATCGCGACGATCGACGCGGTGAGCGCGGCGGCGTCTTCGCGCACGGAGATCTCGCGGATGAACTCGCGGTCGATCTTCACGACCTGCACCGGCAGCTTGCGCAGGTACGAGAGCGACGAGAAGCCGGTGCCGAAGTCGTCGAGCGCGAGCTCGACGCCGAGCTCGCGCAGCGCGCGCAGCTCGCGGATCGCGCGCTCGGCGTCCTCGAGCAGCACGCTCTCGGTGATCTCGATGCCGAGCTGGGAAGCGTGTGCGCCGCTCGCGCGCAGGATCTCGGCCACGCGCGCGGCGACGCCGTCGCGGCGGAAGTGCTGCGCCGAGAGGTTGACGGCGACCGGCACGTCGCCGAGGCCCGCGTCGCGCCACGCGACCATCTGCCGGCACGCCTCGCGGAGCACCCAGTCCCCGAGCGCGCCGACCAGCCCGGACTCCTCGGCGATCGGCACGAACTCCGCGGGAGCGAGCAGGCCGAGCTCCGGCTCCTGCCAGCGCACGAGCGCCTCGAAGCCGACGATGTCGCCCGTCGCGAGCGCGATCTTCGGCTGGTAATGCAGCGTCAGCTGGTCGCGCTCGATCGCGGCGCGCAGTCGGCTCGCGAGCGTGAAGCGGCGCAGCGCGGCCTCGCTGGTGGCGGCGCTGTGCGCCTGCGCGCGCGGGCCGCCGGCGCGCGCCTGGGCGAGTGCGCGCTCGGCCGCGCGCAGCACGGCGTCGGCGCTCTCGCCGTCGCGCGGGAAGCTGGCGGCGCCGGCGGTGGCGGTGACGAGCACCTCGTGGCTCGCGATCTGGAACGGCAGGTCGAAGGGTCGGAGCGCGCGCTCGGCCGCCGCGAGCAGCGCGGCGACGTCGGTGACGCTCGGCAGCACGAGCGCGAGTTGGGCCTCGCCGGCGTGGGCGACGAGCGCACCGCTCGCCGCTTCGGAGAGCCGCCGCGCGGCCTCGCGCATCAGCTCGTCCGCGGCGTCGCGGCCGAGCGTCTGGGCCACGCGCGCGATGCCGTCGAGTCCGACCGCGACCACGCCGAGCTCGGGGCGCGGCGCGGCGTCGGTGGCCGACGCGGACGATGCACCCGACACCGACGTGCCTCCGGCGCGTCCGAGGGCGGCGAGCAGGCCCGCACGATTCGGCAAGCCCGTCACCGCATCGTGCTCGGCGAGGAACTCGGCGCGCGCCTCCGAGCGGCGCCAGGCGCTCACGTCCTGCACGATGCCCTCGAGCGCGAGCGCCTCGCCCTCGCTGCCGAGCGCGAGCTGCATGCGATAGCGGAGCGCGCGCGCCGCGCCGTCGTCGGCGGTGGCGCGCAGCTCGCCGCCCACCACGCGGCCGGTGCGCAGGCATTCGCGCATGTGCTCCGCGAGCGCGTCGCGCTGCGCCGGCGCGAAGCGCGGCAGCGCGCCGCGGGCGGTGCCGAGCACGCGCCAGAGCATCGCGTCGCCGTCCAGCGCGCGCGTCTCGAGGTCGAAGCGCCAGCTCGCGAGCTGGGCGAGTTGTTGGGCTTCGCGCAGGCGCGCCTCGCTCTCGCGCAGGGCGACGAGGTGCGCGCGGGCGCGCAACAGGAAGCGCGCGCGCTGCACGACGGCGGCCAGCGGCTCGGCCTTGCTCGCGAAGTCGCTCGCGCCCGCGGCGAACGCGCGGGCCACGGCGTCGTCGTCGCTGCGGCCGGTGAGCACGATGACGGGCGTGTCGGCGCCGTCCGCGCGTGCGCGGATCTGCTCACACACCTCGGTGCCGGGGAGGTCCTGGAGGCCGAGGTCGAGCACGACCAGATCGGGCGGGCGGTCGGCGAACGCGGCGAGCGCGGCCTTGCCCGACGCGACGCACGCGACGCGCAGGCCGTCGCGCGTGAGCAGGCGGTTCAGGGCGCCGCGGATGCCCGGGTCGTCGTCCACGACGAGCACCCGCGCGCGCTTCTGCGCCGCGTCTGCCGCCTCACGAACCGGCGTCTCGCCTCGCCAAGGGGTTGCCATCGCGAAGCTTTTCGGGCGCGCGGGGGCGCGCCTTGAGGACTCCGCGGCGTGGCGTCGCGCCCGGTCGAGGACGACGCCCGGCCGGGCAGCGCGCCGATCGCCCAAGTCTCCGCCCTGGCAACGGATTCCGCCCGATCGCTGCGATGCGAATCGCGCGAAACGAACCTCGATGTCGCCTCGGGATCAGGCCCTGAAGCGGCATCCGCCGTGACGCCTTGGGGGTCAGACCCCGACGCGGCATCCGGCGCGCCGGGTCAGTCGGCCAGCTTGCCCACGAGCTTGGCCGGCAGATGGCCCGCGCGGTGCATCCAGCGGATCGCGTCCGCGTAGGTCGCCTCGGCGCCGCGGAACGCGACGCCGAGCTCGCGGGTGGTGCGGCTCGCGTCGACGCCGGGCCACTGCGTCGCGTAGAGCATCGCGTCGTACGTGAGCGGGAAGGGGAAGTCGACGAAGCGCTTCACGAAGTCGCCGGCGTGGCCGAGCCGCAGCATCCCGGCGCCGGAGATCGCCATGCGGCGGCGCAGCGTGCGCCCAGTGACGCGCTCGATCGTCGCGTAGTTCTCCGCCCACGAGAGCATCGGAGAAGCCGCGGCGTAGCGATGCGGGCCCGCGGGCAGCTCGAGCAGCTTCACGTGCAGCGCCGCGACGTCGCGCACGTCCACCGGCTGGAAGCCGCCGTCGGTGTCCACCGACATCTGGGCGATCCACGCCCACAGCGCGCGGTTGCCGTCGGTCATGCCCGGGTCGTCCGGGCCGAGGATGCCGGCGGGATACGAGATCCGGATGGGCGCGCCGTCCTCCTGGAGCCGCCGCACCACGCGCTCGGCCTCGACCTTCGAGCGCCCGTAGGCGGTCGTCGACTCGACGATCGGGCTCTCCGGCGTCAGCGGCGGCCCGCCTGGCTGGAAGAACACCGACATGCTCGACACGTAGACGATCGACGGCAGGCCGCGCTTTGCCGCGCCGACGATCACGCGCTCGACGCCGGCGGCGTTCGTCGCGAGCACGCGCGCGTCCATCTTGCGGCGCAGATCGACGAGCGCCGCGGCGTGGAAGACGGCGTCGCAGCCGCGCATCGCCTCGGCGACGGCGGCCTCGTCGATCACGTCGCCGACCACCACGTCGCTCGGCACGAAGCCGCCCGCCGCGAACACGCGCTTCACCTTCTCGCGCTCGCGCACGAGTAGCCGCACCTCGTGGCCGGCGGCCACGAGCGCGCGCACGGTGTGGGAGCCGGTGAAGCCGGTTCCGCCGGTGACCATCACGCGCATGCGCGAAGCTCGTGCCGCTGCATCGCGCGCATCGTACTCAGGCCGCGGCCCGTGCGGAGCGGCGCGCGCGCGGAATCTGCACGCCGGCACCCGACGCCCCGCGGCCCGGAGTCGAACCCGGCCCGAGCATCGCTTCCGCCGCGCCGCCGCCGTACCCTGCGCCGCCTCACGCCGAGGAGACGGGAATGCGCGCAGCGCTGCACGTGGAGAAGGGCAAGCCGGTCCAGCTGGTGGACGACGTCGAGCTTCGCGCGCCGCGCGCCGGCGAGGTGCTCGTGCGGGTGCACGCCTGCGGCGTGTGCCACTCCGACGTCACCGTGATGGACGCCGGCATGAGCACGCCGGTCGTGCTCGGTCACGAGGCCGCGGGCGTGGTCGAGGCGGTCGGCGCGGGCGTCGCGTCGCATCGGCCGGGCGACAAGGTCGTGCTCACGCCGTGCCCTCCGTGCGGGACTTGTTACTGGTGCGTGCGCGGCGAGTTCAGCCTCTGCAAGCTCGCGCTCGGCGTGATGACCGGCGCCTTCCCCGACGGCTCGACCGGGCTCTCGCGCAAGGGCGAGAAGGTCTGGCGCGGCCTCAACGTCGCGGCGTTCGCCGAGTACACCGTGACGCAGGCGCAGGGCGCGGTGGTCGTTCCGCAGGACACGCCGCTCGACGTCGCCTGCGTGGTGGGCTGCGCGGTGCAGACGGGCGTCGGCGCGGTGCTCAACGCCGCGCGGGTGGAAGAGGGCGCGAGCGTCTTCGTCACCGGCCTCGGCGGCATCGGCCTCTCGGTGGTGCAGGGGGCGCGGCTCGCGAACGCGTCGCTCGTGATCGCGAGCGACCCCGTCGCGGCGCGCCGCGAGATGGCGCTGTCGCTCGGCGCGACCCACGCGATCGACCCGACGAAGGACGACCCGATCGCCGCGGTGCAGCAGCTCACCGGCGGGATCGGCGCCGACTACGCCTTCGAGGCCGCGGGCGTCGCGTCGCTCGTCACCCAGTGCTTCTTCGCCGCGCGCATGGGCGGCAAGATCATCGTCGTCGGCGCGCCGCCGCTCGAGCAGGCCGTGACCCTCGCGCCGGCCGCCCTCGTCGCCTCGATGGGCAAGACGATCCGCGGGACGCTGCTCGGCGACTGCAACAGCGTGCGCGACATCCCCCGCTTCCTCGCGCTCTGGCGGGCCGGTCGCCTCGATCTCGACGCGCTCATCACGGGCCGGCGCCCGCTCGGCGAGATCAACGAGGCGATTGCGGACCTGCGGGCGGCGAAGGGTGTGCGGACGGTGCTGGCGGTGTGATCAGCGCGCGCTGCGCGCGAGCCCCAGCCACTCCGCGCTCCTCTTCACCGCCGCCTTCATCTCCCCCGCGCACCGATCCAGCTCCACCAGCATCCAGTCCGCGTGCTCGGCGGCGCGCATCGCACTTCTCAGGTCCACGGCCCCGTCGCCGAGCGCGACCATGGGCGACTCGGGGGCGTCCGCGGGGCCGTCCTTGACGTGCAGACGCGTCGCGCGCGCGCCCAGTTCCCGCAGGACCGCCGCGGGATCGCGCTGCGCGGTGGCGGCCCAGTAGACGTCGAGCTCGATCTCGACCGCGGGCTCGAGGCGTGCGAGCAGCGCGTCGAATGCGCAGCGTCCGTCGGGGAGCGTGCGCCACTCCCAGAAGTGGTTGTGGTAGCCGAGGCGCAGGCCGCGGCGCCGGGCGAGGGCGCTCGCGGCGTTCAGCTCGTCCGCGATCGCCGCGACCCCGTCTGCGCTCGCGAAGCGATCCGGGTGCGCGAACGGCACGACCACGAGGGGTGCGCCGAGGGCCTGCGCTTCGTCGAACGCGCGCGCGGCGGCGTCGCCGAAGGGGAGAGCATGCAGCGACGCGACGGCGAGGCCGTGCGCGTCGAGGAGCGCGCGGAAGTCGCGGGCGCTGCGCTCGTGAAGCGCGGCGACCTCGACGCCGGCGTAGCGGCACGCGGCGACGAACGCGAGCGTCGCCTCGAGGTCGCGCGCGCAGTCGTCGCGGAGCGTGTAGAGCTGGAGGCCGAAGCGGGGCGCCATGGGGGCCAGCTTACGCCGCCGGGCCGCGGGTCGGCGTCTGACTCCGCCCGAGCCGGCGCGATAGTCTGCGCTCCTTCGCGAGCAGGAGGGACCCTCGATGAGCCAGCCGCAAGATCCCGTGCAGCGCCTGATGGACGGCCGCGCGTGGGAGGAATTCTGCGACACGCTGAAAGCCGCCGGCGCCGTCGTGCTCGCGCAGTCGACGCCGAACGATCCGCTCGATCGCGCCGAGGGCTACCGCTACCTGACGCGCCTCCTGCGCGCGGGCCTCGAGACCTACGTCGAGGCCTCGGACTCCGATCACCCCGTCTTCCAGCGCACCACCGGCGAGACGGTGAAGATGGGCATGGACAGCCCGGACAACATCTACCTGAACGCGCCGGTGAACGGTGCCCACGACTACCGCCTGTGGGGCACGCGCGGCAGCGTGCACTACCTCGGCTTCGGCACGCAGAAGGGCAACTACGCCTCGACCGGCTCGCTGCAGACGACCGGCTACCTCGAGGCGAAGGACCTGAAGCTCGGCGCGGGGGGGACCTTCGAGATCGTCGCGAGCAGCCGAAAGCCCGCGGGCGAAGTGAACTGGCTGCCGATGGAGCCGGAGTCGCGCATGATCCAGATCCGCCAGACGCGCCTCGACCACGCGAAGGAAGAGCCGGCGCAGGTGAAGATCGAGCGCATCGGCGGCGCTGCTCCCGTGAAGCCGCTCGATCCCGTGCGCTTCGACCGCATGCTGCAGGGCGCGGCCAAGATGGTGCTCGGCACGTCGAAGCTGTTCCAGAAGTGGAGCGAGGGCTTCACGAAGCACACGAACCAGCTGCCGCGCTTTCCGCACGAGGTGGCGTTTGCCGCCGGCGGCGACCCGAACATCGCCTACTACCACTCGCACTGGGCGCTCGCTCCCGACGAGGCACTGGTCGTCGACCTCGCGCCGCCGGAGTGCGACTTCTGGAACTTCCAGCTCGCCAACTGGTGGATGGAGTCGCTCGACTACCGCTTCGCGAAGATCCACATCAACAAGCACACCGCGACCTACGCTGCCGACGGCACGGTGCGGGCGATCGTGGCGCACCGCGACCCGGGCCTGCCGAACTGGCTCGACACCTGTGGGCACGCGAGCGGCACGATGTGCGTGCGCTGGATCCGCGCGAAGACGCACCCCGATCCGCGAGCGCGCGTCGTGAAGCTCGCGGAGCTGGCGAAGTGAGCGTGACGACGTTCGTTCCCGACGAGCTCCTCGCGGAGGCGCGTGCGAGCGCGAAGCTCAGCGACTTCGGCGGCGACGACTTCATGGCCGGCCTGCGCGCGCTGTGCCGCACGTACGAGCTGCCGGCGTGGAGCGAAAAGGGGCGGGCGCGCAATCGCAAGCGCCTCGTCGGGCTGCTCGCGACGCGCCTCAAGGTGCAGGCCGCGTTCGCGGCGCATCCCGAGATCCTCGCGCGCCCGGTGAAGCAGCCCGTGTTCCTCACGGGCCTGCCGCGCTCGGGCACTTCGGCGCTCTTCAGCTTGCTCGGCGCCGACCCCGCCGCGCGCCCGCTGCGGCTGTGGGAGACGCAGTGCCCGGATCCGCTGCCGCTCCCGCCCGGCACGCCGGATCCGCGCCGCGCCGCGATCGACGCTTATTACGCGCAGGGCCGCGAGAAGCGGCCCGAGTGGACGAAGATCCACTTCACGAGCGCCGACACGCCGGAGGAGTGCGTGCTGCTGCACGCCTATGCGATGCACGGCGTGCAGATGGGCGTCGAGATCTTCCTCGAGCCCTACGCGAGCTGGGTCCAGGGCGAGGCGGCGGATCTGCGCGGGCTCTACGCGCACCAGAAGCGCATGCTGCAGCTGCTCGACTGGCAGCGGCCGGGCGAGCGCTGGCTGCTGAAGGCGCCCGCGCACCTGTGGGGCCTCGACGCGCTGGTCGCGACCTTCCCCGACGCTGCGGTCGTGTGGAACCACCGCGACCCGGTGGCCTGCATCGCGTCGGCGTGCAGCATGACGCAGGCGCTGATGGCGACCCTCGACTTCCCCGCCGAGCGGCTCGGCCCCGCGGTGCTCGAGTTCTACGCGCGCTCCCTCGACCGCGGGCTCGCGGTGCGCGAGAAGCTCGGCCCCGCGCGCTTCTTCGACGTGCCCTACGCCGAATTCACCGCCGACCCGCTCGGCTGCGCGGAGCGCATCTACGCGCATTTCGCGCTGCCGCTGCCCCCCGCGTCGCGCGAGGCACTGCGCGCCTTCGCCGCCGAGAATCCCGAGGGCAAGCACGGCAAGCACGACTACGCGCTCGCGCAGTACGGCCTCGACGAGGAGCGCGTGCGTGCGCGCTTCGCCGGCTACGTCGCGCGTTTCGGGGGCCTCCACGAATGAGCGCGCCGGCAGATTTCGCGAAGCGCTACGGGCCGTGGGCCGTCGTGCTCGGCGCGGCGCAGGGCATCGGCCTCGCGTTCGCGGAGGAGCTCGCGCGGCGCGGTTGCCACGTGCTGCTCGTGGACGTGCGCGAGGACCTGCTCGAAGCCGCCGGCGACCGCGTGCGGGCGGCGGGCGCCGGCGTGGGCGAGAGCGGCGGCGCCGTCGAGGTGGAGACGGCCGCGATCGACCTCGCGGGCGCCGACGTGCCCGCGCGCCTGCGCAGCGTGATCGGCCGCCTCGACGTCGGCCTCGCGGTCTACACCGCGATGATTCCCCTCTCGGGCGCGTTCCTGAGCGTTCCGCTCGCGCGCCACCAGCAAGCGGTGGCGGTGGGCGTGAACGGTGTGCTCGCCGCGAGCCACTTCTTCGGCGAGCGGCTCGTGAAGCGCGGGCGCGGTGGCCTCGTGCTCGTTTCCTCGCTCGCGGGTTATCAGGGCACCGCGTGGGTCGCGGAGTACGCGGCGGCGAAGGCCTTCGACCTCGTGCTCGCCGAGGGCCTGTGGTGGGAGTGGCGCGATGCGGGCGTCGACGTGGTGGCGCTCTGTCCGGGCAACACCGACACGCCGGGCCTGCGGAACAACAAGCCCCTCGTGGACCCCGCCACGTTCGCGACGCCGGAGAGCGTCGCGCGCGAGGCGCTCGATCATCTGCTCGTGGCCCGCGAGCAGGGGCCGATCTGCATCCCGGGCGCGGACAACCGAGCCGTGCGCGCGCAGTTCGATCGCATGCCCCGCAAGCAGGTGGTGGAGATCATCGGCGCGAGCACGAGGAAGATGTTCGAGGGGTAGGCGCGCGTCAGCGGCGAGGGCGCGACCAGCGCAGCAGCCCCGCGCAGCCCGAGAGCGCGAGCAGCCACGCGAGGTCCGGCTCTGGCACGCCGGCGGCATTGCCAACCGAGAGGCCGAGGCGCACCGCGTCGCCGATCGTGTGGGACCGCATCGTGATCTCGACGCCGAGGTCGAGCACGCTGCCGGGCGCGAAGGCGCCAGTGTTCCCGAGCGCGAGCGGCCCCGCGCCGAAGAACGTGAGCGCGTCCTGCGCCGTCGCGAAGAGCTCGTCGAACACGACGCTGCCGCCGAGCGTCACGCGGAAGCGCAGCGTGTCGAAGCCGACGAACGAGAGGCCGGTGACGCCGAGCAGCACGTCCTGCGCGGCGGGCAGGAGCGCGAGGTCGAGATCGAACCCCGCCGACGCCGTGTAGTCGTGCGGCGCGCCCGCGCCATTCGCCGAGTACGCAGTCGCGAGCGTCAGCGTGCCGAACAGGTCGCTGCCACCGAGCGGCGACGCCGTCGCGAACGCAGCGGCCTCGAGCCCCGCGGCGAGCGTGGGGTCTGGCGCCGGCTCGCCCATCGCCGTGCGCGCCTCCGCGACGCTCGTGCTGCCGACCTGCGCGAGGGCTTGTGCGTTCACCGCGCGCACGAGCGAGGTGCCGGCTCCGGCCGACGTGTCGGCGAACGCGCGCGCCGTGCCGGCGGCGCCCGTCGCGCTCGCGCGCGCCAGCGCCTTGCCGGAGGGGCCGCCCTGACTCGTGCCGCCGTGCGCGGTGGCGTTCACGCTCACGTTCCCGCCGCCGATTCCATCCGCGAGGCTTACGGCGGTGCCGCCGGCGCCGCCGATGCGATTCTGCAGCGCGCTGCTACCGCCCGTCGCGGTGGCCCCGACGCTCACCGCCGCGGTGCCGGCATTGCGTCCCGTCGCGTGCGCGTTGGCCGCGCCGCCAGCGCCGAGCGCGCCGCCGAGGACGGCGCTCTGGCCGCCTGCGCCGCCACTCGCCACGACGACCACCGTGACGGCGCCGTCGACGGCCGCGGTGGCGTCGCCGGTCGCACGCGCGTCGGCTCCGTTGCCGCCGCGGTTCGAGGCGGCGTCCGCCCCGTTCCCGCCGCTCCCGCCGTTGGCCGTCGCGGAGACGGTGACGCGCTGGCTGGCGGCGAGCGTCGTCGCCGACGCGTCGGCCTGCGCCGTTCCGCCGTCGCCCGCGAATGCGCCGTTCTGGCCGAGCCCGCCCCCGCCCCCCTGCGCGAGGACGCTCACTTGTGCGCTTCCCGCGTCGTTGGAGCCGTTGCCGGTGGCCTGCGCCGCGCCTCCGCTCGCGGCGGTCGTGCGCGGCAGCGAGCTCCCGGTTCCGACGCTCCCGCCGCCGCTGCCGCCGTTCGCCTGCACGAGCATGGCGAGCGACGACGAGGACGTGGCCTTCGTCAGCGAGCTCTGCGCCGCGCCAGCGGCCGCGATCGAACGCTCGACGCTCCCGCTCGCGCTTCCGCCGATCGCGCGCTGCGTGAGCGACAGCGTGCCCGTCGTCGCGCCGTCGACCGCGTTCACGAGCGACACGCTCGCGCCGAACCCGCCGCTCGCGCCGAACGGCGCACCGATGGCGGAGCTGCCGGCGTTGCCGCCCGTCGCGGTGCCCGACACCGAGACGGCGCCGCCGTTCGACGAGGCGAACACGGTGCCGAGCGTCGCGTTCCCGCCGTCCCCGTCGCGCAGACACGGCCGCGGGTTCGGGAACGGGGCGCCGCAAACGATTGCGGGACCCACGCCCGGGGTCGCGCCGGCGCCGCCCGTCGCCGAGGCGATCGCCGTCGCAGCGCCCGAGCCTTGATTGATCGCGATCGCGGAAGCGAAGCCGCTACCTCCGTCGCCGCCCGATGTCGCAGGGCCGGTCGCGAGCGGGGAGAAGCCTCCCGATCCGCCGCTGCCACCCGACCCGCCTCGGCCCGTCGCGATCGCAGTCGCGGAGCCCGTCGAAACCGTCGTGGACGCGATCGCCGCGCCCTCTCCTCCGTCGCCCGCGAAGCCGCCGTTGCCGCCGTGGGTCGTGGCGTTCCCCGCACCGCCGGTTCCGCCGCTGCCGCCGCCGCCGCCTTGCGCGGTGGCGGTGTTCGAGGCGTCGGTGCCGGTGGTGGTCGCGTTCGCGACGGCATTCGCGCCGTCGCCGCCGTTGCCCCCCGCGCAGCCGAGGCAGCCGCCGGGCGCGCCGCCCGCGCCCGCCACACCCGTGACGCTGATCGTCGAGGCGTCGGTCGCGTTTGCCGCGAGCCAGGCGAGGAACGCAAGGCAGGTGGCCTGCAGGGCCGGTCGAATCGAACGCATGGACTTCTCCTCGTGAAGAGACCGCACCGCGGGCGCGCGGGCAGGAACGACGCGAGAGTGGCCGTGCACTCGCCTCGGCACCGTGAGTCGCGCGTGATTTCGTCCGCGCTCTTGGCGCAGCGCCCGCGACGGGAGGACGGCGTACTCTCCCGAGCGGCCCGGACTCAGCGCTCGCGCGTCGCCCGTCGGCGAGCCAGGCGGCGCACCGCGAGCGCCCCACCGGCGAGAAGCGCGCTCGTCGTGGGTTCCGGAACTCCGCCGCCCGCCCCACTGAGATCGAGCCGGATGTCCCAGGTGCCGGTCGCCGTGTCGTACAAGGGCTGCGGGAAGCTCACCAGGTCGACGCGCGCCCAGAGGAAATAGGACTGATTCGCGAGCAGCGTGGCGCGCAGACTGCCGGACTGGCCGCCGCTCGCCGTCGTCGCGTCGAAGAGCAGCTCGTTGTTGGGTCCGTAGAGCTGAATGAAGGAGGTGCAGCCGCCGGCGCAGTCCACACTGCCGTCGAGGCTGAAGGCGAGATCGACGTCCGAGAAGAACGTGATCTTCAGCTCGGAGAACGCCTCGGCCCGCGCGAATCCCGAGGGCTGGAAGAGCTGCGTGACGGTCTCGGACAGCGAGTTCGACAGCACCCCGACCGGCGTCACGAACGTGCTTTGGCTCGCCAATCCGCCCGCGGTCGCGAGCTCGCCGGTGGTCGTGTTCGTGTCGAGAGCGTTTTCCTGCACGGATTGGGCGAACGGCGTCGCCGAAGCGCTGAGCGAGCTGGCCTCGCAGCGGCCGTTGCCGCCGACGTCCGCGCAGACCTGGAAGGTCGAAATCGTGATGCCGGTGAGCGTGTAGGTGATCGTCGCCGCGCCGCTGGCTGCGGGCGCGAGAAGCAGCGCGAGCGCCGCGAAGGCTCCCGACACGAGCTTCCGCCCCTGTTTCCGCACGTCACAGCCGCGTCTTGATCGGTCCCGCATCGGCATCTCCTCGTTGCTCGAGGAGATTGCGATGGCGCGCGCCCGTGCGGCGTGAGTTCCGCGTGAGTTGCGGGCCGCCCGAGTCGCGGCCGGTGCCCCGCTCAGGACACCCGACGCACCGGACCGCGCCCTTTGCCCCGCGCCTCGGCGAGCATCTCCGCCGAGCGCCGGCTCCACGTCGGCGCGCCGAGCGCCTCGTGCGCACGCAGCGCCCGCTCGAAGTGTTGCGCGGCATCGCTGCGGCGCCCTTGCGCGAGCGTGACGAAGCCGAGCGCGTGCTCGAGCGATCCCCAGTAGGTGGCGGCGTTGCCGACGACGCCATGCCGCGACGCGAACGGCGCGAGCAGCGGCTCGAGTGCCGCCGCGAGCATCGGCTCGCGCGCGACCCAGGAGAGCTCTCCCGCGACCGCCAGCGTGGCGAGGCGCGTCCGATTCCGCGGCAGCTGCGAGAGCCCGCGCAAGGTGATCACCGCCGCCTCTCGCGCCGCGCCGGCGTCCCCGCACAAGCCGGCCCCGAGTCCGACCACGGCGTTCAGTCCCGGCTGGTGCGGGAAGCGGGCTCGCCCGCGAGCGAGGATCGGGAGCACGCCCTCGAGCTGGCCGCTCTCGCGCGCGAGCAGAAAGAACTGCAGGCCCGCGATCAACCCGAGGCCGAGGCTGCCCGTCGCGCGGGCGTGGCGTTCCGCGTCCGCCATCGCGCGCCGAGCCTCGTCGAGCTTGCCGTCGAGCAGGTGGTGCAGCGCCTCGATGCCGTGCGTGACGCCGAGCGCGTACGGGATCGGCGCGCGCGCGACGAAGCGCTGACACGCGGCGAGCGCGACGTCGAAACCATCGCGGGTGCCGGACTCCAGCCGCACCGTCGCGGTCTCGGCGAGCCCGCGGAACTCGACCTCGACGTCGCCCGCGTGGCGCCCGCAGGCGGCCACCTCTTCGGCGAGCGCCAGCGCCGCCCGCGAATCGTCCGCGCTGAAGAAGGCGATGCTCGCGTCCGCGAGCACGCTCCCGAGGGTGAGCGGGTCGCCGAGGCTGCGCGCGGAGGCGACGCCGTCGCGCACGAGCTGCTCGGCCTCGGGGTGCCCGGCGGGTTCGGCCATCGCGAGCTCGGCGCCGAGACGCACGCGGATGCGCGCTTCCAGGCGCGGGTCGCCGCAGGGCGCGGCGTCCGCGGCGCGCAGCCAAGCGACGACGCCCTCGATGGCATCGAGCGCAAACGCGCGGTGCGCGTAGCCGAGCGCGGCGAGGGCGAGGCGACGCCGGTCGCCGTGCGCGCTCGCGAGGCGCGCCGCGCGGTCGAAGTGGGGGCGCGCGTTCGCGATGCCGGAGCTCGCGGTCGTCAGCTCGCCGAGCTCGGTCAACACGTCGCACCGCTCGAGAGGTTGCAGGGCGGCTTCGTCCGCCGCATCGACCGCGCGCTGCTGCCAGGCCTCGGCGTCGGCGACCGCGTGCATCTTCCAAGCCGCGCGCGCCGCGCTGCGCAGGTGCTCGACGACGGAGGCCGCAGACAGCACGCGGCGGGCGCGAAAGGCGTGGCTCGCGAGCCGGAACGAGTCGCGCGTCGCCTGGGATTCGAGCGCGGCGATCGCGCGCGCGTGGAGCGCCGCGACGGTTTCTTCGCCGCGCGCCACCAGATCCTCGCCGACCGCCTCCGCGATCAATGGATGGGAGAAGCGCCACGCGTCGGAACCGGCGCACTCCACCACGCCGCTGCGCTCGCACTCGCGCAAGGCGAGCTCGAGCTCCGCGCGCGTGCACTGCGCGATCCTGCAGGCCAGCTCGAGGTCGAACGGGTCGCCCGAAACCGCGGCCGCATGCAGCGCGCGGCGCGTCGCGTCGCCGTACGCCGCGAGCCGGCGCCGGACGAGCGGCACGACGCCGAGCACCGCGCTCGCATCGATCCGGTCCGCGCTCGGCTGCGGAGCCGAGGCGCCGTCCGCTGCGAGGGAGCGCATGACCTCGAGCGCCAGCAGCGGGCTGCCCTCCGTGCGCGCGGCGAGCGCGGCGGCGGCATCGTCCGCAAGGGCGGCGCCGAGGCGCGATCGCACGAGCGCTTGCAGTTCGTGCGCCGCGAGCCCACGCAGCGCGAAGACGCGCGTGGCGGCGTCGGCGGAGAGCGCGGCGAGATCGCTCGTGTGCGCGTGACCGGGGGCAAGCACGCGGTGCGTGGCGACGACGCTCGCGCGCGCGTTGCGCAGCGCCGGCGCGAGGAAGCGCAGCAGCGCGAGCGACTCGCGATCCGCGAACTGCAGATCGTCGAGGGCGACGAGCAGCGGCTGCGCGCGGGCGGCGGCGAGCAGCGCTCGCTGCAGCGCACGGAACCGGTCGAAGCGCCGCGACTCCGCGATGCCCCCCGATGCGGGCAGCTCGCCGCGGGCGGCCAGATCGCTCACGCCGAGCGCCTCCGCGACGTCCATCCAGAGCGCATACGCGTCCGATTCCGCGCCCGCGTGCGCCCATCCGCGGAGTACGCGCAGGCCCCGCGTCTCCGCGCGCGCCGCGATCTCCGTGAGCAGCGCGGTCTTTCCGATTCCGCCGCTCCCCGAAAGCAGGCAGACGCCGCCTGAGCCGCTCGCGCCAGCGGCCACGATCTCGTCGAGCGCGTCGATCAGCTCTGCGCGCCCGACGAACCGCTGCGTCGCGCCGCTGACCGCGACGGCCGCCGTGAAGCGCAGGCCTTGGCCGCGCACCGTCTCGATCTGGCTCTGCGTGCGGCCGTCGTCCCCGATCGCGCGCCGCGCCTCCTTGACCACCTGCCGGAGGGACGCATCGCTGACCGCCACCTCGGGCCACAGGCGCGCGCGCAGAAATGCGTCCGAGACGACGCGGCCGTGGTGCTGCAGCAGGAGCGCGAGCAGGTCGAAGGCGAGGTCCTGCACGCGGACGCGTTCGCCGTCGCGCTCCAGCGAGCGCGCGTCGGGGTCGAGTCGGAATCCAGCCCAGCGAAACTGCATGCGAGCCCCGTTGCCACCGAAGGAGAGTCGCTCGGCGGCGGACATTGTGACGCGGAGTCCGCGAATGCGAGCGCCGGGGTGCGCCGATCTCCGCGCGCACGGGGCGCCGACGGGCGGACCGGTCGGATGGAAAGCCGCGGCGCGACCTGCGACCGTGCGTGCTCCCCCGGACGCGAGCGGAGAATCCCGATGCGACTCGTCTCGTTCACCCACCATGGCGCTCTGGGATGGGGGCGCCTCGAGGGCGACGCGATCGTCGACCTCACGAGCGCCGGCGTTGCGCCGAGCGTGCTCGCGCTGCTCGAAGCGGGCGAGGCCGCGCTTGCGGCTGCGCGCGCGGCCAGCGGGGCCCGCCTCGCGCTCGCGAGCGTGAAGCTGTCCGCGCCGGTGCTGCGCCCGCCGAAGATCCTCGGCATCGGCCTCAACTACGCGGACCACGCGCGGGAGACGAACCAGAAGACCCCCGAAGTGCCGCTCGTGTTCAACAAGCAGGTGACCGCGACGAGCGGGCCGTTCGACCCGATCGTGCGCCCGCGAGTGTCTGGGAACCTCGACTACGAGGGCGAGCTCGGCTTCGTGATCGGGAAGCGCTGCCGCCACGTGCCGCGCGCGGCCGCGCGCGGCGTGATCGCTGGCTTCGTCGTTGTGAACGACGTCTCCGTGCGCGACTGGCAGCGCCGCACGCCCACCATGACGATGGGCAAGTCGTTCGACACGCACTGCCCGTTCGGTCCGGCGCTCGTGACGCGCGACGAGGTGCCGAACGAGGGCGCGCTCGAGATCACGACGTGGGTGAACGGCGAGCGCCGCCAGCACTCGAACACGAACCAGCTGATCTTCGACTGCGCGGCGCTGGTCGAGCACCTCTCGACCGCGTTCACGCTCGAGCCGGGCGACCTGATCAGCACGGGCACGCCCGCGGGCGTCGCGGTCGCGATGAACCCGCCGCGGTGGCTCGTGCCCGGTGACGTGGTGCGCGTCGAGATCGCGGGCCTCGGGGCGATCGAGAACCGCGTGGAGGACGAAGCGCGCCCGTGATCCCGCGCAGCAAGCGCCCGCGCCGAACCCCACTGGGGTCTGACCCCATCCGGGTTCGCTGAACCCGATCGGGGTCTGACCCCAAAAGGGTTCGACGATCGGAAAGCGTTCGGGTGCGTCCGCTTCCGTTCGGGGTGGGGGGTGTGGTTCACTCGGCGGGGATACCCAAGGGGGCGACATGGCCGATACGCCGCTTCAGAAGGGCACCGAGATCCTCCAGAAGCTGTTTCCGGGCGCGACGCCGCGCACGGCGCTGCCGGCGGACTTCGGGCGCATGACGGTGGAGCACGTGTTCGGCGCGGTGTGGAGCCGCCCCGGGCTCTCGCTCGAGGAGCGCGAGATCGTCACCACCAGCGTGCTCGTCGCGCTCGGCCGCGAGCACGAGCAGCGGCTGCACTTCCGCGCCGCGCGCAATCTCGGGATCTCGCGCGCGAAGCTCGAGGAGGTGCTGATGCACGTGGCGCACTACGCCGGCTGGCCGGTGGCGGTCACGGCTTACGGCGTGCTCGACGAGACGTGGAAGGCGATGGACGCCGAAGAAGCGGCGCGCAACGCGTGAGCGACGCCGCGCCGATCCGCTTCCACTTCGACTACATCTCGAACAACGCGTATCTCGCGTGGCTCGAGCTGCCGAAGCTCGCCGCGAGGTACGGCCGCCGCATCGAGCCGGTGCCCACGCTGTTCGCGGGGCTGCTCGGCGCCCACGGCCAGCTCGGCCCCGCGGAGATTCCGGCGAAGGCCGCCTGGATGTTCCGCAACACCCTGCGCAAGGCGGCGCTGCTTGGCGTTCCGCTGAACGCGCCCGTACACCACCCGTTCAACCCGCTGCTCGCGCTGCGCGTGTCGAGCGTGCCCGCGAGCGAGGCCGAGCGCGCGCGGGCGATCACCGCGCTCTTCGACGCGGTGTGGGTGCAGCGCGAGCACGTGAGCGAGCCCGCGACCGTCGCGCGCGTGCTCCGTGCCGTGGGCCTCGACGGCGCGCGGCTCGTCGCCGAGGCGAGCGCCGAGCCGGCCAAGGCGCGCCTGCGCGCCGACACGGACGCCGCGATCGCGCGCGGCGTCTTCGGCGTCCCGACGATGCTCGTCGGCGACGAGCTGTTCTGGGGCTACGACGACTTCCCGATGCTCGAGCTGCACCTCGCCGGGCGCGATCCGCTCGCGCCCGACGCCGTCGCGCGCTGGGCCGGCAAGTCCTCGCCCTCTGCGATGCGGCCCGAAGCCCTGCGCGCGCGCGCGAGGAAAGCGTGACGGCCCGCGCAGCGAAGCCGCGCGCCGCGCGCCGGGCGAAGCGAGGCGTCCGCTGGGATCAGGTGCGCGCGCTCGCCCTCTCGTTCCCGGGCGTTAGCGAAGGCACGTCGTACGGCGAGCCCGCCTTCCTGCTCGACGGGAAGTTCTTCTCGCGCTTCAACGCGAAGGAAGAAGGCCTCGTGATCCACGTCGAGGAAGCGCTGCGCGATGCGTTGCTCGCCGGCAAGCCCGACGTCTATTTCACCACCGACCACTACCGGAACTACCCGGCACTGCTCGTGCGCCTGCCGAAGGCGGAGCTCGCCGAGCTCGCCGCGCTCTACGAGGCGCACTTTCGCGCCAAGGCGAAGAAGAAGCGCGTCGCCGAGCTCGACGCGCGGAGGCCCGCGCGGTGATCGACACGCTGCTCGCGCTCGCCCAGCTCGCGGTCGCGATCGCGGGCTTCTCCGCGATCGTCGAGGTGCTCGGGCGCCGCGGGGGCGGCGACTGGCGGCGCGACGAGGTCAACTCGTTCAACGGGATGCTGATGCACTCGGTGCTCGCGCTGCTCGGCTGCCTCGCGCCGGTCGCGCTCGCCGAAATGGGCGTCGCCGAGGCGTCGATCTGGCCGGCGGCGGCGGGGATCCTCGGGGCCTTCATGGCGGTGCACTCGCTCGCCATCGCCGTCTTCTACATCGGCGCCGAGCGCTGGCCGCAGCGCGTGGGCCTGCTCCTGCTCCCGTTCCCGATCGGCGCGGTTCTCGTCGCGGCCGCCCTCGGCTGGGTCGGGATCGCGCCCTCGGGGGCCTACGTCGCGGGCATCTGCGTGCAGATCCTCCAGGCCACGACGCTCTTCTTCGGCCTCGCGAGCCTCCCGACCGGGAAGGACTGATGCGCGCGATTTTGCTTGACCCGGCTCCGGGGCCCGGCAGAAACTGAGTCCAGTCAGTTTTCCGAGGCCGCATGTCCGCCGCATCGATCGCCGTCCCGCGCCGCGAGCGCAACAAGCAGGAGAAGCGCGCCGCGCTCGTCTCCGCGGCGCGCGCGCTCTTCGCGCGCAAGGGCTTCGCGGCGACGCCGACCGCCGAGATCGCGGAGCGGGCGGGCGTGGGCGCCGGCACGCTCTTCCTCTACTTCGCGTCGAAGGACGACCTGCTCGTGGAGGTCTTCCGCGCCGACATGGATGCCGTGATCGCGCGCGCCTTCGCGACGCTGCCGCGCCGCGCCGCGCTGCTGCCCGAGCTGATGCACGTCTACGGCGCGATGGTCCGCCACCACGAGCGCGACACCGAGCTCGCGCGCGCCTTCGTGAAGGAGATGCTGTTCGTCTCCGCACCGGATCGCGCGCTCGTCTACGAGTTCATCGACGGGCTCTGCGCCCGCGTCGCGGAGCGCATCGCGCGGCGCCAGGCGCTCGGCCAGGCGGACGCCGACGTGTCGGCCCAGGCCGTGGCCGACAACCTGTTCGCGATCTTCATCGCGCGGCTCCAAAAGGCGCTCGGGCTCGACGCGCGCCTTGCGGGAGACACGCTGCTCGCTGAGCTGCGCGCGGCGTTCGCGCTGCAGCTGCGCGTACTCGAGCCGCGGACGTCGCGCGCGAGGCGCCGCGTCGCGCCGACTCACCGGAGGCCCTGATGCCCGCACGTACCGGAGCGCAGTTCCTGGCCGGCCTGAAGGACGACCGCGAGATCTGGGTGGACGGCGAGCGCGTGCGCGACGTCGCGTCCCATCCGGCCTTCGCGGGCGCCGCGCGCTTCCTGGCCGAGCTGTTCGACCTGCAGCACGCCCACCCGGACGACTGCCTGACTGCCGACCCCGAGACGGGCGAGCCGATCAACGCGAGCCACGCGATCCCGCGCTCGCGCGACGACGTCGCGCGGCGCCACCGCTGCCTGCAGCGCATCGCCGAGCACACCGTCGGCCTGATGGGTCGTTCGCCCGACTACATGAACGTGACGTTCGCCGGCTTCGCGGGCCGCGAGGACGAATGGCGCGTGCACGGCAACGAGCGCGGCGCCGCGAACCTCGTGGCGTTCCAGAAGGAGCTGCGCCGGCGCGATCTCTCGCTGACGCACACGATCATCCACCCCACGGTCAACAAGTCCCTGCCCGACGTCGCGGCGGGCGGCGGCGACGTCGTGCTGCACAAGGTGGGCGACACCGAGCACGGCATCCGCGTGCGCGGCGCACGGGTGCTCGCGACCCTCGCGCCCTTCGCCGACGAGCTGGCCGTCTACCCGGCGCACCCGATCCCGGCCGACGGCGCGCGCTACGCACTCTCGTTCTCGATCCCGATGGAGACGCCCGGGCTCAAGTTCCTGTGCCGCGACAGCGTCTCGCGCGGCGCGAACCGCTTCGACCATCCGCTCTCGAGCCGCTTCGACGAGCAGGACGCGTTCGTGATCTTCGACGACGTCGAGGTGCCGCGCGAGCGCGTCTTCATCGACGGCCAGGTGGACGTCTACAACAACGTCATGCTCACGGGCTGGTTCCCGAACGTGATGCAGCAGACGATGATTCGCGCGCAGACGAAGCTCGAGTTCGCTTACGGCCTCGGCTGCCGGATGGCGAGCGCGATCGGCGACAAGAGCCTGCCCACCGCCGAGCTGCTCGGCGAGCTGTTCGGCTACGCGGAGCTGGCGCGCGCGGCGATCGCCACCGCCGAGGCCGAGGCGCGGCACTGGGGCAACGGCGTGTGGTTCCCGAACGGCGCGCCCCTGAACCAGCTGAAGCAGTTCATGCCGGTGTGGATGCCGCGCGTGAACGAGATCCTGCGACTGATCGGCTCCCACAATCTGCTCGCGACGCCGACCAAGTCGCAGATCGACGCCCCCGCGCTCGCGCCGCTGATCGCGAAGTACCTGCAGGGCGCCGAGATCGGCGCGGAGGAGCGCATCCGCATCTTCCGCCTCGCCTGGGACTTCGCCGCCAGCGCGCTCGGCGGGCGCGGCGAGCAGTACGAGCGCTTCTACCTCGCCTCCGCCGCGCGCAATCGCGTGCAGGCCCACCTGCTCGCGCCGAAGGAGCGCGGCCTCGCGCTCGTCGAGCGCTTCCTGAAGGAGAAGCCCTGATGACCACCGCCAACGTCGCCGGCGTTCCCGTCTCCACGGACCACTTCATCGGCGGCAGACGCGTGCCGTCCGCTGCGCGCTTCGCGGACGCCTCGCCGATCGACGGCGCGCATCTCGCGGACGTCGCCGCGGGCGGGGCGACGGAGGTGGACGCCGCCGTCTCCGCGGCGCGCGCCGCCTTCCCGGCGTGGGCCGCGCTCGGCGCCGCGGGGCGCCTGCCGATCCTGCAGCGCTTCGCGAAGGGCATCGAGGCCCGCGCCAAGGAGCTCGCCGCGGTCGAGACGGCGGACAACGGCTCGCTGCTACTCGGCAACCTGCATCGCGTGGTGCCCCGTGCGGCGCTCAACGTCTCGTACTTCGCGGAGTTCGCGGCGACGAAGCTGCAGGGGCAGACGATCGACTCGCCCGAGGTCGTGAACCACGTGTGCTTCGACCCGGCCGGCGTCGCCGCGCTGATCACGCCGTGGAACGCGCCGCTGATGCTCACGACCTGGAAGATCGGCCCCGCGCTCGCCGCCGGGAACACGGTCGTCGCGAAGCCGCCGGAGTGGGCGCCGCTCACCTGCTCGCTGCTCGCGGACATCGCGCACGCCTCGGGCGTACCCGCGGGCGTGCTCAACGTGGTGCAGGGCATCGGCGAGGACGCCGGCGCGGCGCTGGTCGCGCACGGCGACGTCGACCGCATCAGCTTCACCGGCTCGACCGACACGGCGAAGCTGATCGGTGCGGCGGCGGCGCGCTCGATCACGCCGCTGGCCGCGGAGCTCGGCGGCAAATCGCCGTTCATCGTCTGCGCCGACGCGGACCTCGACGCCGCCGCCCAGACGATCGCGGGGCAGTACCTGAACGCGGGCCAGGTGTGCCTCGCCGGCACGCGCGTCGTGGTCGAACGCAGCATCGCGGACGACCTGCTCGCGCGCGTGCGCGCGGCGTGCGCGCAGCTCGTGGTGGGCGACCCGCGCGACCCGAAGACGCGCGTGGGCCCGCTGATCACGCCCGAGCACTTCGCGCGCGTCGCGGGCTTCGTCGAGCGCGCGAAGGACGCGGGGGCGCGCGTGTTGTGGGGCGGCGGTCGCGCCGACGCCGGCGCGCTCTACTTCCAGCCGACGCTGTTCGACGGCGCGAAGCCGGGCGCCGAGATCTCGCAGCGCGAGGTCTTCGGGCCCGTGCTCACGTGGCAGACCTTCGGCAGCGACGACGAGG
Organism: uncultured Spirochaetales bacterium; assembly: GCA_964501435.1. Classification (GTDB taxonomy): domain Bacteria; phylum Myxococcota_A; class UBA9160; order UBA9160; family UBA6930; genus VGRF01. Next base: position 21,417 of record CAZCTH010000027.1, on the reverse strand, counting down.
CCGTCGCGTTCGCCAACGGCACCCGCTACGGGCTCGCGGGCGTCTTGTTCTCGCGCAACGAGAAGCGCGCGATGGCGATCGCCGAGCGCGTCGTGGCCGGCACCTTGTGGGTGAACTGCTTCTTCATCCGCGACCTCGCGGCCCCCTTCGGCGGGTCGCGCGACTCCGGCCTCGGGCGCGAGGGCGGGCACTGGAGCTTCGACTTCTACTGCGACGTCAAGAACATCTCGGTGAAGAAGGGCTCGTTCGCGTAGCGCGGCGGCGCCGCGCGGCGAGACGTCGTGGGCGAGAATCGAATCGATGGAGGACGCCATGGTTCAGGTCACGGAGCTCGGGTATTTCGGCATCGGCGTGAGCGATCTCGCCGCGTGGAAGGCGTTCGCGCGAGACGTGCTCGCGCTCGAAGTGCGCGAGGAAGGCGGCCGCACGTTCCTGCGCATGGACTACTGGCATCACCGCATCGCGCTGATCGAGGACGGCAGCGACGACGTCGCCTACCTGGGCTTCCGCGTCGCAGGCCCGGAGGAGCTCGGCGAGATGCAGAAGCAACTCGCGAACGCGGGCATCGCGTTCCGCGTGGGTTCGCTCCCCGAGGCCGAGGAGCGCCGCGTGCTCGAGGTGATCAAGCTCGAAGATCCGGGCGGCACGAAGATCGAGATCTTCCACGGCCCGCTGATCCAGCCGAGCCGCCCCTTCCACCCGGGCCGCGGCATGCACGGGCGCTTCGTGACGGGCGAGGGCGGGATGGGCCACTGCATCCTCCGCCAGCCCGACTCCGACGCGGCGACGCGCTTCTACCGCGCGCTCGGGATGCGCGGCGGCGTCGAGTACAAGTTCGGCACCGGCCCCAATGCACTCCAGCTGCGCTTCATGCACTGCTCACCGCGCGACCATTCCGTCGCCTGGGGGATCGGCTCCGGCGAGAAGCGGCTCAACCACCTCATGCTCGAGGTGGACAACCTCGACGACGTCGGGCTCACCCACGACCTCGTGCGCAAGGCGAAGATCCCCGTCGCGCTCCAGCTCGGGAAGCACGCAAACGACGCGATGTTCTCGTTCTATTTCAAGTCGCCGTCCGGCTTCAACATCGAGTACGGCACCGGCGGCCGCCCGGCGACGCACCAGAGCGAGTACTACGACGGCGACACCTACGGCCACGAGCCCGAGTCGGGCGGCTTCTGACCGCGCCGTTGGGCCAGCCCCAACGGCGCCAAGCGGCGCGGCTGCGCGCCTCGAGGGAGAGCATCCGATGAGCGTACTTTCCGGCCCCCGCATCGAGACGCGGCGCATCCTCCACGAAGGCACGCCGCAATGGGTGACGCTCGCCGGGGACGAGCTGCTGCTGGCCGACGGCCGGCGCGTGCGCGAAGCCGACGCGACCTACCTCGCGCCGTGCGACCCGACGAAGATCCTGTGCATCCACCTCAACTACGAGTCGCGGCGCATCGAGTTCCAGGCGCCGCCGCTCACGACGCCGACCTACTTCCAGAAGCCGACGACGGCGCTGAACGCGCACCGCGGCGTGCTCTGCCGGCCGGCGAACTGCCAGTACCTGAACTTCGAGGGCGAGGTCGCCGCGGTGGTCGGCCGCCCGATGCGCAACGTCGGGCGCGACGAAGTGTGGGAGCACCTCGCGGGCTTCGCGCCGGCCAACGACGTGGGCGCGCAGGACTTCCGCGACACCGACGCCGGCTCGATGCTGCGCGTGAAGGGGCAGGACGGCTTCTGCCCGATCGGGCCCGGCCTCGTGCGCGGCGTGGACGTCCGCGAGAGCACGCTGCGCACGCTCGTGAACGGCAAGGTCGCGCAGGAGGGGAAGGTCTCCGAGATGACCTTCTCGATCGACTACATCCTCGCCGACCTGTGCCGGCACATCACGCTGCTGCCGGGCGACATCGTGCTCACTGGTACGCCCGCGTACTCGCGGCCGATGCAGCCCGGCGACGTGGTCGAGGTGGAGGTGACGGGGATCGGCAAGCTGACGAACCGCGTCGCCGAGATCCCTGCGCCGAAGCACGAGGTCGGCCACCAGCCGACTGACAGCAAGGCCGTGCGCGCGGTCGCGCTCGGCAGCGACTCGCGCAAGCCGAGCGCCTGAGGCGCGCTCGCGCGCGCCCCGCAAGTTGCGCCAAGCTCGCCTCAGCGCCGAGAGGAGCCGCGATGAGCGAGCAAGGGACGATGCGCGCGTGGCGAACGCACCAGTACGGGCCGCCGCTCGAGGCGCTGCGTCTCGACACGGTGCCGATCCCCGCGCCCGGTCCGGGCGAGCTGCGCGTGCGCGTGCAGGCGATCCCGCTCAACCTGAACGACCTCGAGCGCATCACCGGCGGCAACATGATGGTGCGGCACGAGCTGCCCTACGCACCGGGCATGGAAGTGTTCGGCATCGTGGAGGCGTGCGGCCCGGGCGCGGAGGCGTGGGCAGGCAAGCGCGTCGCGGCGGGCACGAAGGGCGCGATCGGCGGTTACGCCGAGCGAGCGATCTGCCAGACCGTGTCGGCGTTCGAGATGCCGGATGCGCTGCCGCTGCCCGGTGCGGCTGCGCTCTACTTCCCGTTCCACCTCGCGTGGCTCGGGCTGTTCGACCGCGCGGAGCTGAAGGCCGGCGAGAGCGTGCTGATCCACGCTGCGGCCGGCGGCTCCGGCAGCGCCGCGATCCAGCTGGCCGCGAACGCCGGCGCGCGCGTCTTCGCCACCGCCGGTTCTGCGGACAAGGTGAAGCTCTGCCGCGAGCTCGGCGCCGAGGTCGCGATCGATTATTCCCGTGAGGACTTCGCCGCGGTCGTGATGGAGAAGACGGGCAACCGCGGCGTCGACGTGGTGTTCGACAACGTGGGCGCCGCCGTCTACGAGAAATCCCTCGGCTGCACCGCATACAACGGCCGCTACCTGATGATGGGCTTCGCTTCCGACAAGACCGTCGCCGACGAGAAGTTCCTCGTGCCGCGCCGCGTGCTGCTCGGGAACCTGAAGCTGTGCGGCGTGCTGCTCGCGTACGCGCCGGAGCCCGCCCTGCCGCTGATGAAGAAAGGGCTCGGCTGGAACGTCGTCCCGCGCAGTCTCGGCGAGCGCATCACGCGCGAGGTCGCGGCCGGCGTCGCGGCCGGGAAGCTGAAGCCCGTGGTCGGCCGCGTCGCGAAGTTCGAGGAGATCCCCGACGCGATCACCGCGCTCGCGGGCCGTGAGTCGGTCGGCCGCACGATCGCAATGCTGGGCTGAGCCCGGCGAGGGCCGCGTATGACCCTGCGCGTCGTCGGTGCGCCCGCGGCTCCTGCCACGCCGCGCTGGCGCGTGCTCGGTTTCGGCTTCCGCCCGTTCTTCTTGCTCGCGTCGCTCTTCGCCGTCGCGAGCATGCTCGCGTGGCTCGCGGCGCTGCGCGGCGCCATCGCCCTCGACGTCGCGTGGCACGCCCACGAGATGACGTTCGGCTTCGCGGCCGCCGTGATCGCGGGGTTCCTGCTCACCGCGGTCCCCAATTGGACCGGTGCGACGCGGCTCGCGCCGGCTCCCCTCGCCGCGCTGGTCGCGCTCTGGCTCGCCGGGCGCGCCGCGCGCTGGCCCGCGCTCGCGGCGGGCGTGGGCGCGCTCGGCACGGCGCTCGATCTCGCGTTCCTGCCCGCGCTCGCACTGGCGACCGCGCTGCCGATCCTGCGCACGCGCAATCGCCGCAACTACGGCGTTGTGGCGATCCTGCTCGCGCTGTCCGGAGCGCACGCGCTCTTCCACGCGGGCTTCGCACCGCCCGCCCTCGCGGCTCGGCTCGGCGTGATCGCTCCGGCTGCGACCGTGCACGCCATCGCCCTGCTCGTGGTCGTGATCGGTGGGCGCGTGACGCCCGCCTTCACCGCGAACGCGCTGCGCGGCGCGGCGACCGTCCGCGCCGGCGACGCGCGGGACGTCGCTGCGATCGCGAGCGCGGCGCTCGCGCTTGGCCTCGCGTCGAGTGCGGTCGCGCCGCCTGCGGCGGTCGCCGTGGCCGCCGCGCTCGCCGCCGTGGCGAACGCCGCGCGCATGCTCGGCTGGGCGACGCGGGCTGCGCTCCGCGATCCGCTGCTGTGGATCCTGCACGCGGGCTACGCCTGGATCGTCGTTGGCCTCGCCCTCACGGCCCTGGCCGCATCGTGGCCGGGGCGCGTTCCGCCGAGCGCTGCGCTCCACGCGTTCGGCGCGGGCGCGATCGGCACGTCGATCCTCGGCATGATCTCGCGCGTCGCGCTCGGCCACACCGGCCGCGCGCTCGCGCTCCCGTCCGCGATGCGCGTCGCGTTCGCGGCGATCTCGCTCGCCGCCCTCGCGCGCGTCGCGATCCCGCTGTTCGCGCCCGCCGCGATGGCGCTCGCGTGGGAGGCCGCGGGCATACTCTGGTGCATCGCGTTCGGCCTCTACGCGATCGTGTACTTCCCGATCCTCACCGCGCCGCGGCCCGACGGAAAGCCGGGCTGAGGCGCTCGCCGGAGACCCCATGAGCGACCTCGACCTCGCGAACCTCTCGGTCGCGCGCGCGGCCCGCGCGCTGCGAGCGAAGGAGCTCTCGCCCCTCGAGCTGACAGAGGCCTACCTGCGGCGCATCGCGCAGCTGAACCCGCGCGTGAACGCGTACGTCACGGTGACGGCCGAGCGCGCGCGCGAGGATGCGAAGCGCGCCACCGAGGAGCTCGCCGCCGGGCGTGCGCGCGGGACGCTCCACGGCATTCCGATCGCGCACAAGGACCTCTACGAGACCGCGGGGATCCGCACGACCGGCGGCTCCAAGATCCACGGCGACTACGTGCCGAAAGCCGACTGCACGGTCGTGCGCAAGCTGCGCGAGGCCGGCACCATCCTGCTCGGCAAGCTCAACACGCACGAGTACGCCTACGGCGCCACCACCAACAACCCGCACACGGGGGCGACCCACAACCCGTGGGACCTCGCGCGCATCCCCGCCGGCTCGAGCGGCGGCTCGGGCGCCGCGATCGCCGCGGGCCTCGCGACGGCGACCACGGGCACCGACACGGGGGGCAGCATCCGCATGCCGGCCTCGCTCTGCGGCGTCGTCGGGCTGAAGCCGACCTACGGGCGCGTGAGCAAGCAGGGCGTGCTGCCGCTCTCGTACGCGTTCGACCACACGGGGCCGATCACGCGCACGGTCGAGGACGCCGCGCTCGTGCTGAACGCGATCGCGGGCTACGACCCCGCCGACGCGACGAGCGTGCGCACGCCCGTCGCCGACGCCACGGCGCAGCTCGGCGCCGGCGCGCGCGGCCTGCGCGTCGGCGTGCCGCGCGCGTGGTTCTTCGAGCGCGTGGACGCGGAGGTCGCGGCGGCGGTGGAGGCGGCGCTCGCGGAGCTCGCGCGGCTCGGCGCGGACGTACGCGACGTCGCGATTCCCGGCGTCGGCGAAGCGGTGGGCGGGATCTTCGGTTTCGTGCTCGCGGAAGCGCAGGAGATCCACGCGGAGTCGATCCGCACGCGCATGCAGGACTTCGGCGCCGACCTCCAGGCGCTGCTCGGCGCGCGCGCGCCCGACACGGCGCAGCTGATGGCGGGGCTGCGCGCCCGCGACGCGCTCACCGCCGCGATGCGCAGCGCGCTCGAGCAGGTGGACGTGCTGGTGACGCCCACGACGCCGATCGCTGCGCCGCGCATCGGCGAGGAGGTCGCGCGCATCGGCGGCGCGGACGAGCCGGTGCTCGCGGCGATGATCCGTTTCACGGCGCCGTTCAACGCGACGCACCTGCCGGCGCTCTCGCTGCCGTGCGGGTTCACGCGCGGCGGTCTGCCGATCGGCCTGCAGATCGCCGGGCGCCCGTTCGACGAGGCGACCGTGCTGCGCGCCGGCCACGCCTACGAGCAGGCGACCGACTGGCACCTGCGCGCGCCGGGGTTGTGAGCCGCGCGCTCCGTCAGGCACCGCGCGCGAAGGCGGCGAGGTCGCGCGCCGTGTCGCGGCTGATGTCGGGGCACATCATCGGGAAGATCTCCGTGCCGTGGATCGTGCCCATCACCTGTCGGCAGCGCGCGGGCTGGCCGGCCGCGAGCAACAGGCGATAGAAGCCGATGCCTTCGTCGCGCAGCGGGTCGCACTCGTTCACGCTGATCACGACGGGCGGCAGACCCTTCACGTCGTCCTCGGTCGCGAAGCCCGGCCAGGCGAGCGGATCCCGCTTCTCGAACGCCTCGATGCCGTAGCCCATCGCGCCGCGGTTGTTGTGCAGGTGAAGCAGGATGCCCTCGTTCTCGACGCTCGACGGGTTCTGCGGCAGCGGCCACTGGCCCGCGATGTACGGGCAGAGCGCGTAGAGGCCCTGGATCAGGCCGATCTTGCCGTCGCGCTTCAGCTGGAGGCCGGTGGCGAGCGTGAGATTGCCGCCGCCGCTCTCGCCGGCGACGACGATCCGCTTCGGGTCGACCTTCAGGCGCGCCGCGTTCGCGCTCAGCCACTCGAGGCCCGCGACGCAGTCGTTCAGGCCGGCGGGGAAGGGGGCGACCTCGGGCGCCGACGACGGCGTGACCGAGTTGCGGAAGTCCACCATCGCCACCGCGACGCCCTGCGCCGCGATGATCTTCCCCCAGGCGCGGTAGTTCCCGTAATAACAGGACATGCTCGCCATGCCGCCGCCGTGGATGTAGTAGACGCAGGGCTGGACGGAGTCGTCGTCCGCACGGATGAACTGGACCTGGACGGTGTTGCCGTCCGGCTTCGAGACGAACTTCTCGGTGTGGATGCGCAGGCCCTTCGACGGCGCGATCGCCTCGCTGTCGGCGGCGTCGAGCATCGCCCGCAGGCCCGCCTCGGCCTGCTTCGCCGCCGGGCTGTTCGCCTCGGCGAGGATCTGGGCACGGCTCGCGGCGTCGCCCTGGTCCGGGAGGTCCATCGCGCCGAACAGCGCCTTGATGCGGGGGTCGATGCGCGGGTCGTCGAGCCACTTGGCGGGCATGGGCGTCTCCTTGGATGACGCCCCACGGTACTGCGCTTTCCTTCGCGCGGGACAGGGCCGCGCGAGCCCGTGGCGTGTGCGCTGCGACCTTGCGCCCCTGCGCCGTTTCCGCTCCCCTCCGCCCGCCTTTCTCCGTCGGATCTCGCAGGGGGACGTCATGGCGATTCGCCAGTTCATCGAGACGCACTTCAAGCACTTCAACGCCGCCGCGCTGGTCGACGCCGCGAAGGCCTACGAAGCGCACATCCAAGGCGGCGGGCGCATGCTCGTGACGCTCGCGGGAGCGATGAGCACCGCCGAGCTCGGCAAGTCGCTCGCCGAGATGATCCGTCAGGGGAAGGTCCACGCGATCTGCTCGACCGGCGCGAACCTCGAAGAGGACCTCTTCAACCTCGTCGCCCACGACCACTACACGCGCATCCCGAACTACCGGGACCTCTCGCCCGCGGACGAGAAGGAGCTCGAGAAGGCGGGCCGCAATCGCGTGACCGACACGTGCATCCCCGAGGCGGAGGCGTTCCGGGCGATCGAGAAGCCGATCCTCGACCTGTGGGCCCGCGCCGAACAGCGCGGCGAGCGCTTCTTCCCCTACGAGTTCTTCTACCAGCTGCTGCGCGAGGGGCGGGTGAAGGACTCCTATCAGATCGACCCGAAGGACTCGTGGCTGGTCGCGGCGTGCGAGAAGGACCTGCCGATCTTCGTGCCCGGCTGGGAGGATTCGACCCTCGGCAACATCTTCGTCTCCCACGTGCTGAGCGGGGACATCAAGAACTACACGACCGTGCGCAGCGGGCTCGAGACGATGGGCGCGCTCGCGCGCTGGTACGTGCACACGACGATGGGCAAGACGCTCGAGGAGCTCCCCGAGGTGGAGGGCTCCCACGACGAGGGCGTCGTCGAGATGCGCGCGATCTCCGGCGACCAGGCCGTGCGCACGGTGGGCTTCTTCCAGATCGGCGGCGGCATCGCCGGCGACTTCCCGATCTGCGTGGTGCCGATGATCCACCAGGACCTGCGCCGGCCTTGCCCTTATTGGGGCTATTTCTGTCAGATCAGCGACTCGACCACGAGCTACGGCTCGTACTCGGGGGCGGTGCCGAACGAGAAGATCACCTGGGGCAAGCTCGACGTGGACACGCCGCGCTACGTGATCGAGAGCGACGCGACGATCGTCGCGCCGCTGATCTTCGCCTACGTGCTCGGCTGGTAGGGGGCGGAAGGCGCGATGGCGGAGTTGTTCACCAGCGAGAACCTGATCGCCCTGCTCACGCTCGCCGGGCTCGAGATCGTCCTCGGCATCGACAACATCGTGTTCATCTCGATCCTGGTCGGGAAGCTGCCCGCGGCGCAGCAAGCGAACGCGCGGCGCATCGGCCTGCTGCTGGCGATGGGCATGCGCATCCTGCTGCTGCTCGCGATCAGCTGGGTGATGGGCTTGACGCAGCCGCTCTTCACCGTGCTCGACCATACCTTCAATGGCCGCGACCTGATCCTCCTGTTCGGCGGCCTCTTTCTCGTGGCGAAGGCGACCTGGGAGATCCACGACAAGCTCGAGGGCGAGGAGCACGGACCGAGCGGAACGAAGGCCGTCGCGAGCTTCGCGGCGATCCTGACGCAGATCGTTCTGCTCGACATCGTGTTCTCGCTCGACTCGGTGATCACCGCCGTCGGCATGGCGAAGCACATCGAGATCATGATCACCGCCGTGGTGATCTCGGTGGGCGTGATGCTGGTCTTCGCCGGATCGATCGCCGCGTTCATCGAGCAGCATCCGACGATGAAGATGCTCGCGCTCTCGTTCCTGCTGCTGATCGGCGTGGTGCTCGTGGCCGACGGCTTCGGGCAGCACGTCTCGAAGGGCTACATCTACTTCGCGATGGCGTTCTCGCTGTTCGTCGAGATCCTGAACATCCGCATCCGGAAGTCCCGCGCAGCGCCCGTGCACCTGCACCAAAGCTACGTGCAGAAGCCGTGAGGGCCGGCCGGGCCGGAGCCGGACGTGCGCTCGCGGGCGCGCGGCTCAGTCCCAGGACTTCCGGTAGTTCACGCCGAGGTTGCTCGTGTCGCCGGTCGTCTCGACGCGCACGCTGAGCGCGCGCGTCAGCGCATAGTGGAGGCGCACGAGGTGGGACGCCGCCTCGAGGCCGTACTCGTATTCGAGGTAGAGCTTGTCCGAGAGGCGTTTGCCGAGCGCCACGGCCCGGCCGCTCGCCTCGGCGCTCGCCTGCTCGCCGGTGCTCTTCAGCGAGATCTCGTCGAGGCCGACGCCGCGCGCGACGCGCTGGCTGAGGGGCATGCCGCCGTCGCCCGAGAAGATCGTGGCGGCCGCGGCTTGCAAGAGCGCCGTGTCGGCGGCGCTGGCGTCGGAGACGCCGTGCCCGAGCACGAGCCAGGACAGCTTCTCCGGATCCGGCACGGGCGGATTCGACGTGAGACGCGCCAGCGGCGTCTTCAACGTGCCGGTCAGCTCGACGCCCGCTTCGACCGGCAGGTTCTTGCGCAGCGCGAGCACGTCGAGCGCGGGGTCGTCGATCGCCCCGTTGAAGATCAGCGCGCCGCGCTCGATTTCGAGCTTCTGGCCGAAGGCGCGGTAGGTGCCGTTCGTCGCGTCGATCTCGCCGAACGCGACGAGCGCGCCGCTCGGCAGCGTCTTCACGCGCAGCTTGCCGCGCAGCAGCGTGTCGAGCCCCGCGCCGACGATGCGCAGCTTCTTTCCCGCATCGAGCTCGAGGTCGAGATCGAGGCGCGCGCTCGCCTGTGCGGCGGCGGCGGGGCGCTCGCGCCCGAGCACGATCACGTCCTCGCCGAGCCGCGACTGCTGGATGCGCGGCACCTCGAGGGTGCCGCGGTTCGCACGCAGCGAGCCGCGCAGCGCGAGGCGACCGGCGGCGAGGCTCGCCTCGCCCTTGCCCGTGACCTCGAGGTTGCGGTCGGGGCGGTCGAGGATGCGCAGATGGTCGGCTTCCCACGTGAGCCGAGCGGGCTTGCCGTCGATCGGAACCGTGCCCTGCGCGCGGATCGTGCCGTTCGACGCAGCGAAAGAAAGCGCGTCGACGCGTACGACCTGCGGCGTGAGGTGCGCGCGCAAGCTGCCGTCCCGCAGCGCGACGCCGGCGCTGGGCCAATCGAAGCGCAGCGCATCGGCCTGGACCACGCCGCTCAATGCCGGCGCGCCCACCGTGCCGCCCGCCTCGAGCGCGAGCGCGCCGCGGCCCTCGACGCGCGCCGAGATGCCGAGCAGGCCGCCGAGCGCGCGGATCGACGCGACCTCGGCGTCGAGCTCCGCGTCGAGCGCGGAGCTGCGCGCGAGCAATGCGCGCCCGGGCGCGGCGCGCAGGTCGGCGCGCAGCGTCGCATCGCCGAGTCGCTCGCCCGCCACGCGGGCGGTCACGCGCGCGACGCTCGCGCCGAGCGCGGCGTCGACCGAGAACGCCGTGATGCCGAGCGCGGCGCCGCCGAGCTGGGCGTCGCCCGAGGCGAGCTCGAGGCGCACCTGGCCGAGCTGCGCCGGATCGAGCGGCACGACCCACACGCCGCGCACGCGCAGATCTCCGGCGGCGGCGGGATCGCGGCCGAGCGCGGCGAGCAGGTCGGCGAGCGCGACGTCGCTCACCACGCCTGCGGTCTCGACGCGCAGATCGCGCAGCGCGAGCGTGCCGAGGGCGAGCTCGCCGCCGAGGGCAGCGAAGCGGGCGGGGCCGAGCTCGACCTCGGCGAGCGAGGCCACGCGCAGCGGCGCGGGCTCGATCAGCCGCACCGCGACGCGCCCCGTCGTCTCGATCGCATCTGCGCGCCCGTTCCACACGCCGTCCCATCCGCCCGCGAAGCGCGCGCGGAGAGCGACCTCGCCGGCGTCGGCGGCGAGGTCGATCGTGTGCGCCGCGAGCGCGCCGCTCGCGTTCAGCGTCGCGCTGCGGAGGGGCTGGCCCGCGACGAGCGCATCGTCGAGGGAGAGCGCGATCTGGAGCGCGCGCTCTCCGCTCGCGTCGACGCGGGCGCGCGCGTCGAGCGCCTCGATCGAGACGCCGCCCGGGAGCGTGAGGCGCTGGGCGGTCGCGCGCAGGGCGCCGCCCGGGCGCTCGCGCGTCCCCAGCAGATGCGCGTCGACGACGAGCGAGCCGCCGAACGCGCCGCCGAGCGCGCCGAGATCGGGCGCGTCGAGCGTCACGTCGAGCGCGTCGCCCGGTGCGCCGAAGCTGCCGCGCGCGCGCAGCGCGTTCGCGCCGAGCTGCAGCGCGGCATCCGCGCGCGACACGCGCCCGGCCTCGAGCGTGAGCGTACCGCGCCCGCTCAGCGCGCGGCCGCGGAAGCGGCTGCCGTTGAGCGCGTAGGTGAGCCGCGCATTCCAGGCATCGCCGAGCTCGCCGGTCGCATCGAGGTCGCCCGAGAGCGAAGCGCTCGGGAAGTCCCCGAGCTGCGCCGGGTCGAAGGCGGAGAAGTGCGCCTGCGCGCCGAACGCGCGCGCGCCGTCCCAGTGGGCGTCGCCCGCGAGCTCGCCGCCGCCGATGGCGATGCGCACGTCCTCGGCCCGCACCGCCTCGCCCTCGCGCACGACGCGGCCGCGCAGCTCGCGCCCGTTCTCACGGAGCGCGAGCGTGCTCTCGATGCGTGCGGCGGAGAGCCGTGCGTCCACCGTGCCCGCGAGCTGCGTCGGCCGCAGGCTCTCGTGGAGGGCGTGGGCGTCGAGGTGCTCGGCGCGGAGGGTGAGGGCGAGCTCGCCGCCCGTGAGCGTGCCCTCGCCGCGCGCCGTGCCGGCGGCGCCGAGGTCGGCGGCGATCTCGCTGAAGCGCAGGGCACCGTCGGAGAAGCGCAGCGCGCTCGCGAGCGCGCGCACAGGAACCTCGCGCCGCGAGAGCGGACCGGGCTTCGCGTTTTCGACGCGCAGCGTGCCCGCGAACAGCGCGGCCTCGTCCCCGTGCACGTCGATCGTCACGGCCAGGTCGGCGTGCGGCGCGCGATCGCTGCGCAGGAAGGCGGCGGTATCGACGTGCTCGCCGCGCAGGACGACGGCGGCGAGCCACGGCCGCTCGAACGAAGCGAAGGTCGCCGTGCCCGCCACCGGCGCGTCGCCGAGCGAGCCCGCGAGCGCGAGCTTCGCGCGCGTCAGCGGGCCGCTCGCGACGATGCGCGCGTTCGCCTTCGGCAGCGCCCGCCGCGCGTACGCGATCTCGCCCATGAGGGCGAACGGGCGCTTCGTCTCGACGCGCGCGTGTCCGGCGAAGCCGCCCCACGGCGAGCTGAGTCGCGCGAGCGTCGCCTCGTGGGCGTCGCGGCCGAGGCGCAGGCTGCCGCGGATCGCGCGCAGCTCGGTTCGCTCCGCGATTGCGAGGCGCGCGATCTCGAAGCGCTCGATCGCGAGCGCGAACGGCAGAGCGAGCGTCTCGGGGATCGTGGGCGGGTCCTCGTTCGACGGGCCCGGCGCGATCGCGAGGGTTTCGATCGTGACGGCGTCGAGCCAGAGCGCTCCGTCCGCGAGCCGGCGCCAGGCCGGCGCCACCACGACGCGCTCCGCCGTCGTCCGCGTGCCGCCCTTCGAGGTGACGACGACGCGCTCCGCGCGCAGAGGGCCGAACAGCGAGCCGCTCACGCCCTCGATTTCGACGCGGCCACGCGTGAGCGCGGCGACGCGCAGCAGAGCAAAGCGCAGGGCGGTCTCCGAGCGCACCGCAAAGAGCGCGGCGAGCGCGAGCCCGAGCAGCGCGGCAGCGGCGAAGAGGGGTGCGCGGCGCATCAGAACGTGAGCCCGAGCGAGAAATGGAGCCGCACGGTGCCGTCGTCCTGCCCGTACGCGACGTCGATGCGCAGGGGCCCGATCGGGCTCGCCGCGCGCACGCCGACGCCGTAGCCGAGCGCGAGCGGGAAGCCCGAGACCTCGTTCCAGGCGTTGCCGGCGTCCACGAAGAGCGCGCCGCCGAGGCGCTCGGTGAACCAGTGCGTTCCCTCGACGCTCGCCAGCGCGAAGCTGCGGCCGCCCAGTACCGCGCCGCTCTCGACGTCGCCGAGCGACTCGAGGTCGTAGCCGCGCACGCTGGTGCTGCCGCCCGTGCGGAACAACATCGACTGCGGGATGCCGGACGAGCGCCTCGCCAGCACGTGGCCCGCCTCGGCGCGCAGCGCCAGGTCGTCGCGCGGGGTGAGCGGGACGTAATAAGCGACGCGCGCGATCGCGCGGCCGAAGGCCCGCGTCGAGACGCCCGGCGGCGCGGCGCCCAGCTGCAGCTGCGCCATCCAGCCGTTGCGCGGCGTCAGCAGGTCGTCCGTGCGGCGCCAGGTGTGCGTGTACTCGAGCAGCAGCGCGTAGACCGACTCCGAGAGCACGCCCGTCGCCTTCTGGCGCGAGTAGGCGAAGGTGCCGCTGAACGACGGTCGACTGAATTCGTCGAGCGCGTTCGTCTTCGCGACCAACGAGATCTCGTCCGTCACGAGGTCCTCGATGTCGCTGTGCTCGAAGCGCACGCCGGCGGTGTCGGACCAGCGCGCGCGCTCGGGCAGGGAGAGCTCGGTCTCGACGCCCTGCTCGAGGAAGTCGGCCTCGACGCGCGTGCGCAGCCGGAGCGCGCTGCCCGCGAAGTCGTGGTCGCGCAGCTCCGCCGACCCGTAGGCCTGCGCGTCGGTGCCGTAGCCGGCGCCGAGCTCGATCCGGCGTGCAGGCGCCTCGATCACCGCGACGCGCACGGGCGCGGAGGCGGCGTTCTCCGGATTCGGGTCGATGCCGACGTGGGCGCTCGCGAAGTAGCCGGTGGACGCGAGCCGGCGCTGGAAGCGGTCGAGTCGCTCGCGGTCGTAGGTCTCGCCGAGCTCGTACGGGCGCAGCGTCTCGACGCGGCGCGGCGCGTACCGCGCGAGGCCCTCGATCGCGACGTCGCCGAACGCGAAGGGCGGGCCGCTGTCGATCGTCAGCGCGATCTGCGCGCTCGACGCCGCGGGGTCGATGCGCACCTCGCTCGCGGCGAGCTTCGCCGCCGGCCAGCGGCGCTGCTGGATGCGGCCGAGGGCGCGCGCCTTGGCTGCGAGCCACCGCTCCTGGGTGAAAATCATCCCGTCCTGCAGCGCGAACTGCGTGCGCACCTCTTCCATCGCCCGCGCGTCGAGCGGGTCGGCGGATTCCGCGAGCGGCCCCGCGAAGGCCACGTCCACCGCGCGCACGCGCACGACCGGCCCGCGCTGCACCACGAGGCGTACGCGCATCGGCCGCTCGGCGGTGAACGCCTCGGCCGTCACCTGCGCCGAGACGTAGCCGCGCGCGGCGAGGATCTCGCGTGCCTGCGCCTCCGCCTCGTGGGCGAGGCGCGTCAGCAGCTCGGCGTCGGGGGGCGTCTCGGCGTCGCGCCAGCGCATCAGGTCGAGGTCGGCCGTGAGGGCCTCTTTCAGCGAGCGCGGTGCCTGGATCTCGACGCGATACGTCCCGTCGCGGGCCGCCACCGGGCACGCGAGCGCGACCGCCACCGCGAGCGCGGCTCCCAGTCGAGCGAAGGGGCAGAGGCGTGTGCGCAGAAGCTCCACCAAAGTCGGCCTAGGATAAGAACTGATCGGCGAGAGGAGGGACGCGCTTGGCCAGAAAGAGCTTCGTGGAGGAGGCGATCGAGCAGGGGTCCTCGCTCCAGGACGCCTGGACGCGGACCCTCGGCCTGCGCTTCGCGACCGTGACCCCAGAGCGGGTCGTCGCCTACCTCGAGGCGGGCCCGCAGCACCACCAGCCCTACGGCGTGCTGCACGGCGGGGTCTACTGCTCGATCGTCGAGGCGGTCGCGAGCTACGGCGCCGGCAACGCCGCGATCGCGAGCGGCCAGCGCGGCGTGCTCGGCGTCAGCAACACGACCGACTTCTACCGCTCCCACGCCGCGGGCGAGCTGACCTGCGTGGGCACGCCGGTGCACTTCGGGCGCAGCGCGCACGTGTGGCAGGTCGAGGTGACCCGCAGCGCCGACGGCAAGCTCGTCGCGCGCGGGCAAGTGCGCTTCCACGTGCTCCAGGAGCTCCCGGACGAGCGCACTCCGGCGCACGCGGATCTCGAGGGGAGGGACTGAGCGTGGCGATCTCGCTGCTTCGCTTCGACCTGCGCCGCGCGCCGTTCTCGCCCGTGAATCACGCGGCGCTCTATCAGGCGGCGCTCGAGATGGCCGAGTACGCCGACGCGCGCGGCGTCCCGCTGATCTCGCTCTCCGAGCACCACGCCGTGGACGACGGCTTCCTGCCCTCGCCGATCGTGTTCGCGGCGGCGCTCGCCGGTCGCACGAAGAAGGCGCGCATCGCGATCTCGGCGCTGCTCGCGACGCTCTACGACCCGGTGAAGCTCGCCGAGGATCTGGCCGTGCTCGACCTCGCGAGCCGCGGGCGCGTCGCCACGACGCTGGGCATGGGCTACCGGCCCGAGGAGTACGCGAGCTTCGGCCAGGACTACGCCGCGCGCGGCGCGCTCCTCGACGCGTGCCTCGAAGTGTTGCTGAAGGCGTGGAGCGGCGAGGCGTTCGAGTGGCAGGGGCGAAGCGTGCGCGTGACGCCGCGCGGCTACACGAAGCCGCACCCGCCGATCAACGTCGGCGGCCAGAGCCTCGCGGGCGCGCGCCGCGCCGCGCGCTTCGGGTTGCCGTACCAGCCCGCGAGCAACGACCCGGCGATGGTGGCGCTCTACGCGAGCGAGTGCGCGCGGCTCGGACACAAGCCGGTGGTGCTGCCGCCGGGCGACGGCGAGATGGTCTGGATCGCGCGCGACCCCGATCGCGCCTGGCGCGAGCTCGGGCCGTATCTGCTGTACGAGGCGACCACCTACGCGAGCTGGCAGCCGGCGACGCAGCAGTCCTCCGCGGTGCACTCGCGCGCGAAGACCGCCGACGATCTCCGCGCCGAGGGCAAGTACCGCATCCTCACGCCGGACGCGTGCGTCGCCCGCGCGAAGGAGCGGGGTCCGTTCGCGACGTTCCTGCTCTACCCCCTGTGCGGTGGCACTCCGCCGGAGCTCGGCTGGGAGAGCGTGAAGCTGCTCTGCGAGGAAGTCTTGCCGCGGCTGTGAGGAGGCTGCCATGAGGCGCGCGCTCCGAGGGCTCGCGTTCGCGCTCGCGCTTCCGGTCGCGGTCGTCGCCGCGCACTTCGCGCTGATCGAGGTCGGGCGCGAGGTCGTCACGCTGCGCACGCAGCGCGCCGACGGCACGTGGCAGGCGACGCGACTCTGGGCTGTGGACGACGCGGGGGCGCTGTTCCTGCACAGCGCGGGCGCGGACTGGCTGCCGCGCTTCGCGAACCCCGTCGTCGAGGTCGAGCGCGACGGGGTGCCGAGGCGCTACCGCGCGACGCCGCAGCCGGGACCCCACCCGCGCATCCATGCGCTGTTGCGCGAGAAGTACGGCATCGCCGACCGCTGGGTGCGCTTCGTCGGACCCGACGACGAGACCGTGTGCGTGGTGCGCCTCGATCCGCTGTAGTCGGGGCGCGCCCGGAGGAGGGGTCGAGCGTGAGATCGCGGCCGATGCGGACACTGCGCGGGAGCTGTCACTGCGGCGCCGTGCGCTTCGAGATCGACAGCGACTTCCCCGAGCTCACCACGTGCGACTGCACCCTGTGCAGCCGCCGCGGCGCGCGCATGGTGCGCGTGCACGAGTCGGCGCTGCGGCTGCTCGCGGGCGGCGACGCGCTCGCGACGTACCAGTTCCACACGCACACCGCGGTGCACCACTTCTGCCGCGTGTGCGGGATCTATCCGTTCCACCGCAAGCGCGTGAGTCCGGACCACTTCGGCGTGAACGTGGCGTGCCTCGACGAGTTCGATCCGACGGGCATTCCGGTCCGTGCAACGATTGGCGCGGGGATGCCCTGAGCGCGTTCCGTCCGTCGGAACGCGCGGGAGAGAGCCGCGTGCGCGCCGCGCGGCGATCGCGCACGCTTCGCACGCAAGGAGGCGATCATGTGCCGCAACATCCGCACGCTCTTCAACTTCGACCCGCCCGCGACCAGCGACGAGGTGCGCGCCGCGTCGCTGCAGTTCGTGCGCAAGCTGTCGGGCTTCAGCAAGCCGTCGCGCGCGAACGGGGAGGCGTTCGATCTCGCAGTCGATCGCGTCGCCGCAGTCGCGCAGGAGTTGCTCGCCTCTCTCGTCACGAACGCCGAGCCCCGCGATCGCGCCACCGAAGCCGCGAAGGCGCGCGCTCGCTCCGCGCAGCGCTTCGGGGCGCGCGCGTGATCTCGCGCGCGGACGCCGAGCGCCTCGCTGCGCACTGGATCGCGGCCTGGAACGCCCACGACCTCGACGCGGTCCTGAGCCACTACGCCGACGACGTGGAGATCGCGTCGCCGGTCGCCGCGCAGCTGCTCGGCACGCCCGACGGGCGCGTCGTCGGCAAGCCGGCGCTGCGCGCCTATTTCGCGCGCGGGCTCGAGGCCTTCCCGGCGCTGCGCTTCGCGCTGAAGGACGTGCTCGTCGGCACCGACACGGTCGTGCTCTACTACGTGAACCAGCGCGGCACGCACACCGCTGAGGTCATGGAGCTCGGCGCCAACGGGCTCGTGACGCGGATGCGCGCCACGTACGGCGTCTGAGCCGCCCTCAGGCCCGCGCGGCGACCCCGGGAAATGCCGCGCGGTGCGGACAGGTCGCGCAGGGCCCCGGGATCAGCTCGTAGGCGCGGCGGATCGCGAGCGCGGTGCTCGTCTGCCGCACCGGCTGCTCGAGGAACAAGTTGCGGCCGAGCTGCGCCGCGAGTCCCGAGCGCTCGAGTCGGCTCGCGAAGTCGGTCGTCACGCCGCACAGCAGCACTTCGACGCCGCGCGCTCGCACGCGCTCGAGGAAGCCTTCGAGCAGCGTGATGCCGACCGCATCGGGGTTGCGCGCGCGCTTGAGGCGAAGCACGACGACCGCCGTGTTCGGCCCGATGCTCTCCTCGATCCGCGCGAAGTGCGTGTGAAGCGCGGCCGTCGCGCCGAAGAACATCTCGCCCTCGAGGCCGAAGATCAGGATGCGGTCGCAGCGCGGGTCGTCCGCCAGCCGCTCGTGGACGCCGCCCTCGCGTGCGATCACGAACTCCGTGAGGAGCATGCGGCCCGCGCGCGGCACCGTGAGCAGGAACGACATCAGCACGCCGATCAACACGCAGAACTCGACCGAGATCGCGACCGCGGAGAGCGCGGTGGCGGCGACGATCGCGGCGTCGAAGCGCGTGGTGCGGAAGTGGTACGCGAGCGAGCGCCAGTCGACCATGTTGTAGGCCGAGACCATCAGGATGCCGGCGAGCGCCGCGCGCGGGATGAAGCGCGCGTAAGGTGCGAACACGAGCATGATCAGCGCGACCGTCGCGGCCGAGACGACGCCCGACCACTGCGTCGACGCGCCGGCCTGCTGGTTGATCGCGGAGCGCGTCAGGGAGCCCGAGCCGGGGAAGCAGTGGAAGAAGCTGCCGGCGAGGTTGGCGACCGCTTCGCTCAGGCACTGTTGGTTCATGTCGAGCTTCTGCTTCGTGACGGCAGCGATCGCCTTCGCCATCGAGACCGCCTCGAGCAGCCCCAGCACCGCGATCGCGAGCGCGCCGCTCGCGAGCTCGCGCGCGAGCTCGGGGTCGATCGCCGGCACGCCGAACGCCGGCAGCTTGGCCGGGATCTCGCCGACCACGCGCACGCCCCGGGCGTCGAGGTCGAGCCACGCCACCGCGCCCGCCATCACCACGACGGTGACCAATAAGTCCGGCAGCAGCCGCAGGCCGAAAGCCTTCTTCGCGGCGCGCAACGCGAGGATCACCGCGATCGTGCCGAGCCCCACCGCCGCGGTCGGCCCGTGGATGCCGCCGCCCGCGCTCAGCGAGCCCCAGAAGCGAAGCAGGAAGTGCGCGTGGGCGTCGCCGATCGAGCCGAGGCCGAGCAGGTTCTTCACCTGATCGAGCACGAGCAGGGAGCCGGCGCCGAGCGTGAAGCCGACGATCACGGAGTGAGAGATGTACCGCTCGAGGTCGCCGAGTCGGAACAGCGTGATCGCGAGCTGGATGCCGCCCACGAGCAGGGCGAGCAGGATCGCGGCCTCGAGGCGGCGCTCGGGCGGAACCACCGAGATTGCGCTCAGCACGGCGATCGAGATCGCGTTGGTGGGCCCGTTGATGAGCTGGCGCGAGGAATCCAGTACGGCGCCGACCGCGGTCATCACGATCGCCGTGTAGAGCCCGTATTCGACCGGCAGTCCGGCGACGAGGGCGTAGGCCATCGCCTGCGGGACCGCGACGGTCGCGACCGTGACGCCCGCGACCAGATCCCCGCGCGCGTCGGACCGCGAGTAGTGGCGTAGGGCGTCGAGGGCGGGGACGGTGCGGTAGAGCCAGCTCGGGCGCGTCGGAAGGGCGGGGCTGCTCACCTGAGGTCGTCTCCGTGCGGCCGCGATTCGAAGCCCTACGCGGTTGGCCGGCGGGAGAGTTAGCGGACTCGGACCTCGAAATCGGGCGCGCGGAGGCTGGGATTGAGGACGAAGCGCTCTCGGGTGGGAGCGGCTCCCGCGGAGGCATTACCCTGCGCGGCCTCCGGAGGTCCCCCATGACCGCGCCCACCTTCACGACGCCGCCCCCGACCGTCCGCGACCTGTTTCGCGCCCGCCGCGAGGACGACCGGGTAGGCCTGCGCTTCGAGGATCAATCCTGGACCTGGCGCGAGCACGACCAGCTCGCACGGGAGCGTGCGGCGCTCCTGCTCGCGCTGCGCGTGCCGGGCGAGCCGTTCCACGTGGGTGTGCTGCTCGACAACGTGCCGGAGTTCTCGTTCCTGCTCGCGGCGGCGGCCTACGCCGGGGCGACCGTGGTCGGCATCAACCCGACGCGGCGCGGTGCGGAGCTCGCGCGCGACATCACCCACAGCGACTGCCGCATCCTGATCACCGAGGATCGGCACGCCCCGCTGCTCGAGGGGCTCGCGCTCGGGATCGCGCCGGAGCGGTGCTTTTCGGTGGACTCGGCGCGTTGGCGCGAAGCCGTGGCGCGCCACGCGGGAGCGCCGGAGCCGGAGGTCGCGATCGACCCCGTCGCGCCGTACCTGCTGATCTTCACGTCGGGCACGACCGGCCAGCCGAAAGCGGCGATCTGCTCGCAGATCCGGCTCGGCTCGATCTCGCGCCTGCTCGCGACGATGCGCGGCCTCGGCCCGGACGACGTGAGTTATCAGGTGATGCCGATGTTCCACTCGAACGCGCTGATGGCCGGCTGGGCGCCCGCCGTGTGGTGCGGCGCGACGATGGTGCTGCGGCGCAAGTTCTCGGCTTCGGGCTTCCTGCCCGACGTCCGCAAGTACGGCGTCACCTACTTCAACTACGTGGGTAAGCCGCTCACCTACGTGCTCGCGACGCCGGAACGCCCCGACGACGCCGACAACACGCTGCGGCTCGCCTTCGGCAACGAAGCCGCCGACCACGACCTCGAGCGCTTCGCGAAGCGCTTCGGCTGCCAGGTGATCGACTCCTACGGCTCGACCGAGGGCGCCGTCGCGATCTCGCGGGTGCCAGGGATGCCGGCGGGCTCGCTCGGCATGGGCGCGCCCGGCACCGTGATCCTCGATCCCGAGACGGAGCGCGAGAAGCCGCCCGCCCGCTTCGACGCAGCGGGAAAGCTGCTGAACGCGGACGAGGCGATCGGCGAGATCGCGAACGTGCAGAGCGCGCAGACCTTCGAGGGCTACTACAAGAACGACGAGGCCAACGCCGCGCGCGTTCGGAACCGCATCTACTGGACGGGCGACCTCGGCTATCGCGACGCGCAGGGCTTCCTGTACTTCGCGGGGCGGGACTTCGACTGGCTGCGCGTCGACGGCGAGAACTTCGCCGCCGCGCCGGTCGAGCGGATCCTGGCGCGCCATCCGGACGTCGCGCTCGTCGCCGTCTACGGCGTGCCGGACGAGGACGTCGGCGACGCGTTGATGGCCGCGCTCGTGCTGCGCCCCGGCGCGACGTTCGACCCCGCCGGGTTCGCGGCGTTCCTCGCGCAGCAGGCGGATCTCGGGACGAAGCAGGCGCCGCGCTACGTGCGGGTCGCGGCCGAGCTCCCGCAGACGCAGACGAACAAGATCCTGAAGCGCGAGCTGCGCCGGCAGCGCTGGGAGTGCGCGGATCCCGTCTGGCTGCGCACGCGGGACGGCTACCGGCCGCTCGGCCCGGGCGACGCGGCCGAGATCCGCGCGCGCTTCGTCGCCCGCGGGCGCGAGAACGTCCTCAGCGCCTGAGTTGTGGATCGAAGATTGTTTCTTCTCTCGGTGAAGCCCTGGCCGCAGCAGGGGATTCCGCGCGCGAACGGATATCTCGTCCGTTAGATCGCGTAGCGCAGCGCGTGGACGCGACAGTTCGCGACGGCGCGCGTGACGATGCGCCCGTGGTACGCGCCCGAGACCCAGGGCGCA
This sequence comes from uncultured Spirochaetales bacterium, assembly GCA_964501435.1. Lineage (GTDB taxonomy): Bacteria > Myxococcota_A > UBA9160 > UBA9160 > UBA6930 > VGRF01. The sequence continues at coordinate 151 of CAZCTH010000027.1, read as the reverse complement.
AGCGTGTGCTGCCATGGGAAGCGCCTTGAACCCAGGAGCTCGCGGAGCGGGAGCCGCTTGGCGCGCAGCCCGAGCGCGACCGCGGGCGGCGCGTCACGCCGGTTCTCGGAGCGCGACTTCATGAAGTTGCGCCACACCGCCCACACCGCGG
>CAZCTH010000026.1:0-47697 GCA_964501435.1 uncultured Spirochaetales bacterium | reverse complement strand
GGCGCACCGCGCGTCGCGGCGCTGCTCGAGGAGCTGCGCCCGAACGTGGCGGCGCTGCGCGAACGAGCGCGCATCCGCGAGCGCGACGCGCTGCTCGCCGCGCTCTCCGAGGCGGGCGGCAATCTCGCGCGCGCCGCGCGGCGCTTCGGCTGCAGCCGCTCGGCGATCTACCGGCTGATCGGAAAGCACGGCATCGCGCTCGATCCGCGCTGACGGCGCGCCTGCGCTGCCGCCCGCGATAAGCTGCACGCTCCCTCGGAGGTGCGCGCCATGGCGGACGGCGACTGGAAGGCATTCGATCTCGAGCGCGAGATCGAGAGCCAGAAGCTGACCGGGCGGCCCTATCGCGAGTTCCTGCGCGTGCCCGCGCTCTCGTGCGGCGTCTACACGCTGCCGCGAGGCGCGAAGGACCTGCAGTCGCCCCACGACGAGGACGAGGTCTACCTCGTCGTGCGTGGCCGCGGGCGCGCGCGCGTCGGCGGCGAGGAGCGGCAGATCGGACCGGGCACGCTGCTCTACGTGCGCGCGACCTCGGAGCACTCGTTCTTCGAGATCGAGGAGGAGATCACGCTGCTGGTGTTCTTCGCCTCGGGCGGGCCGAACCCGTAGGCCCGCGCCCGCCATGCAGCGCATCCCCGAGCCGGAGCTGATGGACGACGCGGCGCAGGCGCTCGCCTACGCGAGCGCCGACTTCGCGGCGCCGCACGACCGTTTCGTCGCGCTGCTCTGCGACCGCACGCGCGCGGCGTCGCTGCGCGGCGCGGCGCTCGATCTCGGCTGCGGACCGGGCGACGTCACGTTCCGCGTCGCGCGGGCGCTGCCCGCGCTGGCGATCGACGGCGTCGACGGCTCGGACGCGATGCTCGCGCTCGCGCGCGAGGCTGCCGCGCGGCACGCGCTCGCGGGGCGGGTGCGCTTCGCGCGCGCCTACCTGCCGGCCGAGGCGCCGCCCGCGCGCGACTACGCGCTCGTCTACTCGACCTCGCTGCTTCACCACCTGCGCGATCCGCAGGCGCTGTGGGAGAGCGCGAAGCGCTGGGGCGCCCGCGGCGCACCGCTCTTCGTCGGGGACTTGTTGCGACCCGAGAGCGAGGCCGCGGCGCGCGCGCTCGTCGCGCGCGAGGCGGCCGGCGAGCCCGCGGTGCTGCAGCGCGACTTCTTCCTCTCCCTGTGCGCGGCCTACACCCCGGACGAGGTGCGCGCACAGCTCGCGGCCGCCGGACTCGCGCAGCTCTCGGTCGAGGTCGTCTCGGACCGCCACTGGATCGCCTGGGGCGCGCTGCCGTGACGCGTCAGCGGCCGACCTCGAGCGCCCAGTCGAGCATGCGGTCGCCGTCGAACAGGAAGCGCCCGTCGAAACGCCGGCCCGCGAGCAGGTGGGGCAGCCAGAGCGCGTCGTCCTCCCACATCTCTGCATAGGGGATGCGCTCGACGGGCACCCAGAAGGGGTCGGCCTCGGGCGTCGCGGCGGGCGTGCCTTCGCAGTCGCTCGCGCGGAAGACGTGCACGTCGATGGCCGTGCCGTCGGCGAACTGGAAGCGGTTGCGGCCGGCGTAGGCGAGCCCGCGCGGCACGACGCAGACCTCTTCGCGGGTCTCGCGGATGGCGCCGGCCAGCGGCGGCTCGCCCGCGTCGAGCTTGCCGCCCGGGCCGTTGATCTTGCCCGCGCCGATGCCGCGGCGCTTGCGCATCAGCAGCACCTGCCCGCCGCGCACCACGAACACGAGCGTGCACTCGACGCCGCGCCAGCGCGGCCAGTCGACGTCGGAGAGCGTGCGGGGCGAAGGCATGGGGCAGAGCTTTCTCGCGCGCGAGGCGCGGGTCAATCTCGCTCGCCGGGAGGCCGAGAACGCTTCACTCGCGAGAGGCGTCCGAGCCCAGCCATGCCGTTCACGCTGTCGCATCCCGCTGCCGTGTTGCCGCTGCGCCGCTTGCTGCCGTTCGGCGCGCTCGCGATCGGCAGCATGGCGCCCGATTTCCCCTACTTCGTCGGCCTCGGCGAAATCCGCTTCCGCACCCACTCGTTCGCGAGCGTCGCGACCTTCAGCGTGCCCGTCGGGCTTGCCGCCTACTTCGCGTTCGAGCGCTGGCTGCGCGCCGCGTGGTGCGACCTGTTGCCCGCGGCTCTCGCGAGCCGCCTCCCGCGCGCGCCGCGGCGCGACTCCTGGCCCGTCGTGGTCGCGGCCCTCGCCCTCGGCGCGCTCAGCCACGTGGTGTGGGATTCGTTCACCCACGAGCACGAGCCGGGCGTTCGGCTGCTGCGCGTACTCAACGTGGTGGTGGTCGACTTGTTGGGCTCTCCCTTGCGCGGGTACAACCTGCTCCAGCACGGCAGCACGCTCGCAGGCGGCGCGTTTCTCGCCTTCGCGCTGCGGCGTTGGCTCGCGACGGCGCCCCGCGGCCCCCTGCCCGCAAGCTGGGCGCGCGCGGCGGCTGCCCGCCGCGCGGCACCGTGGCTCTGCTGCGGCGTGTTCGCGCCGATCGCGCTGACGCTCGCCGCGCGCGAATTCCCGCCGCGGCTCGAGCTGTTGCAGCTGCGCATGTTCGTCGGCGCGGCGGTGGTGAGCGGCATGAGCCTCACGCTCGCGGCGCTGTTCGCCTACGCGGTGTGGTGGCGATCGGTCGCGGGCGATTTGCGCCCGCAAGGAGAGGCGCATGCAACAGGCGGTTGATCGTTTCGTCTCGAAGCGCGACGGCTGGCTCGTCGGCGTGATCTGGGGCTCCGTGCTGCTCGGTGCGGCGGCGCTCATCCCCGCAGCGCTCGCGGTGCGCGACCAGCCGCTCACGCTCGCGGCGCTCGCCGCGGGCGCGCTCGCGCTCGGCTTCGGCCCGTGGGTGCTCTCGTCGACCGACTACACCTTCGAGCCCGATGCCCTCGCGATCCGCGGCGGGCCCTTCCGCTGGCGCGTTCGCTACGGCGAGATCCAGAGCGTCGAGCCGAGCAACGACCCGCGCTCGAGCCCGGCCTGCTCGCTGGACCGCCTGCGCATCGAGTACGGGCAGCGCTGGATCCTGGTCTCGCCCCTCGACCGCGCCGGATTCCTGAGCCGCCTGGCTGCGATGTGCCCGCAGCTGCGGCTCGAGGGCAGCCGCCTCGCGGCGCGGCGCTGAGGCGACCCCGCGTCACGGATGCGCAACTGCGCCTGCGATCCCGGCGAATTCCCGGGCGCGTCGGCCGCGGGCTGAATAGGCTGCGGGGGCGGCGCCGTCCCAGAGCGCACAAGGAGGTCGCGATCCCATGCAGGTCCGCGGCACGCTTCGCAAGTTGGCTCTCGGTGCTCTCTTCGTCGGCGCCACCGGCGCCCTCACGGGCTGCGTCGTCAACCCGGGCGGCGGCTACTCCGGCGACGACGGTTATTACGAAGACGACGATCGCGGCTACCCGCCCGCGAGCCCGCGGCACGGCTACCGCTACGCGTATCCGGGCGGCCTGTCGCTGATCTACGACTCGGGCCTCGGCATGTACTCGGTGTACGGCTACCCGGACTACTACTACACGGGCGGCTACTTCTACCGCTGGAACTCGGGCTACTGGAACCGTTCGCGGCACTGGAACCGCCGCTGGGAGCGCTGCGACTCGCGGCACTACCCGCGCCCGATCTACTACGTAAACAACAACTACTACGTGAAGGGCCACCGCCCGCGGCACGACTGGGGCCGCGACGGCTGGCGCGATCGCGACAACGATGGGCACCACGACCGCGATCGACGCGACGGGCCCCGCGAGCAGTGGGAACAGCAGCATCGCGACCGGGACCGAGACCGGGACGGCGACCGGAACCGCGATCGCGACGGCGAGCGCGAGCGCTGGGAGAACCGGGGCGGATCCCACGGCAGCCCGTCTCCGCGCGGCGGCGACGACGAGCGGAATCGCGGCCCGCTCGGCGAATGGCGCGGCCGCACCGGCGAGCGCGGCAACGACGACGCGATCCTGCGCGACCGCCGCGCCCCGCGCGCCGACCGCGAGGGGAACGACGACGCGCAGCGCGAGCGGCGCGAGCGCGCTCGCCCGGCGCCGCCGCAACAGGAGCGCCGCGAGCGGACGCGCGAGCGCGACGAGCGGGGCGAGGTCGAGGCGTGGCGCGGCGAGCAGGCGCGCCGCTCGCGCGAGAGCGCGATGCGCGAGCAGAGCCAGCGCGAGGCGGCGACGCGCGCGATGGCCGAGCGCCAGGGCCGCGATCGTGCCGAGCGGCAGGCGCGCGAGGAGCGCCAAGCGGTGGAGCAGAACGAGCGGCGCCAGCGCGACGAAGCGGCGCGCGAGGAGCGCCGCAACGACGACGGCGGCAACGAGCGCAGCACCCGCGGCGGTGGGCGTGGCGACAACTGGCGCGAAGATCGGCGCTGAAGAACGAGGCGAGCGTGAAGGTCGAGATCGAATACTGCGTGCGTTGAAACTACGCGCCCCAGGCCGCCAGGTTGGCGGCCGCCCTCGAACGGGAGCTGGGGCTGAAGGCGACGCTGGTACGCGGTGACGCCGGCGTCTTCGACGTGCGCGCCGACGGCGCGAGCGTCTTCTCGAAGAAGCGAGCCGGGCGCTTCCCGACCGACGCCGAAGTGATCGCCGCCCTGCGCGGGCTCTAGCCCGCCGCCGCCTCGAGCTCGCGCACGCGGGCGTCGCTCCACGCCTTCAGCGTCGCCTTGTCGGCGTCGCTGAGCTTCGCCTCGGGATGCATCAGCAGGTACGGCGGGATCGGCATCTCGCCTTCCTCCACCTCTTCCCACATCGCCCGGATCTTCTTGCGCTGGCGCTTCGGCTCGTAGCCGTCCCACTTCGACAGGTTCAGGTGCTCGCGGCCCTCGTGGACGTCGTAGACCATCAGCCACGAGCCCGGCGCCACGTAGGCGGTCCACGGCCACTTCGTCTCGTGCGAGTGGCAGTCCATGCACGCTCGGTCGAGGATCGCCTGCACCTCCGGCGGCGCGGGCAGCCGGCTCTCGACGGGCGGGTTCGTGCGCGGCAGGGGGATCAGCTGGATCGCGACGAGCGCGCCCGCTGCGATCCCGGCGATTCGCTTCACGTTCATCGCGTTCACCTCGGTCCCCTCAGCGTTGCGCTCGCGCCCGCTGGGGCGCAAGAGCCAGCGCGCCACACTCCGCCTGCGTCGCCTATGTTGCGCTGCGCGCGAGGAGGCGGGCATGCGAGGATTTCTGCTGCGCTGGGCGATCTCGGCGCTCGGCCTCTGGCTTGCCGATCAGGTGCTCGAGGGCCTCGCCTTCGATTCGCCCAGCGACCTCGCCTGGGCGGCGCTGCTGCTCGGCGTCGTGAACGCCGTCGTGCGCCCGCTCGCGGTCTTCTTCACGCTGCCGTTCACGCTGGTCACGCTCGGCTTCTTCCTGCTCGTGGTGAACGCCGCGATGCTCGGGCTGGTGGCCTGGTTGCTCGGCGGCTTCCACATCGCGGGCTTCTGGAGCGCGCTCGCGGGTTGGTTGATCGTCTCGATCACCGGCTGGGTCGCGTCGGGCTTCATCGGCGAGCGCGGCGGGATGCAAGTCATCGTGGCGCGACGCTGATGCCCGAGCGGCTGCCCCTCGCCACGCTCGAGACGCTCTTCCTCGACGCCGGCAACACGCTGATCTCGATCGACTTCGCGATCGTCGCGGACGAGCTCGCGCGCCACGGCGTACGCGCCGCGCCGACGGAGATCGCGCGCGCCGAAGCCGCAGCGCGGCCGAAGCTCTCGGCCTGGCTCGCGGGCGGCGCGTCGCAGCAGGCGGAGAACACGCACTTCTCCTTCCTGAGGAACGTGCTCGATCACCTGCCGCCAGGCCGCGCGCCGGACGACGCCGAGCGCGCGCGCATCGCGCAGGAGGCGAGCGCGCGCATCTATCGCCCGGGCGCGTCCGACGAGCTGTGGAACGTGCCGCTGCCCGGCATCGCGGAAGCGCTCGCGGAGCTGCGCTCCCTCGGCCTGCGCCTCGTCGTGGTGAGCAACGCCGACGGCACCGTCGAGCGCGGCCTCACGCGCGCGGGCCTGCACGGCCTGCTCGACGAGATCGTGGACTCGCACCTCGTCGGCTTCGAGAAGCCCGATCCGCGCATCTTCGCCCACGCCCTCTCGCGCAGCGGCGCGCGGCCCGAGACCACGCTGCACGTCGGCGACCTCTACGCGGCCGACGTCGTCGGCGCGCGCGCCGCCGGCGTGCACGCGCTGCTGCTCGATCCGCACGACGACTGGCCGCCCACCGACTGCGCCCGCCTGCCCGACGTGCCCGCCCTCGCGCGCGCCCTCCGCGCCGCGCGCGCCGCCTGACCCCGCGCCCGCCCGAGGAGAGCCCATGGTCCTGGTCGTCTTCCGCAGCCGCCTTCGCCAACCGCCTCCGCCCGGCTACGAGCCCGTCGCGGACCGCATGGTGGAGCTGGCCCAACGACAACCCGGCTTCCGGGCGCTCAAGAGCTTCGCCGCCCCCGATGGCGAACGCGTCACGATCTCCGAGTTCGACTCGCTCGCCGCCGTCGACGCCTGGCGCGCAAACCTCGAACACCTCGAAGCCCAACGCCGCGGCCGCAGCGAGTTCTACGCCGAATACTCCCTGCAAACCTGCGAGCTGATCCGCGAGTCCGACTTCCCAGCGAAGTAACTCTCTACCGACTTCTTCAGGCGCGGGAGTCTTCGACCCGCGCCCGCGCCCGCGCAGCGGGCCGCTCGATGCGGCCCGCGGCGCGCTCCTCCTCCCAAGGCCGTCCCGTCGGCTCTCGACCCGGCACGAGAGCGCGCGCGGGGCGGGCGGGCGGAGCGGCGTCGCGCGGAGGGCCCGGTTCCCACCGGACGCGCCGCACGCCCCCGTGCCCCGAAACCGCGGCCGCGAGCGCGCAAGCGCGCCCACGACCCGCGCGCCACCTCCACCCAACCCCGCACGCCCCGCCGCCAAGGGCCCGGCGGCGACCCCAAACCCCCCCCCCCCCCCCCCCCCGCGCCCCCCCCCGCCCCGCGCGCGCTCGCTGCCCGCGCCCAAGTCCTCGCGCGGGAGTCCTCGACCCGCGCGATCCTCGCGCGACCCACGCTCGCAACCCCACCCACAATCCACTACCCACGCGCGTACCGCGAAAAGGACCCCCGAAATGCGCTTCACCTTCGCCGAGTCGATGTGCGAGCCGAAGCAACTCCTCACCCTCGCCGTCGAGGCCGAGCGCTGCGGCTTCGACTCCTTCACCGTCCCCGAGTCGCTCATGTACCCGAAGCACTCGGACTCGAAGTACCCGTACACCGGCGACGGCGGGCGCGAGTTCCTCGAGAACAAGCCGTTCATCGAGCCGTTCGTGTTGATGGGCGCCCTCGCGTCGATCACCCAGAAGCTGCGCTTCACCACCTTCGTCGTGAAGCTGCCGCTGCGGCACCCGGTGCTGACCGCGAAGCAGGCGACGTCGGTGGCGGTGCTGTCCGACAATCGCTTCGGCTTCGGCGTCGGCCTCTCGCCGTGGCCCGACGACTTCCGCGTGATGAACGTCCCCTGGGAGGGGCGCGGCAGGCGCCTCGACGAGTGCATCGAGATCATCCGCGGCCTCTCGACCGGCGAGTGGTTCGAGTTCCACGGCGAGGTCTTCGACCTCGAGCCGATCAAGCTCTGCCCCGCGCCCACGAAGCCGATCCCGTTCCTGATCGGCGGCCACACCGAGGTCGCCTACAAGCGCGCCGCGCGCATCGGCGACGGCTGGATGCACGGCGGCGGCGGCCAGGCGGCGGACCTCGACGGCGCCCTCGCGCGCATCCAGGCGCTGCGCCGCGAGTACGGGACGGACAAGAAGCCGTTCGAGCTGCACGTGATCTCGCTGGACGCCTACACCGTGGACGGCGTGAAGCGCCTCGCCGACAAGGGCATCACCGACGTGATCGTCGGCTTCCGCGACGCCTACAAGGCCGACACGATGCCGCTGCAGCAGAAGATCGACGCGCTGAAGGGCTACGCGGACCGCGTGATCGCGAAGCTGCGCTAGCTCCGCTGGGCGCGCGCGCCGCGGCTGACGGCGCGCACGACGCGCGGCGCGAGGGCGAGCCCGAGCAGGCCGCTGAGGAGCAGCGCGCCGCTCGCCGGCTCGGCGACGAGCGTCGGCACGAGCCCCCACACGATGTCCACTTCGTCGAGCGAGAAGCCGGTGTACGACAGCGTGCCGCCGAACAGCGCCTCGACACCGCAGGACTCGATGGCATTCGATTGACAGTGCACGTTCGTGCTCAAGCCGGCGCGCACGAAGAGCGGCGTGTTCACGGGGAGGAGGCCCTGGAGGACGCCTGCGCGAGCGACGCCCCCGGCGACGAACGTGGGATTGTTCATCGTTCCCTGGGAGTGAGCGCCCAAGAAGAAGAAGCTCTCCGACATTCCGTCCACCTCGAGGCGGGCGTCGACCGCGCCGAAGCACGTCGCGCAGCCCGCGAGCGACGGATGCGACAGGAAGCTCCCGCTGAACGAGTACGGCACCTGCAGGAGCGCGTGCGTCCCGGTGAATCCGGCGCGAGGCACGATCATGAACGAGTTCACGAGGCCTGCGCGGGCGAACGCCGACGCCGTGTATCCGGGTGAGATGTCCGAGGTCGCGGTCGAAATGGAGTGAAGGCCGAAGCCATCGACGGAAGCCGAGCCCGTTGCGGAGCTGCCGCCGGACACGTCCGCCGCCGTGTCGGCGATCGGCCCGGTGCCGGTCGTGTAGCGGTAGATCCCGGGCGACGGGTTGCCCCAGCTCGCGGACACCTCGACCGAGGTCGTCGTCGCTCCGGCCGAGTGCGGAGTGACCGCGCCCAGCGCGAACACGAGAAAACCCAAGCGAACGGCCAGCACCCCGATCCTGCGATTCATCTCAGCCTCCGAGGTCCAGCCGACGGTCGCCGCCGGACGCAATGGACAGTGGCGCGCCGCGGGGCGCGCGAACGTGAGCGTTGCGTGAGGGCGCCTCGCCTCTGGCCGAGGGGTGCGCAACGCGCACGCAGCACCACTCAGCGCGGGCGCACCGGCCTTCGTCGCGGCGCGCGCCAGCTCGCGAGCGCGAGACCCGTCGCAGCCAGCAGCGCGGCGCACGGCTCCGGCACGAGCATCAGCTGGTACGTCGCGCTCGAAGGCGTCGCGAGCGCCAGGAAGGTCCCACCCGCGGCGGGGTCGCCGCTCCACCACTCCGCACCGAGGACGAAGACGCCCGCGTTCGTGCTTCCGACCGGCGCAGCGGCGTCCCACGTGAAGGCGAACAGGCCGCTCGTCCCCGCGACGAACGAGACGCTCCACGACGCGCTCGGCGCGAGCACCGGGAAGTCGAAGAGCGATGCGTCGGGCGTGCCGTCGAGGAACGTGCCCGCGTCGAGACTCGTGATCACGAGCCACTCCGTCGCGCTCGGATTCTCGACGCGGTAGCCGAAGCCGACGGTCTCCCCGGCTCCGCCCGCCAGGACGCCGCTCGCAGGCAGCGTGGCGAAGGTGAACGGGGTCGCGTGCGCGGCTGCCGCGCCGACGCTGCTCGCGAGCCAGAGGCCGGCCATGAGTTTTCGGAGCTTCATCGCGCGCCCTACTTGTAGGTGGCTTGGGTCAGCGAGAAACCGAACGTGCCGAAGCTGCTGCCCGTGGTGCCGTCCTCGGTGAGCGCGAAGCGGACGACGCCAGGGTCGACGTGCACGTTCAGCCGCACCGTCGCCGACGCGCCGGGCGCGAGCGTTCCGAGCGCGATGGGCAGCGCAGGGCCGAGCGCGGCGTCGAGGGCAACGTTGCCGACCCCCTGCAACACGCGCGCCTTGACCGCGCCGACTTGCGCGTCGAGGGCGGTGCCGGCGCCCGTGTTGGTGAAGGTCACGTCGACCTCGAGCGTGTCCGGCTGCGTGCTCGGCACCTTGGCCGAGATGCGCGCGGAGAGCGTCGGGCTCGCGTTGTTGCTCGCCGCGCGCAGGGCCGCGTTGCGCAGCTCGCGCTGGCGCGCGAGCAGAAACACGGGCGGGTCGCTCACGCCCGCATCGAAGGGCGGAGCCACGGCGCGCCACGCGCCCAGCGCGAGATCGATGCGCGCGAGCGCGCTCGCGCTGCGCCCGGCCGCGCGGTCGAGGTCCGACAACAGCGTGAGAGCGGGGATGCTGTCCGGTGCATTCGCGACGAACGCTTCGAGCTCCGCCGTCGCCTGCGCGACGTCGCCCATCCGGAGGCGATGGCCCGCGCTCAGCACCGCGAGGGCTTCCTCCTCGGTCGGTGTCGGCTGCGAGATCGGATCGACGACGACCACGCGCACGCGCGGGCTGCGCACGATTCCCTGATAACCGCCGCTCGGCGCGCCACGCGCGTCGAGGACGGCCTGTGCGGTGTACACGCCAGCGCTCAGCCCGAGGGAGTCGGCTGGAGCGACGACGCCCTCGAGCGTCCCGAAGGAGGACGCATCGAGCGCGAGGGCCGCGGGCGATGCCGGTCGGAAGGTCACTGGCCAGGCGACGTTGACGCCGTTTGCGTCCGTGATCTCGAGCCGCGCGAGCGACGCCCAGGTCGGACTGCCGGCCAGCGGGATCGAGCCTGTGACGGCGTTCGGCCAGCCGGGATGCACCGCGAGCAGATCGACGAGAATCGCCGAGCCGCGCACGACGCGGCTCGCGGCGACGCCGTTGATCGCGAGCGAGAGCTCGGGATCGGGCGGCGGCGGCGCTACGGCTGGCGCGGCCGCGGGCTGCGTACACGGGCCGGTGAGCCCCATGGCGAGCCCCGCGATTGCGAGGAGGAACAGCGCGCGGAGGGAGCTCACGGGCACACCGCAGCGAGCGGATAGGGAACATCCGGCAAGGCGTCGCTCACGCGCACCTGGTGTTGGCAATCGCCGCGCTGCTTGGCCGCGCATGCGGGACCCGTGCGGCTGCGCGGCTTTCGCGTCGGAGCATTCGTGCCCGTGCCGTCGCTCGAGTCGTCCGCGAGCGGACCGGCGGCGTCGCCGCCGACCCACCAGCGCACGCTCGGTGTGCTTGGATGCCGGGGCTCGTGTGTGTAGGCCTGCATCGACTCGTAGCGCATGAAGCACAGCTCGTTTCCGCTGTGCTCGCCCTCGAAGTTGCCGACCTCCACCTCGATCTGGTCGCCGCTCTGCGCGAGCCCGATGGCTGCGAGCTCGGTCGCCGTCATGGTCGCGCCGGGCTCGGTCCGGACTTCGACCAGCGACCCGGGCGAGCCAACTGCGCTCCCTTTTGCCCGCTCTTCCACGAATCCCGAGCTGAGCGTCCAGATCATCGTTCGCAGGTCGGTGTCGCCATGGTGCATGACGCTGATCGCATGGCCGATCTCGTGCGCGACCGTCCTGCCGACGAGCTTCGTCGCTACCCGCGCGACGCCCAGAGTGCGAGGCTCTTGGTTGATGCGGATGTACGCGGTCTGGCGCGGCAGCATGCGCGTGCTGCCGGGCGCGCTGCCGGCGGCGCGCACCGCTTGCCCGCCTCCGAGCCCGCCGATCTCCGCCTCCAGCTTGAGGCCGTGCTGATCGACGGTGTGCGCGCCCGTCCCACGATTCGGGTTCATCACGCGATCTCCCGGGAACTCCTGCTCGCTCAGCTCATAGTGAACGCGCAGCGCCGGCCCGAACATCTCGTCCTCGAGCATCTTGAAGCCGAGCGTCGCGCCGATCACGCTCGATCCGTTGAAGACGAACAGGTCCTTCTTCTTCGGGTCCATGGGCTTCTGGCCCTCGCGCGTGTGGAAGCCGCCGACGAAGAAGCCGCGGTACTCCTCGTAGAGGGAGATTCCGTCGCCGAGGTCGGTGCCGTTGCCGCCCGGATTGTCCTCGTCGTCGGCGGAGTCGGCTTTCGCGGTCACGCCGTTGTCGATCTTCCACTGATCGCCGATGTCCGACGAAGGAGAGCGCTTCGGAATCGGGATCTGCTCGACGGTCGGGGCGCTGAGAAGGTGCCCGATCAGCACCTTCCCGTCGCTGAGCGTCGCGTGCACCTCGAGCGTTCCGAACGCGCCCCAGTCGTACACGCTGAGCAGTGCCGTGGCGCTACTGCCGAGTCCCTGAAGCGGCGCCTCGGCGCGCGACGAGTCGTTCAGCGGAACGAGGATGTTCAACGCAAGGTTCTGAGCCGCGTCGAACTTCAGGTCGGGCGGCTGCGGGCTCGCGAGCGCGAGCGGCGGCGGGAAGTTGAGCGCGATGCCCGGCTCGGAGGAGCGCTGCGTCAGCACGTACTCGATCTTCTGGACTTTCCGGGTCTGCGGCGGCAGGTGATCGCTCACGCGGCGCACCGTGGCGTCGAGGAACAGCACGTTGCCTTCCTTGTTCTCGAGCGCGTCCGCCGGAGAGCCCGGGGCAGGGTTGTACGGATCCTGAACCGGACCCTTCGCTCCCTCGGGCAGCCAGCGGTCATAGGAGATGCCGCCGTTCTTCGGGTCCACCACCAGCTCGAGCTCTTCGACGTTCGGGTCGAAGCTCCACTGAACGGTGGCCGCGCTCGGGCTGTTCGCGAGCAGCTGTCCTGGTAGGAAGAGTGCCTGCAGCAAGCGCTCCGGGACGTAATGGTCGCCAGGTGGCCCGAAGCCGAAGTCTGCGGCGAAGGCGGCGTTGCCGACGAGCGGCGGAGGCGGCTGCCCGGGGGTCACCGTCGGCAGTGGATGCGCCACCGACTGCACGCTGCCGATCCCGTCGACGAAGGGCGACCCGGCACTGCTGCCGTTGGTGATCGTGACATCCAGCGCGGGCGTCCAGGTGAACGTGTACGTACACGCGATCGAGTCGATGTCCAGAAAGATGATCGACGCGTTCGACGTCCCGACGGCCTGGAGGCCGCCGGCGCCGTCGAAGCGTGTGATGTTGTCGGGGGGCGGCGACGTGAAGTCCGTGATGATGTCGTGCACGAAGCCGCTGCCTTGCGCGAGCGCCCTCCATGCGGGCGGCGAGATGCCCGGGATCGGACCCTGGACCCGCGCAAGCAGCGCGGTTCCGCTCGCGTCGGCCGAGAGATCGGCGCGGCCGTTCGCGTCCTGCGCCACGTGCGCGTAGTTGAAGGAGATCGAGGCGTCCCACTGCGCCGCGGCGGCGTAGTCGGCGCACGGCGAGGCCGGCGGCGCCGTCTGCGCGGCCGCGAACCATGCCGCGCCGAGCGCAGCGGCGGCGCCGGTCCAGAGCAAGGCGCGTTTGCGCACGGCGCGGCTCATCGTTCCTGCTCCTCGTCCCGCATTGCGCGGCGCTCAGCCCAGCCCCGCGACCATGCACCCTGCGGCCGAGCGCAAACGTGAGCGTTGCGTGAGGAGCGAGCGCGGCGCGGCCGCCGGACGCCGCCCCGCGTCTCACTTCGGGGGCCCAGGCGCCGCGCGGGCTCGGCGTGGCGCCCCGGCGCGACCTCGGCCACAGTGGCGCGCGTAACAACTCGCACGCGCGCGCCCGCGGAGATTCCGATGACTCGCTCCCTCTCGCTCGCTCTGGCCCTCGGCTTCCTCCTCGCCGCCCTGCCTTCGCTCGCAGACGTGAACTGGAACGCGCACGCCGCCGCCGACACCGTCGTCGTCGTCACCGCCGACGAAGACGGCGCGGCCCGGGAGACGACGATCTGGCTGTGCGTGCTCGATGGCCAGGGCTACGTACGCGGCGGCAGCGGCCAGTGGGTCGCGAACTCGCTCCGCAACGGCGACGTGAAGCTGCGCGTGGACGGAACGGAGCTGTCGCTGCGGGCGACGAAGGTGACGAACGCCGGCGAGATCGAGCGCGTGACCGCGGCGTTCCGCGAGAAGTACGGCTTCGGCGACGTGATGGCGACCTGGATCCGCGGCGAGCCGACGATCTTCCGACTCACGCCGCGCTAGCGCGGCGGCGCGCGAGGCCCGCCAGCGCGGCGAGCGCGCACCCGGCGCCGACGGCGAACACGAGCGGCGCGCCGAGCCGCTCCCACGCGAAGCCCGCCGCGACGCCCGAGCCGAGCTGCGCGACGCCGAGCGCGAGGTGGAAGAGCCCGAGCGCGGTGCCGCGCAGCTCCGCCGGCGCTTCGCCCGCGACGAGCGTCGTGAGCAGGCCCTGCGTCGCGCCCATGTGCAGGCCGTAGAGCGCGGCGCCGACGAGCACCGCGAGCGGCCCCGTCGCGAGCGCGAGCAGCGCGAGGCTGGCAACGAGCGCGGCGACGCCCGCCCTCGCGACGGGCAGACGCGCGCGATCGGAGAGGCGGCCGAGCGGAAAGGCGCTGAGCGCGTAGACGCCGTTCATCGCGAGCAGCGCTGCCGGCGCCCATGCCGTCGCGAAGCCGACGTCGGCAGCGCGCAACACGAGGAACGCCTCGCTGAGACGGGCCGCCGTGAGCAGCACCGCGAACGCGACGATTCCCCAATAGCGCGCTGAGAGCCGCGCCAGCTCGGCGCGCCGCAGCGGCCAGCGGTACGCGGCCGGAGCGCGCGCCGTCTCGGGCTCGCGCACCGCGAACGTCATCACCGCAACCGACAGCAGCGCGGGCGCGCAGGCCACCCAGAAGACGAGCCGGAAATCGCCAGCGAACGCCGCGAGTAGTCCGAGCGCCGCAGCGGGGCCGACGATCGCGCCCACGCTGTCGAGCGCTTGCCGCAGCCCGTAGGCGGCACCGCGCTGCGCGGGCGGGGTCAGATCCGCGACGAGGGCGTCGCGCGGGGCGCCGCGAATGCCCTTGCCGATGCGGTCGGCGAAGCGCGCGAACAACACCGCGCCGACGCCCCCCGCGAGCGCGAAGAGCGGCTTGCTGAGCGCAGCGAGCGCATAACCCGCCCACGCGAACGGCTTGCGGCGCCCGAACGCGTCGCTCGCGGCGCCCGCGAACACCTTCGTCACCGACGCCGTCGCCTCGGCTGCGCCCTCGATCGCGCCCACCGCGACGACGCTCGCGCCGAGCGCCGTGGTGAGGAAGAGCGGGAGCGCGGCGTGGATCATCTCGGAAGAGGCGTCCATCAACAGGCTGACGACGCCGAGCGCGACGACGCCGCTCGGCAGCTTCGGCGCAGCGCGCATGGCGGGCTCCTCGCGTGCGGCTCCGACCGCAGGTGCACGTTATCCACATTCCGAAGCGCAACGTCCTCGGAGGCCCACATGCCCGCCGCGCTCTTCACCTACGGCACCCTGATGTTCGCGCCCGTGCGGCGGCTCCACTCGCGCCGCGGGCTCGCGGCCGAGCCGGCGACGCTCGCCGGCTACGGGCGGCGCGCGCTGCGCGGCGCGAGCTACCCCGGCATCGTGCCGGAAGCGGGCGGCAGCGTGGCGGGCATGCTCGTGCGCGGCGTCTCGCCCGCGCTGCTCGCGAAGCTCGATCGCTGGGAGGGCGCGGAGTATCTGCGGCGCCCCGTGCGCGTCGCGCTCGCCAGCGGCGAGGAGGTGCCCGCGTTCGCCTACGTGCTCGCGCCCCGCGCACGGGCGCGGGCGCTCCCGCGCGACTGGGACGCCGCCGCGTTCGCGCAGCGCGAGCTCGCGCGCTGGCTGCGCGAATCGCGGCATCGCAACGCGCGCGCGCCGGGCGCTACTTCGTCCGCTCGAT
Organism: uncultured Spirochaetales bacterium; assembly: GCA_964501435.1. Lineage (GTDB taxonomy): Bacteria > Myxococcota_A > UBA9160 > UBA9160 > UBA6930 > VGRF01. The sequence continues at coordinate 32,284 of CAZCTH010000026.1, read as the reverse complement.
CAACTGCATCACCAGCGTGACGATCGCGCTGAGCACCAGGCACGACGCGATCGGAAACACGAACACGAAGCCGTCGCGCTCGATGCGCACGTCGCCGGGAAGCTTGCCGAGCAGCGGCACGTGCGGCACGAGCTGCAGCAGCAGCCCGAGCGCCACGAGCGCGCCGCCGATGAGGAGGAGCGTGCGGGCGAGGGGCATCGCGGGCCTCCCGGCGCGCCAAGCTACAGGCCGTTCCCCCACGGCGTGAACTGCGCGCTGCCCGCGAACACGCCGCCGTCGACCGGCACGATCGCGCCGTTGACGAACGAGGCCGCGGGCGAGGTCAGGAACACCAGCACCGCGGCGATCTCCTCGGCCTCGCCCCAGCGGCCGAGCGGCACGTGGCGGCGCAGCTCCTCGTGAACGGGGGGCGCCTGCTGGATGCCGGTCGTCATACCGGTGTGGGTCGGGCCGGGGCAGACGGCGTTCACGCGGATGCCCTGCTTGCCCAGCTCGAGGGCGGCCGAGCGCACGAAGTTCACGACCCCGCCCTTCGCGGTGTTGTAGGCCCAGAGGCCCGGGTCGCCGCCGAGGCCCGAGACCGAGGCCGTCACCGCGATGGCGGGAGCGTCCGCCTTGCGCAGCGCCGGCAACGCGGCGCGCACGCCGAGGACGGCGGCACGCACGTTCACCGCGATCACGCGGTCGAAGGTCGCCATGTCGAGCTGGTCGATCGCGCCCTGTGCCGGCAGGCCGGCGTTCAAGATCACGGCGTTCAGGCCGCCGAGCTGCTCGGCCGCGGCCACGGCCGCGGCATTCGTGGATTCGAGGGTGACGTCGCCCGCAACGGTTCGAACCGCGGCGCCCGTGCCCAGGGACGCGAGGCCCTTCTCCTCGAGGTCCACCGCGACCACGCGCCCACCGAGGGCGAGGATGCGCCGCGCCGCCGCGAGCCCGATCCCCGAGCCCGCCCCGGTGACGATCGCGACGCGCCCCGTCCAGTCGTACCCGAAATTCGCCATGGCAACGCCTCCCGATTCCGCCGGAAGCGGACTCTACACCCGTGATAGGCTTCCGATCTTCTCGAATCACGCGGCCCGGGGCCGCATTTCCGGCGCGCCAGAGGCGCCGCCGAGCGAGGGACGCAAAGATGGATCTCGGCCTGAAGGGCAAGAAGGCAATCGTCACGGGCGCGACCAAGGGCATCGGCCGCGCGATCGCGGAGACGCTGATCGCGGAGGGCGCGGAGGTCGCGATCTGCTCGCGCAGCGCCGAGTCGGTGGAGAGCGCGAAGAAGGCGCTCGAGGCGAAGGGCGGCAAGGTGTTCGCGAAGGCGGTGGACGTCGGCAACGGCGACGCGCTGAAGGCGTTCATCAACGACGCCGCGGCGGCGATGGGCGGCATCGACGTGTTCGTCCACAACCCGAGCGGCGGCAACGGCATGGACGAGAAGGCCTGGCGCGCGAACTTCGAGGTCGACCTGCTCGGCGCGGTGCGCAGCGTCGACGCCGCGACGCCGCATCTGGTGAAGACCAAGGGCTCGATCATCTTCATCAGCACCACGGCGGCGGTCGAAACCTTCATCGGGCCAACGTCCTACAACGCGATCAAGGCGGCGCTCATCCGCCACGGCAGCGGCCTCGCCCAGGCGCTCGCGCCCCAGGGCGTGCGCGTGAACACGGTCTCGCCGGGCCCGATCTTCATCGAGGGCGGCTCGTGGGACATGATCAAGACGCACCGCAAGCCGATGTACGACGCCACGGTCGCCGGCATCCCGACGGGCCGCATGGGCACGGCGCAGGAAGTCGCCGACGCCGTCGCGTTCCTCGCGAGCCCGCGCTCGGCCTTCACGACGGGCGTGAACCTCGTGGTCGACGGCGGCTTCACCAAGCGCGTCGACTTCTGAGCTCGGCCCGCCTCAACTCATTCGAAGAGAGGGATCCGCCATGAAGCTGTACGACTCGATCGGGCCCAACCCGAAGATGGTCCGCATGTTCGCCGCGGAGAAGGGCTTCACGTTCTCCGAGACGATCAAGATCGACATCATGAAGGGCGAGAACCGGCAGGCGCCGTACCTCGCGAAGAACCCCGCCGGCGGCATGCCCGCCGTCGAGACCGACGACGGCAAGGTGATCGGCGAGACGATCGCGATCTGCGAGCTGATCGAAGAGCTGAAGCCGTCGCCGTCGCTGCTCGGCACCACGCCGACGCAGCGCGCGGAGACGCGCATGTGGGTGCGGCGCGTCGAGTGGAAGATCATCCAGCCGATGACGGATGGCTTCCGCTTCGCGGAGGGCCTGCCGCTCTTCAAGACGCGCATGGTCACGGTGCCGGAAGCGGCGCCGGGCCTGAAGTCGATCGCGCAGGACGGCTACAAGTGGCTCGACGCGCAGCTCGCGGGCCGCGACACGATCGTGCCCGGGCGCTTCTCGCTCGCGGACGTCGCGCTGTTCGCGCTCGCGGACTTCGGCGCCACGGTGGGCCAGCCGATTCCCGGCGAGTGCAAGAACGTCGCGCGCTGGTTCGAGGCGACGAAGGCGCGACCGAGCGCGAAGGCGTGAGGGAAGGAGCGTGAAGGAGCTTGCTCTCCTCGCGCTTTGGATCGCAGGCGGCGCGATCACGACCGTGCTCGTCGCCGCCTGCGGGGACCGCTGGGAACGCGAACGAACGTCCCGCAGCGGTGGAGCGGTGCTCTTCGAGGCCCGATCCACGATGCCGCGCTGGGTGACGCCCTTCGTCGGAGGGCTCTTCGGAATCCAGGCGGGCTTCGGCTCAAGCTGGGGGAACTTCGTCTGGATGCTTCCCTTCTTCGTGTGGTGGCCCCGGCGCGCGCGCGTCCTGCTTCGCGTTCGCGAAGACGCCCTCGAGCATCTGCCGATTGCGGCAGGTGGACCAGCGGGCCGCCTGGAAGCGACGGGGACACGCGGGCTCCTCTACCGCGTGGCCGCCGCCGACGTCCGTACGCTCGCGTGGGATGGCTTCGACAACATCGGAATCGCCTTGCACGACGGCGCCGTCGTGCCGGTGAACTTCCGTCTCCTGCTGGCTCGCGACGATCGCGAGCCGGCACGGCGCGCGATTCTCGCGTTCGTCGAGCGCGCGGCCCGCTTGCCGAGGCCGGTTCCGCCCGAGCCGGTGCTCGACGTCGCGCCCTGGGTCGTGCGAAATCCCTTGCATCCACTCGTCTAGTCGGCGTCGGCCTCGCGCGGCAGCTTCGCCGCGAGCCTCCTCGGCGCGACCAGGCGCCAGCTCTGCTCGACGAGCGCGGCGAGCTGCGCCCAGTCGATGCGGACGTCGAGGTAGACGCCGATCCAGCCCGCCTTGCCGACGTAGGCGGGCACGAAGTAGCGCGCGGGGTCGTAGGCGACGAGCGTCTCCTGCGCGCCGGGGGGCGCCTTCAGCGTGAGCGCGGGGCGGCCGCGGCCGGCGCCGCACAGCGCGAACATCTTCTCGCGCACGCGGTAGGTGGGCGTCTCCCACGTGATCTTCTCGCGCGCCTCGGGCAGCGCGAGGCAGAGCGCGCGCACCCGCGCGAGCGGCGTGCGCGGCGCGCGTTTCGCCGGCGCTACTCGCCGCGCCAATGGAAGCCGAGGCGCAGGCCGTAGGTGCGCGGCGCGAGCAGGCCGAGCGAAACCGGGAAGGCGCCGCTGAACTCGCCGGTGGTGGCGTTGCGTGCGTAGACGACCTCGTTCTCGAGGTTCTCGGCGAACGCCTCGGCGCTGAAGCGCGCGTCCTCGCTGCGCCACACGAGCCGCACGTCGGTGCGCGTGTACGCGTCCACCCGATCCGACGCGAGGCCGTAGGGGCGCAGCAGATAGTCGTCGGTCCAGGTGAGCTTGAGCATCGGCGTGAGCGTCCCGTAACGGCCCAGCTCGACGCGCTGGCTCGCCATCACGCTGGTCTTCCAGCGCGGCGCGTCCTCGAGCCGGCCGCCGGCGAGGTTGCTCTGGCCCTGCCACGGGAAGAGGGGATTCGGCGCCGGGCAGCCCGCATCCGAGACGGGCAACGCCTGCGCGGCGTCGTCGCTGCAGAACTCGTCGAACACGGCGTGCAGGTAGCCGGCGCTCCACTGCAGGGTGAGCCCGTCCGCCGGCGCCGCGAGCGCTTCGAGCTCGACGCCGCGGATCGTCGCCGCCGCGGCGTTGAGCGTGCGCTGCGTGAGCCCGACGACCTGCGGCACCTGCAGGTCGGTGTAGTCGGAGACGAAGCCCGTGAGTGCGAGCTGCAGGCGGCCGTCGAACAGCGACGACTTCACGCCGGCTTCCCAGGAGTGGATGATCTCGGGCCGCACGGCGCTGATCTCGCCCGTCGTGTTGTCGGCCTCGAGGATGCCCGTCTTGTAGCCCTTCGCGTACTTCAGGTAGACGGTGTGGCGCTCGCTCGGGCGCCAGCGCGCGCCGACTTCCCAGGTGTCCTCGTTGAAGACTCGCTTGCCGAAGCGCAGCGGCTGCGGCCCGCCGCCGGTGGACGGGTGCGCGAGGTTTTGGAACGTGAGGTCGAGCGAGTCGCGGTTGAGGCGCCAGCCGCCGAACAGCTCGACGTCGAGCGGGGGATCGCCAGGCAACCACTCGAGCGGCCGCAGCGCGGCGCTGAAGAACGGCGCGACGCCGTTGGTGACGTCGTGGAGCTCGGAGCGGATCGTGCCGAAGGGCAGCACCACCTCGTCTTCGTCGCGCTTGGTCTCCTGACGGAAGTAGAAGAGGCCCGCGATCCAGTCGAGCGCGCCGTCGCCGCGCGAGCCGAGGCGCAGCTCGCCCGTGTGCAGCTCGACGCGGTGCGGCCGGAACACGTCGAGGATCGGCAGCTCGCTGCCATCGGCGTCCACGGACTGATCGAGCGCGGTGTTCTCGACCGCGAAGTGAAAGTCGAGGCGCAGCGGGCCGAGCGGCGTCGTGTCGAAGTCCCAGCCGAGCGCGCCGTCCACGCCGTAGACGCGCAGCTGGGTGCGGTGCCGCCGATGGGCGCTCGAGCGCACGCGCAGCGGATCGCGCGGAATCGGCAGCGCCGCCGCGCCGAGCATCGCCGGGGGGTCGATGAATTGGTCCACCACCGGCGGGATCAAGCCCGGGCTGCCGTTGATCATGATGTCGCGCGCGAAGTCCCGGAACGGGATGCCCGAAGCGCGCGCGCCCAGGCGGATCAGCGCTTCGAGGCTCTGGATGTTCGGGTCGTTCGACGTGACGAGGTTGTCGATCAGGCTCTCCACGAAGCGCGCGTAGCCGTGATACGGGTCGAAATCGACGACGCCGAAGTTTTCGGCGAGCAGGGCGCCCGTCGCGGGATCGAACGTGCGCGTGTCGAGGAAGCCCTGCGTGTAGGCGCCGACGAGCGGGCGCGAAGCGTACGGATCCGCGTCCGACTGGTCGTAGTGCCCGCGAAGCTGGAGCTCCACGCGATCGTTCGGCAGCGAGCGCAGCGCGAGGCGCACGGAAACGTCGTCGGCGCCGTGCGGGTCGGCGCGGCGACTCGCGCGCGTGAGATCGTTCATGTAGCCGTCGCGGACTTCGCGCTGAACGGAGAGGCGCGCCATCGCGCGCTCGTCGCCCGCTCCGAGCAGCGGCACGTTGGCTACGCCGCGCAGCTGCATGCGCCGGTAGTTGCCGTAGAGCGCGTCGCCGAAGAACTCCGGCTCGGCGTGAGGCTTCACGTGGCGGAAGTCGATCGCGCCGGCAGTGGCGTTGCGTCCGTACACGGTTCCCGACGGACCGCGCACGAGCTGGACCGACTCGAGGTCGTAGTACTGGCCCGTCAGCGAGTCGAGGCGCGGCTTGAAGACTCCGTCGACGTGGTACGCGACCGGCGACTGCGAGCTGAACGATTCCGACACGCCGCGGATCGAGAAGTTGCCCGTTCGGCCGTCGCCCTTCGTGACGACGTTCGGGATCAGGGCCGCGAGATCGCTGGTGCCTTCGGGCGCAACGAGCGCGAGCGTCTCCGGCGCGAACGCCGTGACCGCCGCCGGGACGTCCTGCAGCGCCTCATCGCGCTTCGTGATCGTGACGACGACTTCCTCGACGTCGCTCGCTGGCGGGAGATCGGGAGTTTGTGCGACGGCGGCCGCGGCGAGCGACCACGCGACGGCGAGCGCCGCTGCTGAAGTTCGACAGGTCTGCACCACCCACTCCGCCCGGCGCGACGGCCCGCATCGTCGGCGATCGATCGTGTCACGCAAGGCGCGCCCGCGTCAACGCGGCGGACTGCCGAGGCGCTGCGCCAGCACGTCGGCGATGCGCGACTCCACGGCCTCGGGTGCGCCCGCGGCGTCGACCCGCGCGACGTAGTCGCGGCCGAGCGCGGCCATCGTGGCGCGCACGCGCTCGAGAAATGCGAGCTCCTCGAACGCAGGCTCGTGGGGATCGCCACGCGACGCGGCGCGCGCGAGCCCGTCGGCCACGGGCAGATCGAGCCAGAGCACGAGGTCGGGTACGGGGAATTCCCCTTCGCTGGCGGCGAGAATCGCGGCTGCGTCGAGCCCGCGCGCCCCTTGGTAGGCCGCGCTCGACACGAACGAGCGGTCGCTCAGCACGACGTCGCCGCGCGCGAGAGCAGGGCGCACGACCTCGCGCACGTGGGCGCGCCGCTGCTCGACGAACCAGGCGAGCTCCTGCTCGGGCGCGACGCGGCGGCCCGAGCGCGCCATCGCGCGGATCGCGCGCCCGGCGGGGCAGTCGTAGGGCTCGCGCGTGCGCACGACGCGCCGGCCCGCAGCCTCGAGGCGCGCTGCGAGGCGCGGCAGCTGCGTGGACTTGCCGCTGCCGTCGGTGCCCTCGAGCACGAGGTAGAGCCCGCGCTTCACGGCCCCGTCCACGCCGCGCGTTCACGCGCGCGCCGGGGCGCGCGGCGCACACCCTGATAAGTGCGCGGAAGAGCGGCGGAATCGAATCGGGGGCTCACCCGGCGAGGGTGGCACGCCGGTTGCTCTACGCAATCGCCGACGCTTCGGCGTTGCGCGGCCCACCTCCTCTTACGGGACCGGGAGCAAGCCGCGCGGGAGTCACCGGGCGCGGGCTCGTGTGCGGCGCGGGAATAACGAGTGGGGTGAGGCTCGCGTCGCTGCTCGCGTCCGGTGGCTCCACATCTTTTCCGAGCTTCGTTCGCCTTCGGCTCACTGCGCGCGTGCTGCGCCGGCTTCGCCGGCGTTGGCACGCTTGCGGTCACTACGCGCCTCGAGGGGCTCGCCGACCCGGAGGTTCCAGGTGTCTTGGAGCGAGCGGCGCAGCGGTGCCGTTGCGCGGCCGAAATGAAGAAGGCCGCGCGGCTTGGGGCCGCGCGGCCTTCGATCACTCGGCGGAGAAGATCCTTACTGGATCTTGCCCTGCAGCAGGAACGCGATCACGAGGCCGTAGATCGCGATCGACTCGATCAGAACCATCCCGAGGATGTAGTTCGTGAACATGCTGCCCGCGGCGCCCGGGTTGCGGGCGATGCCGGCGGTGGTGTTGCTCGCGGTCATGCCCTGGCCGATGCCGCAGCCGAGGCCGGCGAGACCGATGGCGATACCCGCGCCCAGCGCGTAGCCCCACGAGCTGTCGCCTCCGCCGCTCGCTTCCTGGGCCAACGCGGCCATCGGGAGCAGCAGCACGGCGAGGGTCCAAAGGACGACCTTTCCGAACTTCAGCATGACGTTTTCTTCTCCTTGTTAGTGGCAAATCCGCCGAGTGGGCCGCGCCTAGTGGGCTTCCTCGAGGGCCAAGCCGATGTAGATCATCGAGAGCATTGCGAACACGTAGGCCTGCAGGAACGCGACCATCACGCCCAGGCCCATGAAGATCGCCGGAACACCGATCGCGACGAGGCTGATCCACACCGTCACGACGAGGTGGTCGGCGAACATGTTGGCGAGGAGCCGCACCGCCAGCGTGAAGAGCCGCGACAGGTGCGACAGCAGCTCGATCGGCGCATAGAGCGGGAACAGCGCACGCACATGGATGTGCTTGCCGCCGACGTGCAGGTCGAAGAGGCTCGGCCCGAGGAAGTGGTTCACGTACGAGAAGCCGTGTTCCTTGATGCCCACGTACTGGTGGGCGAGGAAGGAGATCGCGGCCCAGGCCCAGGTGACGTTCGCGCTGCGCGTCGCGCCCTCGATGCCGGGGATCAGCCCGACCAGGTTCGCGGTGAGCACGAAGAAGAAGATCGAGCCGATGATCGGGAAGTAGCGCCGCCAGTGCGGGCCCATGTTCTGCTCGGCGAGGCCCGACAGCATCTCGACCAGGAGCTCGGCGACATTGCGGACGCTGAGGCCTTCGTCGGGGAGCAGGCCGCCGTCGGCCTGCGCCAGGCGGGAGCGCACGACGAGACCCATGGCGAGCAGGAGCACGACGACGAACAGCGAGGCGACCATGATGATCGGCAGATGCGTCGCGTCGGCGATGGGCTGCAGGAACTTCACAGCGTGTCCTCGGAGCGTTCGGTCTCGCGCTCGCGCGCGAGCCAGAGGCTGTATTGATCCCAGCTCGGATCGTCCGGCGCCAGCGCCGGGAGCGACGCGGCGTCGGCGACGTCGCGCGGGCGGCTCTGCCAGGCGGCGATCAGGACCGCGGGCACGAGCGTCGTCACGCCGGCGAGCAGGCCCGCGGGGTCGACGCCGGCTTCGATGGCGACGAACACGAGCGCGCCGAAGAGCGGGAGGCGCAGCGCGAAACCGCTCGCGGCGCGGGCTTCCTGCGCGAAGGCGGTGCGCGCGAGGCCGAACAGCCCGCGGAAGTTCATCGTCTGGAGCGCCGCGCCGAGCAGCAGGCTGAGGGCGAACTTCGGCGACGCGAGCGCGAACGCGGCCACGCCCGCGGCGGCGCTGAACGCGAGGTGCCAGGCGAGCACGCGCGTCTCTCGAATCGGCTCGTTCACGCTGATCGCCTTCCGCCTACTCGGCCGCCGGCCTTACTTCTTGTCCGAGCCGTCGCCTTCTCGCGGCGCGCTCTCCACCAAGCTCCGCATCGAAACGAGCCGCCGAACGAACGCTGCGAAACCGAGGGCGGCGCCGATCACGAGGCCGATGGGGCTCGAGTCGAGGCGCCCGTCGACGAAGTAGCCGATGCCGATCCCGATCGGGATCGCGAGGACCGCTTCGAGGGCCCGCTGATAGGCCTTCCCCGCGTTTCCATCGAGCCCGCTCTTCACGACTCGCCTCCGCCCGCGCCGCACTCGCGGTCCGCCGGAACGAAAGCGGGGCGCACCCTAGCGGATCGACTGGGGCGACTCCACGGGTTTGGGCGCTGGAAACGCGGCGAAACGGGCGTTTCGCGCGCTTGCGTCATGCGCTCGCCGCGGCTTCCGCGAAGGCGGCCTCGGCGGCCGCGAGGGTGGCGCGGAGCTCGCGCGGCCCGTGGACGACCGACACGAAGCCGGCCTCGTAGGCCGACGGCGCGAGGTACACGCCGCGGGCGAGCATGGCGTGGAAGAACGCCTTGAAGCGGGGCAGGTCGGAGCGCTTCGCGTCGTCGAAGCTCGAAACGGGGCCGGGGTGCAGGAAGAACCCGAACATGCCGCCGATCGCGGCGGTCGTGAGCGGGATGCCGGCGGCCTGCGCACGCTGGGCGAAGCCTTCCATCAGCGCCCGGGTGTAGGCGCCCAGCTTTTCGTAGGTCCCGCGCTTGCGCAGGCGCTTCAGCGTCTCGAGTCCGGCCGCGACCGCCAGCGGGTTTCCGGAGAGGGTGCCGGCCTGGTAGATGGGGCCGGTCGGGGCCATTTGCGACATCAGCGCGCGCTTGCCGCCGTAGGCCGCCGCCGGGAGCCCGCCGCCCACGACCTTGCCGAGGCAGGTGAGGTCCGGCGCGATCCCGTAGAGAAGCTGGGCCCCGCCCCAAGCGACGCGGAAGCCGGTCATCACTTCGTCGAAGATGAGCAGCGCGCCGTAGCGGTCGCACACGGCACGCAAGCCGGCGAGGAAACCGGGCAGCGGCGGCACACAGCCCATGTTGCCGGCGACGGGCTCGACGAGGACGCAGGCGATGTCGCGTCCATGGGCGGCGAACGCGGCCTCGACGGCGGCGAGGTCGTTGAACGGCGCCTGAATGGTGAGGCGTGCGAACTCCTCGGGGACGCCCGGCGAGCCGGGGATCCCGAGCGTCGCGACGCCGCTGCCGGCGCCGACCAGCAGTGCGTCGGCGTGGCCGTGGTAGCAGCCGTCGAACTTGAGGATGAGCTTGCGGCCCGTGGCCCCGCGCGCGAGACGGATCGCGCTCATCGTCGCCTCGGTGCCGGAGGAGACGAAGCGCACCTGCTCCACGCTGGGCAGCGCCTCGCAGATCAGCTCGGCGATCGCGATCTCGGGCTCCGTCGGCGCGCCGAAGCTCGTGCCGGCACGCGCCGCCTTCGCGACGGCGCGCAGCACGCCCGCATCGCAGTGGCCGAGGATCAGCGGGCCCCAGGAGCCGACGTAGTCGACGTACGTGTTGCCGTCGGCATCGCGCACGGAGGCGCCCTTGCCGCGCACGAGGAACGGCGGCGTGCCGCCGACTCCGCGGTAGGCCCGCACCGGCGAGTTCACGCCGCCGGGGATCACGCGCTCGGCGCGCGCCATCAGCGCCGTGGAGCGCACCAGCGAGAAAGCGGGGACGTTGGTTGACGAGCGCCGCCGCCGCGATGTACGAGCCGACCGTTTGCTCGCGCTCGTCAACCAACGTCCCCTGCGGTGTCGTCTTCCGCGAGCCGCGCCATCGCCACCAGCTTCTCGCCCTCTCCGAGGTCCATCACGCGCACGCCCTGCGTCGCGCGGCCCATCGTCGAGATGCTCTTCACCTTGCAGCGCAGCACCTGGCCGGCGTCGGTGATCAGCATGACCTGGTCGTCGTCCACCACCTGCGCGATGCCGATCACCTGGCCGTTCCGATCCGACGTGCGGATCGTGATGATGCCCATGCCGCCGCGATTCTGGACGCGGTAGTCCTCGAGCGGCGTGCGCTTGCCGAAGCCGTTCTCGGTGACGGTGAGGACCGTCGCGCCGGGCTGCAGGATCTCCATGCCGACGAGCTCGTCGCCGTCGCTGAGGTCCATGCCGCGCACGCCGGTCGCGTTGCGGCCCATGCCGCGCACCTGATCTTCGGGGAAGCGGATGGCCTTGCCGTTCTTGCTGGCGAGGATGATCTCGCTCGTGCCGGTCGTGAGCTTCGCCGCGATCAGCTCGTCGTCGTCGTTCAGGTTGATCGCGATGATGCCCGCGCGGCGCGGGTTCGAGTACGCCTCGACCTCCGTCTTCTTGATCGTGCCGCGCCGCGTGACGAGCACGATGAAGCTCGTCGCCTGCGCCGCGAAGTCGCGGATGCTGAGCGCCGCCTGCACCTTCTCGCCCGGCTGCAGCGAGAGCAGGTTCACGAGGGCTTTGCCACGCGCCGCGCGCCCGAGCTGCGGCAGCTCCCACACCTTCTTCCAGTAGACGCGCCCGCGGTTCGTGAAGAACAGCACCGTCGCGTGGGTGGACGCGGCGAACAAGTGCTCGACGAAGTCCTCGTCCTTCGTCTGCATGCCGATCAGGCCCTTGCCGCCGCGCCGCTGCGCGCGGTACTCGGTGATCGGGTTGCGCTTCACGTAGCCGGCGTGGGAGACGGTGACGACCATCTCCTCCTCGACGATCAGGTCCTCGGTCGAGAGGCCTTCGACGGCGTCGGTGATCTGCGTGCGGCGCTCGTCGGCGTACTTCGTCTTGATCTCGGCGAGCTCGGCGAGGATCACTTCGAGGATCTTCTCGTCGCTGGCGAGCAGCGCGCGCAGCTCGTCGATCAGCGCGCGCACCTGCGCGAGCTCGTCGAGCACTTGCTGGCGCTCGAGGGCCGTCAGCGAGCGCAGGCGCATGTCGAGGATCGCCTGCGACTGGCGCTCGGAGAGCGCGAAGCGCGCCATCAGCTGGGCGCGGGCGTCGTTCGCGTCGGCCGCGGCGCGGATCACCGCGATCACCTCGTCGAGGTGGTCGAGCGCGATCGCGAAGCCTTCCAAGATGTGCGCGCGCGCTTCCGCCTGCGCGAGGTCGTAGGCCGCGCGGCGCGCGACGACTTCACGGCGGAAGTCGAGGAAGTGCTGGATCGCCTCCTTGATCGGCAGCTGCCGCGGCCGGCCGCCGACCAGCGCCAGCATGTTGACGCCGAAGGTCGTCTGCAGCGGCGTCATCTTGTAGAGCTGATTCAGGATCACCTCTTCGGGCGCTTCCTTCTTCAGCTCGATCACGAGCCGGATGCCGCTGCGATCGCTCTCGTCGCGGATGTCGCTGATGCCGTCGATCAGCCCTTCCTTCACGAGCTCCGCGATGCGGATCTCGAGGGCCGACTTGTTGAGCATGTACGGGATCTCGCTGACCACGATCAGCTTGCCGCCGCGCTTGGTCTCCTCGATCTCGGCCTTCGCGCGCACCGTGATCGAGCCGCGCCCCGTCTGGTAGGCCTGGCGAATGCCGTCGCGGCCGCAGATCAGCGCGCCGGTCGGGAAGTCCGGGCCGGGGATCTTCTCGAGGATCTCGTCGATCGTGCAGTCGGGGTTCTTGGCGATCAGGCCGACCGCGTCGATCAGCTCGCCGAGGTTGTGCGGCGGGATGTTCGTCGCCATGCCGACGGCGATGCCCTGCGAGCCGTTGGCGAGCAGGTTCGGGAAGCGCGCCGGGAGCACCGTGGGCTCAACGCGATTGCCGTCGAAGTTCGGCTGGAAGTCGACCGTCTCGCGGTCGATGTCTCGCAACAACTCGGTCGCGATCGCGCGCAGCCGCGCTTCGGTGTAGCGGTAGGCGGCCGGCGGATCGCCGTCGACCGAGCCGAAGTTGCCCTGGCCGTCGACGAGCGTGTACCGGAGCGACCACGGCTGGGCCATGCGCGCCATGGCTTCGTAGATGGGCGCGTCGCCGTGCGGGTGGTAGTGCTTGATCACCTCGCCCACGACGCCGGCGCTCTTCGAGTACGGCCGGTTCGGCTGCAGGCCTTCGTCGTGCATCGCGTACAGGATGCGGCGGTGGACGGGCTTGAGACCGTCGCGCACGTCGGGGAGCGCGCGGCTCACGATCACGGACATCGAGTAGTCGAGGAACGAGGTGCGGACCTCGTCCTCGATGTTCACCGGCTGCGGGGGCGTGCCCGGGCCCGCCGGCGGCGCGGGCGCTTCGTCTTCGGGGCGCTTCTCGTCAGCCATCCTGTCCGAACTCCGTTCGCTCTCGGCTCACTGCGCGTGGCCCGGGCGGCGCTGGGCCGCCGGGCGAGCGCCGTCACGCTCGTTTCACACGTCCAGGTTCTGCACGCGCAGCGCGTTCTCTTCGATGAACTCGCGGCGCGGCTCGACGTCGTCGCCCATCAGGGTCGAGAACACGAGGTCCGCCTCGACGGCGTCCTCGATCTTCACTTGCAGCAGCGTGCGGCGCTCCGGCTGCATCGTGGTCTCGGAGAGCTGCTCGGGGTTCATCTCGCCGAGGCCCTTGTACCGCTGGATCGAGAGGCCGCGCTCGCCCAGCTCGAGCACGCGCTTCAGCAGCCGCACGCCGCTCGGGAAGCGCTCTGCCGCGCCGGCTTCGCTGCCGTCGGTTTCGCCGCCGAGGATGCGGTACGGCGCGTCGCCTTCGGCGCGCATCGCCGCGGCGAGCGACGCGAGGCGCTGGAGCTCGGCGCTGCGGAACAGCTCGGAGTCGAGCGTGGTGGTCGTGGCGAGCCCGGAGCGCCGCGTCGTCGCGAGCAGCTTGGCGGTGCCGTGCTCGGCGTCCGCCTCGGCGCGGAGCGTGTACGCCCCCACGAGCTCGGGCGAAAGCTCTTCCAGCTTCGCCGCGATGCGCGGGACCGCGCGCTCGAGCGCCGCGACGTTCGCGAGCTCGTTCTCGAGCGTGATGCCGGCCTGGAGCGCGGCGTCGACGATGCGCGGGTCGATGCGGCGCGTCGCGACGTGGTCGACGGCACGCTTGTACTCGCTCGCCGCGGTGAGCAGGCGCCGCACGGCGTCGGCCGCGAGCTCGCGCCCGTCCTCGCCGGCGGCGATGCGCACGCTCTCGAGCGCGAGGCCCTGCAGATACGCCTCGAGCGACGCCTCGTCCTTCACGTAGCGCTCGCTCCGGCCCTTCTTGACCTTGAAGAGCGGCGGCTGCGCGATGTAGACGAAGCCGCGATCGATCAAGTCCTTCATCTGGCGATAGAAGAACGTGAGCAGCAGCGTGCGGATGTGCGAACCGTCCACGTCTGCGTCGGTCATGATGATCACGCGGTGGTAGCGGGCCTTGCTGGCGTCGAACTCGTCGCCGATGCCGGTGCCGAGGGCGGCGATCAGGGCCTGGATTTCCGCGTTGGCGAGCATGCGGTCGAGGCGCGCGCGCTCGACGTTCAAGATCTTGCCGCGCAGAGGAAGGATGGCCTGGAACGCGCGCTCGCGGCCCTGCTTCGCGGTGCCGCCGGCGCTGTTGCCCTCGACGATGAAGAGCTCGCTCTTCGCGGGATCGCGCTCCTGACAGTCCGCCAGCTTGCCGGGCAGGCTGAAGTCGCTGAGTGCGCCCTTGCGGCGCGCGAGGTCGCGGGCCTTGCGAGCCGCGGCGCGGGCGCGCGCGGCGTCGACGACCTTCGCCACGATCGCCTTCGCGACGGAGGGATTCTCTTCGAAGTACTCGAGCAGGCGCTCGTAGAACAGGCCCTCGACGAGGCCGCGCACTTCGCTCGTTCCCAGCTTCGCCTTCGTCTGCCCCTCGAACTCGGGCTGCGGGAGCTTCACGCTGATGACGGCCGTCAGCCCTTCGCGCACGTCGTCGCCGCTCACCTGGTCGTCAGGGCCTTTGCCGTTCTTGTTCTGGAGCGTGAGGTAGCGGGCGATCGTCCGCGTGAGCGCGGTGCGGAAACCGATCAGGTGCGAGCCGCCCTCGTGGGTGTTGATGTTGTTCGCGAACGAGAAGACGGCTTCGTTGTACGAGTCGTTGTATTGCAGCGCGATCTCGACCGCGACCGGGATCTTGCGCGTGTGGCCCTCGACGACGCGCTCACCCGATACGTAGATCGGCGGGTGGAGCGGCTGGCGCGCGCGCGACAGGTGCTCGACGAACGAGACGATTCCGCCCTCGAAGCAGAAGTCGTGCTCCTTGCCGCTGCGCTCGTCCTTGATCTGGATGCGGATGCCGGCGTTCAGGAAGGCGAGCTCGCGCAGGCGCTGCGACAAGACGTCGAAGGAGAACTCCGTGACCGGGAAGATCTGCGGATCCGGATGGAACGTGACCTTCGTGCCGGTCTTGTCGCTGGTGCCGATCGCGCGGAAGTCGGAGGCGGGCACGCCGCGCTCGAAGCGCTCGGCCCAGACCTTGCCTTCGCGCTTGATCTCTACCTCGAGCCAATCGGAGAGCGCGTTGACCACCGACACGCCGACGCCGTGGAGGCCGCCGGAGACCTTGTAGGTGCTCTCGTTGAACTTGCCGCCGGCGTGGAGCCGGGTGAGCACGATCTCCGCGGCGGGGCGCTTCTCGACTGGGTGCTCGTCCACGGGGATGCCGCGCCCGTCGTCGGTGACGGTCACCGAGCCGTCGTCGTGGAGTGTGACGCCGATCTCGCGGCAGAAGCCCGCCAGCGCCTCGTCGATCGCGTTGTCGACGACCTCGTAGACGAGGTGGTGCAGGCCATCGGGACCCGTGGTCCCGATGTACATCGCGGGCCGTTTTCGAACCGGCTCGAGGCCTTCGAGGACCTCGATGGAACTGGCGTCGTAGCTCACTTGGAACCATTCGCACGGCGGCCGAAAGAGGCGCCGCGGCAGAGTGATTCACCGCGCGGAGGGGATGGGCGGCGAAGTCGGCGGAGACTACCCAACCGGCTTCCCGAGCAACAGGGGAAAATGCAGACAACTGCCTACGAATGAAGGGTTTTCGGGCCCTTCGCCGAGGCTGCCGAGAACTCCCCTAAAGGCGCATCGGCATGACGACGGCCAGCGTGTCCGCGTCGTCCGCCGGGTGGATCTCGACGGGCTTGTCTCCGTCGCGGAAGGCCAGCTGGATCTCCTTGGCACCGAGCGCCCCGAGGCAGTCCAGCAGGTACTTCGCGTTGAAGCCGATGGTGGTCGTCGGCCCGGCGTAGTCCACGTCGAGCTCTTCCTGCGCGTCGCCGAGATCGGGGTTGCTCGACGAGATCGTGATCTTGCCCTCGCCGATCTCGAGCTTGATCGCCCGGCTGCGTTCCGCGGAGAGCAGGGCGACGCGCCGAAGCGCGCGCACGAGCGGCTCCGCTTCGATGTTCAGCTTGCGATCCGAGGACTTCGGAATGACCTGCTTGTAATTAGGGAACTCGCCTTCGATGAGGCGCATCACGAGCGTCACGTCGCCTTTGCGAGCGAGCCCGCTGTTGCCTTCGAAGCCGAGCTCGATCTCGTCCGCGTCCTCTTCGTCCACGAGGCGCTTGAGCTCGGCGAGCCCCTTGCGCGGGATGATGACCCCGCTCGCGAGCCCGCTCGCCTGTGCGCCGATCGTGCGGTCGATGAGTGCGAGGCGATGGCCGTCGGTGGCCACCATGCGCAGCTTGCCGTCGGTGGGAACGACCTCGAAGTACACGCCATTCAGGTTGTAACGGGTCTCGTCCAGCGACGCGGCGTACATCGTGCGTTCGATCATCTGGCTGAGAACTGCGGCCTGGAGCCGAACGAGCTGCCCCGGCGAGAACTCCGGGAGCGTCGGGTACTCCTCGGCGGCGGCCCCGGCGAGGTTGAAGCGCGACCGCCCACAGCGCAGCTCGACGTACGACTGCGCCGTAGCGTCGAGCTGGATGGGCTCGTCGGGAAGCTCGCGCACGATGTCGTAGAGCTTTCGCGCCGAGACCGTAATCGCTCCGGGCTTCGTCACGCGCGCAGGATGGGATCCGCGCACGCCCACTTCGAGATCGGTGGCGGCGAGCTCGAGACGACCGGCTTCGGCCTTGCCGGTCGCGGTGAGCAGCACGTTCGCGAGAATCGGCATCGAGTTGCGCTTCTCGACGATCGCCTGGATGCGACCGAGGCCACGCTGGAGGTCGTTTTTGTCGACCGAGAGTTTCATCTCTTCCCTCTAGTCAATTGAAATTTCTTGGAGATGAAGAAGGAGAGCCCGACAACCCGACAAAAGCGATGCATCCGGCCGCGCTCGAAAGCGATTCGTCGCCGGCTTCGCGCGCGATCTCCGTCGGAGAATCGTTCCCCCTCACCACGCGGCCACTTTATCACCAGAAGCTGTCGGCGGTGGTCGCGAAAGAGTGGTGTCGTCCGCCTTGACACCCCGGAACGCAGGTGGGTAGCTTCGCCCGTCTTGTTTTCGCGGACTCCCCCTCCGCGCAGGAAAGTCCTCATGAAGCGCACATTTCAGCCCAGTCGTATCCGTCGGAAGCGAACCCATGGCTTCCGTGCCCGCATGAGCACCAAGGCCGGTCGCATCGTGTTGAAGCGCCGCCGCGCCAAGGGTCGCAAGCGGCTCGTTCCGACGATCAGCTCGAAGTAGGTCTCCAAGCCTCCTTCCGGTCCGAGGCCTGCTTGACCGTCCAGCCCACGCACGCCGTGAGTGGTTCGCAGCGCTTTCGCGCGTCGCATCGGGTCCGTGAGGGCCGGGACTATCAGCGCTCGCGCGCCGAGGGCCGGCGCTGGTCGAGTCGTGCGCTCGCGCTCGAGGTGACGCGTACGACGGGCGAGACGCGGCTCGGGCTGGTCGTGAGCCGACGCGTAGGCGGCGCCGTTGTCCGCAATCGCGTGAAGCGGCTGATCCGGGAATGGTTTCGGCGCAGCCGCGCGGCTCTTCCTCCGCATGTCGACCTGGTGGTGATCGCGCGCGCGCCGGCAGCCGAGCTCGACGCCGCAGGGCTTTGGACCGATCTCGCTGCGACCGCTGCGCGGGCCGCTCGATGACCGTGTCGCGCGCGGTCGGCGTCGGTATGCAGATGTGCATCCGCGCGTATCAGCTCGCGATTTCGCCGTTTCTCCCCCCGTCGTGTCGATTCTCCCCGAGCTGCTCGCAGTACGGCATCGAGGCGATCGAGGAACATGGGCCGGTCCGCGGGGTTGCCCTGGCGATCCGGCGGGTTGGGCGGTGCCACCCGTTCCATCCGGGTGGGTTGGACGAAGTCCCGCGGGGAGAGCACCGTGGATCGTAATACCCTCGTCGCGATCGCGGTGACGGTTCTGCTCTATTTCGGGTGGCAATGGTCCTTGGACCGCCGCTTCCCGGACCGGCACGACAAGCCGGCGCCCGTCGCAGCGGCTCGAGAAGAGGCCCCGCCCCCGCAATCGTTCCCGGCGCCAGTGGCACCCGCTGCGCCCGAGGCAGCCGCCGCAGAGGCTGCCGTCGTGCGGCCGGTGCTCGAGCAGCAGATCGTCGTCGAGCGCCCGCTGTACGTCGCGACCTTCACCACGGAAGGCGGCGCTCTGCGCGAGTGGGAGTTGCGGGAATACGACGACGCCTCGCAGCCACGCCGTCCGTCCGTCCGGTTGACGACCAACCGTGAGCAACTTTCGCTGGCGACCCCTTTCACCGAGCTCGGCCTAGGGGACCTCTCGAGGCTCCCCTACGCGGTCAGCCGTCCGAGCGAGGACGTGCTGGAGTTCACGGCCGAGGTCGGGACGGTGCGGATTCGCAAGACCTACCGACTCGAGCCGGATGGCTACGGCGCCCGGCTTTCGATCGAGGTCGTGAA
The DNA here is from genome assembly GCA_964501435.1 of uncultured Spirochaetales bacterium. Taxonomy (GTDB): domain Bacteria; phylum Myxococcota_A; class UBA9160; order UBA9160; family UBA6930; genus VGRF01. The sequence goes on along the minus strand of CAZCTH010000026.1, from coordinate 13,736 downwards.
TCGCGGAACTGCGACCATCAGCCCGTCCTTCGGCGTGCGCTGGCCCGCGCGCCGCGGCGTCGGCGCGGATTTCACGGAGTACGGCCTCGCGGCGTACCAGACCGACGAAGTGATTCGCTTCGCGGTCGCTCCTCACCCGACCACGCTCGGCTTTGGCGGCGGTTCGGCCACGGAGGTCGTGCAGGTCGCACCGGAGCCCGGCGAGCCGTTCGAGCTCGATTGGGCGGGCGCCGAGACGCGGTACTTCTTGGCCGCGATTCTGCCCGACAACCCGAAGGACGCGCGAGCGACGCTCACGCCAGTGGTGCCCGAGCAGGAGGGGCAGCTCGACGTGTTCTTCGCCCCCGTCGCCCTGCCGCCCGGCGCGACGCTCGCCCGCGACTATCGGCTCTACCTCGGGCCGAAGGAGCCCGAGCGTCTGGACGCGTTCGGCGCGCACCTCGACTCGGCGATTCAGAAGGGCTGGGCTCCGAGCCTCGCGCGCTTCTTCACGGCGATGCTCACCTTCGTCCACCAGTTCGTCCCGAACTACGGCCTCGCGATCCTGCTCCTCACCTTCGTGATTCGCGTGGCGCTCGCCCCTCTGATGGTGGGGCAGATGCGCTCGATGAAGCGCATGGCCGACCTCGCGCCCAAGGTAAAGGCCGCGCAGGAGCGCTTTCCGGACGATCGCGTCAAGCAGCAAGAAGCCGTGATGGCCGTCTATCAGCAGGCCGGCGTGAGCCCGTTCTCCATGTTTGGCGGCTGCCTCCCGATGCTTCTGCAGCTGCCTGTCTTCGTCGGCTTCTACTTCGCGCTGCAGAGCTCGATCCAGCTGCGGCAGCAGCCGTTCTTCGGATGGATCACGGATCTCTCCCAGCCGGAGCTGCTGTTCGTGATCCCTGGCATCGACCTCCACGTGCGCGCACTGCCGCTGCTGCTCGGCGCGGCGATGGTGTTGCAGCAGCGTCTCACGCCGACGCCGAACATGGATCCGGCCCAGGCGCGCATGATGCAGATCGTGATGCCGGTGATGATGACCGTGATGTTCTATCAGTTTGCGTCGGGGCTCGGCCTCTACTGGCTGATGAGCACGCTGCTCGGCATCGGGCAGCAGTTGTTAATGAACCGCAGCAAGACGCCCGCTGCGGCCTAGCGGAGACACCAAGCGATGTACGACCCGAAGATCGAAGCCAAGGAGTTCATGGGGGATTCGGCAGCGGAGGCGGTCGCCAAGGCGACCTCGTACTTCGGCCGCCCCGAGAGTGAGCTGCGCATTCGCACGCTGAGCGAGGTGTCCGGCCTGGGTGCGCGCGCGCTCGTCGTCGCGGCGCCCGCCGACGCCCCGGCGCCGAGCGACCGCCCGCGCAGCGAGGAGCGCGGCGGGCGCGATCGCGGGGATCGGGGTGACCGCGGAGATCGCGGCGACCGCGGACCGCGCGAGCGGCGCGAGCGCCGGCCGGAGCGCGGGGATCGCGGGGACCGGGGGGACCGGGACCGCGGCGAGCGCCGCGAGGCGATCGAGGCGGCGCCCGAGGCCCCGTCTGCGCCGACCGCTCCGTCCGTGGGGACCGCGAACGGCGACATCGGCCCGGTCGGCCAGTACCTGCTCGGAATCGTCGAGCGGATGGACCTCGGCCCGTTCGAGATCACGGCTTCGGACCAGGACGGCTATCAGATCTTCGAGATCACCGGCGATGCGGTGCGCGGCCTGACGATTGGGGATGCGCGGGCGCCGGAAGCGCTGCAGCTCCTCGCCAGCCAGGCTGCGAGCCTCGGGCAAGACGAGCCGAAGCGTGTCGTGGTGGACGTCTCGGGGGGCGCGCGAGACAAGCGCGACGAGTTGCTCGAGCGGGTCGCGGACCGCGCTGCCAAGCGCGCGCAGGAAACGGGCCGCAGCGTGGCGCTCGATCCGATGAGCGGGCGCGATCGCCGCGTGATCCACATGAGCCTGCGAGGCGCCGAGGGCATCGCGACGATGAGCATCGGCGAGGGTCGCTACCGCCAGGTGCTCGTGGTGCCCGCGGCTGCTCCTGAGTACGCCGACGCGAAGGCAAGCAGCGAAGCCGCCAACAACGGCTGAACGTTCCACGTGGAACGCTCCACGTGAGCGCGCCGGGTGCGAGCGATCGGCTCGGCGCGCTGCTCGGGCCCGCGCTCCGTGCGCTCTCGCTCGAGCTGCCGGCTGAGCGGCTTCGGTCCCTCGGGATCTATGCCGCTCGGCTGCTCGAGTGGAACCAGCGCATCAACCTGACGGGCGCTCGCGAGCTGGAGACTCTCGCGACCGAGCACATCGCCGACGCCCTGGCGTTGGTGGGGCATCTCCCTCGTGCGGGGCGGTGCATCGACGTGGGCTCCGGAGCGGGTCTCCCGGGCCTGATCCTGGCGATGGTTCGTCCGGATCTCGAAATTACGCTGCTCGAGCCGATCCAGAAGCGGCGCTCGTTTCTCGCAGCGATGGTTCGAGAGCTCGGCCTGTCGCGGGTGACCCTGTGCGCCGATCGCCTCGAGGAGCACACGCGGAGCGAGGGCGAATCCTACGACTTCGCGGTGGCTCGGGCGGTGTTCCCGTTGGCCGAGTGGCTTCCTGCCGGGGCGCGCCTCGTCCGCCAAGGCGGCATCGTGGTCGGCCTCGCCGGGGGCGGAGTCGAGGGGGTTCCGCCGGGAGCCGAGATCCACCGCTACGACGTCGGCGCGGGTCCGCGAGCGGTCGTCGTCGTCCGGAAGTGATTCGATCGTGTTCCACGTGGAACGAATCGTCGCTGCGGATGATAGACTGCGGCGTCTCTGAACCCCGGGGGTCGGATTTGAGCGCCGCGGACATCGCCAACGATCGCCCGGCCCTCGCGCGGGTTCTCGCGGTCGTCAATCAGAAGGGGGGCGTGGGAAAGACCACGACCGCCGTCAATCTGGCGGCTTCGCTGGCAGCGGCGGAACGCCCCACTCTCCTGATCGACATGGATCCCCAGGGGAACGCGAGCAGCGGACTGGGGATAATTGACCCACCCGCACAGATCTACGACGTCCTATCCGGAGCGAAGACCGCGGCCCAAGCGCTACAGCCGACCGCCCTGTCCCATCTCCACGTGCTCGCCGCCGGCCCCGACCTCGCCGGCGCCGAGATCGAGCTCGTGTCGGTCGAGGGTCGCGAGGGCCTGCTTCGCGACGCCCTCGCGCCGCTGCTCCCGCACTACGACTTCGTGCTGATCGACTGCCCGCCGTCGCTCGGGCTCCTCACGCTGAATGCCCTCGTCGCCGCGAACGCGGTGCTGATCCCGCTGCAGTGCGAGTACTACGCGCTGGAAGGGCTCGCGCGTTTGTTGGGGACCGTGGAGCGCGTGCGGGCGAGCTTCAACGCGACCCTCGAGCGCGAGGGCATCGTGCTGACGATGGTGGACCGCCGGGCGAATCTCGCCCAACAAGTCGAGACCGACGTGCGCGGCCACTTCGGCACCGGCGGGCCCGGCTGCGTGTTCTCGACGGTGATTCCGCGCAACGTGCGCCTCAGCGAGGCGCCGAGTCACGGCAAGCCGATTCTCCTCTACGACATCAGCTCGCGCGGCGCGGTCGCCTATCTACAGCTCGCGGAAGAGTTGCTGCGCCGCCATCCGCGGCCCGAGCGCAAGCCGCCCGCGCTCGGAGTTTGACCCACCCCTCGGTTCCGGCTCAGGAGACGACCCCCATGGCGATTCGCAAAGGCGTGCTCGGACGCGGTCTCGACGCGCTGCTGCCGAGCGCGCCCGGTCTGAACGCGAACGCGAACGCAAACGCGCCGGCGTCGGAAGCCACCCGCGCGTCCGCCAGCGAGCTGCCGATCGACGAGATCGCGCCGAACCCGCAGCAGCCCCGCCGAACCTTCGCGGAGTCCGATCTCGACTCGCTCGCCGACTCGATTCGCCGCTACGGCGTCCTGCAGCCGGTGCTCGTGCGCGAGGCGCCGCCGGGCGCCGCGCGACGCTACGAGCTCGTCGTGGGCGAGCGCCGTTGGCGCGCGTCGCAGCGCGCCGGGCGAACCACGATCCCCGCGACGATCCAGAACATCACGCCCCAGGCGCTCCTGGAAGTGGCGCTCGTCGAGAACGTCCAGCGGCGCGATCTGAATCCGATCGAGCTCGCGCTTGCCTTCCGCGAGCTCGCGGAAGGCGGCCGCACCCAGGAGCAGATCGGCGAGCAAGTCGGCCTCGAGCGCTCGTCGATCGCGAACCACTTGCGCCTGCTCGACCTCTCGAAGGAAGCGCAGGAGGACGTCGAGACCGGCCGCCTCAGCGTCGGACACGCGAAGGCGCTCCTGCAGCTCGCGAATCCGGAGCGGCGCCACTGGCTGCGAGACCGCATCCTCGCGGAGCAGCTCTCCGTACGCGCAGCCGAGGAGCTGGCGCGCGAGCTCGCGGGACCGCGGCCCGAGCGCGGAGCGGCCCCGGCGCGCGCCAAGGCGCACGTCGCCGGCGTCGATCCGAATCTGCGGGCGCTCACCGACCAGCTCGAAGCCCACCTCATGACCCGCGTTCGGATTCATGCCGACGGCAGCCGCGGCCGCATCGAGGTCGACTTCTCCGGACCCGAGGAGCTCTCGCGCCTCGCCGCTCTCATTCTGGATGGGCGACGCCTATGAGCCGCACGAGCGACGACGTCCCGCTGCTCGGCCCGGGCACGTCCTTCGACGGCGTCCTCAGCTTCGAAGGCACGCTGCGGGTCGAGGGGAAGCTGGCCGGCAGCGTGCTCGCCGAGACCGGAGCGCTCGTGATCGGGCCGCAGGGTCGGGTCCGCGCGCACGTCGAGGTCGCGGAGCTCGTGCTGGCCGGGGTGCTGGTCGGCGATGTCGTCGCGCGCCGCCGGGTGGAGCTGCTGCCCGGCGCCGAGCTCGAAGGCAGCGTGACCGCCCCGCTGCTCGCGATCGCGGAAGGGGGGCGCATCGTGGGGCGCTGCCTCACGGGAGCGAGCGCGGCAACGCCAAAATCGTCTTGAAACTCGCCCCCGATCTGCGAATTTCCGCCCGCCCCGGCCCGGTTCTCCGGGCCGGATTCGCTTTCGGGACGTGATCCTCGCCGCCATCGTCAGCGATCGCTGCGAAGCTGCACGTCTCCGCGGGCGGCCGGACCTCGGTCCGAAAAGCAGAGATCGTTCCTTTGGGGTTGGTGTCGGCGGGCGTCGGGTTCCGCGTCCCCCTCGAAGGGCCAGCGGAGCACGCAGCCACCCATGACCTCGCGCAGGACTCTCGCGCTCGCCGCCGTGCTCGGGCTCGTGCTCGTCGCCGCGCCCGCGTTCGCCGCCGGCGGTCTGAGCATCTTCCCCGACCTGATCGAGGACGCGCTCTACGGCACACACGGCGGCGAGATCCTCGCCCACCCGCTGAAGAGCGTCTGGCTCCAGCTGGTGATCCTGTTCGTGGTGATCGTGTTCCCGCTCGACGCGCTGCTGTTCAAGCCGCTGCTCCGCACGCTCGAGCAGCGCGGCGAGAAGATCGAGGGCGCACGCAGCCGTGCGAGCACGCTCGGCAAGCAGGCGGAAGAGGTGCTCGGCCGCTACGAGACCGCGGTGGGTGCCGCGCGGCGCGAAGCCGAGAACGTGCGCCGCCAAACGCTCGAGGGCGCGCGCACCGAGCAGGCGCGCATCGGCGCGGAGGCGCGCCGCGCCGCGGAGCAGGAAGTGGCGAAGGCGCGCATCGGCGTCGCCGGCGCGATCGAGAACGCGCGCAACGCCCTGCGCGGCGAGACGGAGCGCCTCGCGCGCGAAGTCGCCACCAAGGTGCTCGGGAGGCCCCTCTCGTGAAGGCGCTCGCACTCGCGCTCTTCTTGTTGCTCGCCCCGTTCGTCGCCCTCGCTGCGGACGAAGGCCACGGCGACGCGCACGGCGAAGGCCACGATGCCGCCGCGGCCGCCGAGCACATGAAGGAGTTCACCTACGAGTGGGTGAACGTGGTGATCCTCGCCGCGGTGCTCGGCTACTTCGCGCGCAAGCCCGTCGCGGAATACCTCGCGACGCGCCGCGACACGATCGCGAAGAACATCGCGAGCTCCGAGCAGCTGCTGAAGGACGCCGAGCGCAAGCTGGCCGAGTGGAACGAGAAGGCCGCGCGGCTCGACTCGGACGTCGCGGCGATCCTCGAGTCAACCCGCAAGAGCGCCGAGACCGAGAAGGCCGCGATCATCGCCGACGCGCAGGCGACGGCCTCCCGCATCCGCCAGAGCGCCACCGGGGTCGTGGAGCGCGAGCTGCGCGCGGCACGCGGCACGCTGCGCAAGGAAGCGGCCGAGCTCGCGGTCACCCTCGCGCACTCGATCCTGCGCGAGCAGACCACCGACGCCGATCGCAATCGCCTCGTCGACGAGTTCATCGCGAAGATCGAGTCGACGCCGGGCGCCGGGGGAACGCACTGATGCCGGCCGCAACCGCACCCCGCCGTTATGCGCGCGCGCTGTTCTCGCTCGCGAGCGAAGAGAATCGCGTCGCGGGCGTCCGCACCGAGCTGCGCAGCCTGGGCGCCGCGCTCGAGGCGAGCGCCGAGCTGCGCGACGTCCTGCTCCAGCCGCTGAACCCGGCCTCCGAGCGCCGCCGCGTGCTCGATGGCGTGGCGGACAAGCTCGGGGCGAGCTCGCTGCTGAAGCGCTTCTACGCCTATCTGATCGACCAACGCCGCCTGGTGGCGTTCGACGAGATCGAGGCCGAGTTCGTGCGGCTGGCCGACGAGGCCGCGGGCCGCTCGAAGGCCAAGGTGAAGACGGCGCAGCCGCTCACCGCCGAGCAGCAGGCGCGCCTCGCGCGCGCGCTGTCGGCGCGCGCGGGCCGCGCCGTCGAGCTCGAGATCGAGCTCGACGCGTCGCTGGTCGGCGGCCTCGTCGCCCAGCTCGGCGACACGGTGTACGACGGCAGCCTGAAGACGCAGCTCACCCAGCTGCGCAGCTCGCTGCTCGGCAGCTAGTCCCTAACAGTTCCAGCGGATCACGGAGCAAACGATGGATCTTCGTCCCGGCGAAATCACCGACATCCTGAAGCGCGAGATCAAGGACTACGGCCGTCAGATCGACGTCGCCGAGACCGGCACCGTGCTCTCGATCGGCGACGGCATCGCGCGCGTCTACGGCCTCCAGTCGGCGATGGCCGGCGAGCTCGTCACCTTCCCCGGCAACGTGTCGGGCATGGTGCTCAACCTCGAAGAGGACAACGTCGGCATCGCCGTGATGGGCGAAGCGAACCACGTGCGCGAGGGCGATCTCGTCCGCCGCACGGGCCGCATCGTCGAGGTGCCGGTGGGCATGGGCCTGCTCGGTCGCGTCGTCGATTCGCTCGGCAACCCGATCGACGGCAAGGGCCCGATCCAGTCGACCGAGTCGCGCCGCGTCGAGGTGAAGGCGCCCGGCATCGTGACGCGCAAGAGCGTGACGCAGCCGCTCCAGACCGGCATCAAGGCGATCGACGCGATGGTGCCGATCGGCCGCGGCCAGCGCGAGCTGATCATCGGCGACCGCCAGACCGGCAAGACCACGATCGCGCTCGACACGATCATCAACCAGAAGGGTGGCGACGTCTTCTGCATCTACGTCGCGATCGGCCAGAAGCAATCGACCGTCGCGCAGGTGGTCGACAAGCTCACGCAGTTCGGCGCGATGGAGTACACGATCGTCGTCGCCGCGACGGCGAGCGAGCCGGCGCCGCTCCAGTTCATCTCGCCCTACACGGGCTGCACGATGGGCGAGTGGTTCCGCGACAACGGCAAGCACGCGCTGATCATCTACGACGACCTGACCAAGCAGGCCGTCGCCTACCGCCAGCTCTCGTTGCTGCTGCGGCGCCCGCCGGGCCGCGAGGCGTATCCCGGCGACGTGTTCTACCTGCACTCGCGGCTGCTCGAGCGCGCCGCGAAGCTGAACGACGAGCTCGGCGGCGGCTCGCTGACGGCGCTGCCGATCATCGAGACGCAGGCCAACGACGTGTCGGCCTACATCCCGACGAACGTCATCTCGATCACCGACGGTCAGATCTTCCTCGAGACGGACTTGTTCAACTCGGGCGTCCGCCCGGCCATCAACGTCGGCATCTCGGTGTCGCGCGTGGGCGGCGCGGCGCAGGTCAAGGCGATGAAGAAGGTCGCGGGCACGCTCAAGGGCGCGCTCGCGCAGTACCGCGAGATGGCGGCCTTCGCGCAGTTCGGCAGCGACCTCGACAAGGCGACGCAGGAGCAGCTCGCCAACGGCGAGCGCCAGACCGAGGTCCTGAAGCAGGCGCAGCACAAGCCGCTGCCGGCCGTCGAGCAGGTGATCTCGATCTACGCGGCGTCGCCGCAGGGCGGCCGCAAGAGCTGGGTGCGAGACCTCGCCGTCGGCGACGTGCGCCGCTACGAGGCGGAGATGCTCGCCTACATGCGCGCGAACCAGGGCGCGCTGATCGCGAAGATCGCGCAGAGCGGCCAGATCGGCGCGGACGACGAGAAGGCGCTGAGCGCGGCCCTCGACGCGTTCGCGCTCGTCTTCCGCCCGTCGGCGAAGGCCGAGTAACAACTCCTACGCCGCTGACCGCGCCGCGAGGCGACGCGCGCAGCGAGCCGCAGGCGAGCGAGACATGCCGAGTACGAAAGAAATCCGGCGCCGCATCCGCACCGTCCAGAAGACGAAGCAGATCACGAGCGCCATGCGCATGGTGGCGGCGGCGAAGCTGCGCCGCGCGCAGGACGCGATCCTCGCGGCCCGCCCGTACGCCAAGAAGATGTATGGCGTGCTCGGCGAGATCGGTCGCCGCCACAAGGACGCCGAGCATCCGCTGCTGCAGCCCCACGAGCAGCAGCGCGTGCACGAGCTGATCGTGGTCACCTCGGACCGCGGCCTGTGCGGGGCCTTCAACGCCAACGTGCTGAAGCGCGCGCAGTCGGCGGCGCGCGAGCTCGCGGCGAAGGGCCTCACGGTGGTGATCACGCCGGTGGGCCGGAAGGCGGACGAGTTCTTCCGGCGCCGCAACCTCGGCGCCATCCAGCGTGTGTGGAGCGGGCTCGGCACGATCGGCATCAAGCACGCCACCGAGATCGCGGAGCACCTCGCCAAGCGCTACGAGAGCGGCGAGATCGACGGTGCGACGCTGGTCTACTCGGAGTTCGTGTCGGCGCTGACGCAGACTCCGCACGCGGATCCCCTGCTGCCGCTCGCACCTGCCGAGGAGATCGCGCAGGCCGGCTCGGCGGGCTCGCTGCCGTTCGAGATCGAGCCCGACGCGAACGAGCTGCTGAAGGTGCTCGTGCCGCAGGCGCTCGAGTTCACGATCTACCGCGCCCTCCTCGAGAATCAGGCCGGCGAGCACGCCGCGCGCATGGCGGCGATGGAGAGCGCGACGCGCAACACGGAAGAGCTGATCGGGAGCCTCACGCTCCAGTACAACCGCGCGCGCCAGGCCGCGATCACCAAGGAGCTGATGGAGATCGTGTCGGGCGCGGAGGCGTTGAAGTAACGAGTCGCGCCCGCCGGGCGCGACGGGCAGAGCTGCGAACTCTCAGAACCGCGAAGAAGGAATCCAGCGATGGCGACGACCGCGATTGCGAACGGCAAGGTGACGCAGGTGATGGGTCCGGTGGTGGACGTCGAGTTCCCGCCGGGCGCGCTGCCCGAGATTCTGACCGCGTTGCGCACGACCAACGCCAACATCGACGCGCGCGAGAACAACCTCGTGCTCGAGGTCGCTCAGCACCTCGGCGAGAACTCCGTGCGCGCGATCGCGATGGACACCACCGACGGCCTGCGCCGCGACCAGCCGGTCGTGAACACGGGCGAGATGATCAAGGTGCCCGTCGGCCCCGGCACCCTCGGCCGCATCACGAACGTGATCGGCGAGCCCGTGGACGAGCGCGGCCCCGTGAAGGCGACGGCCCATTGGCCGATCCACCGCCCGGTGCCGGAGTTCATCGACCAGTCGATGTCGGTCGAGCCCCTCGAGACGGGCATCAAGGTGATCGACCTGATCGCGCCGTATCCGCGCGGCGGCAAGGTCGGCCTGTTCGGCGGCGCCGGCGTCGGCAAGACGGTCGTGATCCTCGAGCTCATCAACAACATCGCGAAGCAGCACGGCGGCTACTCCGTGTTCGGCGGCGTGGGCGAGCGCACGCGCGAGGGCAACGACCTCTGGCACGAGATGATGGACTCGAAGCTGGCCGACGGTTCCACGGTGCTCGACAAGGCCGCGCTCGTGTACGGCCAGATGAACGAGCCGCCGGGCGCGCGCGCCCGCGTCGGGCTCTCGGCGCTGACCTGCGCCGAGTACTTCCGCGACGAAGAGGGCAAGGACGTGCTGCTCTTCATTGACAACATCTTCCGCTTCACGCAGGCCGGCTCCGAAGTGTCGGCGCTGCTCGGCCGCATCCCGAGCGCCGTCGGTTACCAGCCGACGCTCGCGACGGACATGGGCCTCTTGCAGGAGCGCATCACGTCGACGACGAAGGGCTCGATCACGTCGGTGCAGGCGATCTACGTGCCCGCCGACGATCTCACCGATCCGGCGCCGGCGACCGCGTTCACGCACCTCGACGCGACGACGGTGCTTTCTCGCGCGATCTCCGAGAAGGGCATCTATCCCGCGGTGGATCCGCTCGACTCGACGAGCCGCATCCTCGACCCGCTCGTGGTCGGCGAGGAGCACTACCGCGTGGCGCGCGGCGTGCAGCAGACGCTGCAGAAGTACAAGGATCTGCAGGACATCATCGCGATCCTCGGCATGGACGAGCTCAGCGAAGACGACCGCCTCACGGTGGCCCGCGCCCGCAAGATCGAGCGCTTCCTGTCGCAGCCGTTCCACGTCGCCGAAGGCTTCACCGGCACGCCCGGCGTCTACGTGCGGCTCGAGGACACGATCCGCTCGTTCAAGGAGATCCTCGACGGCAAGTGCGACGACCTGCCCGAGCAGGCGTTCTTCATGGTCGGCACGATCGAGTCGGCGCGCGAAAAGGCGAAGACGCTCGTCTAACGAGGCCGAGTGCCCGACGCGGCGGCACGAGGCGCGAAGCCATCGAGCAACGGAGAAGCGATGCCGTTCCATCTCACGGTCGTGACGCCGGAAGGCGAGGCCTTCGACAAGCAGGTCGAGGGCGTGGTCCTGCCCGGGGCCGAGGGCGAGTTCGGCGTGCTGCCGGGCCACGAGCCGTTCATGACCGGCCTCAAGGCGGGCACGATGCAGATCGCGGCGGGGGCCGAGACACTCTACGCCGCAGTCGGCCGGGGCTTCGCCGAGGTCCACGAGAACCTCGTGAGCGTGCTCGTCGGCAGCTGCGAGTTCGCCCACGAGATCGACCGCTCGCGCGCGGAGATCGCCCGCGATCGGGCCCTCGCCCAGCTCCAAGAGATGCGCGGTTCTGCGGAAGGCGAAGCCGCCTACCAGGCACTCCAGGAGTCGTATTCCCGCGCCGTGGCCCGGGTCGCCGCCACCGAGAAGTTCAAGGGCTGACCCGTTCGCGTTCTCGGTGTTCCTACTAAGGGAATGCCGAGCGCGGCCCGAAAAGCTCCCCGCGACGATGCGAGGGGGAGCGGTGCGAGCAGACGAGGGCATCCGTGCGCGGGGCGTGGCCCTTCTGGCCGTGCCCGAGCCAGGGCTCGCGCGCTCGCTGGGGCGCGCGCTGGAAAACCTCGGTCTCGCGCCGATGGAAGCCTCCCTGCAGGACGTCGGCGAGGTCGTTCTGCGCGAAAAGCCGGCGATCGCGCTGGTCGATCTCGACGTCGAAGGCGATGCGCTCGGCTTGTGTGCCCGGATCCGCGCCGAGGCACCGACGCTCCCGATCCTCGGTCTGATTCGCAGCGCGCAGCTCCCGGAGGGCTCGCGCGCCGCCGGCATCACGGATTTCGTCACGAAGCCGATCGACCGCGAGACGCTCGCGACCCGCATCGAGTTTCACCTCGAGGCGCCACCCGAGGCCCCGCCGCGCGACGCGCACGAGATCCACGCGCGCCTCCGGCGCCTCGAGACGGCGCAGTCGCTGGCGGGAATTGGGTACTGGGAGTGGGATGCGGAGACGAACGAGGTCCGTCTCGGACCCGGCACCGCGGCCGTCCTCCGCCTGCGCGACCCGTTGCCGACGCAGCTCGTCGAGCTTCTCGAAGCGTGCGTACACCCGGACGATCGCGCTCGCTTTGCCCACGGGCTGCGCGAGGCGGTCGGCGGCGAGCGTGTCCCCGACGGCCTGCTCTCGCGCCACAGCAACCCCGGCGACGGACGCTTCTTCAAGCACTTCCTCTCGGTCAGTCGCTTCGACCCGAGCGCCGCGCCGCTCGTCACGATCACGGTGCTCGACGTGACCCACGAGCGGCGCGCCGAAGAGAGTGCGCGGCGCATCGCCTTCTACGACGGCCTCACCGGCCTGCCGAATCGGCGCCTGTTCGAGCGCCGCCTCGCCGGCGCGCTTCGCCGAAGCGGCAGCGAGGCCGGCACGGTCGCGTTGCTCTTCCTCGATCTCGACGGCTTCAAGCAGGTCAACGACCGGCTCGGTCACGCCGCGGGCGACGAGTTGTTGCGGGTCGTCGGGCAGCGTCTGCTCGACTCGGTGCGCGCGAGCGACGAGGTCACCCGCTTGCGTCCGCCCCAGGGCAGCGTGTCGCGCTTCGGCGGCGACGAGTTCGCGGTCCTGCTGACGGGCCTGCACGAACCCGAGGACGCCGCGGACTGCGCCCGCCGCATCCACGCGCGGCTCAGCGAGCCCATCGAGATCGACGGAGCGGAAGCGCGCGTCGGCGTGAGCATCGGGATCGCGCTCCACCCCAAGGATGGCGAGACCGCGACGGCCCTGCTGAGCGCTGCCGACTCCGCGATGTACGCCGCCAAGTCGGATCGCGCGACGGTCTACTGCTTCTACCGCGCCGACCTGCACTCCGCTGCGACGCGGGGCCGCCTGATCGCCGAGCAGCTCGCGGGAGCCGAGGCGCGCGGCGAGCTCTCGATCGTGCTGCAGCCGAAGTTCGATCTCTCGAACGGGCACATCGCAGGCGCCGAGGCGCTGCTGCGCTGGAGCAACCCGTTGCTCGGCTCCGTCAACCCCGCCGAGTTCATTCCGATCGCCGAGGAGACGGGGCTCATCCTCCAGGTCGGGCGCTGGGTGCTGGAGGCGGCGTGTCAGGAGGCCGCGGGCTGGATGCAGTCGATGCTGCACCCGCCGACGGTGGCGGTGAACGTCTCGCGCGTGCAGCTCGTCTCCGGCGACCTCGAGCGCGTCGTCTACGACGCGCTCATGCACAGCACGCTCGATCCGCGCCGGCTCGAGCTCGAGATCACCGAGAGCCTGATGATCGAGGGCGAGAACGCGCTCGCACCGCTGCGCGATCTCGGCGCGATCGGCCTCTCGCTCGCGCTCGACGACTTCGGCAGCGGCTACTCGACGCTCGCCTCTCTCGTGCGCTTCCCGGTGCACACGCTCAAGCTCGATCGCGCGCTGATCCGCGACATCGACTCGAACCCCGACGCCGCCCGCGTGGTGCGCGCCGTGATCCGCATGGCGCACGAGCTCGGGCGCCGCGTGGTGGCCGAGGGCGTCGACAGCTACGCCGCGCTCCAGTTCCTGCGCGAAGCGGAGTGCGACGAAGCGCAGGGCTTCCTGCTCGCGAAGCCGATGCCCGCCGCAGAGTTCCGCGTGCTCCTCGCCAGCTGGCGTCCCGTCGAAGCGCTCGCGCGCTGGCGCTGAGGCGAGCCCGGCGCAGTCGCACCCGGGCGGCGCTCGCCGCCGCGTCGCAAGCGTTCGCGCGGCTCAGCCCCTGAGTTGTGGATCGAAGATTGTTCCTGGCACGGGGCGTGCTCCCTGACGG
>CAZCTH010000025.1:0-49183 GCA_964501435.1 uncultured Spirochaetales bacterium | reverse complement strand
CTCGAAGTCCGCGCGCCGCGCGCGGGCACCATCGACGCGCTGCCGTTCGAGATCGGCGAGCGCCCGGCGCCGGGCGCCGTCGTCGCCGTGCTGCTCGCGGCCGGCGCGCCCTATGCGCGCGTGTTCGTGCCCGCCGCGCTGCGCGCGCGCGTCGCGCCGGGGGGCGCGGCGACGGTGCGCATCGACGGCGTCGAGGGCGTGCTCGCCGCGCGGGTGCGGAGCGTCTCGCAGGACGCCTCCTTCACGCCTTATTACGCGCTCACGCAGCACGACCGCGGCCGCCTCAGCTACGTGGCCGAGCTCGACCTCACCGACGAGCGCGCGCGCGAGCTGCCGAACGGCCTCCCGGTCGAGGCCGAGTTCGGCGCTGCGGCGAGCGCGCGATGAGCGGCGAGCCCGCGATCGCGGCGCGGGGGCTCACGCGCCGCTTCGGCAGCCACGTCGCGGTCGACCACCTGACGCTCGAGATCCCGCGCGCGCAGATCTACGGCTTCCTCGGCCCGAACGGCTCCGGCAAGACGACCACGATCCGCATGCTGTGCGGGCTGCTCGGGCCGAGCGACGGCGACGCGCTCGTGCTCGGCCTGCACGTGCCGAAGGAGGCGCCGAAGCTGCGCGAGCGCATCGGCTACATGACGCAGAAGTTCTCGCTGTACGAGGACCTCACCGTCGCCGAGAACCTCGAGTTCCTGGCCGACGTGTACGCGCTGCCGCGCGCCGACGCCGCGCCGCGCATCGACACGCTGTGCCGCGAGTACCGGCTCGAGAAGCTGCGCGCGCAGGCGGCGGGCACGCTCTCGGGCGGCCAGAAGCAGCGCCTCGCGCTCGCCGGCGCGGTGATCCACCAGCCCGACCTGCTCTTCCTCGACGAGCCGACCAGCGCCGTCGACCCCGAGAGCCGGCGCGACTTCTGGGAGTCGCTGTTCCGCCTCGCCGACGCCGGCACCACGATCCTCGTCTCGACGCACTACATGGACGAAGCCGAGCGCTGCCACGGGCTCGCGATCCTCGACCGCGGGGTGCTGGTCGCGAGCGGCGCGCCGCGCGAGCTGATGGGCGCGCTCGGCGGCGCGATCGCCGAGATCGAGGGCGACGACCTGCGCGCCGCGCGCGCCGCCCTCGAGCGCGCCGAGTTCGTGCTGAGCGTCGCGCAGCTCGGCACGCGGCTGCGGGTGCTCACGACCAGCGCGGATCCCGCGCGCGACGCCCAGCGCGTGCTCGACGCCGCGGGCGTGAGCGCGCGCGCGCACCCCGCCGCCGCGAGCCTCGAAGACGTGTTCGTCTCGGCGACGCGCGGGCGCGGGGTCGCGGCATGAACTTCTGGCGCCGCACCCTCGCCGTTGCGCGCAAGGAGATCCGCCAGCTCCGCCGCGACCGCTTCACGGCGGGCATGATCATCGGCCTGCCGACGATGCAGCTCATGCTGTTCGGCTACGCGATCAACACCGACGTGCGCCACCTGCGCGCCGGCGTCGCGGACCAGGCGAACACCCAGCTCTCGCGCCGGCTCGTGGACGACGCGCAGGCGAGCCAGGTGATCGACGTCGTCGTGCGCGCCGACACGCCGGAGCAGCTCGAGGCGCTGCTGCGCCAGGGCAAGATCGCCGCCGGCCTCGCGATCCCGCACGACTTCGAACGCCGCGTCGCGCACGGGGGACGCGCGCCCGCGCAGCTCCTGATCGACGGCTCCGACCCGGCGCTGCTGGTGGCGACGCGCGGCCTCGCGAACCTGCCCGTCGCGGTGCGCCCGGTGGCTCGCCCGCCCGCGCAGCCCACGTTCGAGCTGCGTGCCTTCTACAACCCCGAGCGCCGCTCCGCCGTGCAGATCGTACCCGCGCTGATCGGCGTGATCCTCACCATGACGATGGTGCTCTTCACGGCCGTCGCGATCGTGCGCGAGCGCGAGCGCGGCAACCTCGAGATGCTGATCAACACGCCCGTGCGCACGACCGAGCTGATGCTCGGCAAGATCCTGCCCTACGTCGCGATCGGCATGGTGCAGACCACGCTCATCCTGCTGCTCGGCCGCGGCGTGTTCGACGTGCCGATCGCCGGCAGCCTCGTGCACCTGTACGTCGCGGCGCTCGTCTTCGTCGCCGCCTCGCTCTCGCTCGGCCTGCTCTTCTCGACCCTCGTCTCGACCCAGATGCAGGCCTTCCAGCTCACCTTCATGTCGTTCCTGCCGCAGATCCTGATGAGCGGCTTCATGTTCCCGTTCGACGGCATGCCGAAGCCCGCGCAGTTCGTCTCGCAGCTGCTGCCGCTCACCCACTTCGTGCGCATCGTGCGCGGCATCATCCTGCGCGGCGCCTCGCTGGGCGAGCTGCTCCACGAGCTCTGGCCGCTGGCGGCGTTCTTCGCGGTGACGGTGACGATCGCGGTGGCGCGCTTCCGCAAGCGGCTGGATTAGTCTGGCCGAACGCGGCTCAGACGCGCCCGTCGCGAGCGAAGCGCTCGATGCGCCTCCAGCAGGTCTCGAGCCCGTCGTAGAGCGCCGTGTCCCCCGAGCGCGCGAGCAGCTCGCAGTTGCGCTGGAACGAGCGGTCGGACCAATTGGCGCTGCCGAACCAGGCTTCCCGCTCGCCGCCGCTCTCGATCAGCACGAACTTCGCGTGCATCGGCACGTGCTCGGCGGCGTCGACGCGGGTGAAGGCGACGCCGGCGGCGCGCAGCTTCGCCTCGAGCGCGCGCGGCACGCGCCGCTCGGTGCTCTCGCCGAGCGCTTCGACGTGCACGCCGCGCGCGCAGGCCGCGGCGAGATGGCGCAGCGCGATCTTCCCCGAGAGGTGCGTCGCCGTGAGCCGCACGCGCGCGCCGGCGGGCAGCGCGGCGAGTCGCTCGAGCAGCGGCGACTGCGCGTAGCGCGGCAGCATCCAGAGCCTGCCGCCATCGAACGCGGCGCTGCGCGGCGGCGCGAGGGGAAAGCGGCCGAGGCGCGCGAACCAGCTCGCGTGCAGGCGCTCGCTCTGGCCGAACAGCCACGCCACGAGCGCGGGATCGCCGAGCTCGACGAGCAGGTTGAAGCCGCGGTCCTGGTCGCCGATCTCGTCGATCACCTGCGGCTCGAGCTCGTCCGCGTCGCTCGACGGATTGAACGAGCCCACGAAGGCGACCGGCCGGGGGCCGTCGAAGAGGTAGAGCTTCGCGTGCAGGCGCAGCGCGTACGGCCGATCGACGACGCGCAGCTTCGCGCCGAGCGCGGGCGCGAGCAGCGCGAGCACGTGGCGGTTCGCGCCGCGCGTGCGGGTGCGGCCCTCGAGCAACACGCGCACGTCCACGCCGCGGCGGTGGGCATCCAGCAGGTCCCGGGCCAGCCCGCGATCGCGGAAGTAGTAGGTGAGCCAGGCGATGCGCCCGCCGGGCGGCACCGCGCGCACGCGAGCCGAGAGCACGTCGCGCAGCGCGTGCGCCGCTTCGCCCGGGCCGCCGAGGTGAAGCGCGGCTTTGCTAAGAGAGCGCGCGGCGCCGTCGAGCTCACGCGGCGCGGGTGAGGGCATGCCGAGACCCATCGTCCACATCGGATACCACAAGACCGCGACGACGTGGTTCCAGAAAGTCGTCTACCCGCGCGTCCGGAACTTCGCCTACGTACCGCGCAATCGCGTGAAGCGGGCCTTCCTGAGCGCGAGCGCCCTGCACTTCGACCCGGCCTGGACGCGCGCCGCGCTGGAGATCGACCCCGCGAAGCCGCCGATCCTCTGCGAGGAGGAGCTGAGCGGCTACCTCCACACCGGGGGCCTGATGGGCTTCCTCTCGAAGGAGATGGCACAGCGCATCCAGCAGGTGTTTCCCGACGCGCGCATCGTGATCTTCGTGCGCTCCCAGCCCGAGATGGTCGCGGCTTGTTATCAGCAGTACCTGCGCGGCGGCGGCACCTACCGCCCGCGCCGGTACCTGTGGCCGGTCGACTCGCTCCACGGCGCCGCGGCCGCCCCCTACAAGATCCCGCGCTTCAGCTTCGACCACTTCGACTACGACCGGCTCGTCGCCCACTACGTCGCGCTGTTCGGGCGCGAAAACGTCCACGTCTACCCGTACGAGGAGATCCAGCGCGACGCGGCGGCGTTCCTCGCGCGCTTCGCCGGGGAGCTCGGCCTCGAGCTCGACCTCGCCGCGGTGCCGACCGGCAAGCAGAACGCGTCCTACAGCCGCGCCGTCGCGATGCTGGCGCGAGCGCTGAATCGCTTCACGGACCGCACGGTGGCGGACAAGCGGCATTGGCTGCACGTGCCGCGCGGGTACTCGGTGCGGCGGCTGCTGATCGAGTCCCTGAACAAGACCGGCCTGTTCGGCCAGCGCGCTGCGCCCGAGGTGCTGCTCGGCGAGCGCGCGGTCGCGTGGATCCGCCAGCGCTACTGGGAATCGAACCGCCGGCTCGCGAAGCTCGTGCCCTGGGACCCGGCCGCGTTCGGCTATCCGATGGACGCCCCGGCCCACCCGGTCGAGAGGCCGCGACGCCCGAAGTGGCTGCGCTGGACGGTGAAGTAGCGAACTCGCGGGGCGGCGCGCTGTTAGGGCCGTTCGCGTGGTACCGTGCGCGCCCGAAGGAGACCGGCCATGGCGCACGACTTCGTGATTCGCGGCGGCGAGGTGATCGACGGAACCGGCAAGCCGGCGTTCCGCGGAGACGTCGCGATCGACGGCGACGCGATCACGGCCATCGGCACGGTCGCGGAGTCGGGCCGGCGCGAGATCGACGCGCGCGGCCACGCCGTCACTCCGGGCTTCGTGGACATCCACACGCACCTCGACGCCCAGATCGCGTGGGACCCGCTGCTCACGCCGATCTCGTGGCACGGCGTGACGAGCGCGCTGCTCGGCAACTGCGGCGTCACCTTCGCGCCCGTGCGCCCCGGCGACGCGCCGGTGCTGGCCGGCATGATGGAGACGGTCGAGGACATCCCGCGCCGCGCGATCCTCGAGGGCTTGCCCTGGAACTGGGAGGGCTACGGCGGCTACCTCGACGCGCTGAAGGCCAAGGCGCCCGCGATCAACGTGGCCGGCCTCGTCGGCCACTGCGCGGTGCGCTTCTACGTGATGGGCGAGCGCGCCGTCGACGACCAGCCGACGCCCGCCGAGATCGCGCGCATCGCGGAGGTGGTGGGCCAGGCGGTGAGCGAGGGCGCGGTCGGCTTCTCCACCTCGCGCCTCATCGGCCACGTGCTGCCCGACGGCCGCGACGTCCCCGGCACCCACGCCAGCGACGAAGAGCTCGTCGCGATCGCCCGCGCCGTGAAGGCGGCCGGCGGCGGCCTGATGCAGAACGTGCTCGACCTCTCGGGCAAGTTCGACCACGAGATCGCCCTGATCCGCAAGCAGGCCGAGGCCACGGGCGACCGCGTGCTGTTCAGCATCACGGCCGGCAACTCCGACGGCTCGGGCAAGAAGCTGAATGCGATCGTGGACGGCATGCGCGCCGACGGGCTCGACGTGAGCTGCGTCGCGATCCCGCGCGGCTCGGGCTTCGTGATCGGCCTCGTGAACGAGCTGCCCTGGCGCGCCGGAGCGTGGAAGGAGCTCGCCGCGAAGGACTTCGCGCAGCGCCTCGCGGCCCTCGACGACGCCGCGTTCTGCGCCCGCCTCGTGGCCGACGCGCAGACCGACGCGAGCTTCCTCGCGCGCGCGCCGATGTTCTGGCTCGGCGACGGCGAGACGCCCGACTACGTGTTCCGTGCGGAGACGTCGCTCGAGCAGCTCGCGCGGGCTGCAGGCGAACGGCCGACGGAGACGTTCCTGCGCATGCAGCGCGAGACGCGCGGCAAGGCGCTCTTCACCAAGCTGTTCTTCAACCCGAACCTGCGCGCCGTGGAAGACCTGATCTCGGGCGGCCACATCCTGCCCGGGCTCGGCGACGCGGGCGCGCACGTCGGCCAGGTGATGGACTCGGGCTGGTGCTCGTTCGTGCTGGCGCACTGGGTGCGCGAGCGCGGCCTCTTCACCGTCGAGGAAGCCGTGCGGCGCATGAGCTCCGCGCCGGCGCGCATCATGGGTCTCGCGGACCGCGGCCACCTCGCCGTGGGCGCGAAGGCCGACGTGAACGTGATCGACCTCGCGCGCGTGAGCGAGTGCATGCCCGAGTACGTGCGCGACTTCCCGAACGGCGCCGGGCGCTTCGTGCAGCGCGGCCGCGGCTACCGCGCGACGCTGTGCAACGGCGCGCTCGTGCTCGAGCACGACGCGCACACGGGGGAGCGCGGCGGCGCGGTGCTGCGCGGCTGAGCTCGCAGCGCCTCGCCGCGCGAGGCGCGCTCTCACATCGCGGGCGGTCCGCTCGGCATCGTTGCCTTCATCGCGCGCTGGAACGCGGGCCGTGCGGCCATGCGATCGAGGAACGCGTTCACGTGGGGGAACGCCTCGAGCCCGCGCCGGTCGTCGTGGAAGAGCGGCGTCACCGCCGTCTCCTTGCGCATGGCGAGGGGCGCGAGGCGCAGCGGGAAGTGCATCATGATGTCCGCTGCACTGAACGCGTCGCCCGCGAAGAACGGGCGCTTCGCGAGGGCCGTCTCGGCGAACGTCAGCACGCGCCGGCTGCCGCCGACGTAGATGAACGCGACGTCGGCGGGGGGATTTTGGCCGGCGAGCTGGAAGATCATCCGCTCGATCATGCCGCGGAACATCCCCGAGCCCTCCGCGAAATGGAGCCACTGCAGGTAGTCCGCGATCTCGGGCGAATCATTCGCAGGGCGCAGCCGGCCGTCGCCGTAGCGCAAGAGGATGTACTCGAGGATCGCAGCGGACTCGACCATGCGCACCGCGCCGTCCTCGAGCACCGGGGCCATGCGCATCGGGTGCGCCTGCTCGAGCGCGACGAGCGAGCCCATCACGTCGCCGGGCACGTAGCGCAGCTCGTACGGGAGCCCGAGCTCCTCGCAGAGCCACGCCACGCGCTCGGAGCGACGGCCTTCGATGTGATGGACGACGAGCGGCTGCGCGGGGCGCGCCATGCGAGCGACTCCTGGCCCCTCGGCCTTGGGCGAATGCGCAGCGGCGCGGATCAGCGCGGCGCGAGACCCTTCTTCGCGCGCAGCGCGTTCATGCGCTCGGTGTCCACCGCCAGCCGCGGCCCGAGGTCCTTCTCGTCGGCGGTGCCGGCCATGTGCGCGCCCGCGGTCTTGCCGTTGTACATGATCTTCTTGACGACCGAGATCGAGATCACGGTGCGCAGCGGCGAGTCGAGCAGCTCGTAGAAGAACTTCTCGCCGGCCGGGTTGTTCGGATTCAGCTTCTTCGAGAGCTGGTGGTAGAACCAATGCCGCGTCGCGTCGTCGTCGTGGAACGTCGCGTGGCCCTTGAAGGTGATCGCGCCGCGCGGCAGCGAGTCGGGCGCGCCCGCCGGGTAGCCGCCGCTGCTGACGTTCACCGAGACGCGGTTGTCCCGCTGGATCGCGGCGGTGCGGTGGCGGTGCGCGGAGAACGTGATCCAGATCTTGCCCTTGTCCCACGTGAAGGCGTGGGTCACGCCGACGGGCCAGCCGTCCTTCGTCGCCCACATCAGCACGCACTCGTTCGAGGCGTTCATGAGCTGGTCGACTTCGGCGTCGGTGAACGGGTAGATCGAGACGATCTCGTGGTCATGAGTCTTGGCCATGGGGACTTCTCCGTGGGTTTCGGGTTCAAGGATTGGCAACGGCGGGGGTACCGGAGGAAACGCGGTCGCGGGCTTCGAGCTTTGCGCGGATCTCCCGCTGTCGCTCCTCGTCGATCGGATAGTTCCAGACGAGTAGCGCGCCCGTGATGAAGAACAGCGAGGGCAGCGTCGAGAACAGGAAGCGAAGCCCGAACATCGCGTGAGGATCGTTCCCGGAACCGAGCGTCGCGTCGTAGTGGAACAGGCCGAGACCGAACATCGCGAGCGAACCGCCGAGAGTGCCAGCCAGCTTCTGCACGAACGACCAGACGGAGAAGAAGAACGCCGCGCGGTTCTCGCCGCTCTCGAGGGCGTCGAGGTCGATCACGTCCGCCTTCATCGCGTTCGGAAGGAGCTGCGAGAAGCCGCCGCTGGCGAAGCCCGTCGCCATCGTGACCGGCAACATCCACCACAAGTCGCCGTTGCCGAGCAAGAAATAGAATGGATGGGCGAGCGTGATGACCGCGAAGGCGGCGACGTAGGCGCGGTGCTTGCCGAGCCGGTTGGCGGCCTGCACCCAGAAGGCGACGCCGGCGAGGCTGCTGAGATAGAAGAACGTCAGCATGTAGGCCGCCTCCTGCGTCGCACCGAGCACGTCGGCCACGAAGTAGGCGTAGAGCGGCGTCGAGATGTTGAGCCCGATCGCGCCGATCGTGAACGCGCTCACGAGCCGCAGGAACGGCCGGTTGCGCGCCATCAGCCGGAGGCCGGGCAGCAGCGGGACGTGCGTGTCGACCGTGGTGGTGGCATCGGGCGTCTTCACGACCGTGACGAGCACGCACACGGGGATCAGCACGAGCGCGGTCGTGCCGACGATGGTGAGCACGGTGCGGTCGCCGCCGATGCCGAAGAAGAGCAGCGCGGCCGCGGGCGCGAGCTGCGACGAGAGGCTGCCGGCGACGCCAGCCATCGCGCGCGCTCCCGCGACGCGCGAGCGCTCGTGATAGTCCGACGAGAGCTCGGCCCCCCAGGCGTAGTACGGAATCAGCATCATCGTCAGGCTGACGCCGAGCACGAGCCCCCAGCCGAACAGGTGCCACGGGCCCGCGCCCTCGGGCGGAAAGAAGAGCTGGTAGATGCCGAGCATCATCGGCAGCGCGGACAACGCGACCCACGGACGGCGGCGCCCGAAGCGCGAGCGCGTGCGGTCGCTCACGATGCCCATCAACGGATCGGCGAGCAGATCGATGATGCGCTGAACCAGCATCACCGAGCCGATCATCGTCACCGAGATGCCGAGGTCGTGGGAATAGAAGCGCGGGATGAACACCATCACCGGGAACAACGCCATCGAGATCGGCAGATCCGCGAGGCTGTAGTAGAAGAGCTGCGCCTTCGAGAGCTTCTGCACGGGGGGCTCGCGCGCGGTTGTTACGGGCGCCGGCCCTTCCGCAGCCGCGAAACCCTACGCCATCCGCAGCGCGCGCGAGCGGAAAATCTCGCTCGCGTCAGACGCCGCCCGGCACTGCGCGCATCCTGCGCTGCGCGAAGCGCTCGACCAGCATCCGCTCGAATGCGAGCGCGATGGCGCCCTTCGGCCGGTTCGCGGCGTGCGCGATGCACAGCTGGTGCTGCGGCAGCTGGATCGCGTCGCGCAGCAGGCCGAACTCGGCGCCGAGGCCGCCGAAGCTCTCTTGCGTGTGCATCAGCGGGTACCAGGCGTCGGTGCCCCGCACGAGGCGCCGCGCGAGCTCGAAGTCGTCGGCGACGTAGTGCGGCCGGAACGGCGGGAGCCCTAGCTCGAGGACCCGCAGCGCGAGGTCGGAATAGGTCGGCTCGATGCTCGACGGTACGATCACCGGGTAGCCGAGCACGTCCAGCTCGCTCGGCCTCTCGCGCTCGGTGAGCGGATGGCCCTTGCGCACCATGCACGCGAAGTGGAGCGGGGCGAGCGGCGTCGCGTCGAGCTCCCGCCAGCGCCGCAGGTAGCTGCTCGTGCCGACGATCGCGTCCAGCTCGCCGTGGATCAGGCGCGGGCACAGCGCCTGGGGCGAACCGTTGGTCACCTCGAGCGCCAGCTCCGGATGCAGCCGGGCGAAGCTCGCGATCGCGCCCGTGGCGTTTCCGCCGGTCGAGATCACGCCGACCCGCAGCCGCCCCGCGATGCGCGCGGACTCGTGGCGCGCGCCGGCGACGAGCTCGTCCACCTCGAGCAGGAGGCGCCGCGCGTGCTCGACGAAGTGCCGGCCGGCGGGGGTCAGCTGAATGCCGCGCGGGAGCCGCTCGAACAGGAGCACGCCGAGGGCCTCCTCGACCTCCGCGACGCTCCGCGAGACCGCCGACTGCGTGAGCCCGAGCGTCTCGGCCGCGGTGGTGATGCCCTCGGCGCGCGCCACCTCGACGACGGCGCGCATGCGCTTCAGGTCGACGGTGCTCGTCGGGTCGAGGGCCACGGGATTCTCCGGCGCGAGGGCATCGCGCCCCGCATTGGACTCCACTCGCGCGGCGCGTGCAACCGGGGCCCATCGGGCGAGTTTCCGCCCGCTTCGGCCGGGTGCCATGCGATGAGCGCATGGGCGGTTCGGAAATGCTCATTTGACTTCGAGCCCCACCCCGGCCCAAATGCGTGCGCCGCGGACCCTTCGAGCCGCGAACACAGGAGATCTGCCGGATGAAGCTCGCAGCCTCGATTTCCCGACGAAAAGCCGCCGCCTGTCTGTTGGCGACGTCGCTCCTCGCAACGCCCGTCCTCGCACAGACGGCCCCGACCGCCGCAGCCGCGCCGGCTGCCCCGGAGGAGAAGTCCGGCGGCATCGAGGAGATCGTCGTGACCGCGCAGAAGCGCGAGCAGTCCGTGCAGGACGTGCCGATCGCGATGACCGCGTTCACCGAAGAGCTCGAGCAGGCCACCATCCGCGACATTCGCGACCTCAACGGCTACTCGGCCAACGTCCGCATCGACTCGAACCCGGATCGCGCCGGCGGCTCGTCGATCACGATCCGCGGCATCAGCCCGACGCGCGTGGACGACAACTCCCTCGACTCGCCGATCGGCGTGATGATCGACGGCATCTACCTCGGCTCGCTCTCGGGCCAGATCCTCGAGAACTTCGATCTCGAGCGCGTCGAGATCCTGCGCGGACCGCAGGGCACCCTCTACGGCCGCAACACCATCGGCGGCGTGCTCCACGTGATCCGCACCAAGCCGACGGGGGAGTGGGGCGCGAAGATCCAGTACACGTACGGCCAGTACGACCAGCAGGAATTCCGCGGCGTGATGAACGTACCGCTGCTCGGCGAGAAGCTCTCCGGGAAGCTCTTCTTCACGTCGATCCAGCGCGACGGCTACTTCAAGAACGAGTTCCTGCACGTCACGCAGCCGCAGCGCGACTACAAGAACTTCGGCGCCACGCTGAAGGCGAACCCGACCGAGTGGCTCGAGGCGCTGCTCACGATCGAGAAGTTCGATGACGACAGCGACGGCGGCGCCAACACCTTCAACTGGAACTTGGCCCCGGGGGTCGCGCAGGCGCCGCCGCCCGGATCCGTCGAGCCTGATTACTCGGGCGGCTTCCTCGGCTGCTCCGGCGCGCTCGCCTTCCTCGGCCCGCAGCTCGGACCGCAGGTCCCGTGCCGCACGTCGCTGAAGCGCCCGAAGAGGACGAACGCCAACAGCACCAATCCCTCGAACACGGAGACCACGGCCTACACCCTGAACATGACCGCGGAGATCTCCGACACCATGCAGCTGGTGTCGATCACGGGCTACCGCGACATGGTCGAGAATCGCTTCCTCGACTTCGACGGCTCGAGCGGCAACTTCATCACGATCGACCGAGACAACGACTTCGAGCAGTTCAGCCAGGAACTGCGCCTCGAAGGCACCCTCGAGCCGGGCATCGGCACGATCAACTGGGTGATCGGCGGGTACTACTGGTGGAGCGACTTCAACCAGCACTGGAACACGGGCGGCAGCTTCTGGTCGTTCGTCGGTGGCATCAGCGGCTACGACCTCGCCACGAACCAGTGGTCCGCGTTCTTCCTGGGAATTCCGGGATCGGACCAGGCGATCTTGAACGGCCTCGGCTTCACGCCGGCGTCGGCGTGCCTCGCCCCGCGAACCTCGCCTGAGCTGCAACGGGTCTTCGGCCAAGTCGCGTGCGACGCGGGCGCCGGCAACGTCGCCTACGGCCCCGGCCTCGTGCAGCGCCTGTTCGAGGACCAGACCACGCGCTCGGGAGCCGGTTTCGCGCACGTCGATTGGGAGATCTTCGACGGCTTCACCGCCACCGTCGGCCTCCGCTACACGACGGAGAAGAAGCACTTCCTCGGCGCCCAGTCGTACCTGGCTCCTCTCTCGCGGGCGAACGTCGACGCCTTCCCCGCGGTCGCCGACTTGAAGAACAAGTGGGACGACATCTCGCCGAAGTTCGGTCTCGCTTGGGAGCCCACTGAGGACATCCTCGTCTACACGACCTACTCGGAAGGCTGGCACTCGGGCGGCTTCTTCGGCGTGAACCAGAACGTCGCCGACTTCACCCGCGACCAGTACGACCCGGAGACCTCGCAGTCGGTCGAAGGCGGCGTGAAGACGCGCTTCCTCGACAACCGCCTCCAGGTGAATGCAGCTTTCTTCTGGAACAAGTTCAAGAACAAGCAGGAGCAGTCGGTGCAGTTCGACGGTTCGACGAACACGGTCGCGACCGTGTTCGACAACGTCGGATCGGCGATCTACCAGGGCCTCGAGCTCGAAGTGCAGGCCTCGCCGATCGACGGCGTGAACCTGTGGGGCACGTTCGGCTGGCTCGACCCCCGCTACATCAAGTTCGCGACGGACATCAACCCGAACGACGCGTGCACCGGCCTGCCGATCTGCATCGTGGACGCGACGTTCTTGCGCCCGCGCAACGCGCCGAAATACTCGGCGGGTGCCGGTGGGTCCTACAGCCTGCCGATCGGTCCGGGCACGGCGGTGGTCACGACCAAGTACGCGTACGTGAGCGAGATCGAGACCACGCTGCTGAACATCTCGTTCAACCGCCTCGAGCCGCGCCACGACCTTCAGGCTTCGCTCGCCTACAACCTCGACTTCGACTCGTACCAGGTCGGCATCGAGGTGTTCGCCCGCAACCTGACGGACGAGCAGATCGAGGTCCCGACCGTGATCGCCCCGCTCTTCGCGGCGAGCTCGGTCGGCGTCGGCCGCACCTGGGGCTTGCAGCTGACCGCATCGTTCTAGTCCGAAGCGAGTGAGGCGCGAGGGTTCCTCGCGCCTCACTCGCCGCCTACTTGCTCTTCCCCAGGTATCGCTCGACCGTCTGATGCAGATGCCGGATCCGCATCTCCTGATAATTCCCGAGCGTCTGCCCGCGCTTCTTGCTGGCTTTGAAGCCGCGCGTCTGGGCCGCCAGGTTGTTCGTGTCCTGGTCGTAGATCGCGCCGAGGATGCCGAGCCCCTTCGCGAGCGTGTAGCTGTCGTCGACGCCGAGCACGATCGGCTCGGGCGGCGGCGGCGCCGGGCGGCCGACCGGCTTCGGGCGCAGCATCAGCAGGTCGAACGTGCAGAAGTCGGGGTCCTTCGGGTCGGGCCGGAAGCGGTAGATCATCGGCAGCGTGAGGCCCGGGAACAGGAACATGTTCGGGAACAGGAAGTACTCGATCGAGTCGAGCGTCATCGAGGTCGAGTAGTCCGAGAAGTCGAGGCCGTAGGTCTGCCCGAGCTCGCGCTTCATCAGATCCGCGTAGGCGTCGCGCGCCGTGACGTTGCCCTCGAGCCGCGGCGGGCTCCCGGGGTGCCGGCCGCGGGCCCAGAGGCCCTCGAGCAGCTGCTGCTCGCTCACCTGCGGGACGCGCGGGTTCTGCGAGCCGATGGTGTGCACGAAGCGCGTGACGTTCTCGCCGAACACGTCGTACTGGGTCGTGACCTCGCCGCCCTCGGCACCGCCCGCGTGGGTCTCCTTCACGTGGTAGGCCTCGAGGAACGCCTCGGCCGCGGCCTTCCAGTTGCACGGGAGGCGCTTCGAGACGTGGGTCTCGACGTAGCGGTCCTCGATGCCCCAGTGGCGGAAGTGCTCCGGCAGCTCCCCGAGGTACTCGGCGAGCGGCCGCGCTTTGGGATCGAAGTTCACGAACACGAAGCCGGCCCAGGTCTCCGCGCGGAGCTCGGTCAGCCGGTGGCTCGCCTTCGTCACGTGCGGGAAATCCCAGCTCTCGGGCAGCTCCTCGAGGGCGCCGTCGAGCGTGTAGATCCAGCCGTGGAACGGGCAGCGCAGGTTCGGCGACGAGCCGCACGAGCCCGGCTGCTTCAGCTGCGTGCCGCGGTGCATGCAGGCGTTGTGGAAGGCCTTGATCGCGCCGCTGTCGGTGCGCACGACGATCGCCGACAGCTCGCCGACGTCGTAGACGTAGTAGTCGCCCGGCTCGGGGATGTGCTCCTCGCGGCAGGCCCACTGCCAGACGCGCGGCCAGAGATGCTCGAATTCGGCCGCCGCGCGCTCGCGCGAGGTGTAGTTGGCGTACGGGATGTCCTCGTCCCCGAGGAAGCGGTAGGACTCGGCGCGCAGCGGCGGCGGCGGCGGAACCGAGTCGCGCGAGAGCAGCTCCTGAAGGTCCGGTCCCGGCGCGCGGGCCTCGCCCGGCGCGGGTTGCGGCTTGCTGGCGGCCATCTTCCCCTCCTGTCCTCGGTGTCATTAGGGAGTGCTCGCATCGCGCGAGAATCCGCGGCCGAGCCCTCGCGCGCATTCTACGATGGGGGTGGGCGCGCGCGCCGCCCGAATCGGCGCGAGCGGAGGAGCCGATGACGATCGACGAGCTGCTCGCCACGGAGGAGATCCGGGCGCTCTCGGGCACCTACATGCGCGGCCTCGACCGCCTCGACGCTCCGCTCCTCCGCAGTGTCTTCCACGACGATGCGACCACCGACTACGGCTTCTTCCAGGGCGGCCCCGACGCCTTCGTGGCGATGGCGATGGGCGCGCTGCGGGATCACGCGGCGAACCATCACATGCTCGGCCAGATCAACGTTCGGCTCGAAGGCGAGGTCGCGTTCGGCGAGGTCTACTTCCAGGCTTTCCACCGCATCGCGACGGACGGCAAGGCCTTCGACCTGTTCATCTCGGGCCGCTACGTCGATCGCTACGAGAAGCGCGCCGGCGCTTGGAAGATCGCGTTCCGCGCCGAGGTCAACGACTGGGCGCGCACGGAGCCGGCGGCAGACGACTACTTCCAGAGCAACACGCGCTCGCTGCGCGGCGCCCGCGCGCCCGACGATCTTTCGTACCACCCGCCGCGCGGCAGCGCGCCGGGCAAGGCACCCTGACTCCAGCGGAGAAGGCGGGCGCGGGCGGTGTCCCCCCGTCCCCTCGCCTTCTCGCTGGAGTCTCGGAGGAGTCACGCCCGATGGCCCGCATGGAGACGCCCCCCGCGCTGCGCGAGCTGCTCGCGAAGCAGGAGATCGCGCAAAACCTCTCCCTGCACTCGCGCGGCGTCGACCGCGGCGACACGCCCACCCTGCGTTCGGCCTACCACGACGACGCCGACACTTCCTACGGCGCCCCTGCGCTGGCGCTCGTGAGCGGCCTCGCAGAGGCGCAGAAGCACCTGCCCGGCACGCTGCACCGCACGAGCAACGTCTGGATCCGCATGACGGGCGAGGCGACCGCGGTGTCGGAGAGCTACGTGATCGCCCGGCTCGAGACGACCGACGCCGGCGTCGCCACGCAGCGCCTGATCGGCGGCCGCTACCTCGACCGCCACGCGCGCAAGCAAGGCGCCTGGCGACTGATGCACCGCACCTACGTGCTCGAGTGGAACGTGAACCAGCCCCCGAGCGGCGCGTTCCCCGAGACCGCGGGCGCGTTCTTCGCGCCGCGCGGCGGCAAGGGCGCCGCCGATCCGGGCCTCACGCTGCTCGCCACCTGGACCGCCGCGCTGGGCTCGCGCCCGACCGAGGAGAAGAAGATGAGCGCCGACGACCTCGCCCGCGACCTCGACCTCGACCTCGCGCTGTCGCGCCAGGCGCTGCACGAGCTGCTCACCGCCTACTGCCGCGGGGTGGACCGCGCGGACGCCGCGCTGCTCGCGTCGTGCTTCCACGACGACGCCGTCGTCGTCACCGGCACGCTGAACGGCCCCGCCCGCGAGTTCGTGCCGGGCATGACCGCGCTCCTGCGCCAGAACGTGAAGCGCGTCTTCCACGCCGTCTCGAACGAATGGTTCCAGATCGCAGGCGACCGCGCCGTCGGCGAGTCCTACGCGATCGCCGTGGGCACGGTCGCCGCGGACGGAGCCGACGTCGATACGCTCGTCGGCGGGCGCTACCTCGATCGCTTCGAACGGCGCGCCGGCACCTGGAAGATCGCGGAGCGCGTGTTCGTGCAGGACTGGAACATGCGCCAGCCCTCCACCGCCGCCTTCGACGACGCGTTCTACGCCGGCCTGAAGCTGCGCGGTTGTTACGGGCCGGCCGACCCCGTCTACGCCTTCTGGAAGGCCTGACGACGCGCGGGCGCGCGGCATGCGCGCCGCGCATGCGGGGATCGCGAAGTCTCATTTGACTTCGCGGGCCGCCGCGAGCCATGAGAGCGTCACCCGTCCGTCGGGTCGAAAGGAACGCCCATGCTGCGCTCGCCGCTCCGCCTCTGCACCGCCCTGCTGTTCGCGTTCGTGCTCGCATCGCCCCTCCACGCGGAGCCGCGCGGGACGCGCTGGGTCGCGACCTGGGCGACCGCGTCGAAGACGCCCACGTTCTTCGACCGACCCCTGCCCGCGCTGAGCGACGTCACGCTGCGCCAGATCGTGCGCGTGAGCCTCGGCGGGCCGCGCGTGCGCGTGTGGCTCACGAACGAGGACGGCACCGCGCCGCTGCGCGTCGGCGCCGCGACCGTCGCCCTGCGCGACGCGGGCGGGAGCGTGCTCGGCGAATCGCTGCGCACGCTCACTTTCGGCGGCGCGAGCGCGGTCGTCGTCGCGCCGGGCGCGCGTGTGGTGAGCGATCCGGTGCGTCTGCGCGTCCCCGACCGCGCGGACCTCGCGATCAGCGTGCACCTGCCGGACGACGTCGCGGGCTCCGGCTCGCCGGTCACGTATCACGTGCGCGCGCTGCAGACGAACTACCTCGCGAGCGGCGACCAGACGGCGGCGACGCACCTCGCGGGCGCGAGCACCGAGACGTCGTGGTTCTTCCTCGCGGGCGTGGACGTCGTCGCGGCCCCAGGCGCCTGGGGCGTCGCGGCGCTGGGCGACTCGATCACCGACGGCGACCAGGTGGGCTTCCCGAACGAGCCGGTCGACCAGAACGCGCGCTACACGGACTTCCTCGCCGAAGCGCTGCTGCGCGCGCGCCGCGCGGGCGTCGCGAACGCGGGCATCTCGGGCAATCAGGTCACGCGCACGCTGCTGGGTGACAACGCGCAGGCGCGCCTCGGCCGCGACGTACTGACACAGACCGGTGTCACCCACGTGATCGTGACCGCCGGGATCAACGACCTCGGCCTGCCGGGCCTGCTCACCGCCATCGGCCTGCCGACGCCGCCGGTGTCCGCCGACGAGGTCATCGCAGGGCTCGGCCAGATCGCGGCGCGCGCCCGCGCGCGCGGGCTCGTAGTGGTCGGCGGAACGCTCTCGCCGTCGGGCGGAAGCCCCCTGCCCGGCTACTCGGGCGCGACGATCGAAGCCGCGCGCCAGACGGTGAACGCCTGGATCCGCAGCAGCGACGCCTTCGACGCGGTCGCGGACTTCGACGCCGCGCTGCGCGACCCCGCGAACCCCGCCGTGTTGCAGGCGAGCCTCAGCGCCGACGGCCTCCACCCGAACGCCGCCGGCTACCGCCGCATGGCGGACGCTGCGCTCGCCGCGCTGCTGCGCAGCGGGGCGCCCTGAGGAGGCGCGGCCCGACTTCGCGCCGCGCGCTCACGCCACCGCGAAGCGTTCCCCGACCATCTCCTCGCTCTTCGCCCAGAGCGCCTCGGCGCGCGCGGGGTCGAGGGCGTAGGGATGCACGCCGCCGCGCACGGTCGGATCGCTCGCGAGCTCGGCGACGTGGCAGTCCTCGCAGTAGCGCCCGCCGACCGCGTCGCCGAAAGCCACGACCGCGCTCCACACCGACGTCGCTGCGCCCTGCGGAATCGTCTTGAACACCATCGGCGGCAGCGCGGAGCCGGGCGGCGGCGCGAGCTGCTGCATCAGCTCCGGCGTCAGGTGGCGCCCGAGCTCCGTCTGGATCACGCCGGGATGCACAGCGGTCGCGCGCACGCCGCGCGCCTTCAGGCGCCGATCGAGGCCGACGGCGTAGAGCACGTTCGCCGTCTTCGAGCGCCCGTAGGCGACGAACGGGTGGTAGGCGCTGCGCGCGAAGCCCGGATCGTCGAGATCGACGTCGGCGAAGCGATGCCCTGCCGACGACAGCACGACGATGCGGCCACCGTCCTTCACGAGCCGCGCGATGCGGTTCACGAACGCGAAGTGGCCGAGATGGTTCGTACCGAACTGCGTCTCGAAGCCATCGGCCGTCTTGCCCTGCGGGCAGGCCATGACCCCGGCGTTGGCGATGATCGCGTCGAAGCGCTCGCCCGCGGCGAGCAGAGCGTCACCGCAGGCGCGCACGCTCGCGAGGGAGGCGAGGTCGAGGGCGACGAGCGCGAGGCCGCCGCCATTGCGCGCTGCGGCGCGCACCGGCTCGGTGGCGCGCTGCGCCTTGGCGAGGTCGCGCGCCGCGCCCACGACGAACGCGCCGCGCGCGGCGAGCGAGCGCGCCGTCTCGACGCCGAGGCCGGCGGAGGCGCCGGTCACGAGGATGCGCTTGCCGCGCAGGTCGACGCCGTCCAGCACTTCGTCCGTGGTCGATTGCGCGCCAAAGGGCTTCGTCATGGTCGTTTCGTTCCTCGCGTTCGCGGGTGGAGGCGCAAGCGTCGCGCGGCTCAGGCGCGCGCGCTCTCCCAGAAGCCGTGGAATCCGTAGGGCTGGAGCGGCAGCGGCACCGCCGCGATGGGGCCCTTCGCGAGCGCCTTCGCGTCGAACACGCACAGCTGCGTCTTCGACGCGGCGCCGTCGCTGACGACGGCGACCACCCAGCCGTCGTCGAGGTCGCGCGCGCCGGGGCGCGGCGCGAACACCGGCTCACCGACGAACTGGCCCTCGCGCGCGCTCCACACCTCCGTGGGCTTCGCGCGATCGACGGCGTCGACGCGCGCGATCGAATCGAACGGATCCGAGAGCTTGGGATCGGAGCGCGTCGCGGCGTAGATCGCCGGCGCCGAGCGCCCCTCGCGCTGCGGGTGCACGCGGGGGAAGTCCATGCCGTACTCGCTCAGCTGCTCCCACCCAGCGTCGTCGGTGTCGTCGCGCACCGTCGCGCGGTAGAGCCGCTGAATCGACGCACGTCGGTCGGGCAGGCCCGGGTCCAGTGCTTCGTGGGGGCCTCGGAAGCCGAACTCGCCGCCGAATTCGAAGGATTCGAACGCACACAGCTCGATCGCGCAGGTGCGGTCGTCGAGGTCGTGCGCGTTGGCGAAGTGGATGACGAAGCAGCGCTGCGGGAGCCGAATCGTGCGCACCGGCCCCGGACGCCCGCGTGGGATCAGGTAGAGCTCGCCGGGCCGCGCGTCGTCGGTGCGCAGGGCCTCGATCAGCGTGCCGAAGCCGAGCATCGCCTTGGCGAACTTCGGCAGGCTCGCCTTCATGGGATTGCCCGCGATCACGTACCAGCGGGGCGTCACCACGAAGTCGTGCTCGAAGTGCATCCCCGGGATCTTGTCCTCGCGCTCCGCGACCTGCTTGCCGGCGGCGTCGAACTCGCGGAACACGAACCGCGACGGCATCTCCCGGTACACGTTCAGGCCGACCAGCCGGTCTGCGCTCGCGTCGATGCGCACGTGGGCGAGGAACGCGGCGTCGGGCAGCACGCCGCCGAACGTCTCCTCGCCGATCGTCTCGAGGCTCTCCGCGTCGAGCGCGTAGGGCCGGCCGCCCTCCCAGCCCGAGATCAGGCGCCCCGCCCAGGGCTGGATCGTCGTGTTCGACACGTTGCGCGGACCGGGCGCGCGCGCGTTGCGCAGCGGCGAGGCGCCGACGTTCGTGCCGAGCCCTTTGTGCACGAGCCGCCCCGCCGCGCGCTCGGCGAGGTAGGCGGGCGTCTTCACGAAGCGCGAGCGGAAATGCGCGCCGCCGCCCGGCGTGAACGAGAGCGAGCGCACCAGGCCGTGGCCGTCGAAGGGATGCGCGAGCCGATCGCCGATCTTCGTCCAGCCCGGACCGTTCTGGAGGTGGCGGCCTCCGGCGAGCTCGGGCGGGATGCGGCCCTCGACGGCGGAGGCGGGGACCTCGAGGTCCAACTCGCCGGGTGTCGCGGTCATCGCCGCGTTCCATGCCTTCGCTCGCACGCTCTCGCTCGCCGTCATCGAAGCCTCCCTCGCGCGGACGATCGCGTCGCCGCGCCCTAACCCACCGCCAGGATCATGCGCCCAAACGTGTCGGACGCATAGGCCCGATCCACGCACTCGCTCCAACGCTGTCCTCAGCTTGTAGCAGCATCTGGCGGAGCGCGGCGAAAGCACCCAACAACTGGTCGGCCTCGCGGACGCCCGGCTCGATGCGGAGGCCACGGCGAGCGCGCTGGTCGAGCCGCGCCCGCGCGCTGAGCGGCGCGGAGTGCCGTTTTTCGGCACTTCTGCACCCCGCGCGTCCGCGCGCGTTTGCGCACGCCCGGCGCGCGCTTGCGGGCATCGCCTGCACGCGGCCGAAGCCTCGGCATCCGGCTTGCTCAGACGTTGCGCATCTCGCCGTAGGAGACGAGCGATGCATCCCGCCCTCGGCCGGCGCGCCGGCTTCACCCTGATCGAGCTGATGATCGTGGTCGCGATCATCGGCATCCTCGCCGCCATCGCGATCCCGAACTTCCTGAAGTTCCAGATGCGCGCGAAGACGGGCGAGGCGAAGACCAATCTCGCGAGCATCCGCACGGCGGAGGAGACCTTCTTCGCGGAGTATGGGCGCTACGTGCCGGCCGGTGCGCAGCCGGGCGGCGGCGCGAGCCCCGTGAAGCAAGTCTGGCCCGTGGGCGGCGCGCCCGGCTTCGACACGATCGGCTGGGCTCCCGAAGGCGAAGTCTACTACCTGTACGCGATCAACGTCGGCCCGACCGCGACGGAATGGGCCGCGGGAACTCGCGGCGATCTCGACGGCGACACGGTGAACTACTCGCAGTATGGCTACGTGCATCCGATCCCGGGCGCCGCGGCCATGACCAACCCGTTGCTGTGCGCCGGAACGGGCGTCTACAACCCGGCGACGGGTCTTCCGGATCTGCTCAACACGGTGGGGCCCTGCGACGCGCTGTCCGGGCAGACGAACTTCTAGGCGCGCGCGCCGAGACGCTCTGCTCGCGCCGCCTCAAAGCGGATCCGCGGAACGTCGTGCGAACCGCTGACGCCGCGCGCGCGACCTGATGAATGCGCCGGTCGAGTCGGCGCGATCCCGTCGCAGTCGAGGGCGCGCCTCGGATAGAGTCGCCCCATGGCAGCCCCGCTTTCCGGAATCCGTGTGGTCGAGCTCGCGAGCTTCGTGGCGGCACCTGCCGCCGGCGCCCTGATGGCCGACCTCGGCGCCGAGGTCGTGAAGGTCGAGGTGCCGTGGGGGGAGATCTACCGCCACAGCCTCCCGCGCATGGCCGGCTACGACAGCGACTTCCCCCTCGCGCCCCACTTCCAGATGGACAACCGCGGCAAGCGCTCGGTCGCCCTCGACCTCGCGCTGCCGGAGGCCGTCGCCGCCCTGCATGCGCTCGTGGATCGCGCCGACGTGTTCCTCACCAACATGCTGCCCGAACGGCTCGCCCGCATTGGCCTCGATCCCGAGACGCTGCGCGCGCGGCGTCCCGAGCTGATCGTCGCGCGCCTCTCGGGCTACGGGCCGACCGGGCCGGAAGCGAACTCGCCCGCCTTCGACTACTCGACTTATTGGGCGCGCACCGGCTTCATGGACATGCTGCACGAGCCCGACGCGCCGCCCGCCTTCCAGCGCCCCGGCATGGGCGACCACTCCGCCTCCCTCGCCCTCGTGGTGGGCGTGCTCTCGGCGCTGCGCCAACGCGAGCGCGGCGGGGCCGGCCAGGTGATCGACGTCGCGCTGCAGCACATCGGCTTCTACATCGTGGGCAACGACGCTGCGAATACGCTCGTCACGGGCCAGACGCCGCCGCGCCACGACCGACGCGCCGCGCGCAATCCCCTGTGGAACCACTACCGCACGCGCGACGAGCGCTGGATCTTCCTCGTGATGGTCGAGTCCGACCGCTACTGGCCGGCCTTCACGAGCGCCGTCGGGCTCGGCGCGCTGGCCGACGACGCGCGCTTCGCGAACGCCGTGGCGCGCTATCGCAATGGCGCCGAGCTCGTGCGCATCCTCGACGAGCGCTTCGCGACGCGAACCCTCGCCGAGTGGACCGCCGAGCTCGCGAAGCACCGCATCATCTGGGCGCCGGTGATGACGCTCGCGGAAGCGGTGAACGATCCCCAGGCGAACGCCTTCGGCAGCTTCCCCACCGTGCAGCACCCGACCGCGGGCCCGTTCCGCACCGTCGCGCCGCCGCTCCAGATGTCGGGCCACGCGCTGCACGGAACGGCGCCCGCGCCCGCGCTGTCGGCGGACACCGAGGCCGTGCTGCGCGAGGCGGGCGTCGCGGACGAGACGATCGCGCTGCTGGTGGCGGCGGCGACCGAGCGCTGAGCCGCCGCGGCGCGGGCTGCCGTCCGCGACGACCGCGACGACCGCGAGCGGAGAGCCGGTGAGGCACTCTCGCCGTGCGCGCTCCCGGGCGTCCTCCCGTGCCTCTGCGGGCACCACGAGGTGAAGCCTCCGCGCCCGGACGACGCCCGCCACGTCGACCGCAGCGGGCCTCACGGTCCCCGCGGCGCGAAAGGAGCGAGATGGACGCCGTTCCGCGGCGGCGAACCCGCCGCTTCGCAACGCGGTGCCGAGCGACCGACGCTACGGTGCCGCGCGCGGGCGACGGCCCGTCGCGAGGGAGGATCGGTGCACGCGAGCCCGACGCAGCGGGACGAGCGCGTCGGGCTGCTCTACGCGGGCGCGTGCGCCCTGCTCGGTGCCTTCACCGCGCCCGTCTCGAAGCTGAACACGAGCCTCGCCGACGCCTCGTTCGTGGCCGCGCTCGCCACGCTGTGCGGCGGCGCGTTCGCAGCGACGCATCTCGCGCTGCGCGGCGAGCTGCGGCTGCTCGCACGCCGCGACCTCGCCCCGGGCCTCCTCGCCGTCGCGTTCCTCGGCACCGGCGTCGCGTTCCTGCTCTTCTTCGAGGGCGCCCAGCGCACCTCCGCGATCGACGCCGCGCTGTGCCTGCAGGTGGAGCCCGCCTACTCGCTCCTGCTGGCGTGGCTCGTGCTGCACCACGCCCCGACCCCCGCACGCATCCTCGCCACGCTCGCGATCCTCGGCGGCATCGCGAGCGCGGTGGGCGTCGATCGCGCGCAAGGCTCGACGGGCGTGTGGCTTCTGCTCGCGACCCCGCTGGCCTGGCAGCTCTCGCACCTGATCGTGCTGAAGCGCCTGCCCGGCGCACCGCCCCACGTGCTCACCGCCGCGCGCTACCTGTTCGGCGGCGCGCTGCTGCTCGCCTACTGGTTCGCGAGCGCCGGGCCTAGCGCGCTCCCGGCGCGCGAGAGTTGGTCGACGCTCCTGCTCACGCTCCCACTCCAGGGTGTGGCCCTCGGCTGGGCGGGCACGCTCACCTGGTACAACGCGATCGCGCGCCTCGACCTCGCGCGGGCCACCGCGATCGTCGTGCCCTCCGTCCCGCTCCTCTCGTTCGCCGCGAGCTACGTCTTGCTCGGGGAAGTGGCGACGGCGCGCGAGTGGGCAGGGCTCGCGATCACGGCGGCGGGCGTGGCGCTGTACGTGCGCGCGGAGCGGGCGAAGGGGGCGTAGAGCCGCAGACCCATCGAATTCATTGGAGGCGCCGCCCGGATTTGAACCGGGGATCAGGGTTTTGCAGACCCATGCCTTACCACTTGGCTACGGCGCCTCGGGCCGCGGTCGAGGGCACGAGGCTCTCGGCGCGACGGGCGGCGGAGGATGGCGGAAGCGGCCGGGGGCGTCGACGCCTTTCTGAGCGCGGCGAGAACGCGGCCGTTGGCGCTCCGCGGGCCGCCCGCTCCGTGGTTTGGGGGCGACGCGCCCGTAGGGCCACCGATGTCCGGCGCGCCCGCGTCGGGTCAGGCTCGCGGTCGGCAGGGGGGCGATCCGATGCGGTCGGGCCGGGCGACCTACGTGCGCACGGGCGTGGCGCTGGCGATCTGTCTCGCCGCGCCCGCGGTGTCGCGCACCGAGTTGCGCGCGTTCGAGGCGCTCGGGGACGCGGTCGCGGCGTACGACGTCGGCTTCCACGAGCACCAGCGCGCGCTCGTTGCCGACGACGGCGCGGTGCTCTTCATCGAACGGGATGCGAGCGGCAATCCGCTCCCGCAGCGCTGGCTCGCGAACGGGCGCCGCGTCGCGCTCGCGGACGACGCCGATCTGCCGTCCCGCTTCGTCGGCAACGGCTCGCCGGACGGCCGCGTTCTTCAGCTCACCGCGTTCGACGACGTCGCATCGCGCAGCGTGGAGTACCGCGTGGAGGCGAACGGCCGCGCCCGGCGCGTGAGCCCACCCGGCCTGCCCTTCGCCACCGTGACGGCGTGGAGTCGCGACTGGCGCCACGCCGCGGGGACGAGCTGCGACGCGACGCACTGCGTCGGGTTCCGCTGGGATGCGAAGCGCGGCGCGCGCCTGCTGCCGTACCTCGATCCCGCGTCGCCGAACGTGTCGTCGCACGCGACGCACATCGTGCCCGACGGCAGCAAGGTGTTCGGGCTGAGCTACGGGAACGGCGCGCCGCAGTTCGTGCGCTGGGACGAGTCGGACGTGGTCGCGCAGCTCGCACTGCCTGGAGACGTGTCGTACGACGGCCGCGTCGCGCGAAACGGCGACGTGGTGGTCGGCGAGAGCTGCGGGCCCGCGGGCTGCTCGCTGTTCCGCTGGGAGGCCGGACGCGGGGCGACGCGCGTGGCGGGCGACTTCCAGGCGGTCGCGGTGTCCGACGACGGCGACGCGCTCGTCGCGCGCGATTGCGACTCCACGGGGGGCGCGCGCAACTGCCGGCTCCTTCGCTGGGACGTGCGGCGCGGCTTCGCAGCGCTCGGCGCCGGCGAGTCCGCGCGCTTCGTCGATCCGGCGGGGCGCTTCGTGCTCGGGTCCGATCGCTCGGGCGCGCATTTCGCTTGGGACGCGGAGCGCGGGCGCATCGAGCTGCGCTTGCCAGGCGACGCGCAGGGCCGCGTCGAAACCTCGGCACGCGAGGGCGGCGTCCTTGCGGGGCGAAGCTGCACGGCTGCGGCGTGCCGCGCGTTCCGCTGGACGACGGCGCGCGGACTCGAGGAGATCGCCGCGCCGCGCAGCGGGGAGACGCTCGAGCCGGGCTCGCTCCGCCTGTCGCCCGACGGCGACGTCGCGCTCGGGCGCTGGTGCGCACCCGACACCGGACGGTGTCGGCTCGCGCGCTGGACCGAGTCGACGAACGCCGCGCGCGAGGTCCCGAGCATGAACGCGGGCTTCGTCTGGGGCGACGCCGTCGTCGGCACCCTCGCCGTCGCGCCGGGCGAGCCGGCGGTGGCCGCGATCTGGGACGAAGCGCGCGGCACGCGTCCGCTGCGCTTGCCGGGCCACGTCGGTTCCGCGCTGACGCTCGCCGTGCGAGGAGTGCCCGCCCTGCTCGGCCGCTCGTGCGCGAGAGCGGCCGGGTGCGAGACGTGGCTCTGGACCGCCGACGCGGAGCTGCGCCCGCTGCGCGACGCGCTCGAGGCGACGGGCGCCAACGTTCCGGACGATCTCGCGCTCGATCCGCTCGTGCAATCGCCCGACGGGCGTTGGCTCGCGGGCTGGGACTGGCGCGTGCCGGGGGTGTTCCGGATCGACCTCGCGCGGCTGATCGAGGCGAGCGCGCAGCCCTGAGCCGACCGGCGAGCGCACGCGCGAGCCCCGTGGCGGAGCGCGCTGTCGCGCGCCCCACCACGGGTCCTCGCCCGCTCGACGACTCGACCGCGCTCGCGCGCTGCCGCTGCGTCGTCGACGCGCCGGCGCTGCGCGCCCGCGGGAGCCGGAGCGGCGAGGGCGAGAGCGGCTAGTCGTTCACTTCGTGATCGTGGATGTGCGAGTGCGACGGCTGGACCCAGCGCCGCCCGATCCACAGGCCCGTGAGCCCGCCCAGCGCGGCGAGCACGATGGGCCCGAGCACGACGGCGGCGACCGCGGCGATGACGAACATTTCGACCATGGTGAATCCTCGGAATGCCGCCGGCGCGCCGCGCACGACCTGCGCGCGGCGCGAGCGGCGGCGGGTGCGGGCGCGGCGAGCCGCGTCCGAATCACCGGCCGGGCGGAGTTTCCTCCACAGTGCGTACCTCCCGATTGAGGCCGGTCGGCTCGCGATGCGAGGGATCCAACTTCGGAGCGCGGAGGCTCGTGGGTCGATCGGCGGTGCGCGGCAGCGCGAAGCTGCGCACGAACGGAGCGAACTTACACCTCGAAGGGGAGTTGGCGAGAAATAGTTCCGGGGCGTCTACCCTGCCCGCATGCAGTGGCTGCTGGTCTTCGGTTTGGGGGGCGTCGGCGCAGTGATGCGCGTCGCGATCGGATCTGCCGTCGGGTTGCGCGCCTTTCCGTGGGCAACTCTGGCGGTGAACTTCGCGGGCTGCCTCGCGATCGGGGCGCTCCACGAGTGGCTCTCGACGCGCGCGGGCCTCTCGCCGCTCTGGCGCCCTGCGTTGATCGGAGGCCTGCTCGGCGGCTTCACGACCTTCTCGGCCTTCGGCCTCGAGACGTGGCAGCTGCTTCAGTCGGGGCGCGCGGGCGCCGCTGTTCTGTATGCGCTCGGGAGCGTCGCGCTCGGGGTCGCGGCCGTGGTCGGGGGCATCGCGCTCGTTCGCCAGGTCGGTTGACCCGGGCGCGGTTCGAGGAGCCCGCCCGTGACGATCGACTACGACCCGCTGCGCGACTTCGGCCGCGCCGACCCCTACCCGCTCTATCGCGCGCTGCGCGACGAAGCCCCCGTTCACCGCGCTCCCGTCTCGGGCTTCTACTGCGTCTCGCGTTTCGAGCACGTGCAGCACGTGCTGCGCTCGCCCGATCTCTTCTCGTCGCGCGCGATGCTCACGGTGCTCATGCCGGCGGGCGCCGACGGCGGGATGCCGCTCTCGCCGCGCGTGCTGTGGTTCAGCGCGAAGCTGATGTGGAAGGCGCGGCTGAATCCGTACGCGTTCCTGAAGCGGCCGAGCCTGATCTCCGCGGACGGCGCCTACCACGACGCGCTGCGCGCGATCGTGAATCGCGGCTTCACGCCGCGGCGCATCGCGGACTGGGAGAAGCGCGCGCGGGAGGTCGTCGCCGCCTGCGTCGCAAAGCTCGATCGCGGCGAGCCGTTCGAGGTAGTCGAGGATCTCGCGACGCCGTTGCCCGTGACCGTGATCGCGGACATGCTCGGCATCGCGCCCGAGCGCAAGGCCGACTTCAAGCGCTGGTCCGACGCCGTGATCTCGAGCGCCACCGGTACCGATCGCGCCGACCCGTTCGCGCCGCACCTGCTGGCCACGTTCGAGGACGCGGTGACGTACCTCGCGCAGATCGCCCGCGCGCGGAAGCGTGCGCCCGCGGACGACCTGATCAGCGCGATCGTGTCGTCGCGCGACGGCGCGGCGCTCCATCCGCAAGACGCGATGCAGTTCGTGATCCTGCTGCTCGTCGCCGGCAACGAGACCACGACGAACCTGATCGGCAACGCGGTCAACGCGCTGCTCGACCACCCGGACCAGCTCGCGCAGCTGGCGGCGGACCCGTCGCGCATCCCCGACGCGATCGAGGAGGCGGTGCGCTTCGACTCGCCGGTGCACCTCGTGCTGCGCACCGCGACGGCGGACACGGAGATCGCGGGCGTGCGCATCCCGAAGGGCGCGACGGTGGTGCCGATGATCGGCTCCGCGAACCACGACGAGCGGCGCTTCCCCGACGGTGACCGCTTCGACATCGCGCGCAAGACGCAGGGCCACCTCGGCTTCGGCCTGGGCAAGCACTTCTGCCTCGGCGCGTCGCTCGCGCGGCTCGAGGCGCGCGTGGCCCTCGAGGCGCTCGTGCCGCGCCTCGCCGCGCTACGCAAGCGCGACCCCGAGCCGCCGCGCCTCGCCTCGTTCCTCGTGCGAGGGCCCGCGCGCCTCGCGCTCGAGCGTCGCGCCGCATAGCCGCGCGCAAACGCGCACGCGACCGGACGCTTTCGTCGCGTCGAACCCGAATGGGGTCAGACCCCAGGTGGGTTCGGCGAACCCGAAAGGGGTCAGACCCCGGGCGGGGTCAGGCGAGCGCGGGCACGGGCTCGCGGCGGCCGGCGATCGCGAGCGTGTAGCCGGCGCCGGCGGGCTCGATGGCCGCGAGCAGCTCGGCGTGCGCGCCGTGCGCGAAGCGCGCGAGCAGGCCCTCGGGCGCGAGCGCGCGCTTCACGCGGCAGAGCAGCGCGCCGTCGCGCGGCGACGGGTGCAGGCTCGCGACGTCGAGCGGCTCGCGCGTGCCGTCGCTGAGCGCCACCTCCCCGGCGGCGAGGTCGACCGCGCGCACGAAGAAGGCGGCCTCCTCGACGACGATCTCGCCGCGGAAGTGGCGCAGTGTGACGACGAACTTCCGCTCGGCGGCGAGGTACTTCACGCTGCGGTCGAAGTGCTCGCGGATGCCGCGGTGCAGGATCGGCTGACCGTCGTGGCTCCAGCGGCCGTCGTGGTGCAGCACGAGGCCGAACGGCGCGAGCGGCGGCGGCGCCCCGCTCAGTGCCCCGCCTTGTCGGGGAGCGCTTCCGGCGTCGCGCTGCCGTCGCGCGCGATGCGCCACACGCCGAGCAGGTCGTAGCGGTGCCACAGCACGACGCGATCGAAGCCCTTGCGCTCGGGGTCGCGGTAGACCCACTTCTCGTTCCACTTCACGCCGAGCTCCTCGGTCGTGCGCGGGTCATTGACGCTGCCGATCTGGTCCGTCGGGATCCCGAGCCGCTTCGAGACTTCCCCGCGGCCGATCATCGGTCGCACTCCCCGCCGATCATGTTGATGAAGTCGAACGTGGGGATCAGGTCGGCGAGCATCGCGCCGCGCACCATCAGCGGCAGCGGCGCGAGGTTGATGAAGCTCGGCGGGCGGCAGCGCACCTTCACGGGCTGCGCGCTGCCGTCGCTCACGAGGTAGAAGCCGAGCTCGCCATTCGCGCTCTCGATCGCGAAGTAGCCCTCGCCCTTCGGCACGCGCGGCCCCTCGGTCACGCTCTTGAACTGCTGGATCAGCTCCTCCATCGCGTTGAACACGCGGCCCTTGGCGGGCCAGCGCACGCGCG
Organism: uncultured Spirochaetales bacterium; assembly: GCA_964501435.1. Lineage (GTDB taxonomy): Bacteria > Myxococcota_A > UBA9160 > UBA9160 > UBA6930 > VGRF01. The sequence continues at coordinate 20,211 of CAZCTH010000025.1, read as the reverse complement.
GATCGTCCACGTTCACCGGCCCGGGGCCCATCGTCTCGAGCTTCGCGAGGCACTGCTCGATGATGCGCAAGCTCTGCTGCATCTCCTCGACGCACACGAGGTAGCGGTCGTAGTTGTCGCCCACCTCGCCCACCGGCACGTCGAAGTCGATGCGGTCGTACACGAGGTACGGCTCGTCCTTGCGAACGTCGAGCGGCACGCCGACGGAGCGCAGGATCGGGCCCGTCACGGCGTACTTGATGCAGTCCTCTTTCGAGATGACGCCCGTGCCCTTCATGCGATCCACGAAGATGCGGTTCTGGGTGACGACGTCGTCGAAGTCGACCAGCAGCTCGCGGATCTTCGCGATCTTCTCGCGCGCGGCGCCCGGGTAGCTCGGCGCGATGTCGTGCTTCACGCCGCCGATGCGGATGTAGTTGGAGGTGACGCGCGCCCCGCAGAGCATCTCCTGCAAGTCCCAGGTGAGCTCGCGCGCCTCGATGCCGTACAGGAACGGCGTCATCGCCTGCAGCTCGAGGCAGGCGGCGCCCGTGCGCGTCAGGTGGTCGCCGAGCCGCGACAGCTCGCTCGCCATCACGCGCAGCCACTGGCAGCGCTCGGGCGTCTCGATCCGCAGCAGCTTCTCGACCGCCATGCAGAAGCCGAGATTGCACAGGATCGCGGAGTTGTAGTTGAGGCGGTCCGTGTACGGGATGCACTGGTACCAGGAGCCGCTCTCGCACTCCTTCTCGAAACCGCGGTGCAGGTAACCGACGTGGATGTCGAGGTCGACGACCTGCTCGCCGTCGAGCTCGATCACGAACTTCACGGTGCCGTGCGTCGCGGGGTGCGACGGGCCCATGTTCAGGATCTGGTGCTCGCTGTGCAGATCGCCGCGCTGGTCCTGGTCGGGCGGCAGCTGGGCGTGCAGGTGCAGGTCCGTCGACATGGTCATGCGTTCCTAATCAGTTCCGGGGGCCGACGAGCGGCTGTCGCTTCTCTTTCGGGTAGTCCTTGCGCAGCGGATGCCCCTCGAACTCTTCGTAGAGGAGGATGCGGCGCAAGTCGGGGTGGCCGGTGAAACGGATCCCGTAGAGATCCCACACCTCGCGCTCCATCCAGTTCGCCGACGGCCAGAGCTGCGTCAGCGTCGCGATCTCGGGCGCGCGCTCGCCGACCCGCGCCTTCACGCGCACGCGCTTGTTCTTCGGCACCGAGTAGAGGTGGTAGACCATCTCGAAGCGCGGCTCTTCGCCGAGATAGTCCACGGCCGTCAGGTCGGTGAGCATGTCGAACTGGCACTCGGCGTCGTCGCGCAGGAAGCGCATCACGTCGACGAGGCGCGCGGGATCCACGATCGCCGTCGCGTCGCCGAGGTTCGCGTGCGTCGCCTTCAGCGCGCCGCCGTGCACCTCGATCAACCGCTTCAGCGCCACCGAGCCGAAGTCATCCATCTCTTCCGAGCTCCGTTCGCCTGCGGCTCACTGCGCGCCGGCTGCGCCGCAGGGGCGGCGCTGGCCGGCTTGCGCTTCTCGCGCCGCGTTCGGGCGTTGCATCGCCTGGGTCTTCCGCGCGCCGGAGTCGCTCACTTCGGCTCTGCCGCGGCGTGCTGGCGCTCGTACTCGCCGCGGATGAACTCGAGGCGACGCTTCAGCATCGGCTCCGGCACGAGCAGCTGCTCCTTGTGATAGAGCATGTCCGGTCGCGTGAAGGCGCCGAGCTCGACCTCGCGGCTCATCACGATCGCCTCTTCCGGACACGCCTCTTCGCACAGGCCGCAGAACATGCAGCGCGACATGTCGATGTCGAACTCGAGCGGATAGCGCTCGATGCCGGAGTCCACGAGCTCGCCGGGCACGATGGTGATGCAATCCGTCGGGCACGCGAACTCGCACAGCCCGCACGCGACGCACTTGGGCTTGCCACTGTCGAGCTGCACGAGCACCGGTTGGCCGCGGAAGGCGTCGGCGAAGTCGACGCGCTCCTCGGGGTACTGCACGACGAACGCAGTGCGCTTGCCGGAGATGAAGCCGCCCAGATTTCGGAAGAAATGGGCGCTCGTGATCCACAGACCCTTGAGGATCATGGGGACGTAGAGCCGCTCGAGCCAGGTCAGCTTCTCGTCACGGCGAACTTTGACGACGCGGGCAGTCATGCGGCGGCGCACCGTAGCGGAACGCTGGGTGCGCCGCTCCGATTTCCCGAGCTTTTCGAGCGGTTACGGCGCAGCGCTGCGAGCCGACGCCCGACGCAGTCGGGCCTGGCCCAACGGACCTACCCGCGGGGCCCCGCCAGCTGTTCGGCGTGATACGAGCTGCGCACGAGCGGGCCGGCGGCGACGTCGCGGAAGCCGAGCGCGCGCGCGCGTTCCGCGAACGCGTCGAACTGCGCGGGGCTCACGTAGCGGTCGACCGGCAGGTGCTCGGGGGACGGGCGCAGGTACTGGCCCATCGTGAGCAGCGAGACGCCCGCCGCGCGCAAGTCTGCGAGCGCCTGCTCGACCTCGTCGTCGCGCTCGCCCATGCCGAGGATCAGTCCGGACTTGGTCGGGATGTCGGGGCGCAGCTCGCCCGCACGGCGCAGCACGCTGAGCGAGCGCTCGTAGCTCGCCGCCGGGCGCACGCGGCGCTGGAGTCGCGCGACGGTCTCGAGGTTGTGGTTGAGCACGTCGGGATTCGCGTCCAGCACCGCGCGCAGCGCCGACTCGTCGCCCTGATAGTCGGAGATCAGCACCTCGACGCCGGTGCCGGGGCGACGCTGCCGGATCGCGCGCACCGTCGCCGCCATCTGCGCAGCCCCGCCGTCGGCGAGGTCGTCGCGCGCCACGCAGGTGATCACCGCGAACTGGAGCCCGAGTCGCTCGACGGCCTTCGCGACGCGCGCGGGCTCGAAGGGATCGAGCGCATCCGGTCGGCCGGTCGCGACGTCGCAGAAGCCGCAGCGCCGCGTGCAGTCGTTGCCGCCGATCATGAACGTGGCGGTGCCGCGCGACCAGCACTCCGAGAGGTTCGGGCAGCTCGCCGAAGAGCAGACGGTGTGGAGCTTCTCGTCGCGCACGATCTGCTGCACGCGCTCGAGCTCCGGCGACGTGCGGACGCGCACCTTCAGCCACGGCGGCTTGGCGCCGCGATCCGTCGGGACGACGCGGTTGTCCTGCGGCCGCGCGACGCGCTGGTCGGGGGGGCGCGTCATGCGAGGGCCCGCTCGAACGCGGCCGCGACGCGCTCGCGCGCGTGGGCGAAGAACGCCCGCTCGTCGCGGCTGCCGAGCACGAGCGAGCGGCCGAGCTCGCGCGCGACCGAAGTCATCGCCACGCCCGAGAGTCCGCACGGCACGATGTCGCCGAAGCCCGCGAGGTCGGGCGTCACGTTCAGCGCGAAGCCGTGGTAGGTGATCCAGCCCTTCATGCCGACGCCGATCGAGGCGATCTTGCGCTTCGGCCCGGGCGCGTCCACGAACACGCCCGTCATGCCCGCGACGCGGCCGCTCGGCACGCCCAGCTCCGCGAGCGCCTCCACGAGGCTCGCCTCGATCCCGCGCAGCCAGAGCGACACGTCCTGCGCGCCGCGGGCCGCGAGGTCCGCCACGACGTAGCCGACGAGCTGGCCCGGGCCGTGCCAGGTGACGTCCCCGCCGCGCGCGATCTCGTGCACCTCGACGCCGCGCGCGAGCAGCGCGTCGCGCGGGGTGAGCAGGTTCTCGGGCTTCGCGCTGCGGCCGAGCGTCACGACCGGCGGGTGCTCGAGGAGCAGCAGGCGGTCGGGCCCACCGGCGCGCCGTGCCTCGACGGCGGCGAGCTGACGCTCGAGCGCCGCGCCATACGGCACGCTGCCGAGCCAGGAGGTTTCGAGCGCGAGCGCCATCGGGTGCAACGTAACGCGGGATCGCCGCGCGGCGCGGCTAGAGGTCGAACTCGGCCGCCTCGAGCAGCTCGCGCACGCGATACAGGAAGCCGTTCGCGGGCGCGCCGTCCACGGCGCGATGATCGTAGGAGAGCGCGAGGTGCATCATCGGGCGGATCACGATCGCGTCCTGCCCGCCGACGCTGCGCACCACGGGCCGCTTCACCATCTCGCCCATGCGCAGGATGCCGACCTGCGGCTGATTGATGATCGCGAAGCCGTACAGATTTCCCTTCCGACCGGGATTCGAGATCGTGAACGTGCCGCCCTTCAGCTCGTTCGCCGTGAGCTTCTTGCTGCGCGCGCGGCTCGAGAGGTCCTCGATCGCGGACGCGAGGCCCGCCAGCGACAGCCGGTCGGCGTTGCGGACGACCGGCACCACGAGGCCTTTGTCCGTCTCGGTCGCGATCCCAATGTGGATGTCGCGCTTCTCGACGATCGCGTCCTCGAGCACCGACGCGTTCAGCTGGGGGAACTCGCGCAGCGCGCGCACCGCCGCGTGCACGATGAACGGCAAGAACGTGAGGCCGAAGCCGTTCGCGGCCTCGAAGGCCTTCTTCTGGGCGTCGCGCACCGCGGCGACGCCCCCCATGTCGATCTCGGCGACCGTGCCCACGTGGGGGCTCGTGCGCTTCGAGTAGACCATGTGGTCTGCCACGAGCTTGCGCAGCGGCGACATCGGGATCACGCGGTCGCCTTCCTGGATCGCGTACGCCCCGAAGCGCGCCTTCGTGTCCGCTTCCTGCTGCACGCGGGACGACGGCGCCTTCTTCGCCGGCGCGGCCTTGGGGGCCGCGGCCGGAGCGGCCGCGCGCGCGGACTGAGCCGGCGCGCTGCGCGCCGCTTCGACGTCGGCCTTCATCACGCGACCGGAGGCACCGCTGCCCGAGACGGAGCCGAGATCGACGCCCGACTCGTCCGCCATGCGCTTCGCGACCGGGGTCGCGCGCGGCGCCGCGGCTGCCGCAGGTGCGGGCGCATTCGCAGTCGCCCGCGCGGGCGCGGCCGGCGTCGGCGCGCTCGCCTCAGCGCTCGCTCCGGCTTCGAGGCGGGCGATCTCCGCGCCCACCGCCACCGTCTCGCCTTCCGCGGCGAGCAGCTCCGTAATCACTCCGGCCACCGGCGCGGGGATCTCGGCGTCCACCTTGTCCGTCGTGATCTCGACGAGCGGCTGGTCGACGACGACGCGATCGCCGGGCTTCACGAGCCAGCGCGCGATCGTGCCCTCCGAAATGCTCTCGCCGAGCTCAGGGACGCGAACCGAGATCGCCATGACTTGACTCCCATCGACCGCGCCCCGCATGCGGCGCGGGCCGGACTAGAAATTGATCGCGCGGCCCTCGGCCGCGAGTGCGGATTCGAGAATCGCCTCCGACAGCGTCGGATGGGCGTGGCAGGTGCTCGCGACCTCGGCGGTCGTGGCTTCGAGCGTCATCGCGAGGCCGATCTCCGCGATCAGGTCCGTGGCGCCATGGCCGACGACGTGGGCCCCGACGATCTCGCCGTAGGTCGGCTCGGCGATCATCTTCGCGAAGCCCGCGGTGTGCGCCGCCGCGATCGCCTTGCCCGACGCCGCGAACGGGAACTTGCCCACGCGGATCGCGTCCCCGTACTTCGCGCGCGCCTGCTCTTCGGTGAGCCCGATCCAGGCGACCTGCGGCTGCGCGTAGATGCAGAACGGAATGTGAAAGGCATGCGCGTGCTGGCGCACGCCGGCGATCAGCTCGACGGCCTGGATGCCCTGCTCGCTCGCCTTGTGCGCGAGCAGCGCGCCGCCGATCAGGTCGCCGATTGCGGACACGGTCGGTGCGGCGGTGCGGAAGTCGGCGCCCACTTCGACGAAGCCCCGCGCGTCCACGCCGACGCCCGCCTCGGCGAGCCCGAGGTCCGCGGAGAGCGCGCGCCGGCCGATCGCGACGAGCACCTGGTCGAACGTCAGCTCCTCGCTCGCGCCGCCCTTCGAGACGGTCACGCGCACGCCCGAGCCCTCGATCTTCAGCTGCTCGAACTTCGTGCCGGTGCGCACGTCGATCTTCTTCTTCGCGAACTCGCGCGCCACGGTCGCGGCCACTTCCTTGTCCGCGCCGGGCAGCATTTGGTCCGCCATCTCGACCATCGTCACCTTCGCGCCGTAGTTCGCGTAGACGTAGGCGAACTCCATGCCCACGGCGCCCGCGCCGATCACCAGCAGCGTGCCGGGCACGCGGCGCGACTCGAGCGCCTCGCGCGAGGTCAGCACGCGCACGCCGTCGATCGGGATGCTCGGCGGCGCCCACTCCGTGGAGCCCGTCGCGAGCAGCACGTGCTTCGCATCGAGGGTGCGCTCGTTCGGGCCCGAGACGGCCACGCTCGTCGCGCTGGCGAGCCGGCCGCGGCCCTGGATCCACTCGATCTTGTTCTTCTTGAAGAGCGACGCGACGCCCTTGTTGAGGCGATCCGCGACGGCGCGCGAGTGGTCGATCAGCTTGCCGTAGTCGAGCGTGATGCCCGTGGCGTTCACGCCGAACGTGGCGCCGTGCTGCGTGAGGTTCTCGACCAGCTCCGCGCCCGTGAGCAGCGCCTTCGACGGGATGCAGCCCCAGTTGAGGCACACGCCACCGAGCCGGTCCGCCTCGACGACGGCGACCTTCAGCCCGAGCTGCGCCGCCCGGATCGCGGCGACGTAGCCGCCCGGGCCCGCCCCGACGACGACCAGATCGAATGCGGCGCTGCTCACGACTCCCCCTCGGAAGCGAACGGATCGGCTTTGCCGGCGCGCCGCTTGATGGCGGAGGCCGGCCGGCGCTCGCGCCCGCCGGGGGGCGGCTGCGCGAACACGCGGCTTTCGGACGTTGAAAACACCGAGGCCTCCGTTCGATCTCCGCGCGCGGGCGACGCGCGGCGAAGCGGCGGCTCGCTAGGCGACGGGCTTCTCGACCTGCCGCACGGGCAGCTCGTCGATTTCCTTGTGTCGCCCCTGCGCGTCCACGCGCTCCGCCTGGATGCGCGCCTGGAGCTTGATCACGCCGTCGAGCACCGCCTCCGGGCGGGGCGGGCAGCCCGGCACGTAGACGTCCACCGGGATGATCGTGTCGATGCCCTGCACGACGGAGTAGTTGTTATAGGGGCCGCCCGAGCAGGTGCAGGCGCCGAAGGCCATCACCCACTTCGGCTCCGCCATCTGGTCGTAGACCTTCTTGAGGATCGGGGCGTTCCGATGGGAGATCGTCCCCACCACCATGAGCAGGTCGGCCTGGCGCGGCGAGAAGCGCGGCAGCGCGGCGCCGAAGCGGTCGATGTCGTAGCGCGGGCCGGCGGCGCTCATGAACTCCATGCCGCAGCAGGCCGTCACGAACGGGTAGAGGAACATCGAGTACTTGCGCGCCCAATTGAGGACGGCGTCGGCCTTCGTCGTGATGAACGAGTCGTTGCCCTGGCGGAGCACCTCGACGAGGTCGTTCGCGCGCTGCATCGGCGAGACGCGTCCGCCGTCGTCGGTGATCTCTTGGATGGCCATGGAGTCCTCCCCTGAGGGGCGGCACTATAGCCGCGTCATGCGAGGCGCATAGAGATGGGAAGCGCAGGGGAAGCTGAACCGAGCTCGTTCGCGGCCCGCGCGGCCGCCTGGGGCGTGCACGCGCTCACCGCGAGCGGCGCGGCGATGGGCTTGTTCGCGTTGCTCGAGGCCGCCCGGGGCGACCTGCGCGCGAGCGCGCTGTGGATGCTCGCCGCGTTCGCGGTGGACAGCGTGGACGGCACGCTCGCGCGCGCGGCCCACGTGCACGAGCGCGTGCCCAGCATCGACGGCCGCCGCCTCGACGACGTGGTCGACTACCTGAACTATGTGATCGTGCCCTGCTTCTTTCTCGCCGCGAACGATCTCGTCGGCTGGGGCTGGGCGGCCGTCCCCGCGCTCGCGAGCGCCTACCAGTTCGCCCAGGCCGACGCGAAGACCGACGACCACTTCTTCCTCGGCTTCCCGTCGTATTGGAACTTCGTCGCGATCTACGCCTGGCTGCTCGGCGCCGCGCCCGCGACGACGGCCGCCTGGCTCGCCGCGCTGGCGGCACTCGTGTTCGTGCCGATCAAGTATCTCTACCCGACGCGCATGACGCGTTTCGCGAAGACGATGATCGTCGGAGCGGCCGCCTTCACCGCGCTGCTCGCGCTCGCGTGCTTCACTGAGGACGCCGCGCTGCGGGCGCACGCGGCGCGCGCTTCCCTGCTCTACCCGGCCGCCTACGGCGCGCTTTCGCTGTGGTTGGGCGGATTTCATCGCGCAGGCCGTTAGGCTGCCGCGGTGAGCTCCGTGATCGGCATCCTGCTCGCCCAACTCGGAACGCCCGCATCGCCCGGGGTCGCGGACGTGCGCCGCTACCTGCGCGAGTTCCTCTCCGATCCCCGCGTGATCGACCTGCCCGCGCCCGCGCGCTGGCTGCTCGTGAACGCGATCATCGCGCCGTTCCGTGCGCCGAAGTCGGCACACGCCTACCGCGCGATCTGGACGCCCGAAGGCTCGCCCCTGCTCGTGCACTCGCGCGCATTCGCGGACGCGCTGCAGCGCGCGCTCGGCGACGGCTTCCGCGTAGCGCTCGGCATGCGCTATGGCGCGCCGCGGCTCGCGGATGCGCTCAGCGCGCTGTGCGACGCGGGCGTCTCGCGCATCGTCGCGCTGCCGCTCTATCCGCAGGTCGCGGAGTCGTCGAGCGGCACCGCGATCGCCGCGATCCGCGAGGCCGCCGCACGGCGCGCCGGCTGCCCGCCCATCGCGTTCGTCGGACCGTTCTTCGCGGACGCCGGCTTCGTGGCCGCGGTCGCAGACGCGGCGCGCCCCGTCCTCGCGCGCGAGCGCTGCGACCACGTGCTGTTCAGCTACCACGGCCTGCCTGAGCGCCACGTGCGCGCCGCGGACCGCGAGACGAGGCCACACTGCCTCGCGAGCCCCGGCTGCTGCGACGCGCCGACGTCGCTCGCGCTCGCGAACTGTTATCGCGCCCAGTGCTTCGCGACGACTCGCGCCGTCGCCGGGGCGCTCGCGCTGCCGAGCGAGCGCGTCACCACCGCATTCCAGTCGCGCCTCGGCCGCGACCCGTGGATCAAGCCGTGGACGGACGAGGAGCTGCCGCGCCTCGCCGCGCGCGGCGTGAAGCGGCTCGCCGTGCTCTGCCCGTCGTTCGTCGCGGACTGCCTCGAGACGCTCGAGGAGGTCGGCCTGCGCGCGCGCGACCAATGGCTGGGCCTCGGCGGCGAAGCGCTCGCACTCGTGCCGTGCGTGAACGCCTCGCCCGCGTGGGTGAGCGCGGCCGCGGCGCTCGTGCGCCGGCACTGACCGCGGCTCAGAGGCGCGGATCGACGACGATCTTCGCGTGCCGTTCCGGATCCGCGAGCTCGCGGAACGCTTGCGCGACTCCCGCGAGGCCGACGCGCCCGGTGACGAACGCCCGCCAGTCCACCGCGCCTCGCCGCAGCAGCTCGTGGGCCTCGGCGAACTCGCGCGGCGCGTAATAGATCGCGAACGCGAAGCTCAGCTCCTTCGTGATCGCGATCATCGGGAGGAAGCGTTCGTGGCCCGGCGCGATGCCGGTGACGACGAGCCGTGCGCCGACGGGCGCCTCGAGCACGAGGCGGTCGAGCATGCCGGGGACGCCCGTGTTCTCGAACACCACGGTGCGCGCCGCATGCGGCGCCGGGCGGGCGAAGACGCCCTCACGGGCCGGGTCCACGACCGCGCTCGCGCCGAGCGCACCGGCGAGTTCGCGGCGCTTCGGCGACGGGTCGCTGGCGACGATCGTCTTCAGCCCCCGCGCGCGCAGCACCGCGACCACCGCGAGTCCGATCGGCCCGCAGCCCACCACCACCGCGCGATCTTCCGGCGACAGCTCGGCTTTCGCGATCGCGTGCACCGCGATGCCCACGGGCTCGACGAGCGCGGCCGCTTCGTCGGGAAGCGCGTCGTCCACGCGCAACAGCGAAGCCTCGGTGAGCAGCATGCGCTCTGCGAAGGCACCAGGCGCTTCCGGCGTCGAGCCGAGCAACACGCGCGTCGCTCCGCGCGCGAGGAACGGCATCGAGCACACGCGATCGCCGCGCCGAAGCGTGCGCCGGGTCTCGGGTCCGAGCTCCTCGATCCGCGCGACGAACTCGTGACCGAGCACGACTCCCTGCGCGATCGCGCGCTCCATCTCCGCGGTGGGCGCGCCGAGGGAGCGCGCGAGCTCGACGGTGTGACGACAGTGCTTCAGATAGTGGAGATCGGAGCCGCAGATGCCGCAGGCGAGCACGCTCGCGAGCACCTCACCGGGCCCCGGGGCGAGCTCTGGGCGCTCCTCCACGTGCAGCGCGCCCTCGCGCGCGACGACGGCGCGCACGTCAGCCGCCGTGCACGATCAGTTTCGAGCAGTCGAGCCCGAGCGCCATGCAGTAGCCGCGATACGTGTCGAGCGCGGAGCGCGCATCCACGATCGAGACGATCTTCCCGTCGGCGTCGACGTTCACGTTCGCGCCGTAGATCGCGAACCAGGCGATCGTGTCGCCCGCCTGATCGGGCGGCGTCACCAGCGTGTGCCGCGAACCGGCCGGCTCGAACAAGTAGGAGCCCGGTCGATTCACCGCCTCGGGGCTCTCGCGGTAGTGCCACGCGCCTTGGAGCGTCACCGCGTACACCAGGCCCGTGTGGTAGTGCGTGACCACCTGATAACCGGGCGGCAGGCGCGTCTTCGAGATCCAGAGTCCGACGTTCAGGTCGACGTGCAGCAGCTGGATCGCGGAGCCATCGCCCGCCTCGGCCCAGGGCAACTCGTCCGGGCCGACGTGCTGGGTCGGCAGGAGGCCCTGCGCGGGGACAATCGGTCGCGCGTGCAGTTCCGCCGCGAAGGCCGCGAGGCGCGCCGTCGCGCCCGCGTCGAGTGCCGTCGCCATCCCTCCCCCTTTCAACTCGCAACTGCCGCCGCGGCCCTCCCGACGTGCTGCGCGGCACGCGAGTAACGCTCGCGCGCCTCGAGGCACGCGGTCGGCAGCGGCGCGCGGCGCGGGTCGTACCACGGCATGTAGATGGCCAGCACCCGCGGCAACGCGCGCAGCGCGTATCGCAGCAGCCAGCGGCGACTGGCGCGTCGCCCGCGGAACGACGCGCGGTCCGCGCTCGCGAGGCAGCGCGCGAGGCGTCCGCCGCGAGACAGGAAGTGCCACTGCGCCCAGAGCCCCACGAACAGCCGGTAGAAGTAGCCGCCGAAGAGCGTGCGATACACGTCGAAGGCGACGGTGCGGTGCTCGAGCTCTTCCATGATGTGCCACTCCATCAGGTCGCGGAGCGGGCCCGTCATGCGCGCGAACACGCGCTCCTCGAACTGCGTGAGAGACTGCGCGGCCGTCAGCGCCTCGAACCCCTCTGCATACGCGAGGTTCCAGCGCAGCGAGCGCTGCTTCGAGAACGCCTCGAACTCCGCGGCGATCTCGCGCTCGAGATCGGCGAGCCCGCGCGCGCCCGGCAGCCGGCGCCGCACCACGTCGTTCGCGCGCGCGTGCTCGCGATAGTGCTGACCCTCCTGCGCGCAAAACGCCTGCACGTCGGCGCGCAGATCCGGAGATTCGATCCGGGGCAGCGCCTCGCGCATCGAGCGGATCAGGTACGGCTCGAGATACGGGAGCAGCATCCACGTCCCGACGAACGTGTAAGACAGCCCGGGCTCGTCGCGCACGAACACGAGCTCGAGGTCGTCCGGGAACTCGAATCCCATCCTGCGGACCGTGATCGCTTCCATCGGGGGCCCCCGCATCGAAACGGCCCCCAGCATGAAGCGGATCCGCGCCTTGCGCTAGTCATTTGTTCAGCGCGGTGCCCGCTCCGGGCGCGTGCCTCGAAGGATCAGATCGGTGTAGGCGCGATGGCGGCGGCGCCACAGCTCGCGGTCGAACCCCGATTTGCCCAGCACGCGCTCGATGTACGGGTCGAGCAGCAGCGTGCCGAGATCGAGATACATGAACAGGATCGGCAGCCACAGGCGGTCGACGTCTCCGCGCAATGCGCCCGCGGCGTCGAGGCGGTCCACCGATGCGCGGGTGATCGTGTAGAAGCGCTCGAACACCTGGGCGCCCCATTCGCCGCCCTCGAGCAGGGCGCGGCGCATGTACTTCACGGAGCGCGACCAGTTCGCGACGTGGCGGTCGATCCACGCCTCGGTCCAATCCGACACGGCCTCGAGGCCGCGCTGCGATGCGTCGGCGCTGAGCGTGGCGTGGTCCCGCAGGACCTCCTCGAACTGGGCCATGCAGGCTTCGTCCACGGCTTTGCGCAAGCCGTCCTTCGAGCCAAAGTGGTGGTGGATCAGGCCGACCGACACGTCCGCGGCGCTGGAGATGTCGCGGATCGTGATTCCGTCGTAGCCGCGCTCCGCGAACAGCCGTTCCGCGACAGCGATCAGGCGCTCCCGCCCGCCGTCGCTCGACGGGGCTGCGCGCTCGGCGCCGCGCGCGCGCGCGGGCCTGCTCCGCTTGACCGTCTTCTTGCGCGCCGCCATCTCGTCGCCTCCAGCGGGGCCCGACCGCGCCCGCGCCGAACTGTCGGCGCGGGCGCGGCCCGCAGCAAGCCGGGGACGCCGCAGGGTGCTCAGAAGTCGACGCCGACCTTGAAGCCGACCCGGCGCGGGTAGAGGATCGAGAGCGCGGTACCGGTGCGCACCACGGGAGCCTCGTCGTCCATCGCGTTCAGCACGAACAGCTCCGCGTTCCAGCGCTCGTTCGAGACGCCGAGGCTGACGGTCACGTCGTCGAGGTCGCCGGAGCGCAGACCCGACGCTGCGTCGATCGTGTCCTGGCGCATCGCATACGAGACGTGCGCCCTGCCCGTCCACTCGCCGAACGGCAGCTCCCGTTCGTAGTCGAGCGACGCCATGAACGTGCTGTTCGGGACGTTCGGCAGTGGCTCTCCGGGGTTGACGGTCGGCAGCGCCGCGCCGAGCGCCGGCACCACCTCGGCGAAGTCGGCGTCATTCACGTTTCCCGTGAGCTGGAGCGTGAGCCCCGGCGCTGCGCGCCACGCGAGGCCGAGATCGACGCCATCGATGTCGGCGTCTCCGCCGTTCGCGAGCGAGATCACGGCGGCCGTCGCGAACTGCAGCTGAATGTCCTTCCAGTTCGTGTGGTAGTACGAAGCCTCGACCATCACCTGGCCGTCGAACAGGCTCCAGCGCGTGCCGAGCTCGTAGGTCCACAGCTCGTCGGGCTTGATCTGCGTGCTGGTCGGGATGCCGAGCGCGACGGACGCGTCCGCCTGCGCCTGGGTCTGCAGCACGCCGCTGCGGAAGCCCTTCGCGGCGTTGAAGTAGATCAGGCCGTTCTCGGTGGCGTGGAACGCGAGATTGAAGCGCGGGCTCCAGCGCTCGTAGTGCGCCGGCCCGATGTTGCGCGGCAGGCCGGTCGCGCGGTCGAGGCCGTCGCTGCCGCGCTCGTCGCGGAAGTACCGCACGCCCACGAGCGGTACGAGGCGCCCGTCGAACAGGTCGTAAGACACCTCGCCGAACAGCGACCAGGACTTCGTGTCGAGGTCGCCCACGATGTCGATCACGGGGAAGCCGAGAAAGGTGAAGTCGATGTCGGAGTGGATCGTCGCGTCGCGATAGAAGAAGCCGCCGATCCAGCGCAGCGCGTTCTCGTCCGGAGATGCGAAGCGGATCTCCTGGGTGAACGACTCCGTGCCGAAGGTGCTGTCGTTGAGCAGCACCGTGAGCAGCGGCGCGAGGAAGTCGAGCTCGTGGTCGATGTACGACGAGTTCGCGGTGAGCGTGCCGTAGTCGCTGGTCCACGAGAACGTCGCGGAATAGATGTCGGCTTCGACGTCCGTGTAGCCACGAACTCCGCCGGTGCCGGAGATCGTCGGAACCGGCAGGCCGGGCGTGAGGCCGTTCGAGAACTCCTGGTCGTTCTCGATGCGCCAGTAGCTCGCGCTGACGTCGACGTCCTCGCTGGGCGTCCACAGCGCCGTCACGCGCGCGTTCACGGATTCGAAGTCGTTGACGTTCCTCTCGCCGAGCTCCGGGGCCTCGGCGAACCCGCTCAAGCGCTCGAAGCTGCCCGACGCCCGCACCGCGAGCCGTTCCGCAAGGATCGGAACGTTCAGCACCGCGCCGAACGCGTAGTTGTTCCCGCCGCCGTGCGTGCTCGAGTACTCGCCCTCGACGCGGCCCTCGAGCGCTTCGGAGTCGGGTCGCACCGTGACGAGCTTGATCGTCCCGCCCATGGATCCTTGGCCGTAGAGCGTGCCCGACGGGCCGCGCAGAACCTCGACGCGCTCGACATCGAGCAGGCGTGCGGGCGGCGTGAGCTGGAGGTTCGGGATGCCGAACGGCGTCTCGTCGACGTAGTAGCCCACCAGCCCGTCGCCGGTCGTGCCGCTCGCGATGCCGCGGATCTGGAGGGTCTCGAAGCCGGGCGTCGAGTTCGAGACCACCGACGCACCGGGGATCAGCGTCACGAGGTCGCTCACCTTGCCGACGCCCTGGACCGCGAGGTCCTCGGCGCGCAGGGCCTGAACCGGTGCGGGCACGTCGGCGAGGTTCTCCTCGCGCTTCTGCACGGTGATCACGATCTCTTCCGGTTCGTTGGCGGTCCCTTGCGCGGCGGGCGCCTGTGCGAGAGCCGGCAGCGCCGCCAGGCCGACTGCGAGCGCGAGCGAGGTCCGAAATCCGAGCATGAACCCTCCCAGTGCGCCCGCTGGAGGCGCGTTTGGGGCATACTAAACATACGTTCAGTCAAAACTCAACCCGTTCATCGCCTTCGAAGGCTGCGTGGGGGCGCGACGAGCGCTATCGGAGCACCACACGATGCCTATCCACTTGATCAGTGAAATCCTCGCCGAGCGGGTCGCACGCGCGCCGCACGCGCCCGCGGTCGTCGACGGCTCCCTACGCCTCGACAACGCCGCGCTCGCCGAGCGCGTCGACGCGGTCGCGAGAGCGCTGCTCGCTCGGGGCGTGGCGCGCGGCGACCGCGTGGCGACCCTCGCCCCGCCGAGCGCCGATTTCTGGGTGCTCTTCCTCGCGACCGCTTCCGTCGGCGCGATCTGGCAGGGCCTGAACCCGCGATACCAGCGAAACGAGTACGCCTATCTGCTCGGCGACGCGCGCCCGAAGCTCGTGCTCGCGCGATCGCCGTTCGAGGGGCGTGACTACCTCGCGGAGCTCGCAGCGCTCGCACCCGCCGGCACCGGGTTCGCGGCGCTGGGCGACGCGCCACTCGCTCCCGGGGACTCGTTCTGTGCGGCCGGCGACGCGATCTCGCCGGAGGGACTCACGCGTGCGCGCGCCGCCGTCGATCCCGAGGACACCGCGGTCATCGTCTACACGTCGGGGACGACGGGGCAGCCGAAGGGCGCGCAGCTCTCCCACCGCGCGATCGTGCGGACCGCGCTCGCCAACGTGGCGTGGACCGACCCCGGCGCGCTCGACTGCACGATCTGCGCGGCGCCCATCAATCACGTCGGCGCGCTCGACAACGTGTGCATGACCGTGTTCGCCGGCGGCGGGCGCATCGTGTTCCACCCGCGCGTCGACCTCGACGCGATCGCTGCGCTCAACAAGGCCGAGCGGCCGAGCTACCTCGTCTCGAGCCCGACCGCCTTCGCGATGATGCTCGCGCGACCGAGAGCCGACCTGTCGAGCCGAAAGAACTACCGCCTCGTCGTGTTCGGAGGCGCGGCCACGCCCGCTCCCACCCTCCGCGAGATCCAGAAGCTCGGCGCTCGCATGTCGAGTGTGTACGGGCAGACGGAGACCTGCGGGATGATCACCACCACCGCGCGCGACGCGCCGGTCGAGGTGATGGCGGAGACGATCGGACGCCCGGTCGACGGCGTCGAGATCCGCATCGCCGACGAGCGAGCGCGGCCCGCGGCGGTCGGCGTGACGGGCGAGATCCAGGTGCGCGGCGTGTGCGTGATGTCGGGTTATTGGGGCAAGCCCGAGGCGACGCGCGAAGCCTTTACGCCCGACGGTTGGCTCCGCACCGGCGATCTCGGCTTCCTGCGCGAGGACGGCAACGTCGTGTTCGCGGGACGACTGAAGGAGATGTTCAAGTCGGGCGGCTACAACGTCTATCCCGTCGAGGTCGAGCTCGCGATCTGCGAGCACGCGGACGTCGCGCAAGCCGCCGTCGTCGCGGTACCGCACCCGACCTTCCAGGAGGTCGGTCACGGGTTTCTCCAGCCGAAGCCCGGAGCGACCCTCGACCCCCAGCAAGTGCGGGCGTTCCTTCGCGAGCGCATCGCGGACTACAAAGTCCCGAAGACCTGGAGCGTGCTCGACACTTTCCCGGCCCTGCCGAGCGGGAAGATCGACAAGCGCGCGCTGCGCGCATCGCTGCCAGTGTGAACCGGGCCGGGGCGATCAGCTGCCGGTGAACTTCGGCTTGCGCTTCTCGAAGAACGCCGACACGGCCTCCTTGAAGTCGCCACTCGTGCTCGCGAGCAGCCACTGATCCGTGTCCATGTGCATCACGGCGCGGTCGAGCGCGCCCGCGACGTGGTTCACGCTGCGCTTGATCATCTGCACCGCCAGCGGCGGCAGGGCTGCGTACTCCTCGGCCCAGCGCTGCGCGGCCCCGTCGAGGCCCGCGCGCGGCACGACCTCGTCGAGAAAGCCCCAGCGCTCGAGCGTCGCGGCGTCGAACAGCTTGCCCGTCATGATCATGCGCTTCGCGCGAGCGGCGCCCACGAGGTGGACGCACAACGGCACCGCGTTCCACATCAGGTTGATGCCGAGCTTCACCTCGCCGTAGCCGATGCGCGCGTCGTCGGCGCCGACTCGGAAGTCGCACGCCGACGTGATGCACGCGCCCGCTCCGGTCGCGATGCCCTGCACCGCGCAGATCGTCGGCTGATGGATCTCCTGGATCGCGTGCATGAGGGTCGCGCCCAGCTCCGCGCCGCGGCGGCGCATCACGAGCGAGGCGGGCGCGCCGCCAGCGCCGCGCTGCTGCTGGAGATCCGCGCCCACCGAGAAGTCGCCACCCTCCGCGCGAAAGATCACCGCGCGCGTCTCTTCGTCCGCCGCGAAGCCCCGGCTCGCCTCGATCAGCTCGCGCATCATCGACGGGGTGACCGCATTGCGCCGTTCCGCGCGGCGGATCGTCACCGTCGCGACGTGCCCCGCGCGCCGAACCTCGATTGCCGACTCCGCCATCAGAACCCCCGCTGCGCCCGAGCGGCAGCGCCCGGCGCGAGTTGAATGCAAGCACCCGACCGTTGCCCGGTCGAGCCCGGCGGCGGCGCCGCCCCCGCTCCCGCTCTCACTGCACGCCCCCACGGCCATAGTGCGCGAGATCGAGCGCGGAGAACTCCGCGCCAGCGCCGGCGATCTCGTCGTGCATGAAGTCGCCGCGCTGCAAATCCAGCTTC
This sequence comes from uncultured Spirochaetales bacterium, assembly GCA_964501435.1. Classification (GTDB taxonomy): domain Bacteria; phylum Myxococcota_A; class UBA9160; order UBA9160; family UBA6930; genus VGRF01. The sequence goes on along the minus strand of CAZCTH010000025.1, from coordinate 2,964 downwards.
GCGATGCGCGCGCGGGGGCCCGCCGGAAGCGCGAGCGCCTTGCCAAACTCGCGCTCGAGCGCGTCCACCTCACCCGGCGAGAGCTTCTCGACGCGGCAGCGAATACCCTTCAAGTGCGGCACACCCTGCTCGCGGTCGACGGTCTCCCGCGCGTCTCCGCTCAGCTGCGCGTCCGAGAACTGCCACGCGCCGGAGAGCGTGCTGCCCGTCGCCTCGGGCTTCCACCAGCCGTGCGGCACGCGCACGAGCCCGCGCGGCATCTCGGCGCGCACCTCAGCCCGCGCGACCATCGCTCCGTGCTCCGTCGCGACGCGCAGCCAGTCACCGTCGGCGACGCCGAGCCCCGCGGCGTCCGCCGCGTGGAGGAAGGCCGTCGGATCCGGCACGCGACGGCGCAGATCCGGCACGTGCCGATGCCCCGTCTGGAAATACTCGTCGTCGCGGACTCCGACGAAGACCGAGAAGGGATACGCGGCGTTCGGTTCCGGGGCTTCGCGGTGATACGGCAGCGGATCGAAGCCGAGCTGCTCGAGCACCGTGGAGTACAGCTCGACCTTGCCGGTGGGTGTCGCGAAGCCGGCCTGCTCGTACTTGCGCTCCGGATTCGGCGCGAACGGCAGGCCGCTCTCGCAGAAGCCGTTCCAGTCCATACCGCTGGGCGCGAGGCGGTGGTCGTAGAGCGCTTCCAGCGTCGGCCACGGAAAGTGCTGCGCGAGGCCCATCCGCTGCGCCAGCTCGCGCCAGAAGAAGTAGACGCTCTTGCATTCGCCCGGCGGCTCCATGGCCTGCTGGCTGCCGCCGACCATCATGCTCGGTCGCTCGAGCCAGCTGTCGCCGGGCAGCACGTAGTCCGCGAGCTGCGCCGTCGGCGTGAGCATGTGCTCGTGGGCGACGACGAGGTCTTGGTCCATCAGTGCGCGGTGGATCTGCTGCATGTTGGCGAAGGCGAGCAGCGTGTTGTTGCCGAGCGTGAAGAACGCCTTCACCGGATACGGGTCGCCGTCCGCCATCGCGCGAAACGTCGCGAGCGGGTGCGCCATGTAGTTGCCCGTGACCAGGTTCGCCCAGCGGCGCCCCCAGACCCGCTCGGTCGCGTCCGCGAGCGGCGCCATGCCGCGATACGTGAACACCGGGAACTCGCCCGCCCCGAGCTGCTTGGCCTTCTGTGCGTCGGAGAGCGCGTCGTGCAGCTCGAGATCGGTGTCGGAAACGACGCGCGGATCGAACGCGTGGAAGCGCTCGCCGCCCACGACGTCGAGGTTGCCCGTGACGGCGCGCAGCGCGCAGTGCAGACGAATCGCCGAGGTGCTCGACACCTGCTGGTCCGTGATCGGCGACCACGGAATCACCGACCGCTCCTCGGCGTACATCCGAGCGGCGCGCACGATCAGGTCGGGCGCGACGCCGGTGATCGCGGCCACGCGCTCGACGGGGAACTCCCGTACGCGCTCCGCGAACGCCTCGAAGCCATGCGTCCAGCGCTCGACGAAGGCCGCGTCGTACCGTCGCTCGGCGAGGATCACGTTCAGCCAGCCGAGGCACATCGCGGCGTCGGTGCCCGCACGCAGCGGAAGCCAGAGGTCGGCACGCTCGGCGTTCTCGCTCTTGCGCGGGTCGAGCACGATCAGCTTCGCGCCGCGCGCCTGCGCGAGGCGGATCATCTTGTAGATCGGCGTCCAGCTGTGCCGCCGCGGGTTGTGTCCGAACAGCACGATGCAGCTCGTGTTGAACAGATCGGGCTGCGGGTACCAGCCGTAGACCATGCGGTTCACGGCCGACGTGTTGCCCATGCAGTACGCGACGCCGCTGATCCAGTTGGGGCTGCCCAACAGGTTCATGAAGCGGCGACACATCCCGTTGTCGACCGTCGTGTTCCAGTTGCTCGACGCGACGGCGAGGGCCTCGGGTCCATCCCTCGCGACGACCGTGCGTAGGCGCTCCGCGATGTCGTCGAGGGCCGCCTGCCACGAGACCCGCTCCCACTGCCCGCCGCCCCGCGGTCCCACGCGACGCAGCGGATGCATCAGGCGCGCGGGATGCGCGAAGGCCTTGGGCGCGAATGCGCCCTTCATGCAGATCACGTCTTTCAGGAGCGGGTGGGCGCGCGGCGCGACTTTCACGACACGCCCCTCGCGGACCGTCGCGGTCAGCGGACAAAACGCGTCGCAACTCGAGCAGACGACTTTCCGTTCCACGCGCGCTCCGAGGAGGGTCGGGCGGAGACTAGTCGCTGAACACACGTTCAGTCCAGGCCAGCGCGCCTCAACCCAGCAACCCGAAGGCCGCCCCCATCAAGGTGAAGCGCACGACGTGGTAGCCGCCGTTGATCAGGAAGAGGCGCAGCGAGCTGCGCTCGAACAGGTAGTTCGTGCCGATCGAGGCGGCGACCCAGAAGAGCCCCGCCGAGAAGCCGAAGCCGACGGCGAACATCGCCGTGTGCTCGCCCAACAACCCGAGGAAGATGCCGAACACGACCGCGCTCAGCGCCGCGAGCACGGCGGTCAGGCCGTAGGTCTTCGCCGGGTTGAAGTCCTCGCGGAGCTGCTCCTCGGTGAAGCCGTGCTCGGCCATCCAGGCCTTGCTGAACAGCGGGCCGTACCAGAGGCCGCCGAGCGCGAAGGCGAGCAGCGTGGCCACGAGCGTGGGAAGCCATGCGATCTCCGGCATCACGAATCCTCCGGGTGTGCTGCGATGATGCGCAGCCCGGCCCGTGGGAATCAACTGCGAACGCGAGACGCGAACGATCAGCGCGGCGCGAGAGTCGCAGCGGCGCGCGCGCCGGCGGCGAGGCCGCTCGCGAACGCGTCACCGAGCGCCACGCCGTCGAGCCAACCGCCCGCGAGCTGAAGCGTGGGCGCGCCGGCGAAGCGCTCGCGCAGGTCGAGCGCGAGCGACGCGTGGCTCGCGCCGGGCTGGGCGACGGCGTTGCGCCAGCGCGAGACCGCGAGCACGCGCGGCGCCGCG